>NZ_JBEZKB010000001.1:244829-786612 GCF_040651475.1 Streptomyces sp. NPDC048442
CGTCCTTCAACCGCGAGAACAACCCCTGCTGCCCCGGCTGGAACTGCCCCGTGGGCCGCTCCTCGCCGCGCAGCTTCGCCAGCTGACGCAGCAGGTCCTCCTGCTGCGGGTCCAGCTTCGACGGCGTCAGCACCTCGACGTGCACGATCAGGTCACCGCGACCGCCACCGCGCAGGTGCGTCACACCGCGCCCGTGCAGCGGCACCGACTGGCCCGACTGCGTACCGGGCCGGATGTCGATCTCCTCGACCCCGTCGAGCGTCTCCAGCGGCACCTTGGTGCCGAGCGCGCCCGCCGTCATCGGGATGGTCACCGTGCAGTGCAGATCGTCGCCGCGCCGCTGGAAGGTCTGGTGCGGCAGCTCGTGGATCTCCACATAGAGGTCGCCGGCGGGGCCGCCGCCGGGGCCGACCTCGCCCTCGCCCGCGAGCTGGATGCGGGTGCCGTTGTCGACACCGGCCGGGATCTTCACCGTGAGCGTGCGACGCGACCGGACGCGGCCGTCGCCGGCGCACTCCGGGCACGGCGTCGGCACGACCGTGCCGAAGCCCTGGCACTGCGGGCAGGGCCGCGAGGTCATGACCTGGCCGAGGAACGACCGGGTGACCTGCGAGACCTCACCGCGGCCGCGACACATGTCACAGGTCTGCGCGGAGGTGCCGGGGGCAGCGCCCTCGCCACTGCAGGTCGTGCACACCACAGCGGTGTCGACCTGGATCTCCTTGGTGGTGCCGAAGGCCGCCTCATTGAGGTCGATCTCCAGCCGGATCATGGCGTCCTGGCCGCGGCGGGTGCGCGACCGCGGGCCGCGCTGGGACGCCGTACCGAAGAAGGCGTCCATGATGTCGGAGAAGTTTCCGAAACCACCCTGGCCGAAGCCGCCCGCACCGCCTCCGCCGGAGGCCGACAGCGGGTCGCCGCCGAGGTCGTAGACCTGCTTCTTCTGCGGGTCCGACAACACCTCGTAGGCGGCGTTGATCTCCTTGAAGCGCTCCTGAGTCTTCGGGTCCGGATTCACATCCGGGTGAAGCTCACGCGCAAGACGCCTGAACGCCTTCTTGATTTCGTCCTGGGAAGCGTCGCGGCGCACGCCGAGTACGGCGTAGTAGTCCGTGGCCACTTACGACTCCGCCAGGATCTGTCCGACGTAACGTGCCACTGCGCGTACCGCTCCCATCGTTCCGGGGTAGTCCATGCGGGTCGGTCCGACCACGCCTAGCTTGGCGACTGCCTCGTCGCCCGAACCGTAGCCGACTGCGACCACGGACGTAGAACTGAGTCCCTCGTGAGCATTCTCATGACCGATACGTACGGTCATGCCGGACTCCGTGGCCTCTCCGAGCAGCTTCAGCAGAACGACCTGCTCCTCCAGCGCCTCCAGTACGGGGCGGATGGTGAGCGGGAAGTCGTGGCCGAAGCGGGTGAGATTGGCGGTGCCGCCGATCATCAGCCGTTCCTCGGTCTCTTCCACGAGCGTCTCCAGAAGAGTCGCGAGAACCGTCGAAACGGTTCCCCTGTCCTCCGGATCGAACGACTCGGGAAGTTCCTGCACCAACTGCGGAACATCGGCGAACCTGCGGCCCACGACCCGGCTGTTGAGCCGCGCCCGCAGATCCGCCAGGGACATCTCGCCGAACGGCGCCGGGCAGTCGATCATCCGCTGCTCGACCCGTCCTGTGTCGGTGATCAGCACCAGCATCAGCCGGGCGGGCGCCAACGACAGGAGCTCCACGTGCCGCACCGTGGAACGCGTCAGCGACGGGTACTGGACGACGGCCACCTGCCGGGTCAGCTGCGCGAGCAGCCGCACCGTACGGGCGACGACGTCGTCGAGGTCGAGCGACGCGTCCAGGAAGCTCTGGATCGCCCGCCGCTCCGGCGTGGACAGGGGCTTGACCCCCGCCAGCCGGTCGACGAACAGCCGATAGCCCTTGTCCGTGGGGATGCGCCCGGCACTGGTGTGCGGCTGGGCGATGAACCCCTCGTCCTCCAGGGCCGCCATGTCGTTGCGGACGGTGGCCGGGGAGACGCCGAGCTGGTGCCGCTCGGTGAGCGCCTTGGAGCCGACGGGCTCCTCCGTGCCGACATAGTCCTGGACGATGGCGCGCAGCACTTCAAGTCTGCGTTCACTGAGCATCGCGCACACCTCCAAGCCTTGATGTTCCCTGGTGCAGATCGGGCGTACGGGGCTGGTGCCCCGCCGCCCTGCCTGGCACTCCCCGTGCGCGAGTGCCAGCGATTGTCCGGGCCAGTGTACGGCGGCGGGGTGCCGACCGGGCAAGGGCGGCAGCTCACGCTAGCGTCACGGTATGGAGATGCGATGGGAAGAGGCCGGCTGGGAACAACTCGCTCCGGGCGTCGGCAGGCGACGGCTGCCTGGCTGGGACGCGACGGTCGGCCTGGTCTGCGGCGCCCGGGGCGCGCTCCTGTACGACACCGGGTCCTCGCTGCGCGAGGGCGCCGGGATCCGGCTTCAGGCCCAGTCGCTGCTCGGCCGCAGAGTGACGCATCTCGCGCTCAGCCACCCCCACTTCGACCATGTGCTGGGGGCGGGCGTCTTCGCGGGCGTCGAGGTGTTCGCCGCGGCCGGCATGGACACGCTGCTCGTCTCGCAGCGGGAGTCGATCGCCACCGACGCGGTACGTCAAGGGGTGGATCCGCACACCGCCGCCGAGGCCGCGGAGCTGCTGGCCGCCCCGCACCACCTGGTCTCCAGCGAGCGCACCCTCGACCTGGGCGGCGGGCGCAGCGTCCTGTTCGCCAACCTGGGACCCGCGCACAGCGGCCACGACCTGGTGGCCCTCGTACCGGGCCTGGAGGGCGGCCCCGAGGTCGTCTTCTGCGGGGACCTGGTGGAGGAGTCCGGGGAGCCGCAGGCGGGCCCCGACGCGGTCGCCGGACGGTGGCCCGAGGCGCTGGACCGGCTCCTCTCCCTGGGCGGCGAGGACGCCGTGTACGTGCCGGGGCACGGTGCGGCGGTGGACGCGGCGTTCGTCAGGGCCCAACGCGACGCGCTGGCACGCCGTTTCAAGGCCTCCTGGCTGCCCCTCGGGCACGTGTCGTAGCGTCTGACGCATGCGCAGCTACAGCCCCGACTTCACCCCGCCCTGGAAGAAGTCGACGCCCGCCCCCGAACTCCCCGCCGAGTACGACCTGGTGGTGGAGGAGGTGTCGACGGGCTTCTGCGGTGCGGTGATCCGCACCGAGAAGACGGCCGAGGGCCCGACGGTCACCCTGGAGGACCGCTTCGGCAAGCACCGGGTGTTCCCGATGACTGCGGCCGGCTTCCTCTATGAGGGTGCGCCGGTGACGCTGGTACGGCCGCCCTCGGGTGCCTCCCCCATGCGCCCCGCCCGTACCGCTTCCGGGTCGGTCGCCGTCACCCACGCGCGGGCGCGCGTGGCGCGGGCGGGCCGCATCTATGTGGAGGGGCGGCACGACGCGGAACTGGTGGAACGCGTCTGGGGCGACGACCTGCGCATCGAGGGCGTCGTCGTCGAATACCTGGAGGGCATCGACGACCTGCCGGCGATCGTTGCCGAGTTCGCCCCGGGGCCGGACGCGAAACTCGGCGTCCTGGTCGACCACCTGGTGCCGGGCTCGAAGGAGTCCCGCATCGCCGCCCGGGTGACGGACGCCCACGTCCTGATCGTCGGGCACCCCTACATCGACGTGTGGGAGGCCGTGAAGCCGTCCTCCGTCGGCATCCCCGGCTGGCCTCGGGTCCCCCGCGGCCAGGACTGGAAGACGGGCGTGTGCCGGGCGCTCGGCTGGCCGGACAACACGGGCGCCGCCTGGCAGCACATCCTGGCGCGGGTGAGCACGTACAGGGACCTGGAACCGTCCCTGCTCGGCGCGGTGGAGCGGCTCATCGACCACGTGACGGTCGGCGACGTGCCGCAGGGCTGACCGGAAGCGGTGCCCGCAGCATGGCAGCGTTTCCGCCCGGTCGCCCCGCCCGGCCGCCCGGGTCGCAGCCACCGGTCGCTCGGGTCTCAGCCACCGGCCGCCCGGGTCGCTGCGCGCGGCCGCCCGGTGGCTGCGCGCGGTCCTCAGTCCACCAGGTCCCGCACCACCGCGTCCGCGAGCAGCCGGCCGCGCAGGGTGAGCACCGCGCGGCCCTCGGCGTAAGGACCGTCCTCCAAGAGGCCGCCCCTTACCGCCTTCTCCGCGGCAGCCAGCCCGGCGGGCTTCAGCAGCGACAGCTCGCAGCCCTCGACGAGCCGCAGCTCCAGCAGGATCCGCTCGACCCTGCGGTCCTCGTCGAGCAGCACCTCGCGCCCGGCCCCGGGGGACCGCCCCTCGCCCAGCGCCTGTGCGTAGGCACCGGGATGCTTGACGTTCCACCAGCGCACACCGCCGACGTGGCTGTGCGCACCGGGCCCGGCGCCCCACCAGTCGGCGCCACGCCAGTACAGCTCGTTGTGCAGGCACCGGCCGGCCTCGGAGGTCGCCCAGTTGGACACCTCGTACCAGGAGAAACCGGCCTTCGAGAGCGCCTCCTCCGTCATCAGGTAGCGGTCCGCGTGCACGTCGTCGTCCGTCATCGGGACCTCGCCGCGCCGGATCCGCCGGGCGAGCTGGGTGCCCTCCTCGACGATCAGCGCGTACGCACTCACATGGTCGGGGCCCGCCCCGATGGCCGCGTCGAGGGACGCCTGCCAGTCGGCGTCGGACTCCCCCGGGGTGCCGTAGATCAGGTCCAGGTTCACATGGTCGAAGCCGGCCGCCCGCGCCTCCGCGACACACGCCTCCGGGCGCCCCGGGGTGTGCGTACGGTCCAGGATCTTCAGCACGTGCTGCTTGGCGCTCTGCATCCCGAACGACACCCGGTTGAAGCCGCCCTCGCGCAGCTCCGCCAGGTACGCCGGATTCACCGACTCGGGATTGGCCTCCGTCGTGACCTCGCAGTCGTCCGCGAGCCCGAACTCCTCGCGCACCGCCCCCAACATCCGTACGAGATCGGCGGCGGGCAGCAGGGTGGGCGTCCCGCCGCCCACGAAGACGGTCCGCACCGGCCGCGGGTCGTCGCCCAGCACCTTGCGCGCGAGGCGCACTTCCTCCACCAGCGTCGCCGCGTAGTTGTCGCGCGAAGCAAGCGCTCCGCCCGACCCCCGCAGCTCGGTCGCCGTATACGTATTGAAGTCGCAGTACCCGCACCGGGTCGCGCAGTACGGCACGTGCAGATAGAACCCGAGCGGCCGCTCCCCCGCCCCCCGCAGCGCATCAAGAGGCAGCGCCCCGTCCTCGGGCATGGGCTCACCATCAGGCAGTACAGAAGGCATGCCCCCATTGTCCGCCCTCCGGGAACCCGATACCGCCGCCGCTGTCCGCCCTACGGGAACCCGGCACCGCCGCCGCCCTACTCCGCCCGCAGCACCAGCAGCGCCACGTCGTCGTCCGGCGGATCCTCCGCGAACCCGTGCACCGCCCTGGTGATCCGCTCCGCCACCCCCTGCGCCGACAGCCCCGCACACCCCGCCAGCTCCGCCGCCAGCCCCTCCCCGTCATCGAACAGCACCTGCCCGCACCGCCGCTCCGTCACCCCGTCCGTCACGCTCAGCAGCACCTCCCCCGACGCCAGCACGAACGTTTCACTCTCGTACGCCGCGTCGTCCAGCACCCCGAGCAGCACCCCCGGCCGGCCCGCCGCCCGCACCTCCCCGTCGGGCCGCAGCACCAGCGGCAGCGGGTGCCCGGCGCTGGAAACCGTGCATCGCACCCCGCCGCCGTCCGCCTCCGGGAGCGGCTCCAGCTCTCCGTACAGCATCGACAGGAAACGTGCCTGCGGTCCGTCCGGGAGGTCCTGGCCGCCCGCGGCGGCGACCAGCCGCGCCGCCGCGTCCGCGGACTCCGTCGCATCGTCGAGCAGCAGCCGGTTGAGCCGGTCCAGGACCCCCGACACCTGGTAGCCCTCGCGTGCGAGCAGCCGCAGCCACGGCCGCACCAGCCCGGTGACGACGGCGGCCTCCGGTCCGTTGCCCTGTACGTCGCCCAGGGCGAAGCACCAGCGGCCGTCCGACGCGTGGAAGATGTCGTAGAAGTCGCCGCCGGCCAGCCCCTCGCCCCGCGGCTGGTAGACGAGGGCGCTGGTCAGGCCTGGGATCTCGGCAACCTGGCTGGGCAGCAGGGCCCGCTGCAGGACACTGGAGATGGTGGCCTGCTGGGTGTACCGGCGGGCGGCGCCCACGGCGAGCGCCACCCTGCGTACGAAGTCCTCGATGAGCCCGGTCACCTCGTCGGGAATGCGCGGCATGCCGGCCCTCCCGAGCATCAGGATGCCGACCCTGCGCCCGCCCACCACCATCTGGCAGGCGAGCACCGCACCGGCCCCGCCGAAGGTCGCCCCGGTGCCCGGCCAGGGCAGCGCCACGGGGCCGCCGCGGGCGGATTCGGGCAGCCGCGGCGGCTCCTTCTCCAGCAGGGCGCGCAGTTCCTCCACGCATGCCTCGCGCGCGTGCCAGACGCGGGCGAGCCGCGGTTGCGCCCCCGGGCCGCCGCCCTCCGGGTCGAGCCACACGGCGCACCAGTCGGCGAGCCGGGGCACCAGCAGCTGCGCGGCGAGCGCCACCACCATGTCCTGGTCGAACTGCCCGGCCAGCAGGTCGGAGGCCTCGGCGAGGAACGACAGCGCACCCCGGTTGATCCAGTCCTGGTCCTCGCCGCGCAGCTGCCTGCGCGGCAGCGGGGCGAGGATCTCGGCCACCCGCAGCCCGCGCTGGAACTCCTGGTGGGCGGCGAGGACGGTGGGGGTGAGCGCGGGACTGTCGGCCGCGGCGGGCTGCCAGCCGTCCAGCGGGAGCGCCGCCCAGACTGTCTTGAGGCCGGTGCGGTAGGTGACGCCCCAGCTTTCGGCGAGTCCGGCGACGAGGTGGAGGCCGCGCCCGTACTCGGGGGCGTCGGCCCTCTCGTAGCGCTGCGGTTCGTTGCGTACGACCCGGGAGGGGTGGTGGTCGGAGACCTCGATGACGAGGGCGGCGGTTTCGCTGGTGGCGCCCGGGGGCTCGATGCGGCACAGGAGTTCGACGGTGGTGCCCGCGTGCACGACGGCATTGGTGACGAGTTCGTTGACGACCAGGGCCGCGTCGTCGGCGAGACGGGAGGCGAAGCCCTCGTCGGCGGGCAGCAGGGGCGTACCGGACCAGTCCGCGACGGCAGCCCGCAGGAACTTCCGCGCGGCGGACGGCGCGAGCGGGTTCCCGGGCAGGCTGGTGCGGGCCTCGGACTGGATCTCGCACCTCCCGGCCCACGGATTTCTCGCACGGGCGCCGTTGGCCCGCTGCGTCGGAATGGATGCCACAGTGCGGCTCCTGGTCGGTTCTCGCAATGCGCCGCTTACGACAACCACAGGGTGACAGACTGGGCCCGCCCATAAGCACCGAGTCACCGAAGTGGGCCCCGATGAACGAAGATCGCACCACTTCGCACCCCGGCGAGGGGTGGGTGCACGCCTCCGAACTGCGCCCTCTCCTCGCCGCGACGACCGCGCTGCGGGACGGGGACTTCCGGGTCCGGCTGCCGGCGGCACAGGAGGGGACCCCGGCCGAACCGACCGCGGCCTTCCACCAGATCGCCCACCGCAAGGAGCACTACGGGGCCGAACTCGCCCGTGTGCGCCGGGAGGTCGTACGGCACGGCAGGCTCGACGAGCGCCTCGCGGTGAGCCCCGGCCAGGGCCGCTGGGCCTCCCACATCAACAGTACGAACGCCCTGCTCGACGCCCTCGTGGTGCCCGCCGTCAACGCCACGCGCGTGCTGGACGCGGTCGCGGGCGGCGACCTCACCCAGCGGGTCGACCTGCACGACGGAAACCGGCAGCTGCACGGCGACCTGCGCCGGCCGGGCCGGGCGGTCAACACGATGGTCGACCAGCTCTCCGCCTTCGCCTACGAAGTCACCCGCGTCGCCCGCGAAGTCGGCACGGTCGGTCAGCTGGGCGGCCGCGCCCAGGGGACAGCCGGGATGCGCGTCGGCAGGTTTCACCGTCCCGGACGCTCCGGTGGCACCGGCTGCCCCCGTGGTCCCGGGGCAGGCCGACGACTCGTAGTGAGCCCGCCGGCCCACCACCGACGCTGTGAGGCAGTAGACGATGACCGCTGAGGCACCGCAGAGCGATTGCGCCAGCATCCTGCTGGTTGGACGACATGGAGGACAACCTCATCGCACTGGAGGCCGTTCTGGGCCCGCTGAACGAACCGTTGGTACGGGCCCGTTCGGGCGAGGAGGCGATGAAGGCGCTGCTGCGGCAGAAGTTCGCCGCCGCCGACTTCCTGACCAAGCCGTTCGACCCGTGGGTGCTGCGCGCAAAAGTGAATGTCTTCCTCGAACTGCACCGCAAGAACCGCCAGCTGGAGCGGATGCTGGAGCAGGAGCGGCAGCAGTTCGGGCTCGCCGAGCAGTTGTCGGAGATCGAGGGGTGCGTCGCCCAGGGCCGTCCGGGCGACGCGTCGCAACTGCGGGGCCAGGTGGCCCGGATGAAGGAGACCCTCACGGAAATGCGCCGCGGCCAGGGCAGCTGACCGCGACGCGTCCCACACGTTCCAAAGAGCCGGATCAGGCCTCCCGGCTCCCCGCGTACATCTCGTCGATCAGGTGCTTGTACTCCCGCTCGACGACCGGCCGCTTCAGCTTCAGGCTGGGCGTGAGCTCACCGTTCTCGACATCCAGGTCGCGGGGCAGCAGCCGGAACTTCTTGATGGTCTGCCAGCGCTGCAGGCCCTCGTTGAGCTCCTTGACGTAACCCTCTATGAGGGCCTGGGTCTCCGGCGCGGCGACCACCTCCGCGTACGTCGTCGCCCGCAGGCCCTGCTCCTTCGCCCAGCCGAGGATCGTCGGCTCGTCGAGGGAGATCAGCGCCGTGCAGAAGTTCCGGTCGGCGCCGTGCACCAGGATGTTCGACACGTACGGACAGACCGCCTTGAACTGCCCCTCGGTCTCGGCGGGCGAGACATACTTGCCGCCGGACGTCTTGATGATGTCCTTCTTGCGGTCGGTGATCTTCAGGTACCCGTCCGCCGACAGTTCCCCGATGTCGCCGGTGTGGAACCAGCCGTCGGGCTCCAGGACTTCGGCGGTCTTCTCCGGCAGCCCGTGGTAGCCCTGCATGATGCCGGGGCCGCGCAGCAGGATCTCGCCGTCCTCCGCGATACGGACCTCGGTGCCGGGGAGCGGCTTGCCGACGGTGCCGGTGCGGTACGCCTCACCGGGGTTGACGAAGCTGGCGGCGCTGGACTCGGTCAGCCCGTACCCCTCCAGGATGTGGATCCCGGCGCCTGCGAAGAAGTAGCCGATGTCGGGGGCGAGCGCGGCCGAACCCGACACGCACGCCCGCAGCCGCCCGCCGAACGCCTCACGGATCTTCGAGAAGACCAGCGCGTCCGCGACCTTGTGCTTGGCGTTCAGCGCGAAGGGTGCTGTCGCCTGCCCGGTGCGCCGGAAGTTGTCCTGCGTCACCTTCGCGTACTCGCGGCCGATGCCCGCCGCCCACAGGAAGATCTTGTACTTGGCTCCGCCACCGGCCCGTGCCTTTGCGGCGACGCCGTTGTAAACCTTCTCGAAGATGCGCGGTACGGCGGCCATGTACGTCGGCTGCACGACCGGCAGATTCTCAATGATCTTGTCGATGCGGCCGTCGACGGCGGTGACGTGCCCGACCTCGATCTGTCCGGAGGTGAGCACCTTGCCGAAGACGTGCGCCAGCGGCAGCCACAGGTACTGCAGGTCGTCCTTGGTGATCAGCCCGGTCGCGACGGTCGCCTTCGCCATGTACGACCAGCAGTCGTGCGGCAGCCGTACACCCTTGGGGCGGCCGGTGGTGCCGGAGGTGTAGATGAGCGTGGCGAGCTGGTCGGAGGTGATCGCCGCGACACGCTCCTTGACCGCGTCCGGGTTCTTCTCCAGGTACGCCGCTCCGCGTGCCTCCAGGTCGGCGAGCGAGAGCACCCAGCCCTCGGGGTCGCCGTCGGCGGGCTTGGCGTCCTCGGCGTTGACGACCACGACGTGGGCGAGGTTCGGCAGCTCGGCGCGCTTCTCGCGGGCCTTGGCGAGCTGGTCGGCGTCCTCGGCGATCAGTACGCGGCTCTCGGAGTCGGAGAGGATGTACGCCGACTCCTCGGCGTTGGTCGAGGGATAGATCGTGGTGGTGGCGGCACCCGCACACATCACACCGAGGTCCGCGAGGATCCACTCGACCCTGGTGTTCGAGGCGAGCGCGACCCGCTCCTCGGGCTGCACGCCGAGTTCGACGAGGCCGGCGCCGATCGAGTACACCCGCTTGGCGGCCTGCCCCCAGCTCAACGAGCGCCATTCGTCGGGCCCCTGTCCACTGGACGGTGGCACCGGATACCGGTAGGCCTCCCCGTCCGGCGTGGCGGCCACGCGCTCGATGAAGAGGGCCGCGACGGACGGCGGCCGGTTCTCGATCATGGTCTGTGTGTCGCTCACGACGTCCTCCGGGCCCACGGCATTGCTGCGCGACTGGCTGGTATTTAACTGGCGAGTAACAAACGATCAGTGATCAGAGTAGAGCGCCGGGGCCTGGTGCGTAAGAGCTCCCGGGCCCTCCTTTTCATAACGGACCTGACCGTGGCCGCCAGGTGGTCCCGGGCACTCCTACCGAGCGGTACAACAGGCCGCACGGGCTCCGGACACGGCCGCACGGACTTTCCGTACACGGGCCGCACGGACTTCCGTACAACGAAACGGGCCCGCCGCACCGAGGTGCGACGGGCCCGTACTCGGCTGCCGGTGGTTCAGGCGCCCCGGCTGCTTCTGCCCGGCTACTTCTTCTTGCTGCTGGATTCGTCGCTGGAGAGGACCGCGATGAAGGCTTCCTGCGGAACCTCGACGCTGCCGACCATCTTCATCCGCTTCTTGCCCTCCTTCTGCTTCTCCAGGAGCTTGCGCTTGCGGGAAATGTCGCCGCCGTAGCACTTGGCGAGGACGTCCTTGCGGATGGCGCGGATCGTCTCGCGGGAGATGACCCGGGAGCCGATGGCGGCCTGGATGGGGATCTCGAAGGCCTGCCGCGGAATGAGCTCGCGCAACTTGGCCACGAGGCGCACCCCGTACGCGTACGCCGCGTCCTTGTGCGTGACGGCGGAGAAGGCGTCGACCCTGTCGCCGTGCAGCAGGATGTCGACCTTGACCAGTGCTGCGGACTGCTCGCCGGTGGGCTCGTAGTCGAGGGAGGCATAGCCGCGGGTCTTGGACTTCAGCTGGTCGAAGAAGTCGAAGACAATTTCTGCGAGCGGCAGCGTGTAGCGGATCTCGACACGGTCCTCGGAGAGGTAGTCCATGCCCAGGAGCGTGCCGCGACGGGTCTGGCAGAGCTCCATGATCGCGCCGATGAACTCGCTGGGGGCGAGGATCGTGGCCCGTACGACCGGCTCGAAGACGTCCGAGATCTTGCCCTCGGGGAATTCGCTCGGGTTGGTCACGATGTGCTCGGAGCCGTCCTCCATGACCACGCGGTAGACCACGTTGGGCGCGGTCGCGATGAGGTCGAGGCCGAACTCGCGCTCCAGGCGCTCACGGATCACGTCGAGGTGCAGCAGGCCGAGGAAGCCGACGCGGAAGCCGAAGCCCAGCGCCGCCGAGGTCTCCGGCTCGTACACCAGCGCGGCGTCGTTGAGCTGGAGCTTGTCGAGGGCCTCGCGCAGGTCCGGGTACTCGGAGCCGTCCACCGGATACAGGCCCGAGAAGACCATCGGCTTCGGGTCCTTGTAGCCGCCCAGCGCCTCCGTTGCCCCCTTGTTCAGGGAGGTGATGGTGTCGCCGACCTTGGACTGCCGGACGTCCTTCACACCGGTGATGATGTAGCCGACCTCGCCGACACCGAGACCGTCGGAGGACGTCATCTCGGGCGACGAGACGCCGATCTCCAGCAGTTCGTGGGTGGCGCCGGTCGACATCATCTTGATGCGCTCGCGCTTGTTGAGCTGGCCGTCGACCACTCGTACGTACGTCACGACGCCGCGGTAGGAGTCGTAGACCGAGTCGAAGATCATCGCGCGGGCGGGCGCGTCCTTGACGCCGACCGGGGCCGGCACGTCGCGCACGACGCGGTCGAGCAGCGCGTCCACGCCGACACCGGTCTTCGCGGAGACCTTCAGAACATCCTCGGGCTGGCAGCCGATGAGGTTGGCCAGCTCCTCGGAGAACTTCTCCGGCTGGGCGGCCGGCAGGTCGATCTTGTTGAGGACGGGGACGATCGCGAGGTCGTTCTCCATCGCCAGGTAGAGGTTGGCGAGAGTCTGCGCCTCGATGCCCTGTGCCGCGTCGACCAGCAGGACCGTGCCCTCGCAGGCCGCCAGCGAGCGGGAGACCTCGTAGGTGAAGTCCACGTGGCCCGGGGTGTCGATCATGTTGAGGACGTGGGTCTTGCCCTTGCCCTCGCCTTCGCCCGGCGCCCAGGGCAGCCGTACCGCCTGGGACTTGATCGTGATGCCGCGCTCGCGCTCGATGTCCATGCGGTCGAGGTACTGGGCACGCATCTGCCGCGGGTCGACCACACCGGTCAGCTGGAGCATCCGGTCGGCAAGCGTCGACTTGCCGTGGTCGATGTGCGCGATGATGCAGAAGTTGCGGAGCAGTGCCGGGTCGGTACGGCTCGGCTCGGGCACGTGGAGAGGAGTCGCGGGCACGCAGGGTCCTGATTCTTGAGAAGACGTACACGGTGGGCGCCACGGATGTGCGTCGGGCGCGCGCGTGCGTCGTTCTCGTCTCGGTCCGGAAGTTGTGAAGTCTTCCCATGGTCCCACGGCTGGGGGGCTGCGGCCGGTTTGGGCCGGTCGGCGGACGACTGGTAGCCTGGGCAGCTGTGTCTCGTGACCCTTGCGGGTGGCGGGACGCACATCGAGATCCAACCGAACCTGTAAAGGCTCTTTCGTGGCGAACATCAAGTCCCAGATCAAGCGGAACAAGACCAACGAGAAGGCGCGCCTGCGCAACAAGGCCGTCAAGTCCTCGGTCAAGACCGCCGTGCGCAAGGCCCGCGAGGCCGTCGTCGCCGGTGACGTCGAGAAGGCCACGCTGGCCGTTCGCGACGCCTCCCGCGCGCTCGACAAGGCCGCCAGCAAGGGTGTCATCCACAAGAACGCCGCCGCCAACAAGAAGTCGGCGCTGGCTGCCAAGGTCGCCACCCTGCAGGCCTGAGCATCACTCTGAGGTACCTGTAGTGAATCGTCGGCGCCAGGATTCAGCGGACCCTCTCTACCGCTCCTGACCCGACACCCCCGCCGCGCACCGAACGCGTTCGCCACGCGGGCGCGGTGGACCACCAGCTTGAACCGGAACCCCGGTCTCCGTCCTTCCCCAGGACGGGACCGGGGTTCTGGCGTTTCCCTCTCGCGCTTCCCTTCGGCGTTTCCCCCTCGCGTTTCCCTTCGGCGTTTCCCTTACGCAGCGAGGGCGGGTTGCGTACGGCGAAGCGCGGGCTGCTTGTGCAAGGAGGCCTAGCGGGCCGGAGGCCTAGCGGGACGGCCGTGCGCGAGCGGCGCGGGCCACCGCGACGACCGCCTTCTCCAGGGCGTACTCCGGGTCGTCCCCGCCGCCCTTGACGCCCGCGTCGGCATCGGCGACCGCGCGCAGTGCGAGTGCGACGCCGTCCGCCGACCAGCCGCGCATCTGCTGGCGGACCCGGTCGATCTTCCACGGCGGCATACCGAGGTCCCGGGCCAGGTCCCCGGGGCGGGCGCCGCGCGGGGCGGAGGCGAGCTTGCCGATGGCGCGTACGGCCTGAGCGAGCGCACTGGTGATCAGGACGGGAGCGACGCCGGTCGACAACGACCAGCGCAGCGCTTCGAGCGCTTCGGCCGCCCGGCCCTCGACCGCGCGGTCGGCGACGGTGAAGCTGGAGGCTTCGGCGCGGCCCGTGTAGTACCGGCCGACGATCGCCTCGTCGATGGTGCCCTCGACGTCCGAGACGAGCTGCGAGACGGCGCTGGCCAGCTCGCGCAGGTCGCTGCCGATGGAGTCGACGAGCGCCTGGCCCGCCTCGGGCGTGGCGGACCGGCCCAGCGCGCGGAACTCGGACCGTACGAACGAGAGCCGCTCGGCGGGCTTGGTGGTCTTGGGGCAGGCGACCTCGCGGGCACCGGCCTTGCGGGCCGCGTCGAGGAGGCCCTTGCCCTTGGCGCCGCCCGCGTGCAGCAGGACGAGGGTGATCTCTTCGGCGGGGGCGCCGAGGTACGCCTTGACGTCCTTGATCGTGTCGGCGGAGAGGTCCTGTGCGTTGCGCACGACGACGACCTTGCGCTCGGAGAAGAGCGAGGGGCTGGTCAGCTCGGCGAGGGTGCCTGGTTCCAGCTTGTCGGGCGTGAGGTCGCGCACGTCGGTCTCCGCGTCGGCGGCGCGGGCCGCCGCCACTACCTGCCGCACGGCGCGGTCGAGCAGCAGGTCCTCCTGCCCCACGGCGAGGGTGACGGGGGCGAGCGGATCGTCGGTCGAATTCTTCCTGGTGGCCATCGCGGTCAAGCATCCCACGGGCCACTGACAGTGCCCGCCCCGCCGAGTTCGTACCGGGCGAGTACCGGACAATGTCCACGTGAGCGATGTGCGACATGTGTTGGTACTGCCGGACCGGGATGCCGCCGAGGAGGTGGCCCAGGAGCTGCCCGACCGGTTCGGGACGGCCCAGGAGCCCCAGCTCGTACGGGACGCCCTGGCGGGCGAGGACGACGCCGAGGACGCCCAGTGGCTGGTGGTGGTCGAGGACCCGGAGGGGCGCCTGGACTCCGCGGCACTGGACGCGCTGGCCGCGGAGTACGAGGGGTGGCTGGAGGCCCCGTAGGAGAGGCGCTCGGGGGTGGGGTGCCCGGCGACCTGGCACCCACGATAGGTGCCCAGGGCTCCTAAAAGGCCTGCTCAGGCGGCCGGGGCGGCCGGCCCTTTGGG
This sequence comes from Streptomyces sp. NPDC048442, assembly GCF_040651475.1. Taxonomy (NCBI): domain Bacteria; kingdom Bacillati; phylum Actinomycetota; class Actinomycetes; order Kitasatosporales; family Streptomycetaceae; genus Streptomyces; species Streptomyces sp. NPDC048442. The sequence goes on from NZ_JBEZKB010000001.1 coordinate 259,725, forward strand.
GATGATCTGGATGTCCAGCTCGACGGCGATGGACGAGCCGACGGCGGCGATGCCGTGCCCGAGCATCGTCTGCCAGGTGAGGGTGAAGTCCTCGCGGTGCAGTTCGGCGCTGGAGTGGACGGCCGCGCGGGTCTCGCCCTGGATGCCGTTGCCCATGCCGAGGTACTGGCTGTCGAGCGTGACGGTGCGGCTCACGCCGTGCAGGGTGAGGGCGCCGGAGATCGCCCAGCGGCTGCCGCCGCGGTGCACGAAGCGGTCGCTGTAGAACTCCATCGTCGGGTAGTTCGCGACGTCGAAGAAGTCCTTGCCCCGCAGGTGGTCGTCGCGCATCTTGACGTTGGTGTCGATGGACGCGGCGTCGATGATGACGTGCATGGCGGAGTTCTCCATGCGCTCGCCGATGCGGACCGCGCCCGCGAAGCTGTTGAACCGGCCGCGGATACGGGCGAGGCCGATGTGCCGTGCGGAGAAGCTGATCTGGGAGTGCATGAGGTCGATCTCCCACTCGCCGGGCTCCGGGAGCGGGGGCGGTGAGGCGATCTGGAGGGTCACGTCCCCGAGGCCGGAGTGGCCGCTCTCGGTGACGGTGGCGCTGCCGCGGTAGGGGGTGAAGCCCTCGGCGGTGACGGCCAGTCGGTAGTCGCCGGCCGGCACAGCGGCGAAGAGGGAGCCGTACGGGTCGGTCTCACCTCCGACGATCTTGCGCCCTGCGGCGTCGGTGACGACGAACTCGGCCTGCCGGACGGGCTCGTTGACCGGGTCGAGAACCCGGCAGCTGAGGACACCTGCGGAGGCCGGGACGGAGAGTCCGGCGAGTGGTCTGGCGTGGCTTCCGGAGGTCGAACGTCGGCCGAGCCAGCGGGAGATCATGATGTGCACACCCCGTGCGATTCGTTGCTGCAGGGACGCGACGAAACACGGCGAACCGTCGGGACATCGACCCTTTGACGAAAAGGCATTCGATCACTCATGGGGTGTTCGAGGCAAACGAGGGGCTCGGTGGGGAGATGGACCCGCCTGTCCCCAGAGGTCTGAATTGAGCATTCCGCTTACTTGTATCCGCCGGCCGTCGACACCGCTGGAACTCATCTGCCCCGTGGCACCGCTGCCGGCCCGGCCTCCGAGCCGATCACCGCGATCGGCCCGTCCCTGTCCGTACGCAGCACCACCGCGCCGCCGGACGTGAGCGCCGCCAGGGCCGCGGGTGCGGGATGGCCGTACGGGTTGTCGCGGCCCACCGGGACAAGGGCCAGCCGGGGTGCTACCCGGCGGAGCAGCCCCGGGTCCTGACGGGCCGACCCGTGATGGGCGACCTTGAGGACGTCCACCGGCGGCAGCTCGGGCCCGGCCCTCAGCAGGGCCTGCTGGGCGGGCAGTTCAAGGTCGCCGGGCAGCAGCAGAGTCAGGCTCCCGCCCATGCCCCGACCCCGGTCTCCGTCCTGTTCTCCCTCCAGACCTCCCTCCGTGCCCCCTTCCGGGGCCCCGTCCGGGCTCCCGTACCGTACGAGCAGGGTGATGCTCGCGTCGTTCGGCGCGCGGGGCACCGAGTGCAGGGGCGGCGGAGGCCACAGCACCTGCCAGTCGAGCGGGCCGATCCGGCGCCGCTCCCCCGGCCGGACGGTGATCACCGGCACCCCGGCCCCGGCCGCCGTCCGGTGGACGAACGCAGCCTGGTCCCGGGGTTCCTGGAGCGTCGTCGTCTGAACCGCGCCGACCGCCCGGCCGCGCAGCACTCCGGGCAGCCCGGCCACGTGGTCGGCATGGAAGTGACTGAGCACGACCAGCGGTACGCGCGTGACGCCGAGCTCGCGCAGACAGCGGTCGACCAGTACGGGGTCGGGGCCCGCGTCGACGACCACGGCCGTCCCCTCCTCCCCCGCCGCGAGCACCATCGCGTCTCCCTGACCGACGTCGCACATGACGAACTTCCAGTCCGGCGGCGGCCATCCGGTGAGGACCCCGGTGAGCGGCGGCGGGCGCACCACCGCCAGCAGCAGGAGCAGAACGCAGCCGGAACTCAGCCAGGGGTGGCGCGGAGCCCTGCGGACGGCGAGCACCACAGCGACGGTCAGAACTGCCAGCAGCAGCCCGCCCCACCAGCCGCCCGGCCAGCCGATCTCCGCCCCTGGCAGCGCGGCCCCGGCCCTGGCGACCCCGGCGATCCACCCGGCGGGCCACCCCGCGACCCGGGCGAGCAGTTCGGCGACGGGCATCGCCACGAGGGCCGTCGCGAGGGCGGCGAAACCGAGCACGGTGGCCGGGGCGATCGCCAGCTCCGCAAAGAGGTTGCAGGGGATCGCCACGAGACTGACCCGGGCCGCCATCACCGCGACCACCGGAGCACACACCGCCTGCGCCGCGGACGCCGCCGCCAGCACCTCGGCGATCCTGGGCGGCACCCCGCGCCGTTGCAGCCCGGCGCTCCAGACCGGGCCGATGGTGAGCAGCGCCCCGGTGGCCAGCACTGAGAGCAGGAATCCGTAACTCCGGGCCAGCCACGGGTCGTACAGCACCAGGAGTAGGACGGCGGCGGCCAGCGCCGGGACCAGTGACCTGCGCCGGCCGGTGCCGATGGCGAGGAGGGTGATCAGCCCGCAGGCGGCGGCCCGCAGCACGCTGGGCTCCGGACGGCACACAATCACGAAGGCAAGAGTGAGTGCCCCGCCGAACAGTGCGGTGGTGCGCAGCGAGATGCCGAGCCTGGGTGCGAGCCCCCGACGCTCCGCGCGCAGGGCGAGGGCGGGCGGCCCGATCAGCAGTGCCAGGACGATGGTGAGGTTGCTGCCGGAGACGGCCGTCAAATGCACCAGGTCGGTTGCCGCGAAGGCGTCGTGCAGGTCCGGTTCCATACGGGAGGTGTCGCCGACGACCAGTCCGGGCAGCAGCGCCCGCGCGTCCGTCGGCAGCCCTTCGGTGGCTTCCCGCAACCCTGCCCTGAGCCCACCGGCCGTGCGCTGCACGGCGGTTGGCGGGCCCGCGATCTCCGGGGGCCCATTGCCCGGAATGCGCAGCACGGCAGCGATCCGGTCGCCGTCCGGCAATGGCGGCGCCAGCCGTGCCCGGGGCACCCACAGCCGGGTGGAGGGAAGCAGCCGCAGCCACTGGGCGGTGGGCCCACGCACCGGGGCGAGGACGAGGACCGGAGTCCGTACGGCGGTGACCGTGCCGTCGACGGCGGTGACCCGGGTGACCTCGGCGTCCAGTACGACGGTACGGGGCGCCGTCCGGTCGCCCCGTACCCGGGGCCTGGTCTGCCGCGGGTCGCCGGTGACCGTCAGCTCGGCACCCACCGTGGCGTACCGGTGCGCCAGTTCGGGCACCGGGCCTCGGTGCAGGTCGGCCGAGTGCAGTGCGGCCGAGGCGGCCGCCGCGGCGGCGCAGAGGAGCGCGGTCGCGACGGCGGTGAGCCGCAGGGACCGCCCGCCGCCCTGCATGCTGCTCAGGTCTCCGCTCCGCCCGCCGGCCCTGCCTTCGCCCTGACCACTGGTCCTGTCTTCGCCCTGCCCGCCACTGGTCCTGTCTTCGCCCTGCCCGCCGCTCCGCTCGGCTGTCCCCCGCGCGGCCAGGAGAACCGCTGCCAGGGCTCCTGTCAGGGTGAGGGCGAGGAGAGCGACTGCCGGGGCCGCGGGGCCGCCCACCGTCAGTGCGGCGGCGGCCCAGGCCGCCAGTGCCGGAGGCAGCAGCCTCAGGTCGGCCGGGCCCTCCTGCCGCGGGTCGGAGTCCCCGAGCCGGTGACCGGATGCGGCGTGCACCTCGGGTCGTACGGCCGCTGCGGGACGGTCGGAGCCGGTGGGGCGGTTCACGGGCGTACGAGGTTCTGGAGGTCTGTGAAGCGGCGGTCACCGATCCCGTTGACCTCGCGGAGCTCCTCCACCGAGCGGAACCCGCCGTGCTGCGTGCGGTAGTCGACGATGTGCCGGGCGAGGACGGGGCCGACGCCAGGCAGGGTGTCGAGCTGTTCCACGGTCGCCGAGTTGAGACTGACCGGCCCGGTCTGCGGGACGCCGCCCGTTCCGGCCCCCGGGCCGGCGCCCGCGTCCGGCGGAGGCGGTGCGGGCCCGCCGACCACCACCTGTTCGCCGTCGGTCAGTACCCGGGCTCTGTTGAGCCCGTCGGTGTCCGTACCGCTCTTGACGCCGCCGGCCACCCTCAGGGCGTCGGCGACCCTCGATCCGGCGGGCAGCCGGTGCACACCCGGGTGCCGCACCTTGCCGCTCACGTCGACGACGACCACCGAGCCGCCCGGTGCTTGCGGCGCCTGCACCGCTCCCGGGGCGGAAGCACGAGCCGGTGCAGGGCCGGGCGACGGCTGCGCCCGGGGCGGCGTCGGCAGGGGAGCCGCGGGTCCCGCCACTCCCACCGTTTCCGGAACACGTACGGTCTCGGGACGCCCGGTCCAGAAGTGCTGGAAGGCGAATCCCGCGGACACGACCAGAACGGCAGCGAGCGCCCCCAGCGTTCGGGGCTCCATCCCGCACCGCGTCTGGACCCACACCGGCATCCGCTCCCGCACCGCGGCCCAACCCCGCCGGAGCCCTCCCACACCCCGCCGCACGGCGGCCGGGGACGCCCCGGGAACTGCCGGAGCAGCCACGGCGGTCACGGACCGTGCAGAAGCCACGGAGGCCGAAGCCGCAGAGGAAGAGGGCGAGAGGACGGTGGGCGAGGGGACGGTCGGCGAGGGGACGGTCGGCGAAGGGGCGCTGGGCGAAGGCGCCAGCACCCTGGACAGAGCGCCGGGCAGGGAGCCGGGCAGGGCGAAGAGCGCGTCCGCACGGCGCCTGGACACGGCTGCCGCAGCGGTGGCGGCCGCCCCGCGTCTGCCGTGCCGGGCGCCCGGCACGGTGTGGAACCTCGGGCGGGAGAGCCTCGTGCGGGATGGCCTTGTGCGCTCCGGCCTCGCACGGGAGAGGGAGTAGGAGGTACGACCGGGCGTGCGGCCCGGTCCTGACGTTTCGTTTCGTGATCGCAGAGCCATGCACCTGACGGTAGGCACGCCGCCCATATCCCGCTGATCATGGTCAATTCCCGTGGAAAAGCCACCAGTTGTGGATAACTCGGCCACTCCCCCGGGTGAGTACGGGTGGTACGGAACCCTTCAGCGCGCCGAGATCACGGCCCCCAGCAGGCCGGGCCCCGTGTGTGCCCCGATCACCGCACCGACCTCGCTGACGTGCAGGTCCGCCAGCCCCGGCACCCGCTCCCTGAGCCGCTGTGCGAGCGTCTCGGCACGGTCGGGCGCGGCCAAGTGGTGCACCGCGACGTCCACGCGGCGCTCGCCGGCCCGCTCCACCGCGAGCTCCTCCAGCCGGGCGATCGCCCGGGACGCCGTCCGCACCTTCTCCAGCATCTCGATCCGCCCGTCGACGAGTTCGAGGAGCGGTTTGACCGCGAGCGCCGAGCCCAGCAGCGCCTGCGCGGCACCGATCCGGCCCCCGCGCCGCAGATAGTCCAGGGTGTCGACGTAGAAGTACGCGGAGGTGCCCTCGGCGCGTTTCTCCGCCGCGGCCACCGCCTCGTCGACCGTGCCGCCCGCCTCGGCGGCCTCGGCCGCGGAAAGGGCGCAGAAGCCGAGCGCCATGGCGACCATCCCGGTGTCCACCACCCGTACCGGCACGGGCGCTTCGCGAGCCGCGAGGACGGCCGCGTCGTACGTTCCGGAAAGCTCGGCCGGCAGGTGCAGCGAGACGATTCCGGTGGCACCCGCCTCCGCCGCCGCACGGTACGTCGCGGCGAACATCTCGGGGCTCGGCCGGGACGTGGTCACCGACCGGCGCTTCTGCAGGGCCTGGGCGAGCGAGCGAGCGGAGATCTCGGTGCCCTCTTCGAGCGCCTGGTCGCCGATGACGACGGTCAGCGGCACCGCGGTGATGCCGTGCCGCTCCATCGTCCGGTGTGGCAGGTAGGCCGTTGAATCGGTGACGATCGCGACATGGCGGGACATGAGCGGGAGGTTACCCGCAGGCGAAGCCCCGCGGCAGTCCGGCCCCTCTCAACGGGCCACCGGCACCCGCAGGGATCAGGTGCTGCTCTCGGGCCGGGGCGCCTTCTGCCACGAGTAGGTGGGCTGCCGGCTCTGGTCGCGGCCGGTGATCGCCTGTGGCCCGGAGGCCTTCTCGCCGTCCGCGGAGTCCCCGGCCGCGGATTTGCCCTGCCCTGCCGTGCCCTCGTCCGGCTCCGGCCAGGTCTGCGAAGGTCCGGCAGCGGCCGTCCCGTCCTGCCGGGCGGGGTCGGGGTCCACTGCCGCCCAGTGGCGCAGCGCGCCGGACTCCATCCGGATCTGCTCGCTCAGCGAGGCCAGGTCGTCGTCCGCGAACTTCCGTGCCCGGTCCCTGGCCGCCCAGCGCAGCGAGTCCGCCGACTGCACGACCTGCTCCGTACGCTCGCGGAGCTCGGGGATCCGCTCGGCGGCCTGTGCCTTGTCCGGATCGCGCTCCAGCCGGCGCAGCTCGTCGTCCAGCTGGTGGCCGTACTCGCTGAGCCGCTCGAACAGGCCGATCGACTCCGACAGCGAGGCGTCGGATGCGACGCCCGTGGTCAGTGCCTCCTGGGTGGCCCTCATAGAGGTGCGCAGCGACAGGCGCAGCTGTGCCAGCTCGCCGCCCATGCCCACCTGTCCGTAGCTCTTCGCCCGCAGCGTGGTGTCCTCGACGGTGCGCCTGGCCTGCGTGATCGTACGGTCCACGCCGCGCCTGGCGGCTCCGACCGCCTTCACGGTGACATACACCCCCAATCCGACGAAGGCGAAGAAGAGCAGCGCCATGATCAGGATGACGACAGCTTCCATGACGCCCCTCCGCGGTAGGACTGATGGGATGTTCCACTGACTGAAACTGTTGAGTGCTCCTCCACCGTAAACGGAACAGGCAGGCCAGAGGTTCCATCGGAACCCCCAACCTGCCCGTAGGGGAAAGCCCTCAGCCAGTCCGAACAGCCGCCCCGCTCATGCGGTTCGGGACTACGCCGGAACGATATTGACCAGCTTCGGCGCCCGCACGATCACCTTGCGGATGCCTGCGCCGCCCAGCGCCGCGACGACGGCGGGGTCCGCCAGCGCCAGCTTCTCCAGCTCGTCGTCACCGATCGACGGGGAGATCTCCAGGCGCGCCTTGACCTTGCCCTTGATCTGAACGACGCAGGTCACGGTCTCGTCCACGACGTACGCCGGGTCCGCGACCGGGAAGTCCCGGTGGACGACCGACTCGGTGTGCCCCAGCTTGCGCCACAGCTCCTCGGCGATGTGCGGGGCCAGCGGGGCGACCAGCAGCACCAGCCGCTCGGCGACCGACCGTGACACGGGGCCGCCCGTCTTCGTCAGGTGGTTGTTCAGCTCAGTGATCTTGGCGATGGCCGTGTTGAAACGCATTCCGGCCATGTCCTGGCCGACACCGTCGATCGCCTTGTGCAGGGCGCGCAGCGTGTCCTCGTCCGGCTCGCCGTCGACGACGGTGACGTCGCCCGTCGTCTCGTCGACGACGTTGCGCCACAGCCGCTGCAGCAGCCGGTACTGGCCGACGACCGCACGGGTGTCCCACGGACGCGACACGTCCAGCGGCCCCATCGCCATCTCATAGAGGCGCAGGGTGTCCGCACCGTACTCGGCGGAGATCTCGTCCGGCGTGACGGCGTTCTTCAGGGACTTGCCCATCTTGCCCAGGACACGGCTGACCTTCTCGCCCTGGTAGGAGAAACCGCCGTCGCGTTCCTCGACCTCGGCCGCCGGGACCGCGATGCCGCGTGCGTCCCGGTAGACGAAGGCCTGAATCATGCCCTGGTTGTACAGCTTGTGGAACGGCTCGGACGACGAGACGTGACCCAGGTCGAACAGCACCTTCGACCAGAAGCGGGCGTACAGCAGGTGCAGCACCGCGTGCTCCGCGCCGCCGACGTACAGGTCGACGCCGCCGTGCGGCATGCCCTCGCGCGGGCCCATCCAGTACTGCTCGACGGCCGGGTCGACCAGCTTCTCGCTGTTGTGCGGGTCCAGGTAGCGCAGCTCGTACCAGCAGGAACCGGCCCAGTTGGGCATGGTGTTGGTCTCGCGGCGGTACTTCTTGGGGCCGTCACCCAGGTCCAGGGTGACGTTGACCCAGTCCTGGTTGCGCGACAGCGGCGTCTCGGGCTGCGCGTCGGCGTCCTCGGGGTCGAAGGTGCGCGGCGAGTAGTCCTCGACCTCGGGCAGTTCCAGCGGCAGCATCGACTCGGGCAGCGAGTGGGCGATGCCGTCCTCGTCGTAGACGATCGGGAAGGGCTCGCCCCAGTAGCGCTGACGGCTGAACAGCCAGTCGCGCAGCCGGTAGTTGACCGTGCCCTCGCCGCAGCCGTTCTCGGCCAGCCACTCGGTCATGCGGATCTTCGCGTCGACGACGCCCAGCCCGTCCAGCGAGACGGTGTCCGCGGCGGCGGAGTTGACGATCTTCCCGTCGTACGAAGCGAACGCGTCGTCCCACTCGGCCGGGTCCTCACCGCGGCCGTCCGTCGGCTCGACGACGCAGCGCATCGGCAGCTCGAAGGCGCGCGCAAAGGCGAAGTCGCGGGAGTCGTGCGCGGGAACGGCCATGATCGCGCCGGTTCCGTAGCCCATCAGCACGTAGTCGGCAATAAAAACGGGGACGCGCTCCCCACTTACCGGGTTGGTCGCATACGCACCGGTGAAGACGCCGGACTTCTCCTTGGCGTCGGCCTGCCGCTCCACGTCGGACTTGGCGGCGGCCTGCTTGCGGTACGCGGCGACGGCCTCGGCCGGAGTGGCGTGCCCGCCGGTCCACACGTCGTGCGTGCCCTCGGGCCAGGCGGCCGGGACGATGTCCGCGAGCAGCTCGTGCTCGGGCGCCAGCACCATGTACGTCGCGCCGAACAGGGTGTCCTGCCGGGTGGTGAAGACAGTGATCTTCTTGCCGGCGGCGCCGTTGACCGCGAAGTCCACGCGGGCGCCCTCGCTGCGGCCGATCCAATTGCGCTGCTGCAGCTTGATGGCCTCCGGCCAGTCCAGGCCGTCCAGGTCGTCGATCAGGCGGTCGGAGTAGGCGGTGATGCGCATGTTCCACTGACGCAGCTTGGCCTTGAAGACGGGGAAGTTGCCACGCTCGGAACGCCCGTCCGCCGTCACTTCCTCGTTGGCCAGTACGGTGCCCAGCCCCGGCGACCAGTTCACGGGCGCGTCGGAAGCGTACGCCAGCCGGTACTCACTCAGTACGTCGGCGCGGTCTGCGGCGTCCAGAGCGGCCCAGGAACGGCCGTCGGACAGTTCGCGCTCACCGCTCTCGAACTGGGCGACCAGTTCCGCGATCGGGCGGGCCTTCTGCGCGTCCGCGTCGTACCAGGAGTTGAAGATCTGGACGAAGATCCACTGCGTCCACTTGTAGTACTCGGCGTCGATCGTCGCGAACGAGCGGCGCTTGTCGTGCCCCAGGCCCAGCCGGCGCAGCTGGTCCTTCATGTTGGCCATGTTGGCCTCGGTGGAAATCCGCGGGTGCGTACCGGTCTGCACGGCGTACTGCTCCGCGGGCAGGCCGAACGCGTCGAAGCCCAGCGTGTGCAGCACGTTGTGGCCCGTCATGCGCTGGTGGCGGGCGTAGACGTCAGTGGCGATGTAGCCCAGCGGGTGGCCGACGTGCAGGCCCGCACCGGAGGGGTACGGGAACATGTCCATGATGAACTTCTTGGGCTTCGCGGCCAGCTCCGCGTCGCCCGACAGGTCTCCGTTGCCGGGGTTCGGCGCCTCGTAGGTGCCCTCGGCGTCCCAGAAGTCCTGCCAGCGTGCCTCGATGTCGGCGGCCATGGCAGCCGTGTAGCGGTGCGCGGCTGCCGTCTCGGCAGCGGCAGCGGCATTCGTCTCGCTCATGATTTTCGAAGCTCCATCGATTTCGTCTCTGCCTACGGATCTCTGCCTGCGGAAATGAAAAATCCCCTCGCACAGGAGGGGACGCCGCGCCGATGCCGACCAGGTTCTTCACCGGTCGGGACTGATCAGCGCGGCTCACTAAGCAGAAGGCGTACGGCACGCATGGCGCCAGGGTACCGCAGGGGTCGCGGGCGCCGCATCGAGCTAGTGCCTCCGGCGGAACTCGCGGGTGAAGGGCACGGACGAAGAGCGCGGGGCGGACCGTACCCGTCCGTACGCCCCGCGCACGGCGGAACCACCAAACCCCCGCCCTCCCCGCACCGCCCGGTCTAGCCTCCCGCGACGGGACCACATTCCCGAATCCCCGGAGTCCTTGCCATGAACCCTCTGCTTCCTCGCCCGCGTCTGCGCCACAAAGCGGCCGCCGCCCCTCGGCGCCCTCTGCCACGCGCCCTGCCGGCGGCTGCGCTGCTCCTGCTGCCACTGCTCGCCCTCCTCGGCGGCAACGGTCTCCGGGCGGCCCTCGACTTCACCACCGGTGTCCTGACCCTCGTCTCGCTCACCGCGTCCGTCGCCTGGGGGCTTCTCGCCACCGACCGGCTGCTGCTGCGGCCACGGCACCGGCTGGTCGCGCAGGGGGTGCACCGGGCCACCGCGGCCGCCTCCCTCGGCCTGCTCCTGTTGCACGTCACGGTGAAGGCCGTCCTCGGGCACGTGTCGCTGCTCGCGGCCCTGCTGCCGTTCGCGGGCGGGCTCTCGGGGACGTCCGTGCTCGTCGGGTTCGGCTCGCTTGCCGGGCTCCTGATGATCGTGGCTGCCACGACGGGCGCCCTGCGGAGCGTCTTCGCGACGCCGGGCCGGATACCCGGCCGCTGGCGCGCGCTCCACATGCTGGCCTACCCCGCCTGGTGCTCGGCCCTCCTGCACGGCCTGTTCACCGGCCGCCCGGCCGACGCCTGGGTGGTCACGATGTACGCCCTGTGCCTGGCAGCGGTGGCGGCGGCACTGTCCCTGCGCCTGCTTCCGCCCCACCTCAAGAGGAGCATCGTCGACGGCGCCCTGCTCTCGCAGGCCGAGGCCCCGCTCGTACCGCGGCCACGCCGGCCGGTCGATTCCCCGTCGCATGAGCCCCTGCCCACCCCGTTCCCCGGCTCCCCCGCACCCCGGCACGCGCACACCCCCACCGGAGGACACCGTTGAACGCCCGCAACGTCCCCCTGCCCGACGTCCCCCACGTGGTCACGGTCGGCCTCCCCCACCTCACCAGCGGCTTCGACCTCGCCGCCCGCCTCGACCTCGGCACCCATCTGAAGGTCCACGGCCCCCTGGCCCCCGTCACCGGCGAACACCTTGCCACACTCGCGGAAGAGGTCTCCCTGCTCGGGAAGGGCGGCGCCGGCTTCCCTTTCGGCCGCAAGTTACGGGCGGTGGCCAGGGCCGCCGACCGCCGCGGCGTCCCTCCCGTGGTCGTCGTCAACTCGAGCGAGGGCGAGCCCGCGTGCCGCAAGGACACCGTGCTGATCAACCGCGCCCCGCACCTCGTCCTGGACGGCGCCCTGCTCGCCGCCGAAGCCCTCGGCGCACGCACCCTGCTCGTCGCCGTCACCCGTGACTCCACCGAAGCGTCCGTCACGGACGCGTTCGCCGAACGAGGCCTGACCGACCGGCGCATCCGCAACCGCGGTATCCGCGCCCGGATCGTCCGGACCCCCGAGCGCATGGTCTCCGGCGAGGCCTCCGCCGTGATCCGCGCGGCGAACGGTGGGCCCGCCCTGCCTCCCGGCCGCCGCGAACGCGCCGCCGAGTCCGGTGTCGCCGGCGCCCCCACGCTGCTCTCCAACGCCGAGACGTACGCCCAACTCGCCGTCGCCGCACGCCTGGGCCCGCGCCGCTACGCCCGCACCGGCGTCCCCGACGAGCCCGGCACCGTCCTGCTGACCCTCTCCGGCGCCGTCGCGCGCCCACTCGTCGTCGAGGTGCCCTCCGGCGTCCCGCTCGGTTACGTCCTCCAGTTGGCCGGTGCTCCGCCGTTCCCCCAGGGCGTGCTGACCGGCGGCTACCACGGCAGCTGGATCGACGCGTACGCCGCGCACGACGCCGCCGTCTCCCGCACGTCCCTGGCTTCCTTCGGCGGCACGCTCGGCGCGGGCGCACTGCTCCCGATCGGCCCAGAAACCTGTCCGCTGGGCGAGTCGCTGCGCATCGCGAACTGGCTCGCCGCCGAGACCGCCGGTCAGTGCGGCCCCTGCAAGCTGGGACTGCCCGCCGCCGCGGGCGGGCTGTCCGACGTGCTGAACGGCGGCGGCCAAGCAGCCCTGGAGGCCCTCCGCGAAGTGGCGCAGGCGGCAAAGGGCCGGGGCGCCTGCAAGCACCCCGACGGCTCGGTCCGCTTCCTGCTGTCCACCCTGAACGCCTTCACGGACGACCTGGCAGCCCACATCCTGGGCGGCGGCTGCGGACGCCCCACGGCCGGCGTACTGCCCCTCCCCGGCCCCGACCGACACGGCCCCGCCCGCTACGAACGCGCCGCCCCCAGCGGCGAGAAGCTCGCCGTGGACTGGACCCTGTGCCAGGGCCACGGCCTGTGTGCGGACGTAGTCCCCGAGCTGATCCGGCTCGGCCACGACGGCTACCCGACACTCGCGGACACGTCCGTACCGCTCCATCTGAGGCCCCGCGCCCAGCGTGCGGTACGTCGCTGTCCCGCCCTCGCCCTGCGCATCGAACAGCCCCCGGCCGCTCCCTCCGCGCCGGTTGCGGGCAAGGCCCTTGACCGGCGCCGCAGTTGAGGAAGCGCCACCGTTGAGGGAGCACGGCAACACAAAGAAACGGACCATCCGATCGGATGGTCCGCTTCTTGTTTCTGTGGAGCTAAGGAGAATTGAACTCCTGACCTCCTGCATGCCATGCAGGCGCTCTACCAACTGAGCTATAGCCCCGTGCTGTGCACTTCGCGTCGTTCCCCGTGGTTTCCCCCGGCGACATCGCCAACTTTAGACGGAGAATCGCCGCATCACCAAATCCCTTTCCGCGCTCCCTGCAGGCGACATCCCCACACCTCGACCCCAATCTTTCCGTGACGATACCGTCACTCTTCGTGACCGTAATCAAGACCGGGCGGGCCCTCACCGCCCGCAGCCACCGCACACCTCGTTCCATGCTCTTCGCAGGTGCGGTCTGCCTTCTCTCCTTCGCCGCGTTCTGGGCCGCCCAGCGTCTGGCACAGGTGTCGATGATCGACCTGACCGTCTACCGCGCGGAGGGGGCAACTGTTCTCGCCGGCGGCGACCTCTATGAGATGCGCGTCACCGCCGCGAACCTCCCGACGACGTACCCGCCTTTCGCCGCCCTGCTGTTCACCCCGTTGACCCTGCTGGACAGCGGCCCGATGCGCACCTTCGCAACAGCGGGCAATCTCGCCCTCCTGGTCGCTCTGGTGCATCTCTCCCTCAAATTGATCGGCCGCGACAGTCCCGCTGTCACTCTGTGGGTGGCGTCCGCCGCAGTCTGGTGCGAGCCCGTCTGGACAACCCTGCGGTACGGGCAGATCAACCTCGCCGTCGCGGTCGCCGTGCTGTGGGACCTCACCCGGCACGACCGGCACCGATGGGCGGGCGCGGGAATCGGCCTCGCCACGGCGGTGAAGCTGACACCGGGACTGTTCGTCGTCTTCCTGCTGCTCACCGGCGTGGCCAAGGCTCGCCGCGCCGGTACGTACCGCGGCAACCCCTGGCTGCGGCAGGGAGTCGTCGCCGTCGCCGCATTCTCTGCCGCCACCCTCGCCTCGGCAGCCCTCCTGCCCCGGGACTCCTTCTCCTTCTGGACCCGGAAGATCTTCGAGTCCGCCCGGGTCGGCAACACCGAGGACACCGCCAACCAGTCCCTCGGCGGCGTCCTCGCCCGTCTCCTGCACACCGGTGAACCCGGCTCGTGGTGGGCCACCGCCGCCGTGCTCGTGGCCTCTCTCGGGCTTTGTGCGGCGGTGGCCGCCGCACTGCGGGGCGAACGGGCGCGGGCCACACTGACCTGCGCGGTGACGGCGTTGCTGATCAGCCCGATCTCGTGGTCGCACCACTGGGTGTGGTGCGTGCCGCTGGTCCTGTTCCTCGCCGTGGGGCCGGTACGGAACGGGAGTGCGCGACGTGCGGGGGCGTGGACTGCAGGGGCCGTCTTCTTCTCGTACGCGCTGTGGGCCGTGCCGCACGGACGACAGGGGCGCCCCGAGCTGCACCAGGACATCGGGGAGTTCGCTCTGTCGGCCCTCTACCCGGCAGTCGGCCTGGCTTTTGTCCTGGCACGTTGTGTCCTGACAAAGGCTTCGGAGGCCCGGCCGGAGGATCAGGCTCTGGCGAAGGAGTAGAAGCGCTTGAGGGTGCAGTGCTCGTCGAGCAGGCGGCCGTAGATGGGCTCGCCCTCCAGCTCGCGGTATGTCTCGATCGGGTCGCCCTTTATGATCAGCGCCCGCGCGCACTCCTCGCACCAGTACTGGTACTCGGAGTTGACCGGTTCCATGTCGCGGACGATCGGCGTACCGCTGCCGCACCAGTCACATTTCCGCCTGTGTGCGCCCATCGTCCCCTCCCCTTCGGCGACCGCCTCTCCGGCGCTCGATTCTGTCACGGCTCCGCAAGGGGGACAGCAAAAGATCCCGCCCCCTGTGGGGGACGGGATCTTGATTGTGGAGCTAAGGAGAATTGAACTCCTGACCTCCTGCATGCCATGCAGGCGCTCTACCAACTGAGCTATAGCCCCGCGTGTTCTTGGTGCTGTGCGGTTTGTTTCCCGCTCTGCGCTGCGAACAAGAAGAACTCTAGCCTGCGACCTGCCGGAAAGTGAAATCCGGGTCGGCCGCCGTCCCGGGGGCGGCCCGGGACGGTCCGGGGACGGTTCAGTCGTCGTCCCCGAGCACGGGTTCCGGGAGCGTCCCGGCGTTGTGCTCCATGAGCCGCCAGCCGCGGGCGCCCTCGCCGAGGACGGACCAGCAGCAGTTGGAAAGGCCGCCCAGGCCCTCCCAGTGGTACGACTCCAGGCCGAGGAGCCGGCCGATGGTGGTGCGGATGGTGCCGCCGTGGCTGACGACGACGAGGGTGCCGCCGTCGACGAGCTTGTCGGCATGCGCCAGGACGACGGGGGCGGCCCGGTCGGCGACCTCCGTCTCCAGTTCGCCGCCGCCTCGGCGGATCGGCTCGCCGCGCTTCCACGCCGTGTACTGCTCGCCGTACTGGGCGAGGATCTCGTCGTGCGTGAGGCCCTGCCAGGCGCCCGCGTACGTCTCGCGCAGGCTGGCGTCGTGCGTGACCTCAAGTCCGGTCAGGGCGGCCAGTTCACCGGCCGTGGCCGCGGCCCGCTGGAGGTCGGAGGCGACGATCGCGTCCGGCTTCAGCGAGGCGAGCAGACGTGCCGCCCGGCGGGCCTGGGACACTCCCTCCCCGGTCAGCGCGATGTCCGTGCTGCCCTGGAAGCGGCGCTCCAGGTTCCAGGACGTCTGACCGTGCCGCCACAGAACGATGCGGCGGCCCCGGTTTCCGCTCCCCGCGCCGCCGCCCGTGCTGTCCGGGCCCGTGCTGTTCAGCCCCGTGCCGTTCAGAACGCTTCTCCGTCCAGGTCTCCGTCCAGCTCACCCGCGGGGTTCAGCTTGGCGTGCTCCTCGGCCTTGCCGCGGGTCTTCACCGCGTCGTCGGGCAGGGCGATCTCGGGGCAGTCCTTCCACAGGCGCTCCAGCGCGTAGTAGACGCGCTCCTCACTGTGCTGGACGTGCACCACGATGTCGACGTAGTCGAGGAGGATCCAGCGGGCCTCACGGTCACCCTCGCGGCGCACCGGCTTGACGCCGAGCTCCTTGCTGAGCTTCTCCTCGATCTCGTCGACGATCGACTTGACCTGGCGGTCGTTGGGCGCGGAGGCGAGCAGGAAGGCGTCCGTGATGGACAGCACGTCGCTGACGTCGTACGCGATGATGTCGTGCGCGAGCCGGTCGGCGGCCGCCTGTGCGGCGGCGTTGATGAGCTCGATGGAACGGTCAGTGGCGGTCACAAGCAGGCTTTCGTCGGCGGTCGGTGATTACCACAAGGGTCTCATGTACTGCTGACATGCCCCGCCGGAGTTTTCCGGCGGGGCATCGGGCTGCGGGCGGGCTACCGCCGCGAGGGGATCTTGTAGTCCTGGCCCAGGACGACGGAGACCTCGGCGTTCGTTGAGGCGGCGCCCTTCGTGACGGCGGTGGCCGGCAGCCCCAGGGTCTTGGCGACCTCCTCGGCCTTCGGCTTCTGGGCGGCGTCGCCGTAGGTGACCTTCGAGGCCGCCGCGGTGGCCGTGTTCCCTCCGTCGGCGAACGTGTAGCCGCCGTTGACCAGGGCGATCCGGGCGGCCTCTGTCGCCGTCGGCTTCCCGCTGCCGTTGCGCACCCCCACCCGTACGGCCGCGCCCTGCTCGGGTGCGGCTGCGACGCCGCCGAGGACGGTTTTGACCACTGTGTCGGAGTCGCTGACCCTGCCGTCGGCGCCCACCGGCAGCAGCACCGTCTTGTACGCGCCTTTCTTGGCGTGCCCGGCGAGCTTGGCCAGGGAGGCGGCGAGGGACTTCTCCGGCAGCGACGGGTCGAGGATCTGGGCGAGGTTGCGGACAGTGACGGCGGCGGTCTGCGGGTCGTCCGAGATCTTCTTCAGGACGCCCTGCATGACCGCCCCGAAGCGGGCCAGCTGCTTGCTCTCGGGTTCGCCCGGTGCGCGGTAGGTGGAGTACGCGACGGCCATCCGGCCGCTGAGGGTCTGCAAGGCACCCTTGTTCACCAAGGGTGCCGCGCCCTTTTTGGTGTCGGGGACGGCGGTGTCGGTGTCGATCTCGATGTTGCCGACCTGCTCGACGAGGTTCTCCAGGTATGGGGTGTCGAGGCGCCAGGTGCCGCTGACCCGGGTGCCCAGGGCGGTGCCGAGGGACTCGCGCGTACCGGTGCCGCCGTCGTCGTGGACGGACTTGGCGAGCGTGGTGGCGACGCCGTTGTCGTCGGCGAGGGTGAGGGTGTTGGGAAGCAGGACGGTGGTGCCCTGACCGGTGCTGGTGTTGTCGACGAGCAGCACGGTCGAGGTCATGTTGGGCTGCTTGGTGTTGTGCAGGTGCAGGGCGATCACGTCGCGCTTCTGAGCACCTGTGGCAACGGGCTTGTCGCTCTTGCCGGAGGAGAGGCCGGGCAGTTTGTCGGCGTACCAGAGGTAGCCCACTCCGCCCACGACGACGAGCGCGAGGACCACGGCGAGGGCGACGACGCGGGAGCGGCCCCGGCGCTTGGCCTCCTCGCGGCGCTCGGTGCGGCTCTCGGTGAACTTCAGCCAGTCGATGACGTCTTCGGAGTTCTCGTCCGGTTCCTCGACGAAGGAGAACTGTTCGGTGCCGTACTCGGGGGCGTCGGTCCTGCGCTGTCCGGTGGCCTCTTCTTGAGGTGCCTCGCGCGGCGGCTCGGCGGGGGCCGGCCGGGACGGCTGCCGTGCCTGCTGCGGCTCCGGTGCGGGGGCCTGCTGCGGGATCCACTGCTGCTGTCGCTGGGCGGTGTCGTAGCCGTACGCCTCTTGAGGCTGCGGCGACGGCGACTGCGACTGTTGCTGTTGCTGTTGTTGCTGCTGGGCGTACGGGTCGAACTGTGCGTGCTGTTGCGACTGTTGGGCATAGGTGTCGTAACCGTACGCCTGCTGCTGCGGGGGCACTTGTTGCTGCTGCTGTGCGTACGGGTCGTACTGCTGCGGCGTCTGCGGCGCCTGCTGCTGTGCCACCTGCTGGTACACCGGCTGTCCGTACGCGTCGTAGCCGATGACTTCCGGCTGCGGCGGGCTGTACGGGTCCTGCGCGTAAGGGTCGTACGGGTTCTGGCCGTCGTTCACCGGTGCCCCATTTCCGTGCTGCTCCTGCTGCTCCGTGCCGCTCGCCGTCAGTCCCGGTACAGCTCGCGCTTGTCGATGTAGCGCACCACGCCGTCGGGCACCAGGTACCAGACCGGGTCACCCCCGCGCACGCGCGCGCGGCAGTCCGTCGAGGAGATCGCGAGAGCGGGTACTTCCACGAGGGAGACCCCGCCCTCGGGCAGCCCGTCGGACGTGAGGTCGTGGCCGGGGCGGGTGACACCGATGAAGTGGGCGAGGGCGAAGAGTTCTTCGGCGTCGCGCCAGGTGAGGATCTGGGAGAGCGCGTCGGCACCGGTGATGAAGAACAGGTCCGCGTCGGCGTTGAGTGCGCGCAGGTCCCGCAGGGTGTCGATCGTGTAGGTCGGGCCGCCGCGGTCGATGTCGATGCGGCTGACCGAGAACTGCGGGTTGGACGCGGTCGCGATGACCGTCATCAGATAGCGGTCCTCGGCGGGCGTGACCAGCTTGTGGCTCTTCTGCCACGGCTGTCCGGTCGGTACGAAGACCACCTCGTCGAGGTGGAACAGTGCGGCCACCTCACTGGCGGCCACCAGGTGCCCGTGGTGGATCGGGTCGAACGTGCCGCCCATGACGCCGATCCGGCGCTTGCCGGTACCCTCGGCGCTGATCGTCGCGGCCGTACCGCGCAGCGTGCCTGTATCCGTACCGGCCGGGCCGGTAGGCATTACCTGCTCTCCCATGCGTGCAGACCCTACTGGCCCGTGTGTCCGGCCCGGTCCCCCGGTCCGGCTCAGCGGTCCCGGTTGAAGCGGGTGGTGATCCAGAGCAGCAGCAGGAGCGCGACGAAGGCGCCGCCGCCGGTGACGAGGGGGCTCAGGGAGGCGTGCTCGTCGACGTGCTTGCCGGCTTCGCCGGAGGCGAGGGTGACGAGGTGGGATGCGGTGCTGTGGAGGCTCATCTTCGGCGGACCTATCGGGAGACGGAGGGGAGACTTCGGCATCATCGTATGCGGCGGTCGCGGGCACGCTCACGCCGACTCAGTCGTTGAGGCGATATCGGCCCTTCGGGCAACCGGCCCGGGTGGGGCGGCGTCAGCATGGGGGAGGCTCCGGAACGCCGCCTTTAGGCTGGGGCCGTCCGGGGGACGGGACATGTCTCTTACGAGAGCAGGGGTCTTTCATGACAGACGGCAATCACGAGCAGGGTCGGGACAACGAGGAGGGGGCCGGGCGGGAGAACCTGCCCGGACGGCAGCGCAGGCGGTTCCCGGGAATATCTTCCCGGGCGTACGAGCACCCGGCGGACCGGTCCGCCCTGGTGGCGCTGCGCAAGCTGAGCGGATTCGACACGGTCTTCAAGGCGCTGAGCGGACTGCTGCCGGAGCGGAGCCTGAGGCTCCTGTTCCTGTCCGACTCGGTGCGGGTGAGTGACGAGCAGTTCGCACACCTCAACTCCATGCTGCGGGACTCCTGTTACATCCTGGACCTGGAGAAGGTTCCGGCGATGTACGTCACGCAGGACCCGAAGCCCAATGCGATGTGCATCGGTCTCGACGAGCCGATCATCGTGGTGACGACGGGCCTGGTGGAGCTCCTCGACGAGGAGGAGATGCGGGCGGTCGTCGGGCACGAGGTCGGCCACGCACTGTCCGGGCACTCGGTGTACCGGACGATCCTGCTGTTCCTGACGAGTCTGGCGCTGAAGGTGGCCTGGATTCCGCTGGGCAACATCGCGATCATGGCGATCGTCACGGCGCTGCGCGAATGGTTCCGCAAGTCGGAGCTGTCGGCGGACCGCGCCGGGCTGCTGGTGGGCCAGGACCTCCAGGCGTCGATGCGCGGGCTGATGAAGATCGCGGGCGGCAACCACCTGCACGAGATGAACGTGGACGCGTTCCTGAAGCAGGCGGAGGAGTACGAGGCGGGCGGCGACCTGCGCGACTCCGTCCTGAAGATCATGAACGTGCTGCCGCGTTCGCACCCGTTCACCACCGTGCGGGCGGCGGAGCTGAAGAAGTGGTCCGAGAGCCGCGAGTACCAGCGGATCATGGACGGCCACTACCCGCGACGGGACGAGGACAAGGACACCTCGGTGACGGATTCCTTCAAGGAGTCCGCGGCGCACTATGCGGACACGGTCCGCACCAGCAAGGACCCGCTGATGAAGCTTGTCGGCGACATTGCGGGGGGTGCGGGTGACCTGGGCGGAAAGCTGAGGGGGAAGTTCGGCGGGGGGAACGGTTCCGGTTCTGCCGGGTCCGGAAACGGTTCTGGATCCGGCTCCGGCTCCGACGACAGGGCCTGAGAGGGCCTGAGAGGGCCCGAGAGGGCTGTTCCGTACGGAGAGCGAGGGGCCGGGACCGAGCCCTGCCCCTCGCTCTCCTGCACCGGAGCGTCTGGATCCTCACCTGGTCAGCGCGGCTGGGGGGTCGGCATCGCCGCCGGGTCCAGGGTGCCGCAGACCGATCCCGCCGGCGCTCCCGTGGCATACGGGTCGGTGCCCGCAGGCGCCCCGGCGGACGCTCCTGCGCCAGGGGCTGCCGCAGGAGCCTTCCCGCCCGCCAGCAGGGGCTGCCAGGACTCAGATAACGCGGTGGTGGTGGCGCACGCCTGCGGGCCGCCGACCGCGTATGAGCCGAGCAGTTCCGCCCGGTGGCGCCGCAGGTCCTCCGCGTCGTAACGGAAGTGCAGTTCGCGGCGCACGGTGAACAGCGAGGCGGCGTCGGCCCGTTCGGAGCTGTCGCCGGGGCGGGCAGCGGGGCGCAGCGGGTAGACGAAGGTGTGGTCGGTGGACACGTCGAGGATGTCGGGGCCGACCTCGGTGGCCTTCAGGACGCCGTTCGCCCGGGTCGCCCCTGCCAGGGCGACCCTGTCCGGGTCGAAGCGGACCATCCAGCCGCCGGCCGCCGCCCCGGCACCCGATCCGCTTCCTGACCCGGTGCCGGTCCCGCTTGCGGACCTGCTTCCCGGCCCGCCCGCCCCGCCCGGGGCGAAGCTCGCGTCGAACTGTTCCTGCTGGTCCGGGTCGAGCAGCAGCCTTACCGGGCGGACCGACCCGCCCGTCAGGACGCCGGGGTCGACGGACGACTGGACCAGGTAGTCCTTGGCGATGGTCAGGGCGGCCAGGACCTGGCTCTCCGAGAAGTGCGGTGTGCTCCGGGCGACCGGCAGCTGGATGCCTTCCGCACCGGTACGGAACTGTGCCGCCGGGCTGTGCAGGAAGAGTTCCGCGGGTTCGCCGCCGGGCACCCGTCCCGCCGGGGCCAGCGGTACGACGGTCGCGCGCAGTGCCTCCGGGTGGCGTTCGAAAGCGGGCGACACGGGACTGCGTACGCCCATGTAGACCGCAGTGCTGAGGGCCAGCACCACGAGCAGCGTCATCAGGAACACCTGTTTGCGGCCGTTGCCCGTCGCCGGGGACGGCACGGCCACCGGGGGCAGGGTGCGGACCGCGGGTGCGTGGTCCCCGGCCCGTTCGGACGCGGAGAATTCCTGGAGCCGGGCGGCGCGGACGAACGATTCGTCGAATACGACGGACCGGTTGTCGTCGTCACCACTGTTGGGGAGGCCCTCGGGCGGGATGCCCTCGGGCGGGTCCGATCGACCTGCCATCGCTTCTCCCTGAGCACTGGGCCCTGCGGTGGGGAGAGAGTCTCCCTTTCAGAGTAGGTCGCGGGAAGCGAAGGTAAACGCCCCGGAACGGCAGAACTTCGGGAGAACTCCCGCCGGATTCCGCCGCGTTGAAGGTTCCGGTTGAAGGATCCGGTGAGAGATTCGGCCATTCCCGGGGATTCGGCCGGGGCATTCAGGGCGTACGGGGTTGGGCGGAGACTGCCGGTGCCGTGTATTCCGCCGATACGGACGGACCGCCCCCGGTCGTGCCCGGCGTGGCGGCCGGCCCTGGAGCCGGAACGTCGACCTCGGTGGCCGCGGGCGAAGGCGTCCGTCCGTCGCGGCTGCCGGACGCGCCCCGGTACACGGCGGCGAAGGCGAACGCGACCATGCCGATGCCCATCAGCAGGGCGAGGAGCCAGGCGATGGGGCGGTGCCAGCGCGAGGAGTTGCGGTACGGGCGCATGGCGCCGCCGTGCCGCCCGTACGGCCCCACGAAGGCCCCGTCCGCGTAGGTGTCGCGGGCGTCACCGTCGCCGTAGCCGCCGTCACCGTAGGGCGCGTACGGATCGCGCCCGTCGGAGGCGTCGTAGGGATCGTCGTCGGGGCGCTGCCCCGCCCGGGTACGGGCTGCGGCATCGGCGTCGGCGCGCGCCTCGGCGGCCGCCAACAGCCGCTCCACGGCACTCGGTTCATGAATGTCGGCGGCTTTGACGAAGGCCTCGTCGAAAACCACGGAGGCGAAGTCCTCGTCCGCGCCCCCGCGGTCGTCGTCGGGCTCCCAGCCATCCGGGAACGGCTTGCCCTCCACGTCGTCCGGCACCCGTTCAGCGTAGACCCGGTCGGTCGTTTTGGGCAGAGAACGGGCAGAGCGGGAAGGGCCGGCGAAGGGGTGACGGGAAGGCGGAGGACGGAGCGGGTCAGCGGATGTGGCCGTCGCCCGTCACGATGTACTTCGTCGACGTCAGCTCGGGCAGCCCCATCGGCCCTCGCGCGTGCAACTTCTGTGTAGAGATGCCGATTTCCGCGCCGAAGCCGAACTGTCCGCCGTCGGTGAAGCGGGTGGACGCGTTCACCGTGACCGTCGTGGAGTCGACGAGCTGGGTGAAGCGGCGGGCGGCGGCCTGCGAGGTGGTGACGATGACCTCGGTGTGCCCGGAGGACCAGCGGCGGATGTGCGCGACGGCGTCGTCGAGGGAGTCGACGACGGCTGCGGCGATGTCGTAGGAGAGGTACTCGGTCTCCCAGTCCTCCTCGACGGCCGGAACGACAGTGGCTTTCGAACCTCCGGCGAATGTCAGGACGTTCGCATCCGCGTGGACGGTGACTTTGGCCTCTGCGAGGGCGTCCAGCGCGCGGGGCAGGAAGGCGGCGGCGATGTCCTGGTGGACGAGGAGGGTTTCGGCGGCGTTGCAGACGCTGACGCGGTGCGCCTTGGAGTTGACCAGAATGTCGACGGCCATGTCGAGGTCGGCGGTTGCGTCCACGTACACGTGGCAGTTGCCGGTGCCCGTCTCGATGACGGGGACGGTGGATTCCTCGACGACGGTACGGATCAGGGAGGCGCCGCCGCGCGGGATGAGGACGTCGACCAGGCCGCGGGCGCGCATCAACTCGCGTACCGAATCGCGGGATTCGCCGGGGACGAGCTGTACGGCGTCGGCGGGCAGCCCCGCCTCTTCGAGGGCGTCGCGGACCACGCCCACCAGTGCCGTGTTGGAGGCGTACGCGGAGGAGGAGCCGCGCAGCAGTACCGCGTTGCCGGACTTGAGGCACAGGGCGGCGGCGTCGACAGTGACGTTGGGGCGCGCCTCATAGATGATGCCGACGACGCCGAGCGGTACCCGCACCTGTCGCAGGTCGATCCCGTTGGGCAGGGTCGAGCCGCGCACCACCTCGCCGACCGGGTCGGGCAGTGCCGCCACGTCCCGTACGTCGGAGGCGATGGCCCGCACCCGCTCGGGGGTGAGGGTGAGGCGGTCGACGACCGATTCCGCGGTGCCCGCCTCGCGTGCGCGGGCGACGTCCTCGCCGTTGGCGGCGACGATCTCGTCCGTACGGGCGAGGAGGGCGTCGGCGACGGCGAGGAGGGCCGCGTCCTTCGCGGCGCGCGGCAGCGGTGCGAGCGCGGCCGCCGCCTCCCGGGCCCCGGAGGCGGCGGCGAGGACCGGGGAGCGGTCGGCGGTGGCGTCGGCGGGAGCGGTGTGCGAGGTCATGTCCGCAGCGTAATCCGGTGGCCCGGACGGCCCGTCCGCCGTCCCGGACTCCGAGACGGCCACGGGCCCACCACCGGACCCCGTACGCCAGGGGTGCCGGGGAACCCCACAGAACCCCCCAGAACCCCATAGGAAGCCACGGAGCCCGGCCCCTGCCCCTTTGCCGCCCCTGTTCAGTACGGATGTACGCCGACGGGTGCCGCCGGGGGCGGTCCGTACCCCTCGGCGACCCGCTGGTGATAGGTGTCGCGGTCGATGACTTCGAGGCCGACGATCTCCCAGGGCGGCAGTTTCGCCGTCGACCGGTGCTCGCCCCACAGGCGCAGTGCTACGGCCGCGGCGTCGTGCAGGTCGCGGGCCTCTTCCCAGTAGCGGATCTCCGCGTGGTCGCCCGCGTAACGGCTGGTCAGCAGGAAGGGGTGGTCGTGGGCGAGCTGTTCGAGGCCGCGGCGCACCTCTTTGAGGGGCGTCTCGGCGCCCGAGACGCTGAGTGTGATGTACCAGAGGCGGGACTCCTCGGTGTCCTGCCGGCGTTGGCCGGGGCGGGGTTCCCTGCCGTCGGCGGCGTCGGCGGCGGGGCCGTCCCGGCCGTCGTCGAAGTCGTCGCCGTCGTCGAAGTCCGCGCCCGCCCCGACGCTCGTCAAGGCTCGCTCGGCTGTCCCTCGGGGCGGCGCCCCCGGGCGCGCTCGTCTCACCGGCGGCCTCCTGATGCGTTTGTGTGCTGTATCCCCGCAACAAAGTTGACCAGTCCCGGGCCGGATGCGGGGGGTTTTCCTGAAGGTCTCCACCAGGAGGCTGGACTTTCGGCCGTTTCGTGGACGCCCGGCGGGGATTCGGGGACGCTTCGGCGGCCGTGCGGGCCTGCCTGTCAGTGGTGCAGCAGCACCAGGTCGTCGCGGTGGACGACCTCGCGTTCGTATGCGGGGCCGAGTTCCCTGGCGAGGTCGCGGGTGGAGCGGCCGAGGAGCTGCGGGAGTTCCTTCGCGTCGAAGTTGACCAGACCGCGGGCGACGGCCCGGCCGGTGCTGTCGCGCAGCTCCACCGGGTCACCCGCGGCGAACTCGCCCTCGACCGCGGCGATCCCGGCGGGCAGCAGCGACGTGCGCCGCTCGACGACGGCCCGTACCGCCCCGTCGTCGAGGGTGAGGGCGCCCTGCGGTGTGGAGGCGTGTGCGAGCCACAGCAGCCGGTCTGCGCTGCGGCGGCCGGTGCGGTGGAAGTAGGTGCCGGTGTCGCGTCCGGCGAGGGCGTCGGCGGCGTACGTGGCGGAGGTGAGGACGACGGGGATGCCGCCGGCGGCGGCGATGCGGGCGGCCTCGACCTTGGTGACCATTCCGCCGGTGCCGACGCCCGCCTTGCCCGCGCTGCCGATCTGGACGTGGGCGATGTCGTCGGGTCCGGTGACCTCGGCGATGCGGGAGGTGCCGGGCTTGGCCGGATCTCCGTCGTACAGACCGTCGACGTCCGAAAGGAGCACCAGCAGATCGGCGCGTACGAGGTGGGCGACGAGGGCGGCGAGCCGGTCGTTGTCGCCGAAGCGGATCTCGTCCGTGGCGACGGTGTCGTTCTCGTTGACGACCGGTAGCGCGCCCATGGCGAGGAGCTGGTCGAGGGTCCGGTAGGCGTTGCGGTAGTGGGCGCGGCGGCTGGTGTCGGTGCTGGTGAGCAGTACCTGGCCGACGCGGACGCCGTAGCGGGCGAAGGAGGCGGTGTACCGGGCGACGAGGAGGCCCTGGCCGACGCTGGCGGCGGCCTGCTGGCGGGCCAGGTCCTTGGGGCGGCGGGCGAGGCCGAGCGGGGCGAGCCCGGCGGCGATGGCGCCGGAGGAGACCAGCACGATCTCGCGGGTGCCACCGCTTCTGACTTTGGCGAGTACGTCGACCAGGGCGTCCACCCGGTCGGCGTCCAGGCCGCCCGTGGCAGTCGTCAGCGAGGAGGAGCCGACCTTGATCACGACCCTGCGTGCTTCGGCGACGCCCTGCCTCGTGCCCTGTACCGCCCGGCCGCTTTCCCCTGACACGTGCGTCATCCCCTTGCTCAGCCCTGTTTCCCGCAATGTACGTGAGGGGGCCGCCGTGCCGCCTTCGGGTTCCGCTCCACGGACATGCGGGCCGGGTGCCCGGTGGTGGACGCAGGGCGGCGGGCCCCGGAGGATTCCGGGGCCCGCCGTCGGTCTGTGGTCGCTGTCGGGCTGTCGCCCTCAAGAGGCGGTCGCCGGTCAACTCGTCGAAGGTGCGGCCGGTCAGCCCTGCGGGTGGCTGTGGCGCCAGCCCGCCCATGCCGACTCGACCATCTCCCGTACGCCGTAGCGGGCTTCCCAGTCCAGTTCGCCGTGGATGCGGTCGGCAGAGGCGACGACCCGGGCGGGGTCGCCGGCCCGGCGCGGGGCGACCTCGGCCTTGATGTCCTGGCGGCCGCTGATCTCGCGGATGATGTCGATCATCTCGGCGACGGAGACGCCTTCGCCCTTGCCGATGTTGAGGATCAGCCGGGCGTCGGGGTCGGCGACCAGTTTGCGGGCGGTGGCGACGTGAGCGGAGGCGATGTCGGCGACGTGGATGTAGTCGCGGACGCAGGTGCCGTCGGGGGTCGGGTAGTCGTCGCCGAAGATCAGCGGCGATTTGTCGGCGTCGAGCCGTTCGAACACCATCGGTACGAGGTTGTAGACCCCGGGGTCGCCGAGTTCGGGCGAGGCGGCGCCTGCCACGTTGAAGTAGCGCATGCAGGCGGTGGCCATGCCGTGTGCCTTGCCGACGGCCTCGACCATCCATTCACCGGCCAGCTTGGTCTCGCCGTACGGGCTCATGGGCAGGCAGGGGGTCTCCTCGGTGACGAGCTCGACGTCGGGCATTCCGTACACGGCGGCGGAGGACGAGAAGAGGAACTGCTTCACCCCGGCGGCCACGGAGGCCTCCAGCACGGTCTGCAGACCGACCATGTTTTCGCGGTAGTAGAACAGCGGCCGTTCCACGGATTCGCCGACCTGCTTCTTCGCGGCGATATGCACCACACCCGTGACGGTGTGCCTGCGCAGTACGTCGTCGAGGAGCGGGCGGTCGAGCACCGAGCCGCGCTCCAGGGGAACACCCGCGGGAATGCGGGCCACGTCTCCGGTACTCAGGTCATCCAGCACCACGACGCTTTCCCCGCCTTCGGCGAGCGCCTTTACCACGTGTGAACCGATGTATCCCGCACCGCCAGTTACCAGCCAAGTCATAGAGGCACTATACAGAGACGCAATGATCACTGATCCAGGCATCTCTGGGCAGGGGCGGAGGGCCTTCGCCCGTAGGCTAGCCTGGCCAGGAGTGTCGAAATCCTTCAAGGCTCATCCAGTTGGCCGTCCCTCACCTACCGCAGTTGTGAGGGATCAGCAATCGAAACGTACCGAGGACGTGAACACAGAGGTGGCCTTGTCAAGCCCGTCTCCCTCGCCGGACAGCCCGCCGACGACCGTGCCGGACATCAGTGTTGTCGTCATCGTCTACAACGATGCCGACCGCTTGCCCGCCGCCGTGCAGTCGGTTCTGGACCAGACGTTGCACAACGTCGAAGTGATCGTCGCGGACGACTGCTCCACCGACGGCTCGTACGACGTGGCCAGGAAGCTGGCGGCCGCGCATCCCGACCGGGTCCGGGCGATCCAGCTGGAGGAGAACAGCGGCGGCTGCGGCGAGCCGCGCAACCAGGGCATCGCAGTGGCCCGTGG
The DNA here is from genome assembly GCF_040651475.1 of Streptomyces sp. NPDC048442. Classification (NCBI taxonomy): domain Bacteria; kingdom Bacillati; phylum Actinomycetota; class Actinomycetes; order Kitasatosporales; family Streptomycetaceae; genus Streptomyces; species Streptomyces sp. NPDC048442. The sequence continues at coordinate 286,958 of NZ_JBEZKB010000001.1, forward strand.
CCGCTATGTGATGTTCCTCGACAGCGACGACACGCTTGAGCTCAACGCGTGCCGCAACATGCTGGAGGCTGCCGAGACCACCGGTGCGGACCTGGTGTCCGGCATGTGTCTGCGGGTCCACGTCGACAGCCGGCACGGCAAGACGACCGAGTGGTACCGCTGGCTCTACAACTCCACGCGCACGATCGACTCCGTTGCGGAACTCCCCGACCTGCTGGTATTCGACACTCTGTCGACCAACAAGTGCTACCGGCGAGAATTCCTGATCGAAAGCAACCTCACTTTCCCGAAGCGGATTCATTACGAGGACCTGCTTTTCTCTGCCCAAGCATATCTGGCGGCTTCCCGCATCACTCTCATTCCGAACACTGTTTATTACTGGAATGTGGTCGAGAAGACCGAGAAGAAGTCGATCAGTAATCGCCGCAACGAGATCAATAACTTTGCGGACCGGGTGGAGATCCACCGCCGGATCGACAAAATCCTCAAGTCCCGCTCCATGGACGACCTGAAGCTGCACAAGGACATCAAGTTCCTGAAGCACGACCTGGTCCTCTACTTGCGCGAACTGCCGTTCCTCGACGACGACTACCGGCACGCCTTCGCCGAGATGGCCCGCAGTTACGTCCAGAGCTTCGCCCCCGAGGCGTACAACGAACTGCACCCCGCCCACGCCATCTGCGCGTACCTCCTCCTCCAGGAGGACTGGGACAACCTGATGCCCGCGATCGACATGCTCCTCAACAGGAACAAGCTCGCGGTGCCGCTGGTGGAGAAGGACGGCCGGATCTACTGGTGCGAGGAGCACTTGGAGGACCCGCACGCCCGCAGCCTGCTCGACGTCACCGACCTCGGCTACCACACCAAGCCGGTCGAGAAGCTGAACCTGCGCAACAGTCTGACCCAGTACGACGAGAAGCCCGCCGAGGTCGTACTCGGCGGAGCGGTCGTCAATCCACTGGGCAAGATCGAGCCGGGCTCGAAGCTGTCCGCCGAGATCGTCCTCAAGGCGCGCCGCACCAGCCTCCAGACGTTCCGCTTCCCCGTCCGCAGCGTCCGTGTCGACGGCGACCGGGTGCGCTGGGAGGCCTCCCTGCCGCTGGCCAAGGAGCTGCGTCCGCTGGGCATCGTGGACGACGTCTGGAACGTCCGGATGCATCTGTCGGTCGACGGCCGGACCACGGTGAGCGCCGTCACCGTCGGCGCCGCCGACATCGAGCGGACCGGCATCATGCAGGTCAGGCCCCGGCTGACACGGCTGGCGGGCGACCGCATAGAGGCGGAGGTCTCCGGGCGCGGTCATCTGGCGTTCCACGTCGTGCAGCACAGTGCCGCCTCGCAGAAGGCGCGCGCGCTGATCCGCAACAACATGGACAGCCTGCCCGCCCGGATCGCCAAGAAGACGTACCGCAAGGCCCGTGACGTGCGCAAGGAACTCAACTCCGGCGCCCGCAAGATCGACGGCTACCACCGCATGATCAAGGCGCTGCCCGTGCGCAAGGGCACCGTCGTCTTCGAGAGCCACCTCGGCAAGCAGTACAGCGACAGCCCCCGCGCCATCTATGAGGAGCTGAAGCGGCGCGGCGCCCCGGTCCACGCGATCTGGTCGTACGCGGGCGCCAAGCCGACCGGTTTCCCGGACGACGTGGAACTGGTGCAGAGGTGGTCCTGGAAGTATCTGAAGGCGCTCGCACAGGCCGAGTTCTGGATCGACAACCAGGGCTTCCCGCTGAAGCTCCGCAAGCGTCCCGAGACGACGTACATCCAGACCTGGCACGGTTCCGCGCTCAAGCGCATGGGCTTCGACGAGCCCGGCTACCGGCTGATGTCGGAGGGCGAGCAGGCCACGTACCAGGCGTCGCTGGACCGGTTCGACCACTTCGTGGTGCGTACCGAGCACGACGTGCGCACGCTGGCACGCGCGTACCGGATGCCGGAGAGCAAGTTGCTGCGCACCGGCTACCCGCGCAACGACGCCCTGGTGAAGGGGCGTGACGCCACTGTCGAGAGTCCGCAGGTGAAGGAGCTCAGGGAGCGCCTGGGCATCCGCCCGGACCTGCCGGTGGTGCTGTACGCGCCGACGTTCCGGGCCAACGCCCAGGGCAAGGTGCAGAAGTTCGAGTTCCCCTTCGAGATCGAGAAGTTCGCCGAGAAGTTCGGCGACAAGTTCACGCTGCTGGTACGCACGCACTACCTCAACCAGGTGTCGTTGCCGCCGGCGATGGCGGGGCGCGTCATCAACGTCTCGGAGGAGCCGGACATCACGCCGCTGCTCCTCGCCGCGGACGCGCTGATCACGGACTACTCCTCCGTGATGTTCGACTACGCGCTGCTGCAGCGGCCGATGATCTTCTTCGCGTACGACTGGGAGGAGTACTCGCAGGACATCCGCGGCACGTACTTCAACCTCCTGGAGACGGCGCCGGGCCCCGTCCCGCGCGACGAGGAGTCGCTGTACGACGTGCTGGAGGACCTGGACGGTCTGCGGACGCGGTACGGGCCGCAAGTGAAGGAGTTCGTGGACAAGTACGGCGAGTACGACCGCGGTGACGCCGCGGCCCGGATCGCCGACCGCTTCTTCGGAGGAAAGGGTGGGGCCCGGTGACTCGACGCGACATCTTCTTCGTGGCCAACGAGGTCGACGAGCTCGGCGGAGTGGCCCGCTGGCAGGCCCAGATGGCCTCTCTGCTGGCCGAGCGCGGCCACCGGGTCACCCTGGTCGGCATCGCGCCGGCCGAGGTCGCCATGGACCTCGGTGACAACCCGCCGTTCAAGACGGTCACGCTGCACGACGTCCGGCCGCCCGGCCGCAAGTCCGTCGCGGGGTTGCGCGGCACGATCGACGTCGCCGCCCGGCGGCACAACGCGAAGCGCGAGAGCGGGATGCGGGAAGCTTCCGCGAAGCTCTCCCGGATGTTCCGGACGGCCGCCCCCGGCGCGATGATCATCGTGACCCAGGTGTGGGCGATGGAGTGGGTGGCGCTCGCCGACACCGCCGGGCACCCGGTCATCGGCATGAGCCACGAGAGCTTCGAGTACTCCCGGCAGTCCTCGCGTTTCCAGCGCGTCCTGAAGCACTACAAGGACGTCGACCGGCTGCTGCTGCTCACGCAGGAGGACGCCGACCTGTGGGCGGTGAAGGGGCTCAACAACGTCGGGTTCATGCCGAACCCGCTGCCGATGATGCCGGAGACCGTCTCTCCCCGTACGGAGAAGACCGTCGTCAGCATCGGCCGGCTCAGCCACCAGAAGGGCCTCGACATGATGCTCGACGCCTGGGCGGAGGCCTCCGCGCAGGTGCCGGGCTGGAAGCTGAAGCTGTACGGCGCAGGGGAGCTTGAGCAGTCGCTCAAGAAGCAGGCCACGGATCTCGGCCTGGACGATTCGGTGGAGTGGGCGGGGCAGACCCGTGACGTGGTCGGGGCGCTGCACGGGGCGTCCGTCTTCGCACAGTCCTCGCGCGGTGAGGGCTTTCCGCTCGCGCTGCTGGAGGCCATGGCGTGCGGGGTTCCGTGCGTGGCGTTCGACTGCGCGCCGGGCGTGCACGAGATCATTCAGGACGGTGTGGACGGGCTGCTGGCCCGGCCCGGCAACACCCCTGAGCTGGCACGGCAGTTGGTGCGGATGATACAGGACCAGGAGATGCGGGACCGGATGGGCGACCTGGCCCGGGAGAACGTACAGCGGTACTCCCCCGAGTCGATCACCCAGCGGTGGGAAGAGCTCTTCACGTTCCTGGAGCGGTAACAGCTCGGGCGCGGCGGAGACCGCGCCCCCCGTAGTGATCCCAAGGAAAGGGGCCCCCGTCCGCAGTCGCGGACGGGGGCCCCTTTCTTTTCGCGTGCTACTTCACCTTGCGTGCCAGCCTCTTGAGGCGGCGGCCCACGACGTCGATTCCGCCCTGCACGCCGCCGACCACGCGCACCATCAGCGCCTGCCGCGGCGTCACGTGTGCTTGTACGAGCAGGGGCAGACCGGCACCGAGGACGACGGTGCGCCGGGCTGCGCCGGGGGTGGCGGCCCGCACCTCGGCGGGGATGCGGGTGCCGTCGGCGCACACGACTTCGGCGCGCACCCGCCAGGACATCAGCCGCTCGTGGACGGCCAGGTCACGTGTCCGAACGGCGAATTCCGCCTGCCAGGCGTCGGCGCCCGTACGCAGCAGGGGCTGGTCGCGTTCCAGGGTGGGGCGGTCCTCCCGCTGGTCGACGAGGCGCAGCAAGAGCCGTTGTGGCTTCAACGGGCCGAGCAGGCCGTGCAGTTCCCGTACGGTCAGGATGAACCCGAGCGAGCGACCGACGGCCACTGTGCCGTTGACGGTCAACGGGAGTTTCCCGGGGGGCAGTTCGGCGAGCCCGTCCAGCTCCACCTCGGGCAGTCCTTCGGCGAGCACCGGCAGGCCGGAGCCTGTCGTGTGCGACGGCGGCAGCAGCCGGGGCGGCTGAGCGGCCAGCGCCACGACCCGCTCCAGTTCGGCCGGGGCCTCCCAGGAGACGACGGCGCGGGCCAGCCAGCGGGAGGGGGCTTCGGCGGCGGTGTACGCAGCCTCGTCGAAGGCGGCGAGGTAGGCGCGCGTGGCACGCCACCAGTCGGCCCGGTAGGCGGCGCTGCGCTGCGGCAGCTCGCGTACGTACATGGGCAGGTCGTAGTCGAGGAACTTTGTCTGTGCGGCCACCGCGAGTGTGTCGAGGTCCGCCTTGCGGAACACCTCGACGACGCGGCGGTGGGCCTCCACACGGTGTTCCCAGTTGGCAATGGTGGCGCGGCGCAGCGAGATGGAGAGTTCGGCGGCGTCCCGGCGGACGTGCCACACGTACACCGGGGCGGCGACGACGGCGGTGCGGGGGGCCGCCGCGTACACCTTTGCGGTGAAGACGAAGTCCTCGTAGTGGAAGGCGCCGTCGGGGAAGCGGACGGCGTGCCCGGTGAGGAAGTCGCGGCGGTAGAGCTTGTTGACGGAGAGCGTGTCGAGGAGGAACTCGGGGTGTGCGCCGATGCCGTCCATGACGGTGCCCGGCAGGGTGGCGCCTGCTGTGGGGTCGTAGAGGCCGGGGGCCCACACGGTGTCGCGCTTCTCGGGGAGTTCCCTGCGCACGCACTGGCCCGCGACCATGTCGACGCCGTCGGCGGCGGCCAGCAGGGCATCCACCGCGCCCGCCGGGTAGACGTCGTCGCTGTCGAGGAACATCACGTAAGGGTGTTGCGCCGCGGCGATGCCGTCGTTGCGGGGGCTGCCGCAGCCGCCGCTGTTCTCCGTGCGGTGCAGGGGTCTGACCAGCGGGTGGCGGGCGGCGAGTGCGTCGACTGCTTCGCGGGTGTTGTCGGTGGACGCGTCGTTGACGACGATCACCTCGCCGACGGCGTCGCCCTGTGCGAGTACGGACTCGACGGCCGTGGTGATGTGGGCGGCGTCGTTGTAGACGATGACGACGACGCTGACCGCACCGTCCGCGCTGCCCGTTGTGCGGGATTCCACCGTGCCACTCCCCTGGATCGTTGTTGTGCTCTCCCATCCTGGCCTGTCGGCTCCGGAAACCGGAAAAGGGGGCCTTTGCGGGCCCCCTTCTCACGGTCTTCTCACGTCACCGGCGCACGAGGTGCTTCCCGGAGTCGACGAAGCGGCTAGAACGGCTTGAACTCGTCGTATTCCTTCTGCGGGTCGTCGCGCTCGGCGTCGCGGTCCTTGCGGCGCGTGGCTGCGGGGCGCGGCTCGTCGAGGCGGTGGTCCTCGCCTCGGCGGCCCAGCATCTCGGCGCCGGCCATGACGGTGGGCTCCCAGTCGAAGACGACCGAGTTCTCGTCGGAGCCGATGGCGACGGCGTCGCCCGCGCGGGCGCCGGCCTTCATCAGTGCGGTCTCGACGCCGAGGCGGCTGAGGCGGTCGGCGAGGTAGCCGACGGCCTCGTCGTTGCTGAAGTCGGTCTGCTGCACCCAGCGCTCCGGCTTTTCGCCGCGCACCCGGTAGACGTTCTCCTCCTCGTCGAGGACGACCTTGAAGCCGCTGTCGTCGACGGCCTTCGGGCGGATGACGATGCGGGTCGCCTCCTCCTTCGGCTTGCGGGCGCGCAGCTTGGAGATGCCCTGGGCCAGGGCGAAGGACAGTTCCTTCAGGCCCGTGCGGGACACCGCGGACACTTCGAAGACCTTGTAGCCGCGGGCTTCGAGCTCCGGGCGGATCATGTCCGCGAGCTCCTGGCCGTCCGGGATGTCGACCTTGTTGAGGACGACGAGGCGCGGCCGGTCCTCGAGACCGCCGTACAACTTGAGCTCCTCCTCGATGACGTCGAGGTCGGAGATCGGGTCGCGGTCGGACTCCAGGGTCGCCGTGTCGAGCACGTGGACCAGGACCGAGCAGCGCTCGACGTGCCGCAGGAACTCCAGGCCGAGGCCCCGTCCCTCGCTGGCGCCGGGGATCAGGCCGGGGACGTCGGCGATGGTGTAGACGGTCGAGCCGGCCGTGACGACGCCGAGGTTGGGGACCAGGGTGGTGAACGGGTAGTCCGCGATCTTCGGCTTGGCTGCGGAGAGCACGGAGATCAGCGAGGACTTGCCGGCGCTCGGGTAGCCCACCAGTGCCACGTCGGCGACGGTCTTGAGCTCCAGGACGATGTCCGCGGACTTGCCGGGCTCGCCGAGGAGCGCGAAGCCGGGGGCCTTGCGGCGGGCCGAGGAGAGCGCCAGGTTGCCGAGGCCGCCGCGGCCGCCCTCACCGGCGATGTAGGTGGTGCCGTGGCCGACGAGGTCGGCGAGGACGTTGCCCTCCTTGTCGAGGACGACGGTGCCGTCGGGCACGGGCAGGATCAGGTCCTGGCCGTCCTTGCCGGAGCGGTTGTCGCCTGCGCCGGGCTGGCCGTTGGTGGCCTTGCGGTGGGGGCTGTGGTGGTACTCGAGAAGGGTGGTCACAGCCTGGTCGACGACAAGGGTGATGTCGCCGCCCCGTCCGCCGTTGCCGCCGTCCGGGCCGCCGAGCGGCTTGAACTTCTCACGGTGTACGGAGGCGCAGCCGTGGCCTCCGCTACCCGCGGCGACATGCAGTTCGACGCGGTCCACGAAGGTGGTCATGGGTGTCCTCCAGTACAGGTAATGCGGAATGTCTACATACGTAACACGCCGAGGGCGGACACGCTTCCCCGGATAGCCGGGAAAGAGCGTCCGCCCTCGGATACGTGCTGTGTATCGCTCAGGACCGTCGCCTCATGGAGGCGGTGTCCGTGAAAGCTGGCTTGTTCAGCCGGCGATCGGAACGATGTTCACGACCTTGCGACCACGGTGCGTGCCGAACTCGACCGCGCCGGCGGCGAGGGCGAACAGCGTGTCGTCGCCGCCACGGCCGACGCCCGTGCCCGGGTGGAAGTGGGTGCCGCGCTGGCGGACCAGGATCTCACCGGCGTTCACGGCCTGGCCGCCGAAGCGCTTGACGCCGAGCCGCTGGGCATTTGAGTCGCGACCGTTCCGAGTGGACGATGCGCCCTTCTTGTGTGCCATGTCTCAGTCCCTTTACTTCGCAGCCGTGGGGATACCGGTGACCTTGATCGCCGTGTACTGCTGGCGGTGACCCTGGCGACGGCGGTAGCCGGTCTTGTTCTTGTAGCGGAGAATGTCGATCTTCTCGCCCTTGTGGTGGTCCACGACCTCGGCCGTGACCTTGATCCCGGCCAGGACCCACGGGTCGCTGGTGACGGAGTCGCCGTCGACAACGAGCAGAGTCGAAAGCTCGACCGTGTCGCCAACCTTGGCAGTGGAAATCTTGTCAACCTCAACGATGTCGTCGACAGCAACCTTGTGCTGGCGACCACCGCTGCGCACGATGGCGTACACGCGGATCTCACTCTCACTCGAAAGACGGGACCCCTGATGCCAGCCGCTTCCGGCGCGAACAGGACGAGCGGCCTCTCCCGTGCACCTCTTTGAGGAGGCGGCCCGGGAGGGGGTTGCTCAGGGGTTTGGCGCACAAAAAGACGCCGACGGTCAAAGTTACGGGACCTCGACCGGTGGGTCAAACCGGGCTAACGCCCGCTGTCCGGCTGTCCACCCGACGCGCCGACGGCCTTCACCAGAGAGGCGTACGCGTCCCTGATGCCGTCCGCCGACAGGTCCAGGTGTTCCAGCACCGTGAAGCGTCCCGGCCGGGTCTGCGGCGCGTACTGCACCGCCTGGACGAATTCCTCGACGGTGAAGCCGATGTCGCCCGGCAGGACCGGCAGGGAGTGCCTGCGCAGTACGTCGGCGAACAGCCCGGCCTCCTCGTGCGCACCGCGCAGGTGCATCGCGAAGACCGCGCCGATGCCGACCTGCTCGCCGTGCAGCGCGGCCCGCTTGGGGAAGAGCAGGTCGAAGGCGTGGCTGATCTCGTGGCAGGCACCCGACGAGGGCCGGGTGTCGCCGCTGATCGACATGGAGATGCCGGACAGGACGAGCGCCTCGGCGAGCACGGTGAGGAACGCGTCCTGGGTGATGTCGCCGGGGTGGCGCAGCACCGCCTCGCCGGCCTGCCTGGCCATGGCGGCGGCCAGGCCGTCGACCTTTTCGCCGTTGATCCGGTGGGACAGTTCCCAGTCGGCGACGGCCGAGATGTTGGAGAGCGCGTCGCCGATCCCGGAGCGTACGAAACGGGCGGGGGCGTCGCGGATGACATCGAGGTCGATGAGCATCGCGATGGGCGTGGGCACGCCGTAGGAGCCCCGGCCGTTGTCGTTGTCCAGGATGGACACCGGGGAGCACAGGCCGTCGTGCGACAGGTTCGTCGCGACGGCGACCATGGGCAGGCCGATCCGGGCGGCGGCGTACTTGGCGACGTCGATGATTTTTCCGCCGCCGAGTCCGACGACCGCGTCGTACCGTTTGCGGCCCTTCATCTCCTCGGCGAGCCGGACCGCCGCGTCGATGGTGCCGTCGGTGACCGGGTACCAGTCGGCGCCGGGCAGGACGGGTGCCAGCTTCTCCTGGAGCACCCGTCCCGACCCGCCGCTGATGGCGATGGCGAGCGCGCCCGAGCCGGAGATCCGCTGGTCCGCCAGGAGGCCGGCGAGATCGTCCAGGGCGCCCCTGGAGATGTCGACGGCGACCGGCGAGGGGATCAGCCGGGTCAGTACAGGCACGCGATCTCCCGGCCCTTGGCGAGGTCGTCGTGGTTGTCGATCTCGACCCACTTGAGGTCGCCGATGGGGGCCACGTCGATGCGCACGCCGCTGTTGACCAGTTCCTGGTAGCCGTCCTCGTAGTAGAGGTCGGGGTCCCGCTCGAAGGTGGTCTTCAGGGCGTCGGCGAGGGCGACGGCCGCCTCGGGCTCGATGAGGGTGACGCCGATGTACTCGCCGGTCGCGGTCGCCGGGTCCATCAGCTTGGTGATGCGGCTGACGGCGCCGGACTCGTCCGTGATGACCTTCATCTCCTCGTCGGCCAGGTTCTTGACCGTGTCGAGGGCGAGGATGATCTGTTGGCCCTTGCCGCGGGCGGCGAGGAGGGTCTCCTCCACGGAGACCGGGTGGACGGTGTCGCCGTTGGCGAGGATCACGCCCTCTTTGAGGACGTCGCGGGCGCACCACAGGGAGTAGGCGTTGTTCCACTCCTCGGCCTTGTCGTTGTCGATGAGCGTGATCTTCACGCCGTACTTCGACTCCAGTTCGGCCTGGCGTGCGTAGACGGCTTCCTTGCGGTAGCCGACCACGATCGCGACGTCGGTCAGTCCGACCTTCGCGAAGTTCCCCAGGGTCAGGTCCAGGACGGTGGTGTCGCCGTCCACGGGGACGAGCGCCTTGGGCAGCGTGTCGGTGTAGGGACGCAGACGCCGTCCGGCGCCCGCCGCCAGTACCAGGCCGATCATGGGGTTCTCCTTCGTGCGGGTCGAGCAGGGGGTGGTGCGGGGGTGGGGCAGGGAGGCGGAGGCCTACATCTCGTCCGCGACGTAGCCGCGCAGCCAGGTCTTGAACTCCGGGCCGAGGTCCGCACGTTCGGCGGCGAGGCGGACGATGGCCTTCAGGTAGTCGCCGCGGTCGCCGGTGTCGTAGCGGCGGCCCTTGAAGACGACGCCGTGCACCGGGCCGCCGACCTTCTCGTCCGCGGCCATCGTCTGGAGGGCGTCGGTGAGCTGGATCTCGTTGCCGCGGCCGGGGGCGGTCTCGCGCAGGACGTCGAAGACCGCCGGGTCCAGGACGTAGCGGCCGATGATGGCGAGGTTGCTCGGGGCGTCCTCGGTGGCGGGCTTCTCGACGAGGCCGTTGATCTTGACGACGTCGCCGTCGGCGGTGGCCTCGACGGCCGCGCAGCCGTACAGGTGGATCTGCTCCGGGTCGACCTCCATCAGCGCGACGACGCTGCCGCCGTACGTCTGCTGGACCTCGACCATGCGGGCGAGCAGCGGGTCGCGCGGGTCGATCAGGTCGTCGCCGAGGAGGACCGCGAAGGCCTCGTTGCCGACGTGCGGGGCGGCGCACAGGACGGCGTGGCCCAGGCCGCGCGGGTCGCCCTGGCGGACGTAGTGCATGGTCGCCAGGTCGCTGGACTCCTGGACGCGGGCGAGGCGGTCGGCGTCGCCCTTCTTGGTGAGGGCCGACTCCAGCTCGTAGTTGCGGTCGAAGTGGTCCTCGAGAGCGCGCTTGTTGCGGCCCGTGATCATGAGTACGTCGGAGAGTCCCGCCCCGGCAGCTTCCTCGACCACGTACTGGATCGCGGGCTTGTCGACGACCGGCAGCATCTCCTTGGGCGTCGCCTTGGTCGCCGGCAGGAAGCGGGTGCCGAGACCTGCGGCAGGGATGACAGCCTTGCGTATGGGGCGGGGGGTGGCGCTGTTGCTCATGGGGTTACGAACTCTCCGTCGTTCTGGGGAATTTCACGGCCTGCGGGTCGCGCAGGCCCGGGTCCCGGATACCAGGGTGGCCAGCGCCTGATCGGCGCTGGCCACCTCGGGTCCGGCCGGGGCCGGTTCCGCCGGGACTTGCGGATACTGCGTTACTTCGGTGGTTCCGTACTGCTGGTGCTGCGTCAGTCCTGCGCGGGGGCGGACACGGACGGCAGCGTCTGCTGGTCCGCCGCGGCCGTCTTCTTCGCAGTCTTCTTGGCCGTCGTCGACTTGGCAGCGGTCTTCGTGGCCGTCTTGGTGGCCGTCTTCTTCGCGACGGTCTTCTTGGCGGCCGTCTTCTTGGCGGCGGTCTTCTTGGCGGGCGCGGCCTTCTTGGCGGCGGTCTTGCGTGCCGTCTTCTTGGCCGGTGCCGGAGCCTCGTCGACCTCGGGTGCGGTCCCGTCCTGTACGGCCTTGGCAGGTGCGGTCTCGGCAGGCGCGGTCTCGGCAGGTGCGGCCTCGGCCTTCTCCGCCACCGGCTGCGCGGCTTCCACCACGAGTACGGCGGCCTCGGCCGATCCGGCGGGCGAACCCGCGGGGGCGGTGGCCTTGCGGGTCGCCCTGCGGCGGGCCCGCGGCGGGGCCGCGTCGGCGGCGGGCACCTCGGCCGGTGCCTCCACCGGCTCGGCCACGGCCTTCTCGGCCACCGGGGTCTCGACGGCCGGAGCCGTCTCCACCACGGTCGCCTCGGCGGCAGGCTCCTGGGAGCTCTTCGGCGAACCGGCCGGAGCCGACGCCTTACGGGTCGCCCGGCGGCGGCCACGAGGCGCCGGAGCGGCCTCCTGCTCCGCCTCGACGACGCGCTCGGCGACGGGCTCGGCAACAGGTGCTGCCTCGACCACGGCATCGACCCCGGCATCGGCCTCGGCCACCCGCTCGGGCGCCGTCTCGACCACCGGCTCCGCCTCCGCCACTGCCTTTGTCCTCATCGGCGAAGCGTGCTCGATGTAGTCGGCCGGCGAGGTCTTCCCGCGCGGCGCACCGGCCGGAGCCGACGCCTTGCGGGACGCCCGGCGGCGGCCACGGCCACGCGTGGCGGCGGCCTCGGCCTCCGCGGCGCTGCTGTACAGCTCCTCGTCCGGTACGAAGTCCGGCGAGGGCAGTGCGATCGGCGCGGCCACCTCGGCGGCGACCTCCGCCTCCGACTCGACCTCAAGAGGCTCGTGCGCGTCGTCGTCGTGGTCGTGACCGTGGTCCTGACCGCCGTCGTGACCGTGCTCGTGCTCGTGCCCCTGGTCGGAGCCGCTGCCGCCCTTGCCGCGCTTCTTCGCGCGCTTGGAGCCACCGCCGCCACCGATCGCGGTGGGCTGCTCCATGTGCACGATGACGCCGCGCCCGTTGCAGTGGACGCAGGTCTCGGAGAAGGACTCCAGGAGGCCCTGGCCGACCCGCTTGCGGGTCATCTGCACGAGACCCAGCGAGGTGACCTCCGCCACCTGGTGCTTCGTACGGTCGCGTCCCAGGCATTCCAGGAGGCGTCGCAGCACCAGGTCGCGGTTGGACTCCAGGACCATGTCGATGAAGTCGATGACGACGATGCCGCCCAGGTCGCGCAGCCGCAGCTGGCGCACGATCTCCTCGGCCGCTTCGAGGTTGTTCCTCGTCACGGTCTCTTCGAGGTTGCCGCCCTGGCCGGTGAACTTCCCGGTGTTGACGTCGACGACGATCATCGCCTCGGTCTTGTCGATGACCAGCGAGCCGCCGGACGGCAGGTAGACCTTGCGGTCCAGGGCCTTCATCAGCTGCTCGTCGATCCGGTACGTCGCGAAGACGTCGACCTCCGACGTCCACTTCGACAGCCGGTCGTTGAGGTCCGGCGCGACGTGGGCGACGTACCCGTGGATCGTCTGCCAGGCCTCGTCACCGCTGACGATGACCTTGGAGAAGTCCTCGTTGAAGATGTCGCGGACGACGCGGACGGTCATGTCCGGCTCGCCGTAGAGCAGCGTCGGCGCGTTGGTGGCCGTGTTGCTCTTCGCCTTCTTCTGGATGTCCTCCCACTGGGCCTGCAGACGCTCGACGTCGCGGCGCAGCTCGTCCTCGCTCGCGCCCTCGGCCGCGGTGCGCACGATGACGCCCGCGTCCTCGGGGACGATCTTCTTGAGGATGGTCTTCAGACGCGCCCGCTCGGTGTCCGGGAGCTTGCGGCTGATGCCGGTCATGGAGCCCTCGGGCACGTACACGAGGTAGCGGCCCGGCAGCGAGACCTGGCTGGTCAGACGCGCGCCCTTGTGGCCGATCGGGTCCTTCGTCACCTGGACGAGGACCGACTGGCCGGACTTGAGGGCGGTCTCGATGCGGCGCGGCCCGTGGGCCATGCCGAGCGCCTCGAAGTTGACCTCACCGGCGTACAGGACGGCGTTGCGGCCCTTGCCGATGTCGATGAACGCGGCCTCCATGGACGGGAGGACGTTCTGCACCTTGCCCAGGTAGACGTTGCCGACGTACGACGTCGACTGCTCCTTGTTGACGTAGTGCTCGACGAGGATGTTGTCCTCGAGGACGCCGATCTGGGTGCGCTCGCCGTTCTGGCGTACGACCATGACGCGCTCGACGGCCTCGCGGCGCGCCAGGAACTCCGCCTCCGTGATGATCGGGACGCGGCGGCGGCCCTGCTCGCGGCCTTCGCGGCGGCGCTGCTTCTTGGCCTCCATGCGGGTCGAGCCCTTGATGGACTGGACCTCGTCGAAGCCGGTGCCGGGCTCGCGCTCGGCGACGGCCTCCTTCTTGCGGGGCTCGCGGACCTTGACCACGGTGCGCTCCGGGTCGTCGGACCCGTTCGCGACGGAGTCGTCGTGGCCGGAGTCACCGCTGCGGCGACGGCGGCGACGGCGACGGCGGCTGCTGGACGAACCGGCGCCCTGGTGGTCGTCGTCGTGGTCGTCGGCGTCGTCCTCGTCGGAGGAGTGGTCCGTGTCCTGCTGCGGTTCGGCGGCGTCCTCGGTGGTGCGGTCGCCGCGGCGGCCGCCCTCGGACTCGAACTCCTCCGCGTCCAGGGCCTCGCCGCGACGGCGGCGGCGGCCACCGCGACGGCGACGGCGCGCCCTGCGGTCGTCGGCGTCGTCGGACTCGTCCTGGCCCTCGGCGTCGTGGCCCTGGGCCGGGTCCTCCTCGACCTCGTCCTGCGGGGCCTCCTGGACGTCATGACGGGGCTGCGGCTCGGCGGCGGCCTCACCGCGACGGCGGCGGCGACGGCGGCCACCGGAGTGCGCGGGCTCGCTCTCCTGGACCGGCGCCTCGACGGCGGTCTCGGCCTCGATCTCCGCCTCGTCCTCGTCGATCTCCTCCGCCTCGTCGGCGGGGGTGACGGCAGCGGCGATCATGGCCGCGGTCTCGGGGGTCTGGAACATCGGCTCGGAGAAGACCGGCGCCTGGAACACGGCGACGGCGGGCCGCTGGGCACGGCGGCGCGAACGCGGCGCGCTCTCGTCGGCCTGCTTCTCGGCCTGCTTCTCCGTCTGCTGCGCGTCGGCCTTCTTCGCCGCGGCGGGCTCGGTGGCGGGCGCCACCGGCTCGGCGGTGAACTTCGGGGTGGCGGCCGGACGGCTCGCCCGACGGCGCGAACGTCCGCGCGGCGCCTCGTCCTGCTCGGCACTCTCCGTCACGGCTGTTTCCGGTGCGGCGGCCACAGGCGCGGCCTCGGCCGGAGCGGCCTGGACCGTAGCGGTCTCGACCGGAGCTGCGGCAGCGGCCGGGGCACCCTCGGGCGCGCTCGCCCTGCGGGTGGCACGGCGGCGGGCACGCGGCGCCGGAGCGGCGTCCGTCCCGGCTTCCTGCGGTACGAACACGGGCTCGGGCTCGGCCTCGACGACCGGAGCCGCAGCAGCGGCCGGGGTCTCCTCGGCCGGAGCGGGCGAGCCCGCAGGGGCGGTCGCCTTCCGGGTGGCACGGCGGCGGGCACGCGGCGCCGGAGCGGCCTCGGCGGCCTCCGCGGCCGTTTCCTCCTGCGTGACGGCTGCCTCCTGCGGTACGGCGACGGGCTCGGCCGGCGTCTCGACCACGGCCGAAGCCTCTTCGGTGACCGGAGCGGTGGACTTGCGCACGGCACGACGGCGTGCACGCGGGGCGGGAGCCTCGTCGGCGGTGGGAGCCTCGACGGCGGCAGGCGCCTCAACCGCGGGCGCCTCTGCGGCAGCCGGCACCTCCGCGGCGGCCCCGGCCGGGGATCCGGCGGGGGCGGTGGCCTTGCGCGTCGCCCGGCGGCGGGCCGGAGCGGCCGTCTCGGCGGCGGGGGCCTCCGCTGCGGGGGTCTCGGCGGCCGGCGCCTGCTCGGCACCGGTCGTGGGCTCGGCGGGCGCACCGGCCGGGGCGGTTGCCTTGCGTACGGCACGACGGCGTGTACGCGGCGCGGGGGCCTCGTCCGCGGCGGGTGCGGCGGTCTCGGCGACAGCGGCGGCGGCCGTCTCGGGGGCGGTGGTCTCGGCAGCGGCGGCGGGGGCCGTGCCGGCGACCGGGGCGGGCGAGCCCGCCGGTGCGGTGGCCTTGCGCACGGCACGACGGCGCGGACGCGCCGGAGCAGCGCTGTCGCTGCTGTCGTTGTGGGTGTTGTTGGCGTGGTCAGTGGTGTCGGTCACGGCACCCTCTCCGGCCGGTATGGCCGGAGCCGCGGCCTCTACGGTCTTGGCGGCATCCGACTGGTCCGGCTGGGTCGCGCCGGCCCCGGGGGGTCCGGCGGGACGAGAGGCCGCGCGGCGCCTGCGGCGCGGCGGCAGTGTGTCGCTGGGCGAAGTGTTCTCGGCCTCAGCGGGGTCGATCGGCTCAAGCATGCGGGGTTCTCCCGTCGCGCTCCCGGGCGCCGCGCCTGAATCCGGTCCGGCCGCGGCCCACGCGCGGTGCGCGGGGCCACCGTCCGGGGCGCGGGCGCCGCACGGGAGCTGATCTCTAGCTCGCCGGTTCCGTACGTACGAAGACGTACGGCCTGGCGAAAGTCCGGTTAAGTACGCGGCCCGACCCAGGTGGCTCCCGAGTACCAGGGCTGCGCTGCAACGACCGCCCTAAGCGGAACCGGAACCTTCAGGCGCCTTCGCGGTGGCGGGTGCGGGGGCTGTGGTAGAGCCTGCCGTCACCGCCTCGCGGTCGGGCGCGAGCGGGTCGGTCACCGTTCCGGACTCCTCGTCGAGAAGCCCCTGCGCCAGCCTGGTCACCGCTGCGGGGACCGGCGGCGCCAGGTCGGCCACAGCGTGGAGACCGGAAAGGACGTCGTCGGGTCGTACGGCGGGTGTCATGTGCCGTACTACCAGCCGCAGTATCGCACAGGGCTCCGCCGCGGGCCTATCGCCCGCCTCGTCCTGTGGACGGACGGCGCTCTCCTCCGGAGGTACGGCCGTCATCTCGACGACCGCCTCACGGGCGTCGAAGCTGCGCATGCCGTTCTTCGTACGGCGCTGGACCTCGACGGTCTCGGCGGCGAGGAAGGTCTCGACGGCCTTGGCCGCGTCCTGCTGCGCCACTCCGTTCAGCCGCAGCTCCCAGATGGAGGCGGTCAGCCGGTCGGCGAGACCGGAGGTGCGGGCCTCGACCGCGTCGATGATGTCGAGGCCGTCGGGCATCGACTCGTCGAGCAGTCCGCGCAGGGTCTGCGGGTCGCGGGGCGCGGTGAGCGCGATCTCCAGGTACTCGGCCTCTGAGCCGGTGCCGGTGGGTGCGGCGTTGGCGTAGCTCACCTTGGGGTGCGGGGTGAAGCCCGCCGAGTACGCCATGGGCACCTCGGCGCGGCGCAGGGCCCGCTCGAAGGCGCGCTGGAAGTCACGGTGGCTGGTGAACCGGAGGCGGCCTCGCTTGGTGTAGCGCAGTCTGATGCGCTGCACCGCCGGTGCGGGCGGCGGGCCTTCGGGCTGTCGCTTGCCCAGTGGTTCTTCTCCTCGGTGCGGGGCGGCGCGTCTTCCGCGCGCCCACGGGGCCTGTGGGGGTGTCCCCGCGCGGCGGTTCCCGTCCGGTCCTCCGCTGCGCTGAGCAGGGGGGTCTCGGGGCCGGGGGCTGCGCCGGGGGCAGTCGTTGTACTACCCAGAGTACGCGCCGGGGGCGGGGATGGTTCCCGAGGCGGGGCCTGGGCGGCACTCGGGGGGGCGGGGGCGGTACGTGCGGGCGGGACGGGCTCGCGGGGTGGCCCCTGCACCTGGCCCGCTCAGTTCGCTCCCGGCCCGGCGCCCTTGACCAGCGCCACCCCCGGTGCTCCTTCCCCCGGAACCGGGATCGGGGCCGGGATCGGGGCCGGGATCGGGATCGGGGCCGGAACCGGGACCGGAACAGGAGCGGGGCCCGGGGCCGGGGCCGAGGCCGGTCCTCCCACCAACGCCCGCCAAGCCCCCCTCCGCGCCTCCCGCACAGAAGCCCTCGCCTCCCGCAGCACCTGCCGCGCCGTCCGTCCCGCCGACCGCAGCGCGTCCCTCGCGCCCCGGCCCGCCTCGGTGGCCGCCCTCTTCGCGGGGCGCCACACGCCGTCGCGCATCCAGTGCCCGAGCGGGGTGAGGACGCTCCGGTAGACCCGGCGCACCGGCCGCCCCACGAGGTTTTGGGCGAGCCATTTCACGCCCCGGCCCAGTGCTCGCGACACGTACCCGGCGACCTGCCAGCAGATCCCCAGGGCGGCCCCGATCTCCCGGCACAGCCACACCACCGGCCCCACCAGCAAGGTCATCACGACCCACGCCACCCCACGCCCGAAGCCGCACAACACCCACGCCACCCCACCCCCGAAGCCGCGCAACACCCACGCGACACCGTGGCCGAGTGGCGTCAGCAGCCGCCGGTACGCCCACACCACGGGGCGCACCACCAGCACCCGTACGCACCAACCGCACCCCGCGCCGACCGCCGTCACAAGCCGTGCGACACCGCGGCCGAGCGGTGTCAGCACCGCCCGGTACAGCCACGCCACCGGTGCCACCAGCAGTGTCCGTACGCACCAGCCGGCCACCGCCCGCAACCCGCGCCCCAAAGCTGTCGCGCCCGCGCCCGTCCGCCGGGCCAGCCACCGCAGCCCGTGCCCGACCGGTGTCAGCACCGCTCGGTACAGCCACACCACCGGTGCGACGCCGAGCCGCAGCACGCACCAGACCACACCCGCCCAGGCCCCGCGGCCGCAGGCGACCAGCCCTGCACCCAGGTGCCGCCCGAGCCACCGCAGGCCGCGGCCCAGCCCTCGCAGGCCGTGGCCCACCGGTGTCAGCACCGCCTCATAGAGGCTGCGGGCGAGCGGGCGCAGAACGTGCCGCCACAGTGCCGCCCACGGGGTGACGAACACCGCACGGCCGAGCCGGCGCAGGCCGTGGCCGACCGGTGTGAGGACCGCTTCGTACAGCCACACCAGGGGCACCACGAACAGCACGTGCCCCAGGCGGGGCACTGTCCGCCGGACCAGTTCGACGCCCGTGCGGAGCAGGTCCCACACCACTCGTACGGGTACGACGAGGACCAGGACCACGATCCGCACCGGGATCCTGACGAAGGCCGTCAGGCACCCTTCCTGCTGCCCCGGCACAGGCGCAGAAGCGGGCACAGGCGCGGGCAAAGGCGGCTGTGGCTGTTGTTTCTCAAAGTCCATGTCGGGCCCTCCCCGTTTCCCCTCCAGGACGCGTCAGCGGTCCGTTCGGATCCAGCACGCGGCAAAAGCATGGTGCGGGTACGCGCAGAGGTCCGGCCGAGGGAACAACACCCCTCGGCCGGACCTCTGCGTATACCGCTCGCGCTACTTGACGACCGACAGCGGCAGCAGCTTCTTGCCGGTGGGGCCGATCTGGATGGAGGTGTCCATCTGCGGACACACGCCACAGTCGAAGCACGGGGTCCAGCGGCAGTCCTCGACCTCGGTCTCGTCGAGCGAGTCCTGCCAGTCCTCCCAGAGCCAGTCCTTGTCGAGACCGGAGTCCAGGTGGTCCCAGGGCAGGACCTCTTCGTAGGTGCGCTCGCGGGTGGTGTACCAGTCGACGTCGACGCCGTACTCGGGCAGCGTCTTGGCCGCGGCCTGCATCCACCTGTCGTACGAGAAGTATTCGCGCCAGCCGTCGAAGCGGCCGCCGCCCTCGTAGACGGCGCGGATGACAGAGCCGATGCGGCGGTCGCCGCGGGAGAGCAGGCCCTCGACGATGCCGGGCTTGCCGTCGTGGTAGCGGAAGCCGATCGAGCGGCCGTACTTCTTGTCGCCGCGGATCTTGTCGCGGAGCTTGGTGAGGCGCGCGTCGGTCTCTTCGGCGCTCAGCTGCGGGGCCCACTGGAAGGGCGTGTGCGGCTTGGGGACGAAGCCGCCGATGGAGACGGTGCAGCGGATGTCGTTCTGCCCGGAGACCTTGCGGCCCTCGGCGATGACGTTGACCGCCATGTCGCCGATCTGCAGGACGTCCTCGTCGGTCTCGGTGGGCAGGCCGCACATGAAGTACAGCTTCACCTGGCGCCAGCCGTTGCCGTACGCGGTGGAGACCGTACGGATCAGGTCCTCCTCCGAGACCATCTTGTTGATGACCTTGCGCATGCGCTCGCTGCCGCCCTCGGGGGCGAAGGTGAGGCCCGAGCGGCGGCCGTTGCGGGTCAGCTCGTTGGCGAGGTCCACGTTGAAGGCGTCGACGCGGGTGGAGGGGAGGGACAGGCCGATCTTGTCCGCTTCGTAGCGGTCGGCGAGGCCCTTGGCGACCTCGGCGATCTCGGTGTGGTCCGCGGAGGAGAGCGAGAGCAGGCCGACTTCTTCGAAGCCGGTCGCCTTCAGGCCCTTCTCGACCATTTCGCCGATGCCGGTGATGCTTCGCTCCCGTACGGGGCGCGTGATCATGCCGGCCTGGCAGAAACGGCAGCCGCGGGTGCAGCCGCGGAAGATTTCGACGGACATCCGCTCGTGGACGGTCTCCGCGAGCGGGACGAGGGGCTGCTTGGGGTAGGGCCACTCGTCGAGGTCCATGACGGTGTGCTTGGAGATGCGCCACGGCACGCCGGACTTGTTCGGTACGACGCGGGCGATGCGGCCGTCGGGCAGGTACTCGACGTCGTAGAACGCGGGGACGTAGACGTTGCCGGTCCTGGCGAGGCGGAAGAGGACTTCCTCACGGCCGCCGGGGCGGCCCTCCGCCTTCCAGGTCCGGATGATCTGCGTCATGTCGAGGACGGCCTGCTCGCCGTCGCCGATGACGGCGCAGTCGATGAACTCGGCGATCGGCTCCGGGTTGAACGCCGCGTGGCCGCCCGCGAGGACGATCGGGTCGTCCAGGGTGCGGTCGGCGGCGTTCAGGGGGATGCCGGCGAGGTCGAGCGCGGTCAGCATGTTGGTGTAGCCGAGCTCGGTGGAGAAGGACAGTCCGAAGACGTCGAAGTTCTTCACCGGGCGGTGGGCGTCGACGGTGAACTGCGGCACGTCGTGCTTGCGCATCAGTTCTTCGAGGTCGGGCCACACGCTGTAGGTGCGCTCGGCGAGGACGCCGTCCTGCTCGTTGAGCACCTCATAGAGGATCATGACGCCCTGGTTGGGCAGCCCGACCTCGTACGCGTCCGGGTACATGAGCGCCCAGCGGACGTCGCAGCTCTCCCACGGCTTGACGGTGGAGTTCAGCTCACCGCCGACGTACTGGATGGGCTTCTGCACATGCGGCAGGAGGGCTTCCAGGCGGGGGAAGACCGACTCAACAGGCATCGCGGTGTCTCTCATGAGCGGGCAGGGGGACCCTCAAGCCTAACTCGGGTGCGGAGCGGGTTTGTACGGACCGCTTGTGCGCGGGGCGGGGAAGGGCCCGGCTCGCGCCGGTGAGGTGGCGTTCGGGGCCGCGCCGCGGGCTCGGACTGTGTCCGCGCGTCCTCAGAGGCCGGACGGGTTGAAGTGCACCCTCCCCCACACCTCTGCCAGCTCCCTCTCCCGTTCCGCCCCGACCCGCTCCTCCTGCCCGTACAGCAGGCCCCACACGAAGGTCGTCTCGCCTGCCGCGTACGCCTGGATCGCGAGGTTCCTCAGTTCGGCGCGGGCGACCACGCTGTCCTGGTGGTCGCCCAGTACCGACTGGACGTCCTTGACCCTCTTGCGCAGCCGGTTCGCCGGTTTGCCCAGGGTCGGGCGCGCCGATTCCGCCGCGTAGCGCAGGCGTTTCGCGGCCTTGCGGGCTTCGTGGAGGGCGACGTCCCGTTCGCCGCCGGGGGCGAGGGACAGTGCGTGTTCCGTACGGTCGGCCAGGCGTGCGTGGTCCTTGGCGAGCGCCGCACGCAGGACCGGGGCCGCGTCCTTCGCCGCCGCCTTCAGCAGCGGCGGGTCGGCGAGCAGTGCGTCCAGGGAGCGCAGCAGTTCCAGGTAGCGGCGGGAGTTCAGGACGGCGAGGGTCCGCCGCCTGGATCCGCTGCGGCGCGCCGCCGACCAGATCCGCAGCCGGCCGTGTACCGGCCCCAGGAGCAGTGTGCGGGGCACGGCGGACAGCCGGGCGGACAGGCGGGCGGCGAGTACTTCCTGGTCGCGGTCGACGCCCAATTCGCCCGCCAGCCATTTCAGTTCGTCGCCGATCGGGTCGGTGACCGTGCGGTCCAGGACCTTCCGGTGGGTCTTGAAGGCACTGCGCATCCGCCGTGTCGCCACCCGCAGCCGGTGCACCGAGTCCGGCAGGTCGCGCCGTACCGCCGGGTCGTAGACGGCGACGGCCTCGGCCTGCTTCCGTACGTACGCGAGTACCTGCGCTCCGGCCGTGCCGTCGTCCTCGGCGGCGGTGTGGGCGGGTCCGCCGCCCGTCTCCTCCAGTGCCCGCGCCAGTTTCGAGGCCGCTGCGGACGGCCGTACGCCCGCCTTGCGCAGTTTCTTCTCCACCGCGTCCAGGAACGCCGGGTCGCCGTCGTCGGCGAGCTCCACCTCGATCTCCGTCCAGGAGACGGCCCGCAGCTCGCCGGCGCCCAGCCGCTGGGCCGTCACCGCGTCCACGCTCACCTCGGCGAGCAGTTCCCCCGCCGCGTCCAGGAGGTGGCGGACCCGCCGCGAGGACTTCAGCCGTACGGTCGCCAGCAGCGGCTCCCCGCGCGTCCTGGCCCGTACGAGGGAGGACAGGGTTCGCGGCACTTCGCCGGCCGTGCCCAGGGGGGCGCGGATCTCGTCGCGCACGTCCGGGGCGACGGGGAGTTTCAGGTGCCAGCCCGCGTCGTCGCCGCCGGTGCGGCGGCGCAGGGTGATCGCGTGGGCGGCGAGGGCGAGGGTGCCGGTGTCGTAGTAGACGGCGTCGAGGGCGGCGACGCCCTTGTCCTCGACGGACGAGACCCCGGCCACCTTGAGGAAATCAGGCAGCTGGGGTTGGCCCTCGGTGTCGGTCGTAGTGGCTTCGTACTTCCGCTCGATCTCGCGCTTGGTGTCCGCCATGACACGAATCTAGACGCGAGAGGGGCCTTCAGACAGAGGGGCGGCAGGCGGCGCTGCCGTCTGCATGGCAACGCCTGCGCCTTTTGCCGGCCGCTGCGCCGTGGTAGGCCGCTACGCCGTGAGCGGCCGCTGCACCCGGATGGACTGCAGGAGTCCGATCGCCACCCACACCGCGAACATCGACGAGCCTCCGTAGGAGACGAAGGGCAGGGGGAGGCCTGCGACCGGCATGATGCCGAGCGTCATCCCGATGTTCTCGAACGACTGGAAGGCGAACCAGGCGATGATCCCGGCGGCGACGATCGTGCCGTACAGCTCGGTCGTCTCGCGGGCGATCCGGCAGGCGCGCCACAGGATGACGCCGAGGAGGACGAGGATCAGGCCCGCGCCGAGGAAGCCGAGTTCCTCGCCCGCCACGGTGAAGACGAAGTCGGTCTGCTGTTCCGGGACGAACTGGCCGGTCGTCTGCGAGCCCTTGAAGAGGCCCGTGCCGGTGAGTCCGCCGGAGCCGATCGCGATGCGTGCCTGGTTGGTGTTGTAGCCGACGCCCGCCGGGTCGAGGTTCGGGTTGGCGAACGCGGCGAAGCGGTTGATCTGGTACTCGTCGAGCAGCCCGAGGGCCGTCACCAGGACGGCCCCGAGGACACCCGCGCCGACCAGCCCGAACACCCACCGGTTGGAGGCTCCGGAGGCCAGCAGCACACCCAGGATGATCATGGCGATGACCATGACCGAGCCGAGGTCCGGCATCAGCATGATGATCATGATCGGGATGACGGCGACGCCCAGCGACTTGAGCACCGTGCGGTGGTCGGGGTGGGCCTGGTCGCCGGCGTCGACCCGGGCGGCGAGCAGCATCGCCATGCCCAGGATGATCGTGATCTTGGTGAACTCGGAGGGCTGGAGCGAGAAGCCGCCGGGCACCGCGATCCATGCGTGCGCGCCGTTGACCGTGGTGCCGAGGGGGGTGAGCACCGCGAGCACCAGGACGACGGAGAGCCCGTACAGGATCGGCACCGCGCCGCGCAGGGTGCGGTGGCCGAGCCAGATCGTGCCGACCATCAGGGCGAAGCCGATGCCGGTGTTGAGCAGGTGCCGGAAGAGGAAGTAGTACGGGTCGCCGTGCGTGAGCGAGTCACGGCCGCGGGTCGCCGACCACACCAGGAGTGCGCCGATGCCCGACAGGGCGACCGCCGACAGCAGCAGCGGCCAGTCGAGCTTGCGGACGAGGGAGTCGCGGGCGGTGAGCTTGGCGAAGGCGCCGCGCTCGGGTGCGTAGCGCCGGACGGAGAAGCCGTGTGCGCTGTTGGCCATGTCAGTCCCCCATCCGCTGGATGCCCCGGCCGGCTGTGCCGCCGGCGCCGGGGCGTCCCGTGCCGGTCGCCGGGGGCCCTGCGACCCCCACCGGCTCGACGGGCTCCTTGGGCTCGGGGACGTAGGGCTTGATGGCGGGCGAGTCGATGGAGCCGTCCGTCTCGATCTTCGGGAGGTTCTGCTGCGGCTGCGGCAGCAGGGCCTTCTTCGGGTCGAACTTGCCGTCCTTGTCGAGGCCGTACAGCGCGTTGTAGATCTTTCGTACGGCAGGTCCCGAGGCGCCGGAGCCGGTGCCGCCCTGCGCGATCGTCATGACGATCGAGTAGTCCTTGGTGTACGTGGCGAACCACGAGGTGGTCTGCTTGCCGTAGACCTCGGCGGTACCCGTCTTGGCGTGCATCGGGATCTTGTCCTGGGGCCAGCCCTGGAACCTCCAGGCGGCGGTGCCCCGGGTGGCGACTCCCGCGAGGGCTTCGTCTATCAATTTGTGCGTGCTCGCGTTCATCGGCAGCCGGCCCTGGATCTTCGGCTTGATCTCCTTGACGTGCTTGCCGTCGGCGCTGACGACCGCCTTGCCGACGGACGGGGTGTGGATGGTGCCGCCGTTGGCGATGGACGCGTAGATCGACGCCATCTGTATGGGCGTGACGAGGGTGTCGCCCTGGCCGATCGAGTAGTTGACGGAGTCACCGGCGCGCATCTGGTTGCCGTCGATGCAGTTCTCGAAGGCGATCTGCTCGACGAACGTGCCGTTCTTCTTTCCCTGCTTGCACCAGGAGTCCTTGTTGGCCGCCCAGAACCGCTGCTTCCACTGCCGGTCGGGGACGCGTCCGGTGACCTCGTTGGGGAGGTCGATGCCGGTTTCCTTGCCGAGGCCGAACTGGTGGGCCGTCTTGTAGAACCAGTCCTTGGCGTCCTTCTTCGGCTTGGTGCCGCCGTCGCGCTGCCACTGCTGGTGGGCGAGGGCGTAGTAGACGGTGTCGCAGGAAACTTCCAGGGCGCCGCCGAGGCTGATGCTTCCGTGGCCCTTGGACTCGTAGTTGGTGAAGGTCTGGCCGCCGATGGAGTACGAACTCGGGCAGGGGTAGTTGCCGTTGAAGTCGTAGCCGGCGTTGACGGCGGCGGTCGTCGGGATCACCTTGAAGATCGAGCCGGGGGCGGCCTGTGCCTGGATGGCGCGGTTGAGCAGCGGGAAGTTGGAGTTCTTGCCGGTGAGGGCCGCGTAGTCCTTGCCGGAGATGCCGCCGACCCAGGAGTTGGGGTCGTAGGTGGGGTTGGAGGCCATCGCGACGACGCGGCCGGTCTTGGCCTCCATCACGACGACGGCGCCCGCGTCCGCCTTGTAGTTGGTGCTGGTGTTCTTGTCGAACGCCTTGCGGGCTTCCTTCATCGCGTCGAGCAGTTCGTACTCGGCGACGGCCTGCACCCGGGCGTCGATGCTGGTGACGACGTTCGCACCGGGCTCCGCCTTGTCGGCCTTGGCGAGACCGATGACGCGGCCGAGGTTGTCGACCTCGTAGCGGGTGACGCCGGCCTTGCCGCGCAGGTCCTTGTCGTACGTACGCTCCAGGCCCGAGCGGCCCACCTGGTCGGAGCGCAGGTACGGGGAGTCGGAGTCCTTGGCCTTCTCGATCTCGGCGTCGGTGACGGGCGAGAGGTAGCCGAGGACCTGGGCGGTGTTGGCCTTGCCGGGGGCGGCGTAGCGGCGCACGGCGGTGGGCTCGGCGGTGATGCCGGGGAAGTCCTCGGCGCGCTCGCGGATCTGGAGGGCCTGCTGGGTGGTGGCCTTGTTGGTGACCGGGATCGGCTGGTACGGGGAGCCGTTCCAGCAGGGCTGCGGGGTCTTGGCGTCGCAGAGCCGGACCTTGTCGGTGACGTCCTTGGGCTTCATGTCCAGGATGTCGGCGAGGCGGGTGAGGACCGCTTTGCCGTCGTCCTTCATCTTCATGAGTTCGGTGCGGGACGCGGAGACGACGAGTTTGGTCTCGTTGTCGGCGAGCGGGACGCCGCGGGCGTCGAGGAGGGAGCCGCGGACGGCGGGCTGGACGACCTGCTGGACGTGGTTGTTCTTCGCCTCGTCGGTGTATTCGTCGCCGTTGCGGATCTGGAGGTACCAGAGGCGTCCGCCGAGGGTGAGCAGCAGGGAGAAGACGAGGACCTGGAGGACGATGAGCCGGATCCTGACCCGGGGGGTCCGGCCGGTCTCCGGAATGTTGGTCACAGGCGCTTCACTCCCTTGATGCGTCCGGCCTTGGAGGCCCTGGAGCGGGCGGCGCGCAGGCGCAGGCCGCCCTTCTGCTCGCCGATGCGCAGGCCCGTGCCGGAGGAGAGCCAGCCGGCGGAGACGTCGGCGCCGCCGGAGGAGGATTCGGAGAGCGGGTCGTTGTCGGCGCGCCGGGCGAGCGCCATGATGCCGGGGACGACGAACGGTGCGAGCAGCAGGTCGTACAGCGCCGCCGTGAAGAGCAGTCCGCCGAGGCCGACGTGGCGGGCGGCGGTGTCGCCGACGAGGGCGCCCACGCCCGCGTACAGCAGGGTGGAGCCGAGGGCCGCGGCCACGACGACGAGCATCGGGCCGGTGGCGGAGCGGAGCCGGCCGTTCTCGGGTTTGGCGAGGCCCGCGAGGTAGCCGATGACGCAGAGCACGAGGGCGTAGCGGCCGGCGGCGTGGTCGGCGGGCGGGGCGAGGTCGGCGAGGAGGCCCGCGCCGAAGCCGATGAGAGCTCCGCTGACGTGTCCGTAGACGAAGGCCAGGCCGAGGACGACGAGGAGTGTCAGGTCGGGTACGGCGCCGGGGAGTTGGAGTCTGGCGAGGACGGTGACCTGGACGACCAGGGCGACGACCACCAGGGTGGCGGAGAGCAGAATCCGGTTGAAGCGCATCAGGTTCAGCTCCTACTGGTCGGCGGCGTTGCCGTTGGCGGCACCGTCGCCGTTGTTGTTGCCGTTGCCGTTGTTCGCGCCGTTGCCGTTGTTCACAGCGTTGCCGTTGCCGTTGTTTACAGCATTGCCGTTGCCGTTGTTTGCGGCGTCGCCATTGTTTGCGGCGTCGCCATTGTTTGCGGCATTGCCGTCGCCGTTGTTCGCGCCGGTCGGGGGCTTCGGCGTCACTGTGACGGTGACCGTCGGGGCGGGCTTGGGCTTGTTCGGCAGGACGGTGTCGCGGGGGTCGGTGCGCGGGGCCTGGACGACGACGCCGACGATGTCGAGCTTGGTGAAGCCGACGTACGGGCGGACGTACACGGTCCGGGTGAGGTCGCCGCCGGACGGGTCGACGCGGACCACCTCACCGACCGGAACGCCGGGCACGAAGGGCTTCGCGACGCGCGAGCCGAAGGTCACCAGGCGGTCGCCGGGCTTGACCTTGGCCTTGCCGTTGAGGAACTGGACGCTGAGCGGGCGGTCGCCCTGCCCGGTTGCGAACCCGAGTTCGTTGGTCTTCTCCATGCGGGTGCCGACGGTGAACTTGGGGTCGTTGGCCAGCAGTACGGTCGCGGTGCCGGGGCCGACGGTGGTGACGCGGCCGACGAGGCCGTCCGCGTTGAGGACCGTCATGTCGCGGGTGACGCCGTCGTTGCTGCCGATGTCGAGGGTGACGGTCCAGGAGAAGCCCTGGGCCGCTCCTATGGCGATGACCTCGGCGCCCTTGATGCCGTACTGTCCGGCGCCGGCCTTCTTCAGCATGCCGTCGAGCTCGCGCACCCGGCTCTGGTTGCGGTCGTCGCTGCCGAGCCGCAGTCTGAGCTGCTGGTTGTCCCGCTCAAGGGCCTTGAGCTGGTCGTGGCTGTCCCCGGAATCCCGTACCGCGCCGATCGCGTTGCCGATCGGGTCGACCGCGGTGGCGACGCCCTTCTCCACCGGTCCGAAGACGGCAGCGGCGGCCCGCCTGGCTCCGTCGACGGGTGACTGTTCGCCGCCGCGGATGTCGACCGTGATCAGCGCGAACGCTACGGCGATCAGCAGCACCAGGAGCAGCCGGCTCTCTCGTGTGTCCCTCACGTGCGGCGGCCGTGCCTTCCTCGTCGGAAAAATGCGTATGCGTGTATATCAACGATCCGCCGCACGGGACGGCAGGGGCCCGTACGGCGGATTTCTTCACAGTGCCCGGGGCCGGCAGGTGACCCCGGGCGCTGGTTGGCGTCCTGCTATCTGCGCGGCTGGGCGTCCAGCACCTGCTGGAGCGCCTCGAACTCCTCCACGCACTTGCCGGCTCCGAGCGCGACGGAGTCCAGCGGGTCCTCGGCGATGTGGATCGGCATGCCGGTCTCGCGGCGCAGCCGCTCGTCGAGGCCGCGCAGCAGGGCGCCGCCGCCGGTGAGGACGATGCCGCGGTCCATGACGTCGCCGGACAGCTCCGGCGGGCACTTGTCGAGCGTGGTCTTCACGGCGTCGACGATCGCGTTGACCGGCTCCTCGATGGCCTTGCGGACCTCGGCCGCGGAGATCACGACGGTCTTCGGCAGTCCGGACACGAGGTCGCGGCCGCGGATCTCGGTGTGCTCGTCCTTGTCGAGGTCGAACGCCGAACCGATGGTGATCTTGATCTGCTCGGCGGTCCGCTCACCGAGGAGGAGGCTGTACTCCTTCTTGATGTGCTGGATGATCGCGTTGTCCAGCTCGTCGCCCGCGACGCGGATCGACTGTGCCGTGACGATTCCTCCGAGCGAGATGACGGCGACCTCGGTGGTGCCGCCGCCGATGTCCACGACCATGTTGCCGGTGGCCTCGTGGACGGGCAGGCCGGAGCCGATGGCGGCGGCCATGGGCTCCTCGATGATGTGCACCTGACGGGCACCGGCCTGCGTGGACGCCTCGATCACGGCGCGGCGCTCGACCCCTGTGATGCCGGAGGGCACGCAGACGACGACCCGCGGGCGGGCGAGGTAGCGCCGCTTGTGGATCTTCAGGATGAAGTAGCGGAGCATCCGCTCGGTGATCTCGAAGTCGGCGATCACGCCGTCCTTCAGGGGCCGTACGGCAACGATGTTGCCCGGCGTACGGCCGATCATCTTCTTGGCTTCGGAGCCGACGGCCAGGATGCCGCCGGTGTTGGTGTTGATGGCGACGACCGAGGGCTCGTTGAGCACGATGCCCTTACCCCTGACGTACACCAGCGTGTTGGCGGTCCCGAGGTCGACAGCCATATCACGGCCGATGAACGACATTGGTTCCCTCTTCTTCCCCATGAGGATGCGTCGGGCCTTCCCGAGTGGAGCGTGCGATGGCTTGTATCGGTAGGCGAAGTGGGTGGTGCGCTGGATGCTGCGGGCGCGGTGACGTCCATCGTAGTGCCGCATGTGCGGTCACCGCGCGAGGGTCCTTCGCCATTGTGGGCGGAACACCTACCCGCCTCACCCATGGTGACGCTGTGTCGGGGGGATGCGTTCCCTCCGTCGCGTTGCATATGCCGAGGGGCGACCGAATTACTTCGGTCGCCCCAGGCATGCGGCGCTGTTCGGCTGACATTGCGTCGGCGGGCGCCGTGGTCGTTCGGTTCAGACGAGGCCCGGGAAGAACAGCTTGAGCTCGCGCTCGGCGGACTCCTCGGAGTCCGAGGCGTGGATCAGGTTCTCGCGGACGATGGTGCCGAAGTCGCCCCGAATGGACCCGGGAGCGGCGGCAATCGGGTCGGTCGGACCGGCCAACTGGCGTACGCCCTCGATGACGCGCTCGCCCTCGACGACGAGGGCGACGATCGGACCCGACGACATGAACGCGACGAGGGGCTCGTAGAAGGGCTTGCCCTTGTGCTCGCCGTAGTGCGCTTCGAGGGTGTCCTGGTCGAGGCTGCGCAGCTCCAGCGCGCTGATCGTCCAGCCTGCCTTCCGCTCGATGCGGCCGATGACCTCGCCGATGAGTCCACGGCGGACGGCGTCGGGCTTGAGCAGGACGAGGGTGCGCTGGGTCACGGTGCGGGCTCCTTGGATGTGCGGGTGTGCGGTGCGCGGGTGTGCGGTGCGCGGGTGTGCGGTGTGCGGGTGTGCGCCACGGGCGCGGTGGGTCGCAGATTACAGGGCCGTACGGGGGACCTGTCACGCAGCGTCAGGCATGGGGGGGGCGGGCGGGGGGGGCGTTGCCTGCGGCGCCGTGCCCCTCCCCGCCCTTCCACCGTTCCCCGGGCGCTGCCCGGACCCCCGGGGCTGCCCGTCCGGGCGGGGTGCGATCCCTGCGGGTGCGTCGTGGCTCGTCGCGCAGTTCCCCGCGCCCCTCTAGGGGTCGCCTACGCCTCCGCCTGCGCCGCCCACCGTGCCTTCGCCTCGTCGATCTTGCGGCCGTAGTGGATCGACGCCCACCACAGCCCTCCGAAGACCGCGCCCAGGAAGAACATCAGCGGCACCCAGAAGCCGCTGACGATCAGTCCGGCCTGAAGTGCCCAGCCCAGCTGGAGCCCTCCCGGCCGCGTGATCATTCCGCAGAGCAGCACGGACAGCAGCATCGCGATGCCGCACACGGTCCAGACCGTGGTCATCGACAGGTCGTCGGACTTCATCGCGACGAGCCCGGCGAAGCCGATCACGAAGAACTCGCCGATCAGCGTCGAAGCACAGAGCGTACGCACAGGAACTCAGCCCCTTCCCAGCAGCAGCCGGGCCTCTCCCACAGTGATCACCGATCCGGTGACCAGCACGCCGCCGCCGGAGAACTCCCCGTCCTCCTCGGCCAGCGTGATCGCCTCCTCGATGGCGTCGTCGAGCCGTGGTTCGACCTGGACGCGGTCGTCGCCGAACACCTCGACGGCGATCGCGGCGAGTTCGTCGACGTCCATGGCGCGGGGGGTCGAGTTCCGTGTCACTACCACTTCGGCGAAGATCGGTTCGAACGCTTCGAGGACGCCTCGTACGTCCTTGTCGCCGCTCGCGCCGACGACTCCGATCAGCCGGCTGAAGCTGAATGCCTCGCCGACCGCCTCCGCCGCCGCCCGTGCCCCCGCCGGGTTGTGCGCGGCGTCCAGGACGACGGTCGGGCTGCGCCGTACGACCTCCATCCGGCCGGGGGACGTCACCGAGGCGAACGCCTTGCGGACAGTGTCGATGTCCAGGGTGCGGGCGTGCTCCGCGCCGATGCCGAAGAAGGCTTCGACGGCGGCGAGCGCGACGGCCGCGTTGTGTGCCTGGTGGGCGCCGTGGAGCGGGAGGAAGACCTCTTCGTACTCCCCGCCGAGTCCGCGCAGGGTGACCAGCTGGCCGCCGACGGCGACCTCGCGGGCGACGACGCCGAACTCCATGCCCTCGCGGGCCACCGTCGCGTCGACCCCGACAGCCGTCTTCAGCATGACCTGTGCCGCGTCGACCGGCTGCTGTGCCAGGACGACGGTCGCGTCCTGCTTGATGATCCCGGCCTTCTCGCCCGCGATCTCGCCGGGCGTCGTGCCGAGCCGGTCGGTGTGGTCGAGGGAGATGGGGGTGACGACGGCGACGGCCGCGTCGATGACGTTGGTGGCGTCCCAGGTGCCGCCCATGCCGACCTCGACGACCGCCACGTCCACGGGGGCGTCGGCGAAGGCCGCGTAGGCCATGCCGGTCAGGACCTCGAAGAAGGAGAGGCGGTAGTCCTGCGCGGCGTCGACCATCTCGACGTACGGCTTGATGTCCTCGTACGTCTCCACGAAGCGCTCGGCGCTGATCGGCAGACCGTCCAGGCTGATGCGCTCGGTGATCGACTGCACGTGGGGGCTGGTGTAGCGGCCGGTGCGCAGCTCGAAGGCGCCGAAGAGGGCCTCGATCATGCGGGCCGTGCTGGTCTTGCCGTTGGTGCCGGTGATGTGGATGGAGGGGTACGCCCGCTGGGGCTCGCCCAGGACGTCCATCAGGGCGGCGATCCGGGTGACGGAGGGTTCGAGCTTGGTCTCGCCCCAGCGGCCCGCGAGTTCGGTCTCGACCGCGCGCAGCGCCTTGTCCACCTCCGGGTCCGCGGGCCGGGTGGGCAGGGTGTCGTCGGCCGGGGCGGCGCCCTGGGTACGCAGGGTGCGGCTGCCGGCCTCGATGACGGCGAGGTCGGGATCGCGGCCGGTCTCGGCCTCCACGATCTCTTCGAAAGCATGGTCGTCGTTCGGGGGAAGGTCGCTCACCCCGCCAGTCTACGGAGGGGGTACGACAACGGCGGACAGCGCCTTCGGCCGGCGACCGCGGTGACTATTTATCCCTTCCATACCGAACGAGTGTGTGACCCTGGTAGATCACGATTGGGGAGGATATCGAGTGAGCGACGAGACGACGCAGCCCGCTGTGCGCAGGCGTGGTGGCCGGGACAGCCGGGACATAGGCATCGACCTGGGTACGGCGAACACCCTGGTGTACATGCGGGGGCGCGGCATCGTCCTCAACGAGCCCTCGGTGGTGGCGGTGAAGGCCGGTTCGACGACGGCGCTGGCCGTCGGCACCGAGGCCAAGGAGACCATCGGCCGGACCCCTGGTTCGATCACCGCGATCCGCCCTCTCAGGGACGGGGTGATCAGCGACTACGAGGCGGCCGAGGAGATGATCCGGCACTTCGTCCGCAAGGCGGTCCCGGGCCGCCGCCCGCGCACCCGCATGGTCGTGTGCGTGCCGAGCGGGGTGACGCCGGTGGAGCGGCGGGCCATCGTGCACGCCGCGGACCGGGCCGGTGCCCGCGCCGTTCACCTCATAGAGGAGCCGATGGCGGCGGCGATCGGTGCGGGTCTTCCGGTGTCGTCGGCGCGCGGTTCGATGGTGGTGGACATCGGCGGCGGCACCACGGAGGTCGCGGTGATCTCGCTGGGCGGCATCGTGACTGCGCAGTCGCTGCGGGTCGGCGGCGACCGGATGGACGC
Source organism: Streptomyces sp. NPDC048442 (assembly GCF_040651475.1). Taxonomy (NCBI): domain Bacteria; kingdom Bacillati; phylum Actinomycetota; class Actinomycetes; order Kitasatosporales; family Streptomycetaceae; genus Streptomyces; species Streptomyces sp. NPDC048442. The sequence goes on from NZ_JBEZKB010000001.1 coordinate 319,202, forward strand.
CGCGATCACCGACTACGTGCGCAAGGAGTACCGGCTGCTGATCGGCGAGCGCACCGCCGAGGACATCAAGGTCGCGATCGGTTCGGCGTGGCCGGTGCCCGCGCGGCCGGAGCTGGAGCAGGAGACGTTCACCATCCGGGGCCGGCAGAAGGTCGGCGGTCTGCCGATGACCCTGGACCTCTCGGTGGCCGAGGTGCGGGCGGCGCTGGAGGAGCCGGTGGAGGCGATCATCGCGGCGGTGCGCACCACGCTGGAGGAGTGCCCGCCGGAGCTGTCCGGCGATGTCATGGAGCACGGGATCGTGCTGACCGGCGGCGGCGCCCTGCTGCCGGGCCTCGATCTGCGGATCTCGGCGGCGACCGGCATCCCGGTCTACGTCGCGGACAATCCGCTGGACTGTGTGGCGCTGGGCTCCGGCAAGTGCGTGGAGGACTTCGACAATCTCCACAAGCTGCTTGCGGCGAGCTGAGCGGCGGGGCTCCCCGGGATCCCGGCGGGAAGTTCAGACCCCGGCGGGCAGCACCGCGAGCACCCGGTACTTCCCCTCGTGGTGGCCCGCCAGGAGGGTGCCGCCCATGGCCTGTACCCGCTCCTCCATCGAGAAGGTGCCGGTGCCTGCCGAGACGGGCTGCTTGGCGGGCACCGTGCTGGGCAGGTCGTTGCACACCTCGATGCGCAGGTGTACGCCGTCGAGCGTGATCCGTACCCGTACGGCCTCCTGGGGCGCGTGCTTGACGGCGTTCGTCAGGCACTCCTGGACGACCCGGTAGACGGCGGCCTGGCGCAGCGGCGACAGTGCGGCGGCGCGTCCGTCGATGTCGAGCTCCACCGGGCTGCCGGCCCGCTCCCCCTCGACGGCGAGCACGGCCAGGGCGTCGATGCCGGGGGTGGCGTCCCGTTCCTGGGCGCGCTGAACGATGATCTCGTTGAGGATGCGGTGGGCCTTGCGGGCGGTCTCGGACAGTTCGTCGAAGTCCTTCTGGTGGGCCTCGCCCCGCGCCCGTACGGCGAGCACCTCGGACCGTACGGCGAGCAAGGTCAGTTCCCGTCCCACGAAGTCGTGCACGTCGCGCGCCACTGACAGCCGCTCCTGCTGTACGGCCTGGAGGGCGGCCGTGCGCCCCTGCTGGACCTCCAGTTCCCTGACGAGGTCCTGCCGGTACGCGGCGACGCCGACGCCGGCGGCGAGCACCCCGATGGGCACGACGAGGCTCAGGAACTCCATGAGGGTGGCGGCGCTGTTCTCCGGCCACCCCGGCGTCAGGAACATCCCGTAGGCGAAGAGCCCGTAGCCGAGCGTCGCCACGATCGCGGCGGCCCTCCCCCGGTAGCGGCCCACCGAGTACAGGGCGAACTGGATCAGGGTGAGCTCATGCAGCCATCCGAGCAGACCGAGCGCGACGACGTACGGGATCCAGGGCAGGCGGCGGCGCAGCAGCAGGGTGCTCGCGCCCGCGGCGAGGACGGCGGCGGCGGAGATCCCGTTGAGGGAGTTGTCGGCCGCGGCCAGGCCCGGTACGTCCAGGAGCATCAGGGCGAAGCAGATCAGCGGTACGCACAGGTCCAGGGTGCGCCTGTCGACCGTGCGGCATTCCAGCCAGTGACGGCCCGCCGCCCAGGCCCGGTGGACCGGCGAGGCGGTGGGCTTGTCGTGCATACGCTCCATGATGCAGGGCCTTTCGCCCTGATTGAGCGGACTTCTGTCCCGTTGTGCGTGAGGTGTGGCACTCGTCAGGGTGCATGACGCAGGGCCCCGCACCACTCGGTGCGGGGCCCTGCGGTGTACGTACCGCCTACTGCTGCGGCAGTGCCTCGATCTGCGCGGTGATGCGCTCGATGTCGGCCTCGGCCTTGCTCAGACGGCCGCGGATCTTGTCCACCACGTTGTCGGGGGCCTTGGCGAGGAACGCCTCGTTGCCGAGCTTGGCGTTCGCCTGGGCGACCTCCTTCTTGGCGGCCTCCAGGTCCTTGGTGAGGCGCTTGCGCTCGGCGGCGACGTCGATGGTGCCGGAGAGGTCGAGGGCGACCGTGGCACCGGCGACGGGCAGCGAGGCGGTGGCGTGGAAGCCGTCCCCGGCCGGCTGGAGCCGCAGCAGCTGCCGGATGGCCGCCTCGTGGGGCGCCAGCGCCGTACCGGTCAGGGTGAGCTCGGCCGGGACCTTCTGGCCGGGCTGCAGGCCTTGGTCGGAGCGGAACCGGCGGACCTCGGTGACGACCTGCTGGACGAGCTCGATCTCCTGCTCCGCGGCGGTGTCGCGGAAGCCTGAGTCCTTGGGCCAGTCGGCGACGACGAGGGACTCGCCGCCGGTGAGGGTCGTCCACAGCGTCTCCGTGACGAACGGGACGACCGGGTGCAGCAGACGCAGGGTGACGTCCAGGACCTCGCCGAGGACGCGCGCGGAGACCTTGGCCTGCTCGCCCTCCGCGAAGAACGTCGTCTTGGACAGCTCGACGTACCAGTCGAAGACCTCGTCCCACGCGAAGTGGAAGAGGGCGTCGGACAGCTTGGCGAACTGGTAGTCGTCGTAGAGCGCGTCGACCTGGGCGACGACCGTGTTGAGGCGGGAGAGGATCCAGCGGTCGGTGGCCGTCATCTGCTCGGGGGTCGGCAGCTCGCCCTCGACCGTCGCGCCGTTCATGAGCGCGAAGCGGGTCGCGTTCCAGATCTTGTTGGCGAAGTTGCGCGAACCCTGGACCCAGTCCTCGCCGATCGGGACGTCGACACCCGGGTTGGCGCCGCGCGCGAGGGTGAAGCGGACGGCGTCGGAGCCGTACTTGTCCATCCAGTCGAGCGGGTTGACGACGTTGCCCTTGGACTTCGACATCTTCTTGCCGCTCTCGTCGCGGACCATGCCGTGGAAGGCGATGGTGCGGAACGGAACGTCGCCCATGGCGTACAGGCCGAACATCATCATCCGGGCGACCCAGAAGAACATCAGGTCGTAGCCGGTGACCAGGACGGAGTTCGGGTAGAACTTCTCCAGCGACTCGGTCCGCTCCGGCCAGCCCATGGTCGAGAACGGCCACAGGCCGGAGGAGAACCAGGTGTCGAGGACGTCGGTGTCCTGGTGCCAGCCCTCGCCGGTGGGCGCCTCTTCGCCCGGTCCGACGCAGACCATTTCGCCGTTCGGGCCGTGCCAGACGGGGATGCGGTGGCCCCACCAGAGCTGGCGCGAGATGCACCAGTCGTTGAGGTTGTCGACCCAGTCGAAGTAGCGCGGCGTCAGCTCGGCCGGGTGGATGTTGACGCGGCCGTCGCGGACGGCGTCGCCGGCCGCCTTGGCGAGCGTCTCGACCTTGACCCACCACTGCATCGACAGACGCGGCTCCAGCGTGGTCTTGCAGCGGGAGCAGTGGCCGACGGAGTGGACGTACGGACGCTTCTCGGCGACGATCCGGCCCTCGGCGCGCAGGGCGGCGACGATCGTGGAGCGGGCCTCGAAGCGGTCCAGGCCCTGGAAGGGGCCGGGGGTGATGATGATGCCGCGCTCGTCGAGGACCTGGATGGTCTCCAGGTCGTGACGCTGGCCGATGGCGAAGTCGTTCGGGTCGTGCGCCGGGGTCACCTTGACGGCGCCGGTGCCGAACTCCGGGTCGACGTGCGTGTCGGCGACGACGGGGATGGTGCGGTCGGTCAGCGGCAGCTTGATCTGCTTGCCGATGAGGCGGGCGTAGCGCTCGTCGTCGGGGTGGACGGCGACGGCGGTGTCGCCGAGCATCGTCTCTGCGCGGGTGGTGGCGACGACGATGGTGTCCTCGCCCTCGCCGTACTTCATGGAGACGAGCTCGCCGTCGTCGTCCTGGTAGTCGACCTCGATGTCGGAGATGGCCGTCAGACAGCGCGGGCACCAGTTGATGATGCGCTCGGCGCGGTAGATCAGGCCGTCGTCGTACATCTTCTTGAAGATGGTCTGGACGGAGATCGACAGTCCCTCGTCCATGGTGAAGCGCTCGCGGTCCCAGGCGACGCCGTCGCCGAGGCGGCGCATCTGGCCGGAGATCTGGCCGCCGGACTCTTCCTTCCACTGCCAGACGCGCTCGACGAACGCCTCGCGGCCCAGGTCGTGGCGGGACTTGCCGTCCTTGGCGAGCTCCCGCTCGACGACGTTCTGGGTGGCGATGCCGGCGTGGTCCATGCCCGGCTGCCACAGCGTCTCGAAGCCCTGCATGCGCTTGCGGCGGGTGAGGGCGTCGATCAGCGTGTGCTCGAAGGCGTGGCCCAGGTGCAGGCTGCCGGTGACGTTCGGCGGCGGGATGACGACGGTGTACGCGGGCTTGTCGCTCTTTGCGTCGGCCGTGAAGTAACCGCGTTCTACCCAGCGCTCGTACAGCGGCCCCTCTACGGTGGCCGGCGTGTAGGTCGTCGGCAATGCGTCGGTGGCTGCGGGCTGCGGAGTCTGAGAGTTCTCGGTCACGCGGCCAGTTTAAGGGCCTGCGGGTACCGCTCCGAAACGCGTTTGTTAGGTAACAGTCCGGCCCCCGGAAGCATGTGTGTCCCACCCGTCCGCCAGGATGTTCGCGACGCATAAGCATCTGGAGGGGAACTCCGTACATGAGCTACAACCAGCCCGGCCCGTACGGCGGCCAGCAGCCGCAGCAGCCGAACCCGTACGGCGGCCAGAGCGGCCCCTACGGCCAGCAGCCGCCGCAGGGCCAGCCCGGTTACGGCTACCCCCAGCAGGCGCCGCCGGCCCAGCCTCAGTACGGCTACCCGCAGCAGGCACCGCCGCAGCAGCAGCCGTACGGGCAGCAGCCGCAGCCTCCGTACGGCCAGCAGCCCCCCTACGGTCAGCAGCCTCCGCAGGACCCGTACGGTCAGCAGCAGTACCCCGGTGCCCCGGAGGCCCCGAAGAAAAAGAAGACCGGCCTGATCGTCACCCTCGCGGTGGTCGTCCTCGCGGCGGCGGGCGCGGGTGCGTACTTCCTCTTCTTCAACGGCATCAAGGACGACGGGCCGCACAAGCTGACGACGCCGGAGACGGTGCTGGGCGGGGAGTACAAGCACCCCAAGCAGGCTCCCGTCTCGCAGGGCGACCCGGAGTCGAAGAAGGTCTTCGAGACGGCCGGGGTCACCGACTTCACGATGACGGGCACCGGTTACACGACGCTCGACACCTCCAAGCTCAGCCCCACCGACCCTTCGTTGATGGAATCCCTCAACAAGGCCAAGAGCATGAACTTCCTGGGCGCGTACGGCACCATTAAGGACCCGGAGAAGGCCCTCACGTCCTACTTCGAGTCCGTGCGGCTCAGCGCCCAGAAGGACGCGGGCAAGGAGGGCAAGGGGCAGCTGGTCGGCACCCCACAGAGCGTCTCGCCCGCCGGCCTGGACAACGCGCTGATGAAGTGCCAGGAGGTCCAGGCCCCGAACAAGGCCACCAAGCAGATGCAGCAGAGCTTCATCTGTGCCTGGGCGGACTACAGCACCATGGCCGCGGGCAGCGCGAGTAACGCGCAGCAGCCGTTCTCGATGGACGCGACGGCCGAGATGCTCGCCAAGCTCCGCAAGGACGTCCGCGTCAAGAAGTGACCCTCGCGGTCGACAACGAGGAGGGCCCGCCCGGTGTGAACCGGGCGGGCCCTCCTCGTACGTGCACCAAGAACCGCTACGCCGACTTCTCGTGCCGTCCGCCGTCGCTCTTGCCGATGATGCGCGGCTCGCGCGGCACCAGGGTCGGGTTGACGTTGGACTGGACGACCTCCTCGGTGATGACAACCCGTGCGACGTCCTTGCGGGACGGCACCTCGTACATCACCGACTGGAGGACCTCCTCCATGATGGCCCGCAGGCCACGCGCGCCGGTGCCGCGCAGGATCGCCTGGTCGGCGATGGCCTCCAGCGCCGGAAGGTCGAAGTCCAGCTCGACGCCGTCGAGTTCGAAGAGGCGCTGGTACTGCTTGACCAGTGCGTTGCGCGGCTCGACGAGGATCTTGAGGAGCGCCTCGCGGTCCAGGTTGTGGACCGAAGTGATCACCGGCAGACGGCCGATGAATTCCGGGATCATCCCGAACTTGACCAGGTCCTCCGGCATGATCTCCGAGAACTGGTCGCTCGCCTGGATCTCCCGCTTGGAGCGGATCGTCGCGCCGAAGCCGATGCCCTTGGCGCCGGCCCGCGACTCGATGATCTTCTCCAGGCCGGAGAACGCGCCGCCCACGATGAACAGCACGTTCGTCGTGTCGATCTGGATGAACTCCTGGTGCGGGTGCTTGCGCCCGCCCTGCGGAGGTACGGAGGCCGTTGTGCCCTCAAGGATCTTGAGGAGCGCCTGCTGGACGCCCTCGCCGCTCACATCGCGCGTGATCGACGGGTTCTCGCTCTTCCGCGCGACCTTGTCGATCTCGTCGATGTAGATGATCCCGGTTTCGGCCTTCTTGACGTCGTAGTCAGCGGCCTGGATCAGCTTCAGGAGGATGTTCTCGACGTCCTCGCCGACATAGCCCGCTTCCGTCAGCGCCGTGGCGTCGGCGATGGCGAACGGCACGTTCAGCATCCGGGCGAGGGTCTGCGCGAGCAGCGTCTTGCCGGAGCCGGTCGGGCCGAGCAGCAGGATGTTGGACTTGGCGAGCTCGATCGCGTCCTCGCGGCTCGCACCGCCGCCGTTCTCACCGGCCTGGACGCGCTTGTAGTGGTTGTAGACCGCCACCGAGAGGGCCTTCTTCGCGGGCTCCTGCCCGACGACGTACCCCTCGAGGAACTCGTAGATCTCGCGAGGCTTGGGAAGTTCCTCCCAGCGGACCTCGCTCGTCTCGGCGAGCTCCTCCTCGATGATCTCGTTGCAGAGATCGATGCACTCGTCGCAGATGTACACACCGGGACCTGCGATGAGCTTCTTCACCTGCTTCTGGCTCTTTCCGCAGAACGAGCACTTCAGCAGGTCTCCGCCGTCACCGATGCGTGCCACGAGGTGAATCCCCTTCGCCTGGGAAGCCGCCTGGTACAGCGGCTCCTGGTGCCTCAATCTTCGACGGTACCTTGCCCGACCCCCCGTTCGGGCCCCCCTTGGCACGGTTCACGATGACGTGCACCGTGCCAAGGGGTGGGCAGGACCCGTTACTTCGCCCGGCCGATGACTCCGCCGAGGGCCCGGCCGGAGCTTCAGGCCGCAGCCGAGGCCGTGGTCTTGCGGGTCGAGACGATCTGGTCGACCAGGCCGTACGCCAAGGCGTCGTCGGCCGTGAGGATCTTGTCGCGCTCGATGTCGTCGCGGATCTTCTCGATCGGCGTGGTGGAGTGCTTCGCGAGCAGCTCCTCCAGCTGGGTCCGCATCCGCAGGATCTCGTTGGCCGCGATCTCCAGGTCGGAGAGCTGCTCGCGGCCGGTCTGCGAGGACGGCTGGTGGATCAGCACGCGGGCGTTCGGAAGCGCCATGCGCTTGCCCGGCGTACCGGCGGCGAGCAGGACGGCGGCGGCCGAGGCCGCCTGGCCCATGCAGACCGTCTGGATGTCGGGCTTCACGAACTGCATCGTGTCGTAGATCGCGGTGAGCGCCGTGAAGGAGCCGCCGGGCGAGTTGATGTAGATCGAGATGTCGCGGTCGGGGTCCATCGACTCCAGGCACAGCAGCTGCGCCATGACGTCGTTGGCGGACGCGTCGTCGATCTGCACGCCGAGGAAGATCACGCGCTCCTCGAAGAGCTTCGCGTACGGGTCGTACTCACGGACGCCCTGCGAGGTGCGCTCGACGAAGCGCGGCACGATGTAGCGGTTGTCCACCTGCGGGCCGGTGTAGAGGCCGTTGGGGGCGGAGAAGTTGCTCATGTGGGTGTTCACCATCCTGGTGGCGTTCTGGGGTGGAAGTTGCGGAGCGGTTGGGGCGCGGGGATCAGGCCCCGGTGCCGCCGCCGCCCGGAACGCCCGAAGCAGCGGTGATGATCTCGTCGATGAGGCCGTAGTCCTTGGCCTCCTCGGCGGTGTACCAGCGGTCGCGGTCGCCGTCGCGGATGATCGCCTCGACGGTCTGACCGGAGTGCAGGGCGGTGATCTCCGCCATGCGCTTCTTGGTACGCAGCAGGTACTCGGCCTGGATCTTGATGTCCGACGCCGTACCGCCGATGCCCGCGGAGCCCTGGTGCATCAGGATGTCCGTGTGCGGAAGTGCGAAGCGCTTGCCCGCGGTGCCGCCGGTCAGCAGGAACTGGCCCATGGAGGCCGCCATTCCCATGCCGATGGTGACGACGTCGTTCGGGATGTACTGCATGGTGTCGTAGACGGCCATGCCGGCCGAGACCGAGCCACCGGGGCTGTTGATGTAGAGGTAGATGTCCTTCTCCGGCTCGGCGGCCAGGAGGAGGAGCTGCGCCGTGATCTTGTTGGCAATGTCGTCGTCGACCTGCTGGCCGAGGAAGATGATGCGCTCACCAAGCAGTCGGCTGTAGACCTGGTCGCCGAGGCCTCCACCGAGGAGCTGCTCGCCGGCGGCGTAGGGCATCAGATTCGTCACGTATTCCACCTGCTCGTCTCTGACGGCTCCGGCCGTCTCAGCGTCTTTGTACGGGGGGTCGGGTATCCCACCCAACCCGCCTACTCATGGACCCTAACGCGCAGGTAGGACAACGCCATCCCGCTTCCGGAACTGTTCGCTGGGAGCGCAAGGTCGTGGGATCAGGTGTGCGGGCCCGTCGTACGGGGCGAGGGGGCCTGCCGGGCGGTGAGGCGACGGGTACCTGCCGGGGGGGGAAGGCGACGGATGCCTGCCGGGGGGACGGCGACGGGCCCGGACGCAAGTCTGCGTCCGGGCCCGTCGTCGTGACTGGCGGTGCTGTGCTCAGGGGCTGCCGGGGCCTACTTGGCCTCGGCGGCGTCCTTCACGTCGGTCTCGCCCTCGGCGGCCTCGACGGCGTCGGCCGTCTCGGCAGCCTCGACCGTCTCAGCAGCCTCGTCTTCGTCATCGTCGAGCTCGACGAGCTCACCGTTCGTGTCCTTGACCGTGACGGCCTCGACGACGACGGCGAGCGCCTTGCCGCGCGCGACCTCACCGACGAGCATCGGGACCTGGCCGCCTTCGACGACGGCCTTGGCGAACTCGTCGGGGGACATGCCGGAGGACTGCGCGCGACGCATGAGGTGCTCGGTGAGCTCCTCCTGGTTCACGTTCAGCTTCTCCTTGTTGACCAGTTCGTCGAGGATGAACTGGGTCTTGATGCCCTTGATCGCCTGCTCGGCGGTCTCGGCGTCGAACTCTTCCTCGGTCTTGCCCTGGATCTCCAGGTACTTCGCGAGGTCGATGCCCATCTGACCGAGCTGGTGGTGCTCCAGGTTGTGCTTGCGGGTCTTGACCTCGTCCGCGAGGAGGTTCTCGGGGATCGGGACCTCGACGAGCTCGATGAGCTTGTCGAGCACGCGCTCCTGGGCCTGGGTGGCCTGGTCGTACTGCTTCATGTTCTCAAGGCGCTTGCGGCTGTCGGCCGTCAGCTCCTCCAGCGTGTCGAACTCGCTCGCCATCTGGGCGAACTCGTCGTCCAGCTCGGGGAGTTCACGGGCGGCGACGGCGGACACCTTCACGGTGACCTCCGCGTCCTTGCCCTCGGCGGAGCCGCCCTTGAGCTGGGAGGTGAAGGTGGCCTCGCCACCGGCCTCCAGGCCCTTGACGGCCTCGTCGATGCCTTCGAGGAGCTCGCCGGAGCCGATGGTGTACGAAACACCCTCGGCCACGCCGTCCTCCAGGACCTCGCCGTCGACCTTGGCCTCAAGGTCGATCGTGACGACGTCGCCGTCTTCGGCGGCGCGCTCCACCGGGTTGGTGGAGGCGAAGCGACCACGCAGGTCCTCGACAGCCTTCGCGACGTCCTCGTCGGAGACGGTGACGGCGTCGACCTCGACCTCGATGCCGGAGTAGTCCGGGATCTCGATCGACGGGCGGATGTCGACCTCGGCGGTGAAGGACAGCAGTTCGCCGTCCTTCAGCTCCGTGATGTCCACCTCGGGCTGACCCAGCGGGTTCAGCTCACCCTCGTTGACGGCCTCGGTGTAGAACTTCGGGAGGGCGTCGTTGACGGCCTCCTCCAGAACAGCGCCACGGCCGAACCGCTGGTCGATGACTCGGTTCGGGATCTTCCCCTTGCGGAAGCCCTTCACCGTGACCTGCTGGTTGATCTTCTTGTACGCCGCGTCGAGGCTGTCCTTGAGCTCCTCGAAGGGCACCTCAATGCTGAGCCGAACCCGGGTCGGGTTCAGGGTCTCCACGGCGCTCTTCACGGTTCGGTCTCCTTGGTGGCTGACTTCTTGGGTTCTGCCGAACCGCTCAGTTGGGCGGTCCTGCTGATCGAGCCCGGTATCAGACACACGGGCACGCAGCTTGCATAGTAACGGCAAGCGGACGTGCTCCCACAATGCGATCTTGTGGGGGGACCTGTGGCAAGGATGAAGAGGGATTCTGCTGGTCGGGGTGGCCGGATTCGAACCGACGACCTTCCGCTCCCAAAGCGGACGCGCTACCAAGCTGCGCCACACCCCGTCGGTGCGACACGTAGGGTACATGCCCGCGGGTACCGCGTCGGCCGCTTTACCGGCTCATGGGAACGGGGTGTGCGTCGACGCACCTGGACCCGCTACGATGCTCTCCGTACCGCGGTCGCTCCGGCGTCCCTGCGGTGCGTGTGCGGGCGTAGCTCAATGGTAGAGCCCTAGTCTTCCAAACTAGCTACGCGGGTTCGATTCCCGTCGCCCGCTCTGCAACGGCCTCCGGCCCGGTGAGTTCGCTCGCCGGGCCGGAGGTTTTTTGTCTGTTCCTCGGAAACTTCGGAAACTTCTTCAGGATTGTTCCTCAGAACTTGATGTTGTTGAGGGTGCTGGCAAGGGAGTTGAGGAACCGTTGTATGTCGTCCGCCATGCCGGTGGAGGCAAGGAAGAACCCGAAGAGCACCGCTACGACAGCGGGTCCCGCTTTGAGCGAGCCGCCTCGTATCAACACCACGAGGACGACTGCCAACAGCAACACCACTGACAGTGAAATGGCCACAACTGATCACACCCTTGGTCGGTCCGCCTTGCCGGCCCGGGGACACACGGCCCAGTGCTTCCCCCGCTAGGCCATCGTGCCACCAACACCCCATCACTGACTGCCGGGTGACGCACTGTTGATGGCCCTCGTTGGCCGGATCGCGACGTGATCTTGGCTGTTGTGCACCTGCTCGTACGCTGCGAAGTCGCCGCGGGGGCGTCGCGGAGGCAGTGCGCGTATGCCGCGGCGGCACGCGACGGCCGTACAGCGATGCGTGACGGATCGTCGTGGGCGCCACTAGGGTGCCTCAAATGCTCCAGTCTCCCCAGACGCAACAGAGGGCCCCGCTGCCTCCGCTGACGGAACCGGTACCGGCACTACGGCCCGCCCCTTCCTCGGCGAAGACCCCTGTGCCCGCACCGGGCAAGGAGAGACGGGACGCCTACTTCGACAATGCGAAGTACCTGGCGATCGTGCTCGTCGCCGTGGGGCACTCGTGGCCGCTGGTGCTCTCCGGGAGCCGGGCGACCGAAACGCTGTATGTGCTCGTGTATGTCTTCCACATGCCGGCCTTCATTTTGATCTCCGGCTATTTCTCGCGGTCCTTCGGCATGCGTCCGCACAAGCTGATGCGGCTCGTGTCGAGCGTAGTGGTGCCGTACGTGGTCTTCCAGACGGCGTACGCGTTGTTCTTCGGGTTCATGGAGGACGGGCCGGTGTCGCCGCGGCTGCTGTCGCCGTGGTTCCTGATGTGGTTCCTGATGGCGCTGTTCGTGTGGCGGCTGCTGACTCCGCTGTTCATGGCCGTCCGGTGGCCGGTGCAGATCTCGCTGGTGATCGCGACCGCTGCGGCGGTGACACCGGGCATGAGCGAGCAGTTGTCGGTGCAGCGGGTGCTGCAGTTCCTGCCGTTCTTCGTGCTGGGGCTGCGGCTGCGGCCCCAGCACTTCCGGCTGGTGCAGCGGTGGTCGGTGCGGTGGGCGGCGATTCCGGTGTTCGCGGCTTCGGCGGCGTTCCTGTACTGGGCGGTGCCGTATACGCAACTGGACTGGGTGTACCGCAATCACAGCGTGCAGGAGCTGGACCAGCCGTGGTGGCTGGGGGTGCTGATGACGTACGCGATGTTCGGTGCGGCGCTGATGCTGACGGCCTGCTTCCTGGCGTGGGTGCCCCGGCGGCGGATGTGGTTCACGGCACTGGGCTCGGGCACGATCTGCGGGTACCTGCTGCACGGCTTCGTGATCAAGTACGCGGATTACGCGCATTGGGCGGAGCGGTACCACCTGGGCACTCCGCTGGGGCGGATCGTGGTCACGCTGGCCGCGGTGGCCCTGGTGACGGTGCTGTGCACGCCGCCGGTGCGGCGGGCGCTGCGGGTGGTGACGGAGCCGGATCTGTCGTGGGCGTTCCGGAAGGGTTCGTAGACGCGTCCACGGGTGCATGGGGCAGGGACCGCTTGCGACGTAAAAGGTTCGGTAAACTAATTACTGACGGTTTCTTGACGCCGTCTTGACCAGTTTGCCTTCGTGCGCAGTGCCCCACCACACAGGAGGAGCGGCCCCATCGGACACGCAGACACACTCATCGCCATGGGCGGTGCCTTTCTCGCCGCCGCCGTACTCGCCCGTCTCGGAGGCCGGATCGGCCTGCCGACCATTCCGCTGTTCATCCTGGCCGGGATCCTGCTCGGCCCGCACACCCCCGGCTGGGTGCTGCTGAAGGACCCGCACGACCTGGAGATGCTCTCCGCGCTCGGCCTGGTCCTGTTGCTCTTCTACCTCGGTCTTGAATTCCATCTCGACGACCTCAAAGAGGGCGGGCGCAAGATGGCGCTCGCCGGCGGCGCGTATCTCGCGCTGAACGTCGGCGCGGGTCTCGGCTTCGGCTTCGCGCTCGGCTGGGGCACCTCCGAGGCGCTGGTGCTGGCCGGTGTGCTCGGCATCTCCTCGTCCGCGATCGTCACCAAGGTGCTGGTGGACCTGGGGCGGATCGGGAACGGCGAGACCAAGCCGATCCTCGGCATCATCGTCGTCGAGGACATCTTTCTCGCCCTGTACCTGGCCGCGCTGCAGCCCATCCTGTCCGGCGCGGACAGCCTCGCCGCGGCGTCCGTCGACGCGGGCAAGGCGTTCGGGTTCCTGCTGCTGCTCGCCCTGGTCGCCCGCTTCGGTACGAAGGTCATCGGCAGGCTCATCGGCACCGAGGACAACGAGCTGCTCGTCATCTCCTTCCTCGGTGCGGCCGTCTTCGTGGCGGGCGTCTCCGAGTGGTTCGGAGTGGCGGACGCGATCGGTGCGTTCATGGTCGGTCTGATGCTCGGCAGCACGTCGTCGGGGCCGCGCATCATGAAGCTGGTGCATCCGCTGCGGGACGCGTTCGGTGCGATCTTCTTCTTCGCGTTCGGGCTGTCCATCGACCCCGGTGATCTGCCCGTGGTGCTGTGGCCCGTACTGGCAGCCGTCGCGGTGACGCTGGTGATGAACGTGATCGCGGGCGTGAGTGCCGCGAGGATCTACGGGTTCGGGGCGCAGCCCGCCGCGAACATCGCCACCACGCTGCTCGCCCGCGGCGAGTTCGCGCTGATCCTCGCGACGATGGCGGCGGGGGCCGGGCTCGACGAGCGGCTTTCGCCGTTCATCGCCGGGTACGTACTGCTGCTGGCCGTGCTGGGGCCGCTGGCCGCCGGTCAGTCGCACTGGCTGGCACGGATCCTGCCGGGCCGGGACAAGGACCTGCCGCCGGGACGCGCGGCGCTGGAGAAGGAGCCGTCTGCCGCGCGCTGAGCGGCTGCCGTACCTGTCGCGTCCGCCGTCGCCGCTGTGTCGCGCGCCGTCGCCGCTGTGCCACGTCCGTTGTTGCCGCTGTGCCACGTCCGTTGTTGCCGCTGTGTCGCGCGCGCCGTCGCCTCTATGAGGTGGCGGCGGGCGCTGTCGTTGCGGAAGGCGGTCAGTTGCGGCAGAGCAGCAGCAGGGCTCGGTCGTCGTTGACGTCCTTGGCGACGGCTTCGATGAGGTGCCAGGCGGCGCCCTCGAAGCCCGCCGCGACGTAGCGGTCGGCCTCGCCCGTGAGCCGGTCGACGCCCTCGCTGATGTCGCGTCCCGGCGCCTCCACCAGGCCGTCCGTGAAGAGCATCAGCACGTCGCCGGGGGCCAGTACGCCCTTGCCCGGGTCGAACTCGGCGCCGTCGTAGACACCGAGGAGGGGGCCCTCGCCGGACTTCTCCTCCCAGCGACCGCTGCCCGCGTGCAGCTGGAGGGCGGGCAGGTGGCCCGCCGAGAGGAGTTCGTACTCGCCGGTCTCCAGGTCCAGGACCAGGTGGATGGAGGTGGCGAAGCCCTCGTCCCAGTCCTGCCGGAGCAGATAGCCGTTGGCGGCGGGCAGGAAGTCGTGCGGCGGGAGGGAGCCGAGGAGGCCGCCGAAGGCGCCGGACAGCAGCAGGGCGCGGGAGCCCGCGTCCATGCCCTTGCCGGAGACGTCGGTGAGGACGACTTCGAGGGTGCGCCCGCCATTCGTACGGGCGGCCACGACGAAGTCGCCGGAGAAGGACTGGCCGCCGGCCGGGCGCAGCGCCATCTCGCGGTGCCAGCCCTTGGGGAGGGCGGGGAGCGCGCTCTGCACCCGGATGCGTTCGCGCAGGTCGAAGAGCATGGTGCCGCCGCGTCTCCACGGCACTCCGACCCGGGCCCTGAACTGGGCGATGACCAGCCCGAAGAAGCCGCAGGCGGCGACGGTGAGGACGGTGCCGGGAGTGACGCGGGCCGGGCCCTGGGTGTACGGGCCGAGCACGACGGACTCGATGATCAGTGCCGTCGCTGCGGCCGCGTACAGGCCCAGCAGGCTGGCCGGGCGGAGCAGCAGGCCGCCCGCGACGATCGGCAGCACCAGCATCGAGGGGGCGATCCACACGGGCGTCACGATCGTGCCGAAGGTGATGGCCGGGACGGTGAGGAGGAGGGCGGCGAGGGCGATCCAGTCGGAGCCGTCGCCGCGGAAGTAGTCGACCCCGGACCGGCGCAGCCCGTTGCGCACCCGGTGCGCGGACTTGCGCCACCGGGCGGTGTACGAATCGACTCTCACGGCGCCGCCCATTGCCGTGGACCTTATCCACCCGCGCGGCTCCTCCGCAGGGGGACCCCCATGACATTGCGTTCGAAATGAGTGGCTTGTCATGGGGGGCCGCTGGTAGGCATGGCATATGACTACGGAACTGCGGGTACTGACTCCGGCCGAGTGGGACACCTGGTACGCGACGCTGGAGCGGGCCTTCGGCGGGGTCGAGGAGTCGGCACAGGAGCGCGCTCTGTGGCGCGATCTGACCGAGTTCGACCGTTCGGTGGGTGTGTGGGACGGCGGGGCGTGCGTCGGGACGGCGGGGGCGTTCAGCTTCCGGATGACGGTGCCGGGCGGGGCGTCGCTGGCCGTGGCGGGCGTGACCATGGTCGGTGTGGCGGCGACGCACCGGCGCCGCGGCGTGCTGACGTCGATGATGCGGCAGCAGCTGGACGACGTACGGGCGCGCGGCGAGGCGGTCGCGGTCCTCACGGCGTCGGAGCCGGTGATCTACGGCCGGTTCGGCTACGGGGTCGGGACGTTCGAGCTGCGGGCCTCGATCGACACCGCGCGGGTGCGGATCGCGGTACCCGAGGGTACGGACGACGTACGACTGCGGTACGCGCCGGTGGCCGACGAGGCCGTACGGAACACGTGCGAGGAGATCTACGCGCAGGCGGTTGCCGGGCGGCCGGGGATGCTCGCCCGGCAGCCCGGCTGGGAGCGGGTTCCGCTGCTGGACCCGGAGAAGGACCGCGAGGGGGCGTCGGCGCTGCAGTGTGTGCTCGCGTCGGACGCCGACGGCACGGTCCTGGGCTTCGCGCGGTTCCGGGTGAAGCCCGAGTGGAGTGCGGCGGGTGCGGACGGGGTGGTGGTCCTGGAGGACCTGGAGGCGGTCGGTCCGCGGGCCCCGCAGGCGTACGCGGCACTGTGGCGCTTCCTCTTCGGCATCGACCTGACGTCGAAACTGACGGCACACAACCGGCCGTCCGACGACGCGTGGCTGCATCTGGTGTCCGACACACGGCGCAGCGCGGTGACACTGCGGGACTCGATGCACGTACGGCTGGTGGACGTGGGTGCGGCGCTGGAGGCGCGTACCTACCGGGCGCCGGTGGACGTGGTGTTCGAGGTGCAGGACGCCTTCTGCCCGTGGAACGAGGGGCGGTGGCGGCTGACCGGTGACGCGAAGGGCGCGGTGTGCGTGCGGACCGCGGATCCGGCCGATGTCGCCCTGTCCGTACGGGAGTTGGGGGCGGCCTACCTGGGCGGCGTGCCGCTGGCCGGGCTCGCGGCGGCCGGGCGGGTGCGGGAGCTGCGCGAGGGGGCGGTGGCGGAGGCTTCGGTGGCGTTCGGGTCGGACGTGGCGCCGTGGCTGGCGCACGGGTTCTGAGCGGTCGGGGCTTGCGGGTGCCTTGTGGGTGCTGAGCGGTCGGGACTTCTGAGCGGTCAGGGCTTCTGGCAGGTGGGGCACCAGAAGAGGTTGCGGGCGGCGTGGTCGGCGGTGCGGATCTCGCTGCCGCAGAGGTGGCAGGGCATCGTGGCGCGGCGGTAGACGTACACCTCGCCGCCGTGGTCGTCCTTGCGGGGCGGGCGGCCCATGGCCTCGGGGGTGTGCTCGGGGCGGACGGTGTCGATCCGGTTGAGCCGGACGCCTTCGTGCATGAGGGCGACGAGGTCGTGCCAGATCGCGTCCCACTGGGCGCCGGTGAGGTCCCTGCCCGGGGTGTACGGGTCGATGCCGTGCCGGAAGAGGACTTCGGCCCGGTAGACGTTGCCGACGCCGGCGACGACCTTCTGGTCCATCAGGAGCGCGGCGATCGTGGTGCGCGAGGCGCGGATGCGGCGCAGGGCGCGGTCGGGGTCCGCGTCGGCGCGCAGGGGGTCCGGGCCGAGGCGGTCGTGGACGGCCCTCTTCTCGGCGTCGGTGATGAGGGTGCAGGTGGTGGGGCCGCGGAGGTCGGCGTATGCGGTGGGGGTGGCGAGGTGGAGGCGGACGGTGTCGGCCTTGGGGGCGGTTCTGGCCGCCGCGCCGGCCGCTGTCCTGGCCGGTGCGTTCTCGAAGGAGACCTTGCCGAAGAGGCCCAGGTGGATGTGGACCCAGCCGAGGGGGCCGAAGCCGAGGAAGAGGTGCTTGCCGTGGGCCTCGGTGACGGTGAGGGGGTGGGTGTCGAGGAGGGCGGCGGAGTCGGCGAACTTGCCCTGGGGGCTGGTGACTTGCACCGGGGTCCCGGTGGTGAAGCGGGTGGCGTACTCGTGCGCGAGGCGGTGGATGGTGTGGCCTTCGGGCACGGGAACCTCTTCGGGGGGCGGGCTCGGTGGGGCGGGGGCGGGGGCGTGCCGGAGCGAGGGGGCGTGCTCCGCGTGGGGCCCGCCCCCTTGCCCACCCGTCCCGCCCCCGGGGGCGGCCCCGCTGCCCAAGGAGGCTAGGGAGCGGCGGCGTCAGCCGCCCAGGGGGTCAGCCGCCCGGGGGTCAGGCCTGCTGCGGGTGGTGGGGCGGGATGGCCGGGAGGACGCCCGTGGTCTCGTACTCGGAGAGCATTTCGATGCGGCGGGTGTGGCGCGCCTCGTTCGAGTAGGGCGTCGAGAGGAAGATCTCGACGAACTTCACCGCCTCGGCCTCGGTGTGCATGCGCCCACCGATGGAGATGACGTTGGCGTTGTTGTGCTCACGGCCGAGCGCGGCGGTCTGCTCGCTCCAGGCGAGGGCCGCCCGTACGCCCTTGACCTTGTTCGCGGCGATCTGCTCCCCGTTGCCGGAGCCGCCGATCACAATGCCGAGCGAGTCCGGGTCGGCGGCCGTCTTCTCGGCGGCCCGGAGGCAGAACGGCGGGTAGTCGTCCTGGGCGTCGTAGAGGTGGGGACCACAGTCGACGGGCTCGTGGCCGTGGGCCTTGAGCCACTCGACGAGGTGGTTCTTGAGTTCGTATCCGGCATGGTCGGAACCGAGGTACACGCGCATGTGACGAGTGTGGCATGCGCTGCACGGGGTAGGGCGCATCGGGGTAAGGACCTCGGTCCCTCGCGATGCGGGACCTAAGGCCGTACATCCCGGGCATTTGTCCTCGTACAACGATCCGGAATCAAGTCTTCCGGATTGTCCCGGGCTCGGCTTGAATGCGGGGGCTCACAGGACGGCCGGCAGACCGGCCCTCCTGCACCGAGCGTCATGACACTGCGGCCCGACGACGTGCCCGAAGTAACGAATGAGGTTTGTGCATGAGTGCGCACCCGACCCAGACGGAGAAGCCGGACAGAAGCTCCGTGGCCGGCGGCTCCGTCGACAACGGCGGCCTCCAGGCCGGTCTCAAGAACCGCCATCTCTCCATGATCGCGATCGGCGGCGTGATCGGCGCAGGCCTGTTCGTGGGTTCCGGTGCGGGCATCGCCGCCGCCGGGCCCGCGATTCTGCTGTCGTACGCCCTGGTCGGCGCGATGGTGGTCTTCGTGATGCGGATGCTCGGCGAGATGGCTGCCGCACGGCCGTCCTCGGGTTCCTTCTCCGCATACGCGGACCAGGCGCTCGGCCGCTGGGCCGGCTTCTCGATCGGCTGGCTCTACTGGTTCTTCTGGGTCGTGGTGCTCGCCGTCGAGGCGACCGCGGGCGCGAAGATCCTGGAAGGCTGGATACCGGCGGTGCCGCAGTGGGGCTGGGCGCTGATCGTCATGCTCGTGCTGACGGCCACCAACCTCGCTTCCGTCGCCTCGTACGGCGAGTTCGAGTTCTGGTTCGCGGGGATCAAGGTCGTCGCGATCGGCGCGTTCGTGATCATCGGTCTGCTGGCCGTGTTCGGCGTGCTGCCCGGCTCGGACAACCCGGGGGCGGGATTCGCGCATCTCACCGACAGCGGGGGATTCTTCCCCAAGGGGTACGGGGCGATCCTGACCGGTGTCCTGATGGTCGTCTTCTCGTTCATGGGCTCCGAGATCGTCACGCTCGCCGCCGGTGAGTCGGAGGACCCGCAGCGCGCCGTCACCAAGGCCACCAACAGCGTCATCTGGCGCATCGGCATCTTCTACCTCGGCTCGATCTTCGTCGTGGTCACGCTGCTGCCGTGGAACGACAAGTCGATCGTCGCGGACGGCGGTTCGTACGTCGCGGCCCTGAACTCCATCGGCATCCCGCACGCCGGCCAGATCATGAACGTGATCGTGCTGACGGCCGTCCTGTCCTGCCTGAACTCCGGCCTGTACACCGCCTCCCGGATGGCCTTCTCGCTCGGCCAGCGCAAGGACGCTCCGCAGGCCTTCACGAAGGTGAGCAAGCGGGGCGTGCCGCAGATCGCGATCCTGTCGTCGGTCGTCTTCGGCTTCGTCGCCGTGTTCTTCAACTACATGTGGCCGGACACGGTCTTCGAGTTCCTGCTGAACTCCTCGGGCGCGGTCGCGCTCTTCGTCTGGCTGGTCATCTGCTTCACGCAGCTGCGGATGCGCGGCATCATCCTGCGCGAGGACCCGTCCAAGCTGGTCGTGAAGATGTGGCTCTTCCCGTACCTGACCTGGGCGACGATCGCGATGATCTCGTTCGTACTGGTCTACATGCTGACCGACGACGCGGGCCGCACCCAGGTGCTCCTCTCGCTGCTGGTCGCCGCTCTCGTGGTGGGCTTCGCGCTGATCCGCGAGTTCGTACAGAAGCGGAACGGCACGCTTCCCCCGGTGGCCGCCGCGGCCCCGGCGACTGCGGTGGACCTGATCGAGCGGGCGACCCCGGTGGATCAGAGCGGTACGAAGGACTCCGTCACCCGCTCGTAGTTGCGGAAGGCCTCGGCGCGGGCGGGAATCTCGAACCAGACGTTGATCTGGTACGACTTCCCGCCCGCGTTGAAGCCGGTCTGGCGGCCCTGCCGGGGCTTGCCCTCCTGGGTGAAGGTGTACTCCCAGACGACGGCGGGCCGCCCCTGGAACGTCGTCCGCTCCAGCCGGATCTTCCGGTAGTCCTGCACGTCGTGGGACTCCTTCTCGAAGTTCTCCCACTGCGTGAGCAGATCGCCGCCCCGTACGAGCGTGTACGCGGCGGCGATTTCCTGTGTGCCGTCGGGCGAGTGGTAGTGCACGTTCGACGGGCTGCGCGCGCTGCGTGTCCAGCCGGTGGGCGGCACCCACGAGAACCCGATCTCGTTTCGGCTCCCGGGCCTGACCCCGGAGGTGGGCGGCCTGGCGGTACCGGCGACGGTGGGGGCGACGGACGGCTTGCTGGTGCTGCTGCTTGCGCTGCTGTTGTTGCCGCTGCTGTTGTTGTTCTGGCCGGGGTCCTCGCCGCGCCCCAGCAGGACGGCGGTCACCACCGCACCGGCCACGAGGACTGCGGCTCCGGCGGCGACGAGGGCACGGGGGCGGGTACGGGTGCGGGGAAGGGTGCGGCCGGGGGCTGGGCTGATGGGCGGCTCCGGAGCCGGAGCCGGGGGTTCAAGCGGCGGTTCAAGCGGCGGTTCGGGCGCGGGTGCGGGCGCGGGCGCGGGCTCGGGCTCAGGTACGGGCTCGGGTGCGGCCTCAGGCGCAGGTACGGGCTCCACGGGCTCGGGCTCCGGAGCTGTGGCCGGGGCCGGGGCCTGCACGGGCACCGGCGCCGGGCCGGGGGCCAGGGCCGAGGCATCGGGCGAAGGCGCGGGATTCTCCTCGCCAGGCTGCGTGACCGGAGGGACCACGAAAGTGGGCCGACGGGTCCGCGGAACGGCGTCCTCCAAGGTTCCGGGACCGGTGACGGGACCGGTGACGGGTCCGGACGTTCCGCGCGCCGCCTCCACCGTACCGACGCGCGGGTCCGTTCGCGGCCCCGGCCTGCTGCGCCTGAACCGCACGCCTCGCCCACCGGACCGCTGCGGAGCGCCGGTTCCGGTTTCGGGGTCGGCAGCCGCTTCCGGTTTCTGTGCTTGCTCCGGTACCACCGCCCCTGCCGGAACACGTAGTTCCGTGGTCTCCGACCGGCGGGGTCCAGCGCCCTCACCGGACGGTTCGACCCCAGGCCCCTCCGCTCCCGCCAACGGCTCCTGCACCGGCACCGGCACCGGGGACTCCACCCGGGTCGGCTCGTACGGGACCGGCGGCACGGGCCGGGTCCGCTCCTGCACGGGCCCCTCCGGCTCCGACGGCCCCTCCGCCCTCTCGGCCTCCCCCGCCCGCTCCCCCTCCCCCGCCAACAGCTCCGTCAGGGCCGCATGGAGTTCGTCCACGGTCGGACGGGCTTCCGGCTCCTTGGCCAGCAGCGCGGTCAGGATCGGGGCCAGCTCACCCGCCGACGCAGGGAGTTCCGGCTCCTCATAGAGGACCGCGTGCAGCGTGGCCATCGTCGTGGGGCGGGTGAACGGGGATGTGCCGCCCACCGCCGCGCACAGCGTGGCCCCGAGGGACCACAGGTCGGACGGCGCTCCCTGCGGGCGGCCGCCGACCCGCTCCGGCGCCATGTAGTCCGGCGAGCCGACCAGCATCCCGACGATCGTCAGCGCCGTCGTGTTCTGGATCGCGGCGATGCCGAAGTCGGTGAGGACGACACGGTCGTTGCCCCGGCCCAGGAGCACATTGCCCGGCTTGATGTCCCGGTGCAGGACTCCCCGTACGTGCACCTCGCGGAGCGCCGCCGTCACCCCGAGCCCGATCCGGGCCGCCTCCCGCGGCGGCACGGGTCCCTCCCCCACGAGGTGTTGCTCCAGCGAACGGGAATCCACCAGCTCCATCACGATCCACAGCCGATCGCTCTCGTCGGCGACGTCGTAGACCCGCACCACATTCGGGTGGTCTATACGAGCCGTGGCCCGCGCTTCCCGCAAAGTCCTTTCCCGTCGAATTCGGCTGTCCTCTGCATCCAGTCCGTCCATGCGCATTTCTTTTACGGCGACGGCGCGGTCCAAGATCTCGTCATAGGCACGCCACACCCGCCCCATGCCGCCCTGGCCTATCGTCTCTCCCAACCGGTAACGACCGGCGATCAATAACCCCTGCACCCCGCCACTCGTATATCCCGGCATCCCCGTCCTCCTCCTCAGCACCTGCTGCGACCAGGACAGAAGCATTAACTTCCCACCATTGCAGCACAGTTGGACGCAATCTTGTGGTACTCCTGCAAGTACAGCTGATGCTGTTCAGAATAAGGGGGCTGGGAAATGCTCGAAAAGATCGGGAAAGAGATCATCGGGGTACGTGCGGGATCTTGTCTGGCGGTCGCGGCAGCATCTGTTCTTCTTTTGCCGTACGGTGCGTTCGCCGCCGAGCCGACACCCGGCAGCACTCAAGGAGGGTCTCCCGGCCCCGGCGCTCCCGCGGACCTGAAGATCTCGACCGAGCTCCCCGGAAAGATTTCGGTCGACAACAAAACCGGAAAGACAAAAATCACCGCGACAGTGGCGAACAAGGGCAGTAAGGCCACCGGGCAGATCACCATGGCCGTCGTCGGCTTCGACGGCCTGAAGGTCGACGCGGTGAACGGCTGTGTGCCGATCCCGGCCGGCAAGCTCCCGCCGGGCTCCAACAGCGGGTTCGCCTGCATCGTCGCGGACCTCGCTGCGGGCAAGTCCAAGTCGTACGACGTCGACGCGACCTTCGACCTCAAGAAGAAGGGGAAGATCTGCCTGCCGGTGACCGAGGGCACCAGCGAGAAGCTGCTCTGGCAGCAGGGGCCGGTCGACTTCGGCACCTCGAAGCCGACGCCGAACGCGCCGGACACGCCGCTGCTGCTCGGTACGTCGAACGTGCCGTTCGGGCCGGAGTCCCCCTCCCCCGCCTCGCCGGCCCCGAGCACCAGCAAGCCGGGCGGCCTGCCGCGCACCGGCGTCGGCGACGGCGCTCTGCCGCTCGGCATCGCCGGGGCGTTGCTGGTCGGCGCGGGCGGGGTGGGGTTCTGGTGGTCGCGCCGGGAGCGGGGGGCTCGCGAGCACTGAGGCTTCCGCCCGAGGTGTGGTGGGTGCGGGTGCGTGGGGGCTCGTGCCCTTGGGTGACTGCCCCTGCGCCCACGGCAAAAGGGGGCTCCCGGCAAGGTCAAGATGCCGGGAGCCCCCTTGGTACGTACGGAATGGATCAGCCCTTGCGGCCTGCCAGCTTCCAGGCGGCGGGCAGGGCGCCCATCGCCAGTGCCGCCTTCAGTGCGTCGCCGATGAGGAACGGGACGACGCCCGCCGCGAGCGCCGCGCCCAGGCCCATACCCGTCGAGGCCATCAGGTACGGGACGCCGACGGAGTAGATGATCACGGAGCCGACGGCCATGGTGCCCGCGGTCCGCAGCACCGAGCGGTCGCCGCCGCGCCGGGCCAGCGCCCCCACGACGGTGGCGGCCAGCAGCATGCCGATGACGTAACCGAAGGACGCCCCGCCCGCACTCGACGTGCCGTCCTTGAACCACGGCATGCCCGCCACGCCCGCCAGCGCGTACAGCGCCAGCGCCAGGAAGCCGCGGCGCGCGCCGAAGGCGGTGCCGACGAGCAGCGCCGCGAAGGTCTGCCCGGTGACCGGCACCGGAGTGCCCGGGAGGGGCACCACTATCTGGGCCGCGATGCCGGTGAGCGCCGCACCGCCGACGACGAGCGCGATGTCTCGTACGCGGGTGGCAGGCAGCAGGTCGGCAAGGACCGCGCCGGGGCGGGTGGTTACGGCAGCAGTGCTCATCGGGACTCCGCAGGAGAGAAGGAAGGAGAGTGGGGAACAGGGCGACGTTACCCAGGGCTGGTCGCCCGATCACCCTAGAGCGCCGACAAAGCGGAGAACAGGGGCTTGGTGGGGTTCGCACAAAGCGCCTGAGGGCGGGGCCTGGTGACGTGATGCGCGTCACTGGCGGTGGAGAGTAATAGGTACCTTTTGCGCGGAGCAGTCGAACAGGGAGAGACTGTGGAGTCCCGCCAAATTCCACTGATCCTCCGTGGTCCTTCGAGAGTACGAGCGCCATGCAAGACCAGCAGCTCCGCACGCCCGGCCCCGGCGAGAAGGAGCCCCTGTCCGCCGGGCTCAAGCAGCGCCATCTGACCATGCTCGGCCTGGGCGGGGTGATCGGCGCCGGCCTGTTCGTGGGTTCGGGTGCCGGTATTGCCGTGGCCGGTCCCGGCATCGTCCTCTCGTACCTGATCGCGGGCGCCATCGCGATGCTGGTGATGCGGATGCTGGGCGAGATGTCGTCGGCGATCCCGGCGTCGGGTTCGTTCTCGGTGCACGCGGAGCGGGCGCTCGGCCGGTGGGCCGGGTTCAGCGTGGGCTGGCTGTACTGGTTCCTGCTGGTGGTCGTCCTCGCGGTGGAGGCGACGGGCGCGGCGAAGATCGCCAACGGGTGGGTGCCCGGGGTGCCCCAGTGGACCTGGGTGCTGATCTTCATGGTGGTCTTCACTGTCGCCAACCTGGCCGCGGTGAAGAATTTCGGTGAGTTCGAGTTCTGGTTCGCGGCGCTCAAGGTCGGCGCGATCGTGCTCTTCCTGGTACTCGGCCTGCTGGCGGTCTTCGGCGTGCTGCCAGAGACGGACCCCGTCGGGATGGCCCATCTGACCGACGAGGGCGGCTTCCTGCCCCACGGCTGGTCCGGGGTGATCTCGGGTGTCCTCGCGGTGGTCTTCGCGTTCGGCGGCCTGGAGGTCGTCACGATCGCCGCCGCCGAGACCGACGACCCGGCCCGCGCGGTCGGGCGTGCCGTGCGCAGCGCCGTCTTCCGGATCCTGTTCTTCTACGTCGGCTCGATGCTGGTCATCGTGACGCTGCTGCCGTGGAACTCGCTGACCCCGGGCCTCAGTCCCTACGTCGCGGTGCTCGACCGCATCGGCGTCCCGTCGGCCGGCACCCTCATGAACATCGTCGTCTTCGTGGCCCTGCTCTCGGCGCTCAACGCCAACCTCTACGGCTCGTCCCGCATGGTCTTCTCGCTGGCCGAGCGCGGCGAGGCACCCCAGGGGCTGCTGCGGACCAGTGCGGGCGGTGTCCCGCGCCGTGCGGTGCTCGCCTCCGTCGCCTTCGGCTTCGTCTCCGTCGTACTGAACCTGCTCTGGCCCGACACGGTCTTCCTCTACATGCTCAACGCGGTCGGCGCGGTGCTGCTCTTCGTATGGGCGTTGATCGCCGTCTCGCAGCTGAAGCTGCGCCGCCTCATCGAGCGCGAGATGCCGGAGCGCCTCACCCTCAAGATGTGGGCGTTCCCGTATCTGACGTGGGTGGCGCTGGCGGCGATGGGCGTCGTGCTGGTGCTGATGCTCCTCGACGACACGGCCCGGCCGCAGCTGTTGTGGTCGGCGGGTGCGACCGTGGCCGTACTGCTGGTGTCCTGGGTGCGGGAATTGCGCGCGAGGCGTGCCTGAGCGTTCACGATGTGTGAGCGTGGTGTCCGTATAGCGGTCGAGTGTTCCCTCTGAGCGGTGCGCGTGCCGAGACTGTGTCCCTCTCTCAGCTCGCTTCCCACCGTCTCAGCTAGTGAACAGGGCACGCCCATGTCTCGGACCTCCGCGCCCCCGCCGCCCCCACGTGTCGAAGCGGCCGATGCAGGAGCGGCCGGCGCAGCGCCGGCCGACGCCTCGCTCGGCCACGGTCTCAAGCAGCGTCACCTTTCCATGATCGCTCTCGGCGGGGTGATCGGTGCCGGGCTCTTCGTCGGGTCGGGTGCCGGCATCGCGGCCGCGGGTCCCTCCATCGTCATCGCGTACGCGATATCCGGCCTGCTCGTCATGCTGGTGATGAGGATGCTGGGCGAGATGTCGGCGGCGAACCCCAGCTCGGGGTCGTTCTCGGCGCACGCCGAGCGGGCGATCGGGCCGTGGGCGGGCTTCACGGCGGGCTGGGCGTTCTGGTTCCTGCTCTGTGTGGCCGTCGGCCTGGAGGGCATCGGCGCGGCGAAGATCATGCAGGGCTGGTTCCCGGGGTCCCCGCAGTGGGCGTGGGTGGCGCTGTTCATGGTGATCTTCCTGGGCACGAACCTCGCCGCCGTGAAGAACTTCGGTGAGTTCGAGTTCTGGTTCGCGGCGCTGAAGGTCGGCGCGATCTCGCTGTTCCTGATCATCGGCCTGCTCGCCATCTTCGGTGTGCTGCCCGGCAGCGACACCGCCGCCCCGGGCCTCACCAACCTCACCGGTGACGGCGGGTTCTTCCCGAACGGCAGCGAGGGACTGATCATCGGTCTGCTGGCCTCGGTCTTCGCGTACGGCGGTCTGGAGACGGTGACGATCGCCGCTGCCGAGTCGCAGAACCCGATCGAGGGCGTCACCAAGGCGGTCCGCACCGCGATGTGGCGCATCGCGATCTTCTACATCGGCTCGATGGCCGTCGTCGTCACCCTGGTCCCGTGGAACGACCCGAAGGTCGCCTCGATCGGCCCGTACGTCGCGACCCTCGACCACCTGGGCATCCCGGCGGCCGGTCAGATCATGAACGTGATCGTGCTGGCGGCCCTGCTCTCCGCGATGAACGCCAACATCTACGGCTCGTCCCGCATGGCGTACTCGCTGGTCTCCCGCGGTCAGGGCCCGGCCTTCCTCGGCAAGCTGTCCGGCGGGGTGCCGCGCGTCGCGGTGCTGTGCTCGTCGGTCTTCGGCTTCGTGTGCGTGGCGCTCAGCTGGATCAGCCCGGACAAGGTCTTCCCCTGGCTGCTGAACATGATCGGCGCGCTGATCCTGGTCGTCTGGATCTTCATCGCGGTCTCCCAGCTGCTCCTGCGCCGTCGCACGGAGCGTGAGACGCCGGAGAAGCTGGTCGTCCGGATGTGGCTGTTCCCGTATCTGACCTGGGTGGCCCTGGCGGGCATGGCGGTCATCTTCTTCCTGATGCTGCGCCAGCCCGACACGCGCCTCCAGCTCGCCGGGACGGGCGGTCTGACGGTGTTCCTGATCATCCTCGGCCTCGTACGGCAGAAGCTGGCGAAGGCCCGCAACTAGCCCTCTCCGCACCCCTCTCAGGCTCTGGGTCCGCATGCTCTCGGCATGCGGACCTAGGGCTTTTTACTGAGGCATGCCTAAGCTGCTGAGCCGAATAAGTGCTGGTAGCGTGCAGATGCATAAGACTTGCAATAAGCAATCGGAGGGGTCGGACGACATGGCCATTTACACGCTTCCTGAACTTCCGTACGACTACGCGGCCCTTGAGCCCGTCATCAACCCGCAGATCGTCGAGCTGCACCACGACAAGCACCACGCGGCTTACGTCAAGGGCGCCAACGACACCCTTGAGCAGCTCGCCGAGGCGCGCGACAAGGACGCCTGGGGCTCGATCAACGGTCTGGAGAAGAGCCTCGCGTTCCACCTCTCCGGCCACATCCTGCACTCCATCTACTGGCACAACATGGCCAGCCCGAAGGACAGCGGCGGCGGCGAGCCGACGGCCGCCGACGGCGTGGGCGACCTCGCGGACGCGATCACCGAGTCCTTCGGCAGCTTCGCGAAGTTCAAGACGCAGCTGACCAAGGCCGCCGCGACCACGCAGGGCTCCGGCTGGGGCGTCCTCGCGTACGAGCCGGTCTCGGGCCGTCTGATCGTCGAGCAGG
The DNA here is from genome assembly GCF_040651475.1 of Streptomyces sp. NPDC048442. Lineage (NCBI taxonomy): Bacteria > Bacillati > Actinomycetota > Actinomycetes > Kitasatosporales > Streptomycetaceae > Streptomyces > Streptomyces sp. NPDC048442. Next base: position 346,625 of record NZ_JBEZKB010000001.1, read on the forward strand.
TCTACGACCACCAGGGCAACGTCGGCCAGGGCTCCGTCCCGGTCCTGGTCTTCGACGCGTGGGAGCACGCCTTCTACCTGCAGTACAAGAACCAGAAGGTCGACTTCATCGACGCCATGTGGGCCGTCGTCAACTGGCAGGACGTGTCGAAGCGTTACGCCGACGCGAAGAACCGCACGCCGCTGATCACTCCGTGACCCGGAGCCGGTGGTGACTCCTGCCGGACCGGCGGGACCCCCAAGCGCCCTGCTCGTGATCGTCTTCTCAACTTTCACCGGGCGGGTGGAATGACGAAGAGCCCCTGCGAGGACATGACTCGCGGGGGCTCTTCCATGTCAGCGTGGCAGGTAACCGGTGCGGCCGGTGGCCGTGAACTCCCTTGCCAGGCCCCTCTCGTGGAGACGCGCGAAGGGTGTGAAGGGGGTGCGGAACTCGACGCGGTAGTAGTGCGGGTTGGGGCGGATCACGCGGTACTGGACGTCGCGCACGGCCAGCCACCAGTCGGGGCTGGTGGAGGGAGCGATACGGACGCCCTGCCAGCCGTCGGTGCCGGACCAGTGGCCTGCCTCGGCCTCCAGGAGGCGGGCGTTCACGGCTGCTCGTACGGGCGGGAGGGCGACGAGGGTGCTGGCGTCGAGGGCGTACGGGGCGCCGGTGCCGGCGAGGTAGTGCCGCAGGGCCCCGGAGGCCTGCCGGAGCCCGGTCAGCCACCAGAGGGCGGCGAGGGCGGAACACCCTGCCCGTACAGCTCGGTCGGTCGGGCGTACGGGCAGGGTGGCGTGGGGGGCATGGGTGGCGTGGGGGGCATGGGGGGCATGGGGGGCATGGGGGGCATGGGGGGCCGTCGTGCCTATGTGGCTGTCGCCACGTATCTCGCCTGTCTCCATAGACGGACGGTACGAGGGTTCGGCGGGGGCTGCCTGTTGGGCGGGGCCGGTAGGGGCTAGCTCCGCGTGGGGGCCGCCCCCTTGCCCACCCGTCCCGCCCCCGGGGGGCGGCCCCGCTGCCCAAGAGGGCTGGGGGTCGGCGGCGTCAGCCGCCCGAAGGGGCAGTCTTTTGGGGGCGCGGGGAACTGCGCGATCAGCCACGACGCACCCGCACGACGACCACCGGGCCCGTGCCGCCCGCCCCCGCCCCACCAGCCCGCCCCGCCCCCCGCCCAAGGGGTCAGCTGAAGTCCGGCCCCTTGGTGCGGGTCCGCTTCAGTTCGAAGAAGCCGGGGGTGGCCGCCACCAGCAGCGTCCCGTCCCAGAGCTTCGCCGCCGCCTCACCCTTGGGCGCCGGAGTGACGACCGGTCCGAAGAAGGCGATCGGGTCGCCGTCCTCGCCCGGGACCGCGATGACCGGCGTGCCGACGTCCTCGCCGACGAGGGAGATGCCCGACTGGTGCGAGGCACGCAGCTCCTTGTCGTACGTGTCGGCCGTGGCGTAGGAAGCAAGCGAGGCGGGCAGGCCCACCTCGGCCAGCGCCTCCGCTATGACCTCGTCGGTGATGCCGCGGCCGTCGTTGTGGATGCGGGTGCCGAGCGCCGTGTACAGCGCGCCGGTGATCTCCTCGCCGTGCAGCTGCTGCGCGGCGATGACCACGCGGACCGGGCCCCACGCCGTCTTCATGGCCTCCCGGTACTCCTCCGGCAGGTCGTCGCGGCCCTCGTTGAGCACGGCCAGGCTCATCACGTGCCAGCGGATCTCGACCGGGCGCTGCTTCTCCACCTCAAGCATCCAGCGCGACGTCATCCACGCCCAGGGGCACAGCGGGTCGAACCAGAAGTCTGCGGGGATCTTCGCGGTCTGGGACATGTCTCTCCTCATGAAACTTCAACGGTCGCTCGCTGTGCCTGACAACCAGCCAACCCCCGGCACCATTCCCGTGCGCGCCCCGTCAGGAGCACATGGGAAGATCGGTGCTGTTTCGAGGAGTATCGAAAAGCGTCGAACGTGTCACAAAGGAGTGCCCGTGCCCGGTGAGAACCTGTCCCGCGACGAAGCCCAGATCCGGGCCGAGCTGCTGTCCGTCGACGGTTACGAGGTCGCGCTCGACCTGCGTTCCGCGGTCGGCGACCACGAGGGGGACGGCCCGCGAACGTTCCGCTCGGTGACCACGATCCGCTTCCGGGCGCTGACGCCGGGCGCGTCCACCTTCGCCGACCTGGTCGCCCCGGCCGTCAACGCGGTGACGCTGAACGGCACCGCGCTCGACCCGGCGGCCGTCTTCGACGGCGCCCGCATCGCCCTCGAAGGCCTCGCCGCCGAGAACGTCCTCGTCGTGGACGCCCAGTGCGCCTACAGCCGTACCGGCGAGGGCATGCACCGCTTCGTCGACCCGGAGGACGGCGAGGTGTACCTCTACACGCAGTACGAGCCCGCCGACTCCCGCCGGGTGTACGCCAACTTCGAGCAGCCCGACCTGAAGGCCCCGTACCGCTTCTCGGTGCGGGCGCCCGAGGGCTGGACGGCGTGGAGCAACGGCGTCGGCACCCTGGAGGACGGCACCTGGACGTTCGCCGAGACCAAGCCGATCTCCACGTACATCACCGCCGTCGTGGCCGGCCCGTACCACTACGTCGAGGACTCCTACAGCCGCACCCTCGCGGACGGCAGCACCCTCGACATCCCGCTCGGCGCCATGTGCCGCAAGGGTCTCGCCAAGCACTTCGACGCGGACGACGTCTTCCTGATCACCAAGCAGGGCCTGGACTTCTTCCACGACAACTTCGACTATCCGTACCCCTTCGGGAAGTACGACCAGGCGTTTGTCCCCGAGTACAACCTCGGCGCGATGGAGAACCCGGGTCTGGTCACCTTCACCGAGGATTTCATCTTCCGCGGGAAAACGACGAGTTCGTCGTACGAGGGCCGGGCGAACGTCATCCTGCACGAGATGGCGCACATGTGGTTCGGCGACCTGGTCACCATGCAGTGGTGGGACGACCTGTGGCTCAAGGAGTCCTTCGCGGACTTCATGGGCACTTTCTCGATGGTCGAGGCGACCCGCTTCACCGACGGCTGGATCACCTTCGCCAACCGCCGCAAGTCCTTGGCGTACCGCGCCGACCAGCTGCCGTCCACGCACCCGATCACGGCCGACATCCGTGACCTCCAGGACGCGAAGCTCAACTTCGACGGCATCACGTACGCCAAGGGCGCGTCCGTGCTGAAGCAGCTCGTCGCGTACGTCGGGCGGGACGCCTTCCTGGAGGGTGCCCGCCGCTACTTCAAGGCGAACGCGTACGGCAACACCCGGCTCGGCGACCTGCTCTCCGTGCTGGAGGAGACCAGCGGCCGCGACCTCACCCAGTGGTCGCGCGTCTGGCTCCAGACGTCAGGGGTCAACTCCCTCACGCCGGAGGTCACTTACGACGCGCAGGGCCGGATCACCGAGCTCGCGGTGGTGCAGCAGGCCACCCTCCCCGCGCATCAGCGGGCTGCGGCGGGGGCCGCCCCGGAGCTGCGCCCGCACCGCGTCGCGATCGGCCTCTACCGGCTGGAGGGCGGCGAGCTGGTCCGTTACGCCCGTACGGAAACGGACGTGGCCGGTCCGCGCACGGTCGTCGACGGCCTGGCCGGCGCCGAGAAGCCCGCGCTGATCCTGGTCAACGACGACGACCTCACCTACTGCAAGATCCGCTTCGACCCGGGCTCGCTGGACACCCTGCGCGCCCATCTCGGCGACTTCACGGATCCCCTGGCCCGCGCCCTGTGCTGGTCCGCGCTGTGGAACCTGACCCGTGACGCCCTCATGCCCGCCCGCGACTTCATCGATCTCGTACTGCGCTTCGCGGGCCGCGAGTCGGACATCGGCGTGCTCCAGATGCTGCACGCGTGGACGCAGACGGCGCTCGTCCACTACGCGGCCCCCCAGTGGCGCGAGGAGGGCGGCCGGCTCCTCTCCGCGGGCGCGCTGCGCGAGCTGCGGAGCGCCGAGCCCGGCAGCGAGCACCAGCTGGCCTGGGCGCGCTTCTTCGCCGCCGGAGCCTGCGACGAGGCCGACTTCCAGCTCCTGGAGGGCCTGCTCGCCGGTACGGCTCGGATCGACGGTCTCGACGTCGACCAGGAGCTGCGCTGGTCGTTCCTGTCCCCGCTCGTCTCGCACGGCCGGGCCGACGAGTCGGCCATCGCCGCCGAACTCGCCCGGGACGACACCGCTTCGGGCAAGCGCCACCAGGTGCGCTGCCTGGCCTCCCGCCCGTCCGAGGCGGTCAAGGCGCAGGCGTGGGCGTCGGTCGTGGAGTCCGACGCGCTCTCCAACGCGCTCGTCGAGGCCACCAACGGGGGCTTCGTACGCAGCGGTCAGCGTGAGCTGCTCGCCCCGTATGCCGCGAAGTACTTCGACGCGATCGAGCGGGTGTGGGCGACACGCTCCATCCAGATCGGGGTGCTGATCGTCCGCGGCCTGTATCCCGCACTCCAGGACCCGGCCGCGACGCTGGCCGCCACCGACGAGTGGCTCACGTCCCACGCGGACGCGGCCCCGGCACTGCGCCGCCTGGTGCTGGAGGCACGCGACGACCTGGCGCGGGCACGGCACGCGCAGGACTGCGACGCCGCCTGCGCCTAGCAGGAGGGGTTACGGGGGTGGGGCCCCGCCCCCGGGTGCCGTGGCGACACCCGGGGGCGGGGCCCCACGTCCCTGTCCCACGGACGCGGGGCGTTCCGGGGGATTCCAGGGGGTTTCCAGGGGTTTTTTCCGGGCACTGCTCGGCAGTCGAACAGCCGTACTTTAGGGCGGGGTTGTCCCGGAATGTCGACGGGACTGTAACAGCGGTTAGAGGCGGGGGTCGGCGCGGGCAAGCCCTCGGCATGAACAACGACACGCACCCCCAGGCGCAGGGCACCCCGCAGGCCGAGAGCGCCGCGCAGGAGCCGACGGCCCCGCAGGTGCACATCGCCCCGCAGCCGCGCACCGGTTCCGCCCGCCTCGAATCCCCCGCCGCCCCGGCCGCCCCTGCCACCCCGGTCTCCTCCGCCGCCCCGGCCGCCCCAGCCGCCTCTTCCGCCACGTCTCCCCGTACGCCCTCCCCCAGCCGTCTCGCCGACGTGCAGCGGCGGGTTCTGACGACTGCCCAGTTGCGGGAGTACGGGGTGACGGCGGCCAAGGCGTCCTCGCAGTGCGGGCCCGGCGGGCCGTGGCAGCAGCTGCTGCCGGGGGTGTTCGTACTGCACCAGGGTCCGCCGACCAGCGAGGAGCGGCTGCACGCGGCGCTGCTGTACGCGGGGCGTCCCGGGCGGGACGACAGCGAGGCGGTCGTCACCGGGCTCGCGGCCCTCGCCCTGCACCGGTTCTCCTCCGCGCCGCCGCTGCCGGCGCTGGCGCAGATCGACGTCATGGTGCCCAGGACACGGCGGCTGCGTTCCACCGGGTGCGTACGGATCGTGCGGGCGCACGCGCTGCCCGGCACCCAGATCATCACCGGGCTGCCGGTGGCCCCGGTCGCTCGGGCGGTCTCCGACGCGGTGGCACACCTGACGGACGTGGACACGGTGCGGCATCTGCTGACCGAGGCCGTGGGCAACGGCCACTGCGAACCTGCCGCGCTCGTACGGGAGTTGAACATGGCCCAGCTGCTGACGAGGCCGCACGTGCGGGACGCCGTGCAGTCGATCCTGGCCGAGAGCCGGTCGGCCGCCGAGGAGCGGCTGTACGAGATGGTGCGCTGCTTCGGGCTGCCGGACCCGCTGTGGAACGTGGACCTGAGGCTGCCGGGCGGCCCGCACCTGGGCGGTGTGGACGCGTTCTGGCCGGACCAGTCGGTGGCCGTCGAGCTGGACACCCGGGCGCCGCGCCAGGACGAGGACCGGCTCTGGTCGCAGTACGCGCGCAAGCGGGAGCACCTGGAGCGGCTCGGCATCACGGTCGTCCACCTCACGCCGAAGAAGCTGCGCGAGGCGATGGACCAGCAGGCGGCCGTGTTGCGGACGGCGCTGATGGCGTCCGTGGACCACGACCCGGCCGCCTATGTGGTCGTCCTGCCCAGGTGACTTGGCCCGGTGATTCCCCCTGCGGGGCTGCTACTTGGTGCAGAACTCGGCTTCGAACACCGAGCCCGTGGCGCCGCTCCAGTCGCCGTTGAGGTTCAGGGCGAGGGACTGCCGGCCGTCCCTGGTCGTGCCCGCCTCGGTGATCGAACCGTGGATGCCGCCGGTGTGGCCCCAGACCTCCTTGCCGCAGGACAGCGTCTGCTTGAGGAGGCCGAGCCCGTAGCCCGTGCCGGGGAGCTGGTCGCTGACCGGGACGGTGGTCGTCATCTCCTTGAGCTGCCGCTTCGGCAGGAGCTTGCCGGTGAGCAGTTCGCGGTAGAAGCGGTTGAGGTCGGCGGTGCTGGAGACCATGGCGCCCGCCGCACCCGCGAGAGACGGGTTGTACTCGGTGATGTCGTACTTCTTCGTGGCGGCCGGGTCGGAGAACGTGGTGTACGCGCGGCTGCTGGGCTGCGGCAGCCGGGTCTCCTCGCGCGGGACGGAGGTGGCACGCAGCTTGAGGGGGCGGATGATGCGCCGCTCGATCTCGCTCGCGTACGAGCGGCCGGTCGCCTTCTCGACGACCAGGGCGGCGAGGATGTAATTGGTGTTGGAGTACTGCCACTTCTTGCCGGGCTCGAAGTCGGGGGCGTGCTTCATGGCGACCTCGACGAGCTGGCGCCCGGAGAGCGAGTCGTAGCGGTGTTCCAGGAATCCGACGCCCATCCGCTGACGGGCGAACTCCGGGTCGGTGGTGTATTCGTGGATGCCGCTGGTGTGCTGGAGCACCTGGCGCAGAGTGATCTTCCCGCCGTCGTGGCCGTGGCCGCTGACGACGCCGGGCAGCCACTTGCCGACCTTGTCGTCGAGGCTGAGCTTCCCCTCGGACTCCAGCTGGAGCATCACCGTCGCGACGAACGTCTTGGTGAGCGACCCGATCCGGAACCGGTCCTGCGCACCACGCTCCCGCCCCGTCGTGAGGTCGCCTGCCCCGGCGGTGTCCGTCCAGGCCCGGGACCCGCCGGGCCCTTCGGTACGGGCGACAACGCCGGGCGCCCCGCCTTGCACCAGGGCGTCGACGGCGGCACGGGTCCGGGCGTGGGGGTCACCGGCGGTACGTTCGCCGGCCTGCGCGGTGGAGAGGGTGCCGGCGCCGAGGACGGCTGCGGCGGCGAGAGCGGCGAGGAGCGCGTTGCGGGTGGTGCGTACGGGCATCTGGTTCCCCTGCTGGGTCGGGTGCGGGCCGGGCGATGAGTGCGGCGGCGCGTCGCGGGAGATGACCCGGGGGTGGGGCAGCAGGGTTGCCCCACCCCTCCCTGGTTGATCCACTTCCGGCCATTCCCGGGGACAGGGGCCCGGGGACCGGGCGTACCGGTCAGGTGCGGTGCGGGGCCGGGCGTACCGGTCAGGTGCGGTGCGGTGGTGGGGCGGCCCGGCCCGTCGCCGGCCGGGTGCGCCAGAGTGCGAGGCCGGTGTCGACGAGCTCGACCCGGTCGAGTTCCTCCACCGCGTCGAGGCGGTGCCAGGCCGCGAGGTCCGTGGAGCCGCCGGTCTCGTGGCGGAGCTCGCCGCCCACGATCTCCGCCTCGTACACGATCCGCAGTCCCTGGAAGTCCGCGAAGGAGCCGAGCCGGCGCGGGTAGCGGCGGCGGATGGAGTCGAGGCCGAGGAGCGAGAGGGGTTCGACTCTGTAGCCGGTCTCCTCGTCGACCTCGCGGACGACCGTTTCGAGAGGGTCCTCGCCGTGTTCGAGGCCGCCGCCGGGCAGCGTCCACCGCTTGGCTCCGTCCCTGGCCACCCAGCGGGCCAACAGCACCTTCTCGTCCTGTACGCACACGGCGTAGGCAGCGACTCTCAGCTCTGCGTTCATCTGCAGAGGCTAGGCGTCCGGGCTGTGGATTGCGCTTTGGACGCCAGAAGTCGACCCCTCTCGCGCCCGGTGGCGGAAGGCGGCCAGTGGCGGATGTGTGCCACGGTCACAATCCGCCCCGGTCAACTCTCCCCAAACAACTGTCACTTGCGACATGCTGACCGGTCATTGGACACCGAAATCCGGACCTTTTCTGTCCTGACTTCTTCCAGATCCTTCACATTCAGGGATGCACATGACCGCCACCCCCCAGTCGTCCGCGCCCCGCGCGGGCGTCAGACGTACCGCGCGAATAGCCTTCGCCGCCTCGCTCGTGGCCGCGCTGTGTGCGACCGCGCCGCTGCCCGCCTTCGCGGCCGGTACGCCCGACCCCACTCCCCCGGCCCCGAAGTCGGCCGAGGCCAAGCTCGGCAGCACGGACACGGAGCTGCTCGCCAAGGCGCAGGCCGCCGGGGCCAAGGACGTCACCGTGATGGTGGCGACCGCTCCGGGAGCCACCGAGCAGGTCGCCGAGCAGCTCGGTGACGTACAGGGCGCGCTCGTCGGCCGCACGGACGACAAGCTCGGTTACGTACGGGCGACGCTGCCCACCGCGAAGGCGGAGGCGGCGCTGAAGGCGGCCACCAAGCTCGCGAGCGTGCAGGCCATCGATCTCAAGCAGGAGATCAAGCTGGACGACCCGACACCCTCCGGGGACCGGGCGGACGGCGCCCGCGGGGCCGCCAAGGCCGCGGGAACGTACCCGGCGCCGGGGAAGGACACCCCCGCCGAGAACCCGTACAACCCGTCCTTCGAGACGGGCGCCGTCAAGTTCGTGAAGCAGAACCCAAAGGCGGACGGCCGCGGCGTCACCATCGGCGTCCTGGACTCCGGCATCGACCTGGGGCACCCGGCGCTGCAGAAGACCACCACCGGCGAGCGCAAGATCGTCGACTGGGTGACCGCCACCGACCCGGTCGCCGACGGCGACGCCACCTGGCGGGCGATGATCACCGAGGTCAGCGGGCCGACCTTCACCGCGTCCGGCAAGACCTGGACGGCGCCCGCGGGCACGTACAAGTTCAACGTCTTCCGCGAGGCCGCCACCACCGGTGGCGACATGAAGGGCGACCTGAACCGGGACGGCGACACCACCGACGTGTGGGGCGTGCTGTACGACCCGGCGACCGGGACCGTCCGGGTGGACCTCGACAACGACGGCGACTTCGCCGACGAGGTCGCGATGAGCCCGTACAAGGACAAGTTCCAGGTCGGCTACTTCGGCAAGGACGACCCGGCCACGGACGTCGCGGAGCGGATTCCGTTCGTCGTCGAGACCCGCAAGGACGTCGAGTACAACGCGGCCGGCGCGAAGGCCGACTTCGTGAACATCGGCGTCATCGAGAGCGAGCACGGCACCCACGTCGCCGGCATCACCGCCGCCAACAGCCTCTTCGGCGGCAAGATGAACGGCGCGGCGCCCGGCGCCAAGCTGGTCTCCTCGCGCGCCTGCACCTGGAGCGGCGGCTGCACCAACGTCGCGCTCTTCGAGGGCATGTCCGACCTCGTCAAGAACCGCGGCGTCGACATCGTCAACATGTCGATCGGCGGCCTGCCCGCCCTGAACGACGGCAACAACGCGCGCGCCGAGCTCTACACGCGCCTCATCGACACCTACGGTGTGCAGCTGGTCATCTCGGCCGGAAACAGCGGCCCGGGTACGAACACCATCGGTGACCCCGCTCTGGCCGACAAGGTGATCTCGGTCGGCGCGTCCATCTCCAAGGAGACCTGGGCCGCCAACTACGGCTCCGCGGTGAGCACCAAGTACGCGATGATGCCGTTCTCCTCGCGCGGCCCGCGCGAGGACGGCGGTTTCGCGCCGACGATCACCGCGCCCGGCGCCTCGATCAACACCACGCAGACCTGGCTGCCCGGCGGCCCGGTCGCCGAGGCGGGCTACCCGCTGCCGGCCGGTTACCAGATGCTGCAGGGCACCTCGATGGCGTCCCCGCAGGCAGCGGGCGCCTCGGCGCTGCTGATCTCGGCCGCCAAGCAGTCGGGGCTCGACCTGACGCCCGCGAAGCTGCGGACGGCACTGGTCAGCCAGGCGGACCACATCAAGGGGGCGCAGGCCCACGAGCAGGGCGCCGGCCTCATCAACATCGTCGACGCGTGGAAGTCCCTGAAGAAGGGCGCGACCGCGCACGAGTACACGGTGAAGGCCCCGGTCGACACCGCGATCGACGAGGCCCTGAAGACCCCCGGCTTCGGAACCGGTCTGTACGACCGCGAGGGTGGTCTGAAGGTCGGCCAGAAGAAGACGTACGACATCACGGTCACCCGCACCACGGGCCCGGCCGGCGCCGTCCGCCACGAGCTGCACTTCGAGAACAACGACGGCACCTTCAAGATCGTCGGCAATGACGTCGTGCAGCTGCCGCTGAACCAGCCGGTCACCGTCAAGGTCTCCGCGCAGCCCCGCGCCGGCGGCATCCACAGTGCGGTCCTGGAGGTGTCCGACAAGGCCACCGAGGGCATCGACAAGCAGATCCTCACCACGGTCGTCGCCTCCGACGAGCTGCTGAAGCCGTCGTACACGCTGAAGAAGTCCGGCTCGGTGCAGCGCAACAGCCACATCTCGTACTTCGTGAACGTCCCCAAGGGCGCGAAGTCCCTTGAGGTGGCGATGGGCGGGCTCACCGGGAAGAGCCAGACCCGGTTCATCTCGATCCACCCGTACGGCGTGCCGTCGGACCCGACGGCGACGACGGGCTGCTACCCGAACTACAACAACCCGGCCAACACCTGCCGTCCCGACGTCCGCTCGTACGCGGACCCGGCGGCGGGCGTCTGGGAGATCGAGGTCGAGGCGCGCCGTACGTCGCCGCTCCTGGACAACCCGTACACGCTCGACGTGACGGTCCTCGGCTCGGAATTCGACCCGGCGGTCAACGTCGTCTCCGAGGCGAAGGCCGGTACCCCGGCCCCCGTCGAGTGGAAGGTCACCAACAACTTCGCCGCGCTGGAGGGCAAGCTGAAGGGCGGCCCGCTGGGCTCCGCGAAGATCGCCAAGCCGAGCATCAAGCAGGGTGAGTCGCAGGAGAGCACGGTCGTCATCGGTGCGGGCGCCGAGCGCCTTGACATCGCCATCGGCAAGGTCTCGGACGTCAAGGCCGACCTGGACCTGCTGGTCCTCAAGGACGGCGTCGAGGTCGGCAAGTCGGCGAAGGGCGACTCGGAGGAGTCCGTCAGCCTCGTCAAGCCCGCCGCCGGTACGTACACGATCGTCGTGGACGGCTACTCGATCCCGTCGGGGACGACCACGTACGACTACCGGGACGTGTTCTTCTCGCCGTCGCTCGGCTCGGTCACGGCCGACGAGACGAAGACCGTGCAGCTCGCCAACGGTGCTTCGGCGCAGGTCAAGGCCGAGGTGAAGGTCGGCGGTGCGGCTCCGGAAGGACGCCAGTTCTTCGGCGAGGTCCAGCTGCTGAACGCGCGCGGCACTGCTGCGGGCAAGGGCAGCGTCCAGATCGACAAGGTCACTCCGTAACCTCTTTGAGGCGCACGTGAAGTGAGGGGCGGGCCGGGATTTCACCGGCCCGCCCCTTCCTCGTTTCTGCGTTTCCTCGAACCCTGCGTTTCCTCGAACCCTGCGTTTCCTCGCAGCCGTGTTTCCTCGCAGCCGCGTTTCCTCGCAGCCGCGTTTCCTCGTACCTGCGCCGGTCAGATCTCGATCATTACCTGGTCCAGCGATTTCCGTACGAGATCGGGTACGACGCAGCCGTCCGCCGGGTAGCCGACCGGGATCACCGCGAACGCCTTCTCGTTGACCGGGCGGCCCAGCACCTCGGAGAGGAAGCGCATGGGGCTCGGGGTGTGGATGAGTGCGGCGAGGCCGGAGAGGTGCAGGGCGGACAGCAGCATGCCGACCGCGATGCCGACGGACTCGTCCACGTAGTAGTGCTTGTGCTTGGTGCCGTCCTCGGCGAGCCAGTAGCGCTGCTGGAAGACGACGATCAGGCCGGGTGCGTCGGTGAGGTGCGGCTTGACCTCGTCGGTGCCGAGCGGGCGCAGCGCGTCGAGCCACTCCTCGCCGAGCCGGCCTTCGTAGGAGATCTGCTCCTCCTCCTCGGCGGCCTCGCGGATCCGGCGCCGTACGTCCGGGTCCTTGACGAGTACGAAGGTCCAGGGCTGCTGGTGGGCGCCCGAGGGGGCGGTCGCGCCGCACGCGATGGCGTCGCGGATCACCTGGTCGGGGACGGGGTCGGTGGAGAACTGCCGTACGGTGCGGCGCTCGTCCATGCGCGCGCGGAGCTCGGCGGCGCGGGCCAGGGATTCGGCCGCGTCCATCCGTTCGGGGGTGTAGGGCACCGGCCGGTAGGGGTCGCCGTGGGTGGGTGTCCACTTGTTCTTTGTCACAGACATGGCCAGAGCATGGCCGGGGCAGGGGCCCGGTGTCCCGTACTTCGGACAATCGATTGGACAAGGCGGACAGCACCTCCCGCATCATGGGTGCCAACGCCGCAGGTCGTCGCACCTGCACACTGAGGACTGAGGAGTCACCGTGAGGGTCGGAATCGTCGGAGCCACCGGTCAGGTCGGCGGAGTTGTGCTGCGGATCCTGGCGGAGCGGAAGTTCCCGGTGACGGAGCTGCGGCTGTTCGCCTCGGCGCGCTCCGCCGGCAGCACCCTGGAGTGGGACGGCAAGCCGGTCACCATCGAGGACGCCTCGACGGCCGACTACACGGGCCTGGACATCGTGATCTTCTCCGCCGGTGGCTCCACCTCCAAGGCGCTCGCCGAGAAGGTCGCCGCCCAGGGCGCCGTCGTGATCGACAACTCCTCCGCGTGGCGCCGTGACCCCGAGGTCCCCCTCGTCGTCTCCGAGGTCAACCCGCACGCGGTGGCGGACCGCCCCAAGGGCATCATCGCCAACCCGAACTGCACGACGATGGCCGCGATGCCGGTGCTGCGTCCGCTGCACGACGAGGCCGGGCTGACCGCGCTGATCGCCACCACCTACCAGGCCGTCTCCGGCTCGGGTCTGGCCGGTGTCGCCGAGCTCGACGGCCAGGTCAAGAAGATCGTCGAGCAGGCGGCCGAGCTGACGCACGGCGCCGGCACGGTCGAGCTGCCCGAGCCGAACGTCTACAAGAAGCCGATCGCCTTCAATGTGCTCCCCCTCGCGGGCAGCATCGTCGACGACGGTTCGTTCGAGACGGACGAGGAGCAGAAGCTCCGCAACGAGTCCCGCAAGATCCTGGAGATTCCCGAACTGAAGGTTTCCGGCACGTGCGTGCGCGTCCCGGTCTTCTCCGGCCACTCGCTCCAGGTCAATCTGCGATTTGAGCGACCGCTCAGCGTGGAGCGCGCGTACGAGCTGCTCGGCGGCGCCCCCGGCGTGGCCCTCTCCGAGATTCCGACGCCTCTTGAGGCGGCGGGCCAGGACGTGTCGTACGTGGGCCGCATCCGCGTCGATGAGACCGTCGACAACGGCCTCGCGCTCTTCCTCTCCGGCGACAACCTCCGCAAGGGTGCCGCGCTCAACGCGGTACAGATCGCGGAGCTGGTCGCGGCGGAGCTGAAGGGCTGACGCAGCCCCTCGCAGGGCTGACGCAGCCCCTCGCAGGGCTGGCGCAGCCCCTCGCACTGAGCTGACGCACCTCTCGTACGTAAGGGCGGTGACACCGGGGAACCGTGTGTCACCGCTCTTGCGCATTCTGTTGCCCAGGCGTGCGCACGGACGGTATTCCCCTGCCGAGAGGGCCCTCTGCCGTGGAAGGATGGCCGGGAACGTCACGATCCGAGGAGATGACAGGGTGCCCGGTACCAATCTGACCCGCGAAGAAGCGCAGGAGCGCGCGCGGTTGCTCACGGTTGAGGCGTACGAGGTCGAGCTCGACCTCAGTGGTGCGCAGGAGGGCGGTACGTACCGCTCGGTGACCACGGTGCGCTTCGAGTCCGCCGAGGACGGCGCGTCGAGCTTCATCGACCTGGTCGCGCCGGCCGTGCACGAGGTCGTGCTGAACGGTGCCGCGCTGGACGCGAAGGCGGTCTTCGCCGATTCGCGCATCGCGCTGGCCTCCCTGCGCGGCGGGGCCAACGAGCTGAAGGTCGTCGCGGAGTGCGCCTACACGAACACCGGTGAGGGCCTGCACCGCTTTGTGGACCCTGTCGACGAGCAGGCCTATCTGTACACACAGTTCGAGGTGCCGGACGCGCGCCGGGTGTTCGCCAGCTTCGAGCAGCCCGACCTGAAGGCGACTTTCCAGTTCACCGTGAAGGCCCCGGCGGGCTGGTCCGTGATCTCCAATTCGCCGACGCCCGAGGTGCCGAAGGACGACGTGTGGGTCTTCGAGCCCACGCCGCGCATCTCGACGTACATCACGGCGCTGATCGCCGGCCCGTACCACGCGGTGCACTCGTCGTACGAGGGCAAGGACGGCCAGTCCGTGCCGCTGGGCATCTACTGCCGTCCCTCGCTGGCCGAGCATCTCGACGCGGAGGACATCTTCGCCGTCACGCGGCAGGGCTTCGACTGGTTCCAGGAGAAGTTCGACTACGACTACCCGTTCGCGAAGTACGACCAGCTCTTCGTGCCGGAGTTCAACGCGGGCGCGATGGAGAACGCGGGCGCGGTGACCATCCGCGACCAGTACGTGTTCCGCTCGAAGGTGACGGACGCCGCGTACGAGACGCGTGCCGAGACGATCCTGCACGAGCTCGCCCACATGTGGTTCGGCGACCTCGTCACGATGGAGTGGTGGAACGACCTGTGGCTGAACGAGTCGTTCGCCACGTACACCTCGATCGCCTGCCAGGCGTACGCCGAGGGTTCGAAGTGGCCGCACTCCTGGACCACCTTCGCCAACTCCATGAAGACGTGGGCGTACCGCCAGGACCAGCTGCCGTCCACGCACCCGATCATGGCCGACATCCGTGACCTGGACGACGTGCTGGTCAACTTCGACGGCATCACGTACGCCAAGGGCGCTTCCGTACTGAAGCAGCTTGTGGCGTACGTCGGCATGGACGAGTTCTTCGCCGGTGTGCAGTCGTACTTCAAGGCGCACGCCTTCGGGAACACGCAGCTGAGCGATCTGCTCGGCGCCCTGGAGCAGACGAGTGGCCGCGACCTCAAGACGTGGTCGCAGAAGTGGCTCCAGACGGCCGGGATCAACGTCCTGCGCCCGGAGATCGAGACGGACGCGGACGGCGTCGTCACGTCCTTCGCGGTCAAGCAGGAGGCCCCCGCGCTGCCCGTCGGCGCCAAGGGTTCCTCGACGCTGCGTCCGCACCGCATCGCGATCGGCCTGTACGACCTGGACGGTGCGGGCAAGCTGGTGCGCACCGACCGCATCGAGCTGGACGTCGACGGCGAACTGACCCCCGTGGACGCCCTGGTGGGCCGTCCGCGCCCGGCGGTGGTGCTGCTCAACGACGACGACCTGTCGTACGCGAAGGTGCGCCTGGACGAGGCGTCCCTCGCGTGCGTCACCGAGCACCTGGGCGACTTCACCCAGTCGCTGCCGCGTGCGCTGTGCTGGGCGTCCGCGTGGGACATGACGCGCGACGGCGAGCTGGCGACCCGCGACTACCTGTCGCTGGTGCTGTCCGGCATCGCGAAGGAGTCGGACATCGGCGTCGTGCAGTCGCTGCACCGTCAGGTGAAGCTGGCGCTGGACCTGTACGCGGCGCCGGCCTGGCGCGAGGCGGGGCTGGCGCAGTGGACCGAGGCGACCCTCGCCCACCTCCAGGCCGCCGAGCCTGGCAGCGACCACCAGCTGGCGTGGGCGCGGGCGTTCGCGGCGACGGCGCGCACGCCGCAGCAGCTGGACCTGCTGCGGGGCCTTCTTGAGGGCACCGAGTCGGTCGAGGGGCTGGCCGTGGACACCGATCTGCGCTGGGCGTTCGTCGGGCGTCTCGCCGCCGTCGGGGTCATGGACGAGGACGAGATCGCGGCGGAGCTGGAGCGCGACAACACTTCGGCGGGCAAGCAGCACGCGACCTCGGCCCGTGCGGCGCGTCCGACGGACGAGGGGAAGGCGGCGGCCTGGGCGTCGGTCGTCGAGTCCGACAAGCTGCCGAACTCCCTCCAGGAGGCCGTCATCGGCGGCTTCGTGCAGACCGACCAGCGGGAGCTGCTCGCCCCGTACGCGGAGAAGTACTTCGCGGCGGTGAAGGGCGTGTGGGACTCGCGTTCGCACGAGATCGCGCAGCAGATCGCCATCGGTCTGTACCCCGCCCTGCAGGTCTCGCAGGAGACGCTGGACGCGACGGACGCCTGGCTGGCGTCGGCGGAGCCGAGTGCGGCGCTGCGGCGGCTGGTGTCGGAGTCGCGGGCGGGCGTTGAGCGGGCGCTCAAGGCGCAGGCGGCGGACGAGGCCGCTGCTTCGTAGGCTGCGGCTTCCGGCTCGTACGCTGCGGCTTCCGGCTCGTAGTCTGCGGCTTCCGGCTCGTAGTCTGCCGGTGAATTGACGGAGGGCCCCGGGTGAACTCACCGGGGCCCTCTGTCGTTCTGGGGTGACGCCATGGGCTGGTCGCCCAGGACGGACTAGTTGCTCAAGTCCTCGTAACGGGCGCGGAGTTCGGCCTGGCCCTGCTCGGTGACCGCGCCGTGCAGGCGCATCCGGGCGACGCCGCCGTCGGGGAAGGCGTCGAGGCGTACGTGGGTGGCGACGGCCTGCGCGGCGAGCTTGAAGCGGTGCAGGGTGTCGGGCTGCAGCTTGGTGCGCGGCAGGATCTCGAACCAGTCGCCGGCGTCGCCGTTGCGCCCGCTGAGCGCGATCCATCCCGCGGAGTTGCCCTTGAGGTACGCGGTGTCGATCTCGACGGCGCGGATCGCGCCCTGGGCGACGAGCTTGAAGCGCACCCAGTCGTTGGTGTCGCGGACCCGGCGGCGGCGGTTCTCCCAGCCGTCGTCCATCTTGCGGGAGGTGCCGGGCAGGATGATCTGGGTCGGCGACGAGTAGAACTTGTCGGACGCGTCCTCGTAGGTGCCGCCGTTCTGTACGGCGACGAGGTCGACGGTGCCCAGGAGCTGGAGCCACTCGGGGTCCGGGACGACCTCGCCGTGCACGCGCAGGCGGGCGATGCCGCCGTCGGGGTGCTGGCAGACGCGTACGTGGGTGAAGCGGCGCTCGACGGCGATCTCGAAGCCGTTGGCGGCGTGCCCCTTCACGGGGGTGGCCGGGACGATCTCCTCCCACTTCACGTCCGGCGCCAGGAGCTGCTCGGGGCTCGGGGAGCCCTCGACGGCGGTGGCCTGGATGCTGACGCGCTGCGGGTAGTTGCCGCGGAAGTGGGCGGTGTCGACGATGATGCCGCGGATGACGCCGGGGGCGCCGAGGCGGACGATCGCCCAGTCGTGGTCCTCGGGCTCGGGGAAGGGCCGGTCGGCGCCCGTGCCGCGGCGGCGGCGCGTCTCCCAGCCGTCCATGATCTTGCCCTTGTGGCCGAAGTGCTCGGGGTCGAAGACGGCGCGCTCGCGGATCAGGAGGTTCTCGCGCTCGGCGAAGAACTCGTCGTTGGCGGCGATCACGCCGGCGCCGAGGCGGCGGTCCGCGAGGTCGACGAGCTCGGTGAACGCGTACTCGCCCGCGCCGCGGTAGTCGGCGTACGGGTCGCCTCCGCCGTAGGGGGCGGCGTCGTTGGCGTGCGGGTCGTCGGGGTGCGCGGTCGCGTTCACGTCGGTCGTCATGCCATGACTGTGGCGCGGGGGACCCCTCAGGTCCATCGAAAGTTTCCGCACAGGCTTTTAAGCAGATGCGAACGGTGTGGGTTTCGTTACGCCCGTTCCGCCGCGATCCCCCGCAGGGCCGCCAGCACCCGGCCCACCCCCGCCCCCTCTTCCGCGCCCCGCCGCACGGCGGCGACCACGTGCCGCCGGGGCTGGTCCGCCTCCAGGACCCGCATGACGACTCCGGCCCGGCGTTCCGCCGCGGCCATCCTCGGCACCAGGGCGACGCCCATCCCCGCCTCGACCATGGCGAGGATCGCGGTCCAGCCCGCCGCGCTGTGTGCCTGCTCCGGGACGAAGCCCGCCGCTTCGCAGGCCGCGGTGGTGATCTCCGACCAGGGGCCGCTGCCGCCGAAGATCCATGCCTCGCCGGAGAGGTCCGCCAGCCGCAGGCCGGCGGCCGTGGCGAGGGCGTGGCCCGTCGGGAGCGCCACATCAAGAGGATCGGCCAGGAGCGGGATGCGGGCGAACTGCGGGTCGCGGGCGGTGGGCGCGTGGGCCGCCAGCGAGAGGGCGAGGTCGACGGCGCCGTCGGAGAGGAGTTCGTACGCCTCGGCCGCCTCCGCCTCCCTGACCCGTACGTCCAGGCCGGGGTGCGTCTCGCGCAGGCGCCGTACGGCCGGTACGACGAGGGCCGGAACGGCGGTCGAGAACGCCCCGATCCGCACCTCTCCGGCGTCCCCCTGTGCGTACCCCTCCAATTCGGCCTCCGCGCGCTCCAGTTGCGCGAAGACGGCTTCGGCGTGGCGCAGGACGAGGTGGGCGGCGTCGGTGAGGCGGACACGGCGGCCGTGTGCCTCAAGAAGGGTCACGTTCAGCTGCTTGGCCAGGTTGGAGAGTTGCTGGGAGACGGCCGACGGCGTCATCAGCAGCGCCTCGGCGGTGGCGGTCACGGTGCCGCGGTCGCGCAGTGTCCGCAGGATGCGCAGCTTCTTGATGTCCCACTCGGCCATGACCGCAACCTATCCGGAATCTTCGGCCCCGGCTTCTCCCGGATTCCCGCCGGATTCTCCCGGCTTCCCGCCGGCTTCCCGCCGGATTCCCGCCGGATTCCCGCGATACCGTCGGCGCATGAAGCGGCGGATGAGGGCCCGGCGTACGACGGTGGCGGCGGCAGCGGCGGTGATCTCTCTTGCGCTGGGCGGCTGTTCTGTCGAGCCGAACGCGCCCGACATGGTCAGGTTCCAGGCGGGGGTCGCCCAGGGCCGGGCCGCAGACGCGAAGGCGGCGGCCGACGCGAAGAATTCCGGGAAGCCCGACTGCCGGGTCGCCAAGTGCATCGCGCTGACCTTCGACGGCGGTCCCGGCAGGGACACCCCGAAGCTCCTCGACATCCTCAAAGAGGAGAAGGTGCCCGCGACGTTCTTCCTGCTCGGTGAGAAGCACGTGCTGCGCCATCCCGACGTCGTGCGCCGGATGCACCGCGAGGGCCACGAACTGGCCAACCACACCTGGACGCACCGCATCCTCATCCACTTCACCGAGGAGGAGGTCCGCAGCGAACTCTCCCGCACCCAGGACGCGATCCGGCAGGTCTCCGGCGTCACGCCGACGCTGATGCGCCCGCCGCAGGGCCGTACGAACCCGATGGTCACCGGCGTCGCCCGCGAACTCGGCCTGACCCAGGTCCTGTGGAACGCCACCGCCCGGGACTACTCGACGACCGACCCGGCGCTCATCGAGAGCCGCATCCTCGCCCAGGCCGAACGCGACGGCATCATCCTGCTGCACGACATCTACGGCGGCACGGTCCCTTCGGTGCCCGGCATCGTCGCGAAGCTGAGGAAACGGGGGTACACCTTCGTGACCGTGCCGCAGATGATCGCGCCCGCCGTGGCCCAGCCGGGACAGGTGCTGCGACCCACCTACTGACGACTCGCCCCCTGAGTCTTCCTGCCGGTGCCCGATGCGGCCCCCAGCACCACACCGCCCAGGATCAGCACCACGCACAGGACCTGGAGCGGCCCTGTCTCCTCGCCCAGGACCGCGTACGAGAGCAGCGCCACGCAGACCGGCTGGAGGTAGTAGACGATGCCGGCACGGGCGGCGCCGATGAGCGCGACGGCCTTGTTCCAGGCGAAGAAGGCGACGGCGGAGGAGAACACTCCGACGTAGACGAGCGGTCCGACGGTGCCGGGGCGGGCCTCGAAGCCGCCCTGGACGGCGAGGCTGATGCCGTACACCGGTGCCAGCATCAGGGCGCCGAGCACGAACGTGGCGAAGAGGAAGGCAAGTCCGCCGATCTCCGCGGGCTTGCGGCGCAGCAGGGCGCTGTACGAGCCGAAGCACAGGGCCGCGGCGATCATCCAGAACGCGCCGACGGACAGGCCGAGGGTGAGCGAGCCCTTGCCGACCAGGAGCAGGACTCCGGCGCAGGCGATCAGCATGCCGACGACGCGGCGGGCGCCGAGCCGCTGTCCGCCCAGGCGCTCGTACCCCGCCATGACGACGGGTGAGGCGGCCATGATCATGCCCATGGTGCCTGCGGGAGTGTCGAGTCCGGCCTGGTTGACGAGGGTGTTGTAGGCGGTGACGCCGAGCAGCGAGGCGAGGGTGAGGAAGCCGAGGTGCTTGCGGAGCAGGGCGCGCCGGCGCCAGGTCTCGCGGACGGCGAAGGGGGCGACGGCGAGGAGGGCGACGATCCAGCGCCAGAAGGCGGCCTGGACGGGCGGCACGGAGTCGTGCAGTGCGCGCGAGGTGACGAAGCTGCCGGACCAGACGACGGTGGCGACGGCGGCGAGGAGGAGGCCGAGGCCCGCGCCCTTCGCCACGGTCCCCGGTGGTGCCGCCGGTGTGCGGATGCGGTCCAGTACTGCCATCGCTGCCCCCATGAGGTGATCGGTGGATCTCGGTGAGGGATCTACCGTCACATCGGGGAGTTGTTCAGGTCCATCGAAAGTTTTCGACGAATCTATTCAGTAGAACTGAAGAATGAGAGGGCGGGGCAACGCAACGAGGGCGCCGGCGGCCCGTACGTCGATGCGTACGGGCGCCGGCGCCCTCGGAAGGCTTCCCGGAATGCTCTCGGAAGAGCTCCCGGACGAACGAGATCCGGTGTCAGACCTGCTTGCGCGACTTGTCGAGCACCATCACCAGGCCGGCGATGACCACGAAGAGGCCGATCGGGGCCGCGACGAAGAGGCCGAGGGTCTCGGCGACGCTCAGGCCGGGGCCCGGGTCGTCACCGTCGTCCCGTACGGCCGCGAGCGCGGGAGACGACAGGAGCAGCATCATCAGCGTCGTACCGGTCGCGACAGCGCCGGCGCGCAGAGCGTTCTTCTTGTCCACGCTGCAAAAGTAGCGAACGTCTAAGTGGAGCGCGCGCCCGGGGGTGCCGTAAGTGGTCCGGGCGGCACCTCGGCTCCCGTCCTGATCACCTCTATGAGGGCGTGGAGGCGGGGCGAGGCGGCCAGTTCTTCCAGGGTGCGGGGGTGTCCTTCGGCGTCGGCGAGGGGCAGCCGCCAGTTCGGGTACTGGTCCCAGGTGCCGGGCAGATTCTGCGGGCGGCGGTCGCCCACGGCGTCCGGCAGCCACACGCCGACCATCCGGGCCGGGGTGGCGCAGAGGAAGCGGTACACGGCCCGTACGGCGGCCTCCTCGCCGCCCGCACCCTCGGGCAGCAGGCCCAGCCGGGTGAGGTACGAGAGCCAGTCGGTGACCTCCGTGGTGTCCTCGGCGCGCTCCTGCTCCAGGGGGCGGGTGAGCAGCCCCAGCCGGTGCCGCAGGGCGACGTGGTCGCCGGTGAGGCGGGCGGCGGTGGAGGGCAGGTCGTGCGTGGTGGCGGTGGCCACGCAGCCCTCGCGCCAGGCGCCGGGCGGCAGCGGGCGGCCGGTGCCCGCCCAGTCGCGCTCGAACCACAGCACGGAGGTGCCGAGCACGCCGCGTGCGGCGAGGGCGTCGCGCACGCCCGGCTCGACGGTGCCGAGGTCCTCTCCTATGACGGTGGCCCCTGCGCGGTCGGCCTCCAGGACGAGGACGGCGAGCATGGCCTCGGCGTCGTAGCGGACGTACGTCCCGTCGGCCGGTTCGTGCCCCTCGGGCACCCACCAGAGCCGGAAGAGGCCCATGACGTGGTCGATGCGGACGGCTCCCGCGTGCCTCAAGAGGTTGCGGAGCAGGCTGCGGTACGGGGCGTAGCCGGACTCGGCGAGGGCGTCGGGCCGCCAGGGCGGCAGGCCCCAGTCCTGGCCGTGGGCGTTGAAGGCGTCGGGGGGTGCGCCGACGGACATGCGCGGTGCGTAGGCGTATCCCTGCGCCCAGGTGTCGGAGCCACCTGGGTGCACGCCCACCGCGAGGTCGTGGACGATGCCGACGGCCATGCCGGCCTCGCGGGCGGCCCGCTGGGCGTCGGCGAGCTGGCAGTCGGTGAGCCAGACGAGCCGGCTGTGGAAGTCGACGAGGTCGCGGAGTTCGGTGCGGGCGCGGGAGGTGTCGGCGGAGTCGCGGTCGGCGAGGTGCCCCGGCCAGTTCTGCCGGTCGGGGCCGTGCAGTTCGGCGAGCGCGCACCAGGTGGCGTGGTCCTCCAGGGCGGTGCCCTGCTCGGCCAGGAAGTCGCAGTAGGCGGCGCGGCGGCCGGGGCCGAGGGGCTGCGCGCACAGGATCTCCAGGGCCTGCCTCTTGAGGTGCCAGACGGCGTCCCGGTCGATCAGGGCGCCCTTGTTCAGCACGTCGTCGCGCAGGGCGGCGGCCCGGCCGAGCAGGTCCGCGAGGCGTTCCCGGTCGGCGGGGTCGGTGACGTAGGAGAACTCGGGCACGTCCTCGATCCGCAGGTGCACCGGGTCGGGGAAGCGCCGGGAGGCCGGGCGGTAGGGGGACGGGTCGGTCGGTGTGCCGGGGACGGCCGCGTGCAGCGGGTTGACCTGGACGAACCCGGCTCCGAGCGAGCGCCCCGCCCAGGCGGCCAGCTCGCCGAGGTCGCCGAGGTCGCCCATGCCCCAGGAGCGGGTGGACAGCAGGGAGTACAGCTGTACGAGGAAGCCGTGCCGGGGTCCTCGCGGTGCGGGCACGCGCGCGGGGGCGACGACGAGGTGGCAGGCGGCCCCGCGGCCGTCGGGCAGCCGGGCGGTCAGCACGTGGACGCCGAGCGGCAGCTGCCCCCAGTGGTCGGCGGGCGTGGCGGGCGCGGCGGGCGCGGCGGGCGCGGCGGGCACTGGGGAGGTGTCAGGCACGGCGGACGTGTCAGGCACGGCGGACGTGTCAGGCAGGTCGGGCACGTCGCTGTGTGCGGGTGGCGGCGTCGGCCACTGCCGGGTCTCGCCCTGCTCGGTGGTGACGTGTACGACGGTGCCTTCGGGCAGCGCCGTCAGGGCGTCCGGGAGGGCCGGGGCGTCCCGCCACAGGACGACCGTCGGCGGCAGCAGCCGTTGCGGGGCGGCAGCGGCATGGGCGGCGAGGGCGGCGTCCACGGCGTGCGGCGTGGAGGCGTCGACATCCAGGGCGGCGAGGACCTCGACGACGGTGTCGGCGGGAACCTGGACGGTGCGGTCCTCGGACGGGGCGTAGAACGTGGCGACGCCGTGCAGCGCGGCAAGCCGGGCGAGCGGTCCTGGCGCCGGGTCTCCCGGCGCCGTCCCCTCTGCTGCCATTCAGACTCCCAGGTACTGGTACTCCGTGCCGGCCGCCGTTCCGTACGACGTCGGCTCGCTGGTGAGGGGTGCGGCGTCGGTGAGCGGCGGCTCACTGGTCAGCGGCGCAGCGTCGGCGAGCGGGGGTTCGCTCGTGAGGGGCGGCTCGGCGCAGCCGCAGGCACAGGATCCGTCGAGACCTGAGTCGGGGCCCGAGACCTGTTTGGACAGGGCCGAGAGGAGGAGCTGGGCGGAAGCGGCCACGGAGGGCCTCCCTTGGTGGGGGACGCGGACTACAGCAGCCATACCCAAAGGACAGAACCGCAGACATTTACGGCCGCCGAAGGTGACTCGGGTCACATGTTCGCTCCGGGGCGGGAGGTGAAGGAAGAAGTTGAAGGAATCGGACGGACGGCCGCAGACTGTCCGCCAGACCTCTGCGGGCAAATGCGACACGGCGACGGGCTCGCATTGACACCCTTGGCAGACGGGTGATGGGCTCTGCGCCCGTAGGTCACAGAGCGATGAACACCGAGGAGTACGGCGTGCAGCTGGGGCGCAGGAGGGGTGCGACCGCTGTCGCGTTCGCCGTGATGGGCGGTCTGCTCGGCGGTGCGCCGGTTGCGGCCGCCGCGCCGCCCGCGCCGGACGTCCCCACCCCCGCCGCACGGGACCGCGACAGTGACGCCCCGCTGCCGCCGGTGTGGCCGCGTCCGCAGTCGATGCGGGCCGCCGGGCCCGGCGTACCGGTCGGTGACGAGGCGGTGCTGGTCGTCGCGCCGGGCACCGACCCGTACGCGGTGGACTCCCTGCGGAGCGTGCTCAGGGGCGCCGGTGCCCACACCCTCTATGAGGTGGCGCCGGGCGAGGCGCTGCCGCCGCGCGGTCTGGTCGTACGGGCGGGTGGCGCGGAGGACGTGCTGAAGGCGCTCAGGGCGCCGGCCCGAGCGGACCTGCCGCAGGGCGGTTACCGGATCGCGGTGGGCGAGGTCGCGGGGCGCGACACGGTGGCGCTGGACGGCGTCGGCGCGGACGGCATGTTCCACGCGGCGCAGACGCTGCGGCAGTTGGTGCGCACCGACAGTGCCGCGGGCGGGGCCGGGGCCGGTGGCAGTGTCGCGGGCGTGGTCGTCCGGGACTGGCCGGGAACGGCCGTGCGGGGCATGACGGAGGGTTTTTACGGCCGTCCCTGGAGCACCGAACAGCGGCTCGCCCAGATCGACTTCATGAGCCGTACGAAGCAGAACCGTTACTTGTACGCCCCCGGCGACGACCCGTACCGGCAGGCCCTGTGGCGCGAGCCCTACCCGGCCGCCGAGCGGACTTCCTTCCGGGTGCTCGCCGACCACGCCCGCCGCAACCACGTGACGCTGGGCTGGGCGGTGGCTCCGGGGCAGGCGATGTGCATGTCCGACGACCGGGACGTTCGCGCCCTCACCCGCAAAGTGGACGCGATGTGGGCGCTGGGGGTGCGGGTCTTCCAGCTGCAGTTCCAGGACGTCAGCTACAGCGAGTGGCACTGCGGTCAGGACGCCGACGTGTTCGGTTCGGGGCCCGAGGCGGCCGCGAAGGCACACGCGCGCGTGGCGAGCGCGGTGGCCCGCCACCTCTCCGAGCGGCACCCGGGCGCCGAGCCGCTGTCGCTGATGCCGACCGAGTTCTACCAGGACGGGGCGACCGCCTACCGGCGGGCGCTGGCCACCGAGCTCGATCCGCGCGTGCAGGTCGCGTGGACGGGGGTCGGCGTGGTGCCGCGCACCATCAGCGGGCGTGAACTGGTCACCACCCGGGGCGCGTTCGGCCACCCGCTGGTGACCATGGACAACTACCCGGTCAACGACTACGCGCCCGGCCGCATCTTCCTCGGCCCCTACACGGGCCGTGAACCGGCCGTGGCGGGCCGTAGCGCCGCTCTGCTGTCCAACGCCATGGAGCAGCCCTCCGCGTCCCGCATTCCGCTGTTCACGGCCGCCGACTTCGCCTGGAACCCGCGCGGTTACCAGCCGCAGGAGTCCTGGCAGGCGGCGATCGACGACCTCGCGGGCAACGATGCCGGGGCCCGCGAGGCGATGCGTGCGTTCGCCGGGAACCACGCCTCGTCGATCCTGGACCCGGCGCACGAGTCGGCGTACCTGCGGCCGCTGATCGACGCGTTCTGGAAGTCCCGCTCGTCCACCGACGCCTCTTTGAGGAACGCGGCGGCGCAGCGGCTGCGGGCCGCGTTCACGGTGATGAGGGAGACCCCGCAGCGCCTCGGCAAGGCCGCAGGGGGCACTTTCGACGACGAAGTACGGCCCTGGATGGAGCGGTTCGCGCAGGTCGGCGTGGCGGGCGAGAGGGCCGTCGACATGCTCCAGGCGCAGGCGGCCGGGGACGGTGCGGGCGCCTGGCGTGCGTCGCTCGCCCTGGACGCCTCCCGTACGGCGCTGAAGGCGCCCCGGGTGACGGTCGGCAAGGGGGTCCTCGACCCGTTCCTGTCGAAGGCGGTGCGGCAGGGGGCCGCGTGGACCGGTGCGGACCGCGAGGGCGGCAGCGTCACGCGGGGGCCCGGCACGTACACGGTGCGTCTGAAGCATCCGCGGCCGGTGTCCACGGTGACGACGATGACCGACCCGGGGCGGACCGATGCCGCGGTGGAGGTGCATGTGCCCGGCGAGGGCTGGCGGAAGGTGGGCGCGCTCACCGCCGACGGCTGGACGCAGACGACCGTGGGCGGCACGCGCGTGGACGCGGTGCGGCTCGCATGGACGTCCGGGGAGCCGGAGGTGCACCGGATGGTGCCGTGGTTCGCGGACGAGCCCGAGGCCCGGCTCGCCCTGTCCCGCAAGGAGGTCGACGCGGAGATCGGCGGGCCTCCCGCGCGCGTGCAGGCGGCGCTGACCGGGCAGCGGCCCGGCGAGGTGCGCGGGGAGCTGGTCGCGAAGGCGCCGAAGGGCATCGAGGTGGTGGCCCCGAAGGCGACCGTCGTGCCGCGCGGCACGGACGCCGCTGTGCCGCTCGACATCAAGGTCGCGAAGGGCACTCCGGCGGGCGAGTACCGCGTCCCGGTGTCGTTCAGCGGCGGCGAGGAGCAGGTGCTCACCGTGCGGGCGGCGCCGCGCACCGCGGGCCCCGATCTCGTACGTACCGGGAGGGCGTCGTCGTCGGGCGACGAGACGGCCGACTTCCCCGCCGCGGCGGCGGCCGACGGCAGGGCGGGGACGCGTTGGTCGTCGCCCGCCGGTCCTGCGGCGTGGTGGCAGCTGGAGCTGGCGCAGCCGGTGCGGGTGGGGCAGGTCGTCCTTACCTGGCAGGACGCCTATGCGAAGGCGTACCGCGTCCAGGTGTCCGCCGACGGCCGCAGCTGGCGCACGGCGGCCACGGTGCGGGACGGCAGGGGCGGCCGGGAGACGGTCCGTTTCGATGCGCCGGACGCGAAGTTCGTACGGGTGCAGGGCGACGAGCGGGCGACCCGGTTCGGGTATTCGCTGTGGTCGGTGGAGGCGTACGCGGTCGCCCCGTAATTGCAGAAACGGCGCGGGAACAGCGCAGCGGGAACAGCGCAGGGCACGGCGCAGGAAATGCCCCGTGGGGTTGAGCGACCGCTTTAAGCGGTCGCTCAACCCCACGGGCATACCTGTACAGACAAAAAAGTCCCGGTCTCAGGCGACTCCGGTTCTTACCGAAGTCCCGTCGATCCGGGCCAGGGCGTCATCCGCACCGAAAGGTTGCAGATACGGGAGCCAGCGCGGGTCCCGGTGCCCGGTCCCGATGATGCGCCAGGCAAGGCCGGACGGCGGGGCGGGCTGATGGCGCAGCCGCCAGCCGAGCTCCATGAGGTGCCGGTCGGCCTTGACGTGATTGCAGCGGCGGCAGGCCGCCACCACGTTCTCCCAGGCGTGCTGTCCGCCGCGACTGCGCGGAATGACGTGGTCGACGCTGGTTGCGACGCCACCGCAGTACATACAGCGCCCGCCGTCCCTGGCGAAGAGCGCACGGCGGGTGAGGGGGACAGGACCCCGGTAGGGGACCCTTACGAACCGTTTCAGCCGGACCACGCTGGGAGCGGGGACGGCCCGGGTCGCACTGTGCAGGAAGGCGCCGGACTCCTCCAGGCAGAATGCCTTGTTTTCCAGGACGAGGACGAGCGCACGGCGGAGCGGTACGACGCCGAGGGGCTCGTACGACGCGTTGAGGACCAGGACATGCGGCACGGATGCCTCCTATTACGCCGGCGGCGCGTGGCTCGCGCCGGGACGATCTGGGTCCAGTCTCCCCTCATGCCTGGTCGTGGCGCCACCACGTCCGGGTAACGGGCCGGGAGTGTTTTGCACCACAGCGTCTCCGCGAGGGAACCGCCCCGCGGTGGTGTCGCGGACCACAGCCCCGGCAGCGCGATGTCAACAGGCTCCTCCACCTTGCCCCGTTAGTGTGGTGGGTCTGCCACATTCCATGGAGGTGCCCGAGGTGTCCTGGTCCGCCCGACTGGTCGCAGAACCGCCCGCCGATCCCGTCACGTTCGACGAGGCCGCCGAGAAGGCGGGCAACGCCGCGAGCTGGGTGGAGCAGAACTGGTCCACCTGGCTGAGCGTCGGCCTGCGCATCCTGCTGATCATCGTGATCGCCACCGTCCTGCGGTCGGTGATCCGGCGCACGATCACCAAGCTGATAGCGCACATGAACAGCAGCGCCCAGGCGGTGGAGGGCACCGCCCTCGGCGGCCTGCTGGTCAACGCGGAGCGCCGCCGCCAGCGTTCCGAGGCGATCGGTTCCGTGCTCCGCTCGGTCGCGTCGTTCCTGATCCTCGGCACCGCGGCGCTGATGGTGCTGGGTGCGCTGAACATCAATCTGGCGCCGCTGCTCGCGAGTGCCGGTGTGGCGGGTGTGGCGCTCGGTTTCGGTGCGCGCAACCTGGTCACCGACTTCCTGTCCGGCGTCTTCATGATCCTGGAGGACCAGTACGGCGTCGGCGACACCATCGACGCGGGCGTCGCCTCCGGCGAGGTCATAGAGGTGGGCCTGCGGGTCACCAAGCTGCGCGGCGACAACGGCGAGATCTGGTACGTCCGCAACGGCGAGGTCAAGCGGATCGGCAACCTCAGCCAGGGCTGGGCGACGGCGGGCGTCGACGTCCAGGTCCGCCCGTCGGAGGACCTGGAGAACATCAGGACCGTACTGTCGGGGGTCGCCGAGGACATGGCGAAGGCCGAGCCGTGGAACGAGCGGCTCTGGGGCCCCATCGAGGTCCTCGGCCTGGACTCCGTCCTGCTGGACTCGATGATCGTGCGGCTGTCCGCGAAGACCATGCCGGGCAAGGCGCTCGGGGTGGAGCGCGAGCTGCGCTGGCGGGTCAAGCAGGCCTTCGACACGGCGGGCATCCGGATCGTCGGCGGACCCGTTCCGGTCCTCGAAGCGGATCCCGCCGACCCGTCGGCGGGTGTCGCGGCCCCGTCCGCGATGGCCAATCCGCTGTCCCCGCAGGCGTTGGCGTCCAACCCGATCCCGCCCGCGGGCGCGGCTCCGGGATCCGGCCCGGCGGCCCCCGCGCCGAACCCGAACCTCAGCAAGCCCCAGCCTTAGCCGCAGCCGTCGGCGAACCCGAACCTCGGCAAGCCGCGGCCGTCGCCGGGCCCGCTCCTCAAAGAGGCGGCGGTACGCCCGGCTTCGTACCGCAAGAACCGCTTGTGCCGCAAAATCTCTTGCGCCGCAAGATTTCCCCTTTCTGTGCCCCCGCAGGTAACGCTTTGGTTGCCTCGGGGGCACTTCCCATTGACGCCCCTTTCACCTGCGCTTACGTTCCTCCCACCGAATAGGAAACTTTCCTAACAACGTGGTTGGGAGAACGGGAAGCCGAGAGGCGGGTGACATCATCATGGCCACAACGCCTGGTACACCGGGTACCCCGAGCGTCCTGCGCGCGATGAACGACCGTGCCGCGCTGGACCTGTTGCTGGCCCACGGTCCGCTCTCCCGCACCCGGATCGGCAAGCTCACCGGGCTGTCCAAGCCGACCGCGTCCCAGCTCCTGGCCCGCCTCGAAGCGGCCGGTCTCGTCGTCGCCACCGGCACCACCGAGGGCCGCCCCGGACCCAGCGCGCAGCTGTACGCGGTGAACGCGGGCGCCGCCCACGTCGCCGCCCTCGACGTCACCCCGGACCGTATCCGCGCCGCCGTCGCCGGCCTCACGGGCGAGACCGTCGGCAGCTTCGAACTGCCCACCCCCGGACGCTCGTCGACGGGTGTCGTACGTCAGGTGACGCAGGCGGTCGACGGCGCCGCGCAGGACGCCGGTCTGGTGCGGGGCGACCTGCACCGGGTCGTCATCGGCACGCCCGGCGCCTTCGACCCGAGCACCGGACGGCTGCGGTACGCCTCGCACCTGCCGGGCTGGCACTCCCCCACGCTGCTCGACGAGCTGGCGGCGGTACTGCCGATGCCGGTCGTGTACGAGAACGACGTGAACCTGGCGGCGGTCGCCGAGCAGCGGCTCGGTGCGGCACGCGGCCACGAGAACTTCGTGCTGCTGTGGGCGGAGGGAGGCCTCGGCGCGGCTCTCGTCCTCGGCGGCCGGCTGCACCGCGGGTGGACCGGCGGCGCGGGCGAGGTCGGCTTCCTGCCGGTGCCCGGCGCCCCGCTGATGCGGCGGGTGGCGCAGGCCAACGGGGGCGGCTTCCAGGAACTGGCGGGCGCGGTCGCCGTACCGCGGATCGCCAAGCGGCTGGGGCACGAGACCCCGGAGCAGCCTGCCGTGCAGGTGGCCACCGAGCTGTTGACGAGGGCCGCCGCCGGAGAGGCCGAACTGGCCGGGATGCTGCGGGAGTTCGCGCAGCGTCTGGCGACCGGGCTCGCTTCCGTGGTGGCCGTGCTCGACCCCGAACTGATCGTGCTGTCCGGGGCCGTGATCGCCGCGGGCGGCGAGCCGCTGCGGTCCCTCGTACAGACGGAGCTGGCCGATCTGGCGGCGCCCCGTCCGCGTCTGGTGATCGGCGAGATCCAGCAGGACCCCGTGCTGAGAGGTGCGCTGCAGAGCGCCCTGGAGGCCACCCGCGACGAAGTGTTCGACACCTCGTCCCGCTAAGACCCCCGCATCCCGTACCGACCCCCTGTGTCCCCGTCCTGCCCTGGGAGCCCTGTCATGCGCAGAAACCGTCGTCTGTCCGCCGCCGCCCTCGCCGTCGCCGCGATATCCGTCGCTGCCACCGCCTGTACCGGCTCCGCCGAGAACACGGCGAAGGACGACCCGAACGCCCGCACCACGATCAACTTCTGGCACGGGTGGAACCAGCCGAACGAGGTCAAGGCGATCAAGGAGAACGTCGACCGCTTCGAGAAGGCGCACCCGAACATCAAGGTCAACGTCGTCGGCAACATCAATGACGACAAGCTCAACCAGTCGCTGCGCAGCGGCGGTTCCAAGGGTCCGGACGTCGTGTCGTCGTTCACCACGTCCAACATCGGAAAGTTCTGCTCCTCGGGTGCCTTCGCCGACCTGTCGCCGTTCATCGAGAAGTCCAAGCTGGACCTGGAGAAGACCTTCCCGAAGGTCATGCTCGACTACACCCAGTTCGAGGGGAAGCGCTGCGCGCTGCCGCTGCTGGCGGACGCGTACGGCCTCTACTACAACAAGGACGCCTTCGAGAAGGCCGGCATCAAGGCCCCGCCGAAGACGTACTCCGAGCTGGCCGCGACCGCGAAGGCGCTGACGAAGGCCAAGGGCGACGGTTTCGAGCAGCTGGGCTTCATGCCCGCGTTCCACGGCTACGAGACGACCACCGAGCACTACCTGGGCTCCTGGGGTCCGGAGTACTTCGGCAAGGACGGCACGTCGCAGGTCGCCAAGGACCCGGCGTTCGCGGACATGTTCACCACGCAGAAGAAGATGGTCGACGACCTCGGCGGGCTGCAGAAGCTGGAGAAGTTCCGCAACACCTTCGGTGACGAGTTCGGCGCGAAGCATCCCTTCCACACCGGTCAGGTCGCGATGCAGCTGGACGGCGAGTGGCGGCTGGGGATGGCGAAGGACGCCAAGGTCCCGTTCAAGATCGGTGTCGCCCCGATGCCCGTCCCGGACAGCCAGAAGGACTCGTACGGCAGGGGTTACCTGTCCGGCACGGTGATGGGCATCGCCCCGCAGAGCAAGAAGCAGAACGCCGCGTGGGAGCTCATCAAGTTCATGACGACCGACACCAAGGCCGTCGTGGCGTTCTCCAACGGGATCCACAACGTGCCGTCGACCTTCGAGGCGCTGAAGTCGCCCGACCTGAAGATCGAGCCGGAGTTCAAGACCTTCATCGACATCGCCCAGCACCCGAAGTCCAACACCGCTGCGGGCGCGGTCAACGGCGCCACGTACCTGAACACCATCCAGGACTTCGGCTACCAGTTCGAGAAGGGCACGGAGAAGGACCTGAAGGCCGGTCTGGACAAGCTCGCGAAGCAGATCGACACCGACATCGCGAAGGCGAAGTAGTCCCCGATGACCATGCCCACGCTCCGTACGAAGCGCCGCAGGTCCGCGCTTCGTACGGCGGCCTTCATGTCGCCCTGGCTGATCGGCTTCGCGGTCTTCTTCGCGTACCCGCTGCTCTCCACCGTGTACTTCTCGTTCACGAAGTACGACGGGTTCAGTGCTCCGGTCTTCAACGGCCTGGACAACTGGAAGTACGTCTTCGAGGGCTATCCGAACTTCTGGCCCGCCATGCGCAACACGCTGTGGCTGGTCGTGGTGATGGTGACCTGCCGGGTCGTCTTCGGCCTCGGCATCGGTCTGCTGATCACCAAGATCAAGACGGCGACGGGAGTCTTCCGCACCCTCT
Organism: Streptomyces sp. NPDC048442; assembly: GCF_040651475.1. Lineage (NCBI taxonomy): Bacteria > Bacillati > Actinomycetota > Actinomycetes > Kitasatosporales > Streptomycetaceae > Streptomyces > Streptomyces sp. NPDC048442. The sequence continues at coordinate 378,536 of NZ_JBEZKB010000001.1, forward strand.
TCTACCTGCCCTTCCTCGCCCCGCCGGTCGCCGCGACCCTCGGCTTCGTCTTCCTGTTGAACCCCGGTACGGGGCCGGTCAACGAGATACTGGGCTCGCTCGGTCTTCCGACGCCGGACTGGTTCACCGACCCGGCCTGGTCGAAGCCGGCGCTCACCATCCTCGCGGTGTGGGGCATCGGCGACCTGATGGTCATCTTCATGGCCGCACTGCTCGACGTACCGAAGGAGCAGTACGAGGCCGCGGAGCTGGACGGGGCTTCGGGCTGGCAGCGGTTCCGCTTCGTGACGCTGCCGAACATCTCGCCCATCGTGATGTTCGCGGTGGTCACCGGGGTCATCCAGGCGATGCAGTACTACACCCAGCCACTTGTGGCGGGGAAGGTCGCTTCGGGCATCATCGGCAACTCGGGCCAGCAGGTCGAGCCCGGCTTCCCGGACAAGTCGACACTGACCCTGCCGCAGCTCGTCTACAACCTCGGCTTCCAGCGCTTCGACTACGGCGCGGCCGCGGTCACCGCGCTCGTCCTGTTCGTTCTGGCGATGGCCTTCACGGCCCTGCTGATGCGACGTCGCGGCGGCCTCCTCCAGGCAGGTGACTAACTCCCATGTCCTCCACTTCTCTGTCCGGACGAACCATGGAGCGTCCGCTCCCTGCGGATCCGCGCACTCCCGCCCATCGCACCGCCCGCCGCAAGGCGTCGCTGCACTGGATCGGTGTGCACTCCCTCGGGATCGCGGCGGCCCTGTTCTTCGTGCTGCCGTTCGTCTTCCTCTTCCTCACCTCTTTGATGAGCGACTCGCAGGCGCTCACCAGTGACCTGGTGCCCGACACCTGGGAGTGGGGCAACTACGTCAAGGTCTTCGAGACGCCGGGCTTCCTCAGCTGGTGGAAGAACAGCCTGCTGTACGCGGGGCTCGGCACCGTCCTCACGGTCCTCTCGTCCGTACCGGTGGCGTACGCACTCGCCAAGTTCCGCTTCCGTGGCCGCAATCTGTCACTGCTGCTGGTCATCTCGATGATGATGCTGCCGCCGCAGGTCGTCATCATCCCGATGTACCTGTTCTGGTCGAAGCAGCTGGACCTCACCGGCACGCTGTGGCCGTTGATCATCCCGCTCGCGTTCGGCGACGCGTTCTCCATCTTCCTGCTGCGGCAGTTCCTGCTGACCATCCCCAACGAGTACCTGGACGCGGCGAAGGTGGACGGCTGCGGCGAATTCCGCACGCTGATCCGCATCGTGCTGCCGATGGCCAAGCCCGGCATCGCGGCGATCGCCCTGTTCCAGTTCTTCGCCCTGTGGAACGACTATTTCGGGCCGCAGATCTACGCGTCGGAGAACCCGGCCGCGTGGACGCTGAGTTACGGCCTGGACTCCTTCAAGGGCGCCCACCAGACCAACTGGAATCTGACCATGGCCGCGACCGTACTGGTCATGGCCCCCGTGATCCTCGTCTTCTTCTTCGCCCAGAAGGCGTTCGTCGAGGGTGTCACGCTGACCGGAGTGAAGGGCTAGGTCACGCACATGAAGCTCGCAGTAGTCGGTGGAGGTTCCACCTACACACCCGAGTTGATCGACGGCTTCGCCCGGCTGCGGGACACCCTCCCGGTCACCGAGCTGGTCCTGATCGACCCGGCGGCCGACCGTCTGGAACTGGTCGGCTCTCTCGCCCGCCGCATCTTCGCCAAGCAGGGCCACCCGGGCACGATCACCACCACGTCCGACCTCGACGCGGGCGTCGCGGGCGCCGACGCGGTGCTGCTGCAGCTCCGCGTGGGCGGCCAGGCGGCCCGCAACCAGGACGAGACGTGGCCGCTGGAGTGCGGCTGCGTCGGCCAGGAGACGACGGGCGCGGGCGGTCTCGCCAAGGCGCTGCGCACGGTCCCGGTCGTCCTGGACATCGCCGAGCGCGTACGCCGTACCAACCCGGACGCGTGGATCATCGACTTCACCAACCCGGTCGGCATCGTCACCCGCGCACTGCTGAACGCGGGCCACAAAGCGGTGGGCCTGTGCAACGTGGCGATCGGTTTCCAGCGGAAGTTCGCCGCGCTGCTCGACGTCACCCCCGCCGAGGTGCACCTCGACCACGTGGGTCTCAACCACCTCACCTGGGAGCTGGGCGTACGGCTCGGGGGCCCGGCGGGCGAGAACCTGCTGCCGAAGCTGATCGCCGAGCACGGCGGGGCCATCGCCGCCGACCTGCGCATGCCGCGCGCCGTCGTGGACCGTCTCGGCGTCGTCCCCTCGTACTACCTGCGGTACTTCTACCAGCACGACGAGGTCGTGCGGGAGCTCGGCACCAAGCCGTCCCGGGCGGCGGAAGTGGCCGCCATGGAGAAGGAGTTGCTGGCTCTGTACGGCGACCCGGCGCTGGACGAGAAGCCGGAGCTGCTCGCCAAGCGCGGCGGAGCCTTCTACTCGGAGGCGGCCGTGGACCTGGCGTCCGGGCTGCTCGGCGGCGCCGGCTCGCCCGTGCAGGTGGTCAACACCTACAACAACGGGACGCTGCCCTTCCTGCCGGACGACGCGGTCATCGAGACGCAGGCGCGCATCGACGCGTCGGGAGCGACGCCTCTTGAGGTGCCGGCGCTCGACCCGATGTACGCGGGGCTCGTCTCCCACGTCACGGCGTACGAGAACCTCGCTCTTGAGGCGGCCCTGCACGGCGGCCGCGAGCGGGTCTTCAAGGCGCTGCTCGCGCACCCCCTGGTCGGACAGTTCGAGTACGCCGAGGCGCTCACGGACAAGCTGATCGCGCACAACCGGGAGCACCTGGCGTGGGCGTGAGTACGACTTGCCTGGCCCGTGGTTCCGTACTGGCCATCGACGCGGGAAACAGCAAGACGGACGTCGCCGTCGTCGGCGCGGACGGCCGTGTCCTGGGCACCGGCAGGGGCGGCGGTTTCCAGCCGCCCCTGGTGGGTGTGCAGGTCGCGGTCGACGTCCTCGCGGACGCGGTCGCACAGGCCATGGGGGAGGCGGGGATCGGCGGCGTCGACCATGTGTCGGCGTGCCTGGCCAACGCCGATCTGCCGGTCGAGGAGCGGGAGTTGGCGGCCGCGGTGCAGGCGCGCGGCTGGGGCCGCAGCACCGAGGTCCGCAACGACACCTTCGCGATACTGCGGGCCGGCGTGGACGAGCCGCGCGGAGTCGCGGTGGTGTGCGGGGCGGGCATCAACTGCGTGGGCATGGTGCCCGACGGGCGCACCGCCCGCTTCCCGGCGATCGGGAAGATCTCCGGCGACTGGGGCGGCGGCGGGGGTCTCGCCGAGGAGGCCCTGTGGTTCGCCGCCCGTGCGGAGGACGGCCGCGGGGAGCCGACGGAGCTGGCGCAGGCGCTGCCCGCGCACTTCGGGCTGCCGACGATGTACGCCCTCATAGAGGCGCTGCATCTGGGCCGCATCCCGGCGGTGCGTCAGCACGAGGTCGCGCCGCTGGTGTTCGCGGTCGGTGCGCGCAGGGACGCGGTGGCGCGGTCCCTGGTGCACCGGCTGGCCGACGAGGTCGTGGCGATGTCGTCGGTGGCGCTGGGCCGGCTCGGCCTCCTGGAGGAGGAGGCGCCGGTGCTGCTCGGCGGCAGCGTGCTGGCCGCCCGGCACCCGGAGCTGGACGGCCGGATCGCGGCCCTGCTGGCCGAGCGGGCTCCGAAGGCGGTCGTACGGGTCGTCACGGCGGCGCCGGTGCTCGGCGCGGCCCTGCTGGGCCTCGACCACGTCGCGGCCCCGGCGCGGGCGCACCGGACGTTGCGGGCGCACTACGCGTAACGCCCGTGGCACCCGTACCTACGCCCCCGGCCGCCGTCCGTGCCGTACCCGAGCATTTGGGGACGACACGGGCGGCGGCCGGAGCCCCATAGCCCCCGAACCCGGCTCCGCATAGGATTTGGCCACGAAGTGGCATGTCCCTGGCGCGAATTGGCAACGAACGGTCTCCCCGGCCGATCACCGTCCCGGTCCCCGAACGGACCGGCGCACTGATCGCCCACGGGCTCCGTACGGGAACCAAACGGATCTCTCCGACGTATTCATGAGGAGGGGGGCCCGCCGGAAGACGGGCCAGCCGTCCACGACCGAGGGGGAGGTCACGTGGCACACCCGCCGATGAGCGGCCCAGGGGGGACCGCACTGGCGCCCGCGCCGGCCGCGTCCGGGCCCGGTGTACCGGGGCCGCATCAACCGCCGCCCGCGCGCACCAGCGCGTGGGCCGAGGGCATGGACCGGCTGCGGGCCGGGGCGACGACCGAACCCGGACGGCTGCGGATCATCGGGGCCGTGATGGCCGCCCTGGTCATCGCGTTCGGTGCGGTGACCGCCTGGCAGGTCTCCGACCGGGCCACGGCCGCCGACGACGTGGTGACGCGCAGCCAGCCGCTGTCCGCCGACGCCGCGAGCATCTACCGTTCGCTGGCCGACGCCGACACCTCCGCCGCGAGCGGTTTCCTCGCGGGCGCGCAGGAGCCGCCCGCGGTGACGAAGAAGTACAACGACGACATCGCCGAGGCGTCCCGCCTGCTGGTCAAGGCCGCGGCGAACACCTCGGGCGAGAGCGCTTCAGGGCAGCAGATCACCCGGCTCAACCAGGGGCTCCCCCGGTACACGGGCCTGATCGAGCGGGCCCGTGCCAACAACCGACAGGGCCTCCCGCTCGGCGGCGCCTACCTGCGGTACGCCAACGAGCAGATGACCACCCAGCTGCTGCCCGCCGCGAAGAAGCTGTACGACGAGGAGACGGGCCGTCTCTACCGCGACTACGACGACGCGAGCACCTGGCCGTATCTGGCACTGGGGCTCGGCGTGGTGGCGCTCGGCGGTCTCGGCTGGGCCCAGCGCCGCAACTACCGCCGTACGAACCGGGTGTTCAACCAGGGGCTGCTCACCGCGACCGTCGCCTCGACGGCCGTTCTGCTGTGGCTGGCCGTCGGGCACACGGTCGCGTCCTCGGGCCTGGCGGACTCCCGGGCGAACGGCCAGGAGTCGCTGAAGGTCCTCAACGACGCCCGGATCAGCTCCCTCCAGGCCCGCGCCAACGAGAACCTCACTCTGGTCTCGCGGGGCGCGGTCTCCACGAAGGACAAGAAGGACAAGTACGACGTCGACTACACGACCGGGATGGCCGCCCTCAAGCGGGAGCTGGCCCAGGCGCAGCGGCTCGCCGAGGACGAGGGGGGCGGCGCCCCGGTCGGGCGGGCCACCGCCGCCGTCAAGGAGTGGCAGACCCGGCACACGGACGCGCGCAAGACCGACGACCAGGGCAACTACGACAGTGCGCTGGACAAGGTCATCGGCGAGAAGACCTCGACCGGTGAGTCGTTCGGCGAGGTCGACGAGGCGCTGGCGAAGGCCCTGGAGTGGGAGCAGCGCGAGTTCACCGAGGCCGCCGAGGGCGGCCGGAGCGCGCTGTCGGGGCTGGCGGTCGGAGCGGCGGTGCTGGCCCTGCTCGCCGCGGCGGCGGCGGTGCTGGGCATCGGCCGCAGGCTTTCGGAGTTCAGGTGATGAGCGCGCGCGACGCGCGGGAGGCGCGGGACCAGGTGGCCGGAGGGAGTGCGATGGAGCGGACCGGATCGGCAGGGGCCCGTGCGGCCGGGACCGGGAGGGCGCGCACCCTGCGGGGCGGCTGGCGGCTGGGTCTTGTCGCGCTGGCCTCGGCCTGTGTGCTGACGGCAGGCGTGGCCGTACTGCCGCTGCCCGACGCCGCGGGCAGCGGCTCGGACACGGTGTCCTCGCCCGGCAGCGGTACGGTCGCCGTGCTGCCGGCGAAGGCCGCCGAGTGCGAGAACCCGGAGGCGAGCCTGCGCCCGTCGCCCCTGGACGGGCCCGCGATCAAGCGGATCAAGTCCAGGACCGGTGACACCGCGGGCAAGCTCGTCGCGGGCATCGACCAGAACAGTTATCGCTGGGGCTACCGCAATCCGGCCAGCGGTCAGCTCGAAGGCTTCGACATCGACATCGTGAAGGCGATCGCGACGGAGCTGTTCGGCAGCCCGGACAAGGTCATCTACCGTGCGATACCGACCAGTCAGCGCATCCCCGCGCTGCAGGACAACAAGGTCGACATCGTGGTGCGGACGATGACGGTCAACTGCGCCCGGATCAAGGACGTGGCGTTCTCCCACGCCTACTTCCAGGCCGGGCAGCAGGTCCTGGCCCCGAAGGAGTCCCAGATCACCGGGTACGACGACTCGCTGAAGGGCAAGCGGGTCTGTACGGCGGCGGGCTCCACCGCGTTCGACGCGATGAAGAAGGAGTCGCACGGCGCGCTGTTCGACGACCCGAGGTACATCGTGCCCAACCAGCTGGACTGCCTGGTGCGGCTCCAGTTGGGCGAGGCCGACGCGATCGTCACCGACAACGCGCTGGCCGCCAGCCAGGCGGCGCAGGACCCGGCGATCGAGGTGAAGGGCACCCCGTTCACCACCGAGTACTACGGCGTCGCGACGAACAAGGAGGACGTCGATCTGGTGCGCCGGATCAACAAGGTCCTCGCGGAGTACAGCAAGGCCCGCTGGGCCCAGTCGTACGAGGACTGGCTGAAGGCGGGCCTCGGCAAGAGCAGCGGTCCGCCGGCCCCGAAGTTCAAGGACTGACCGCACGGGAGCGGCGCCGACGGCACCACAGAAACCACAGAAACCACAGGCACGACAGGCACGACAGGCGCCGACAACCCATGGCACAACAGCAGTTGACGGCAGAAGCGGAGAGGTGATCGATGGGCGTCGCGGGATCCTCCCCCGGCTCCGCGGGGAGTCCCCCGGGCCCGGTCCTGGACCGGGATCAGGTGGACCGTGCCCTGGCGCGGCTCGGCGCCGAGCACGAGGCGATCGAGACGTCGCTTCTCGCCCTCCAGGACCATGCGGGGCGGCGTCTCCTCGAAGGAGCCGAGCTGACCGGAGTCACCAAGGACCGGTGGGCGTCCGCCGAGCAGTCGATCACGCTGCTGTGGACGTACTTCGACGCGTACAGCGCCGCCCTCCGGGGGGCCCGTGAGGTGCGGGCGCGGCGGCGCTGGCCCAGCAGGGAGGACCTGGTCGAGCTGACCGACGTCGTCCGCGGCCGGGGCGTCACGGTCTCCGGCGGTGCGCACGCGCACGGGGCTCCTTCGTCGATCACCGGTCCCGCGAAGCTCTCCGAGCACTTCTCGCTCGCCGAGCTGGTGAGCAGGATGAACGAGCTGTACGCGTCCTCCCTCGACATGGTCGTCACGGCGGACGCGGTGTGGTCGGCGCTGCCCGCCCGGATAGACCTCCTGGCGGCGGAGCTGCACCGCACCCGCTCCCTGGCGCACTCCGTCGGTGTGCGGCCCGGTGAGCACCCGGCGGGCGACGACCTGGAGGCGATCACCCAGGAGCTGGCGACGCTGCGCGCCCAGGTGGTGTCCGACCCGCTGGCCTTCTGGCGTTCCGCGCCCGGGAGTTCGGCTCCCGGCGGCGGCAGGCCCGACACCGACCGCTACGACCGGGCGGCCCGTGCGCTGGAGGACGTACGGCGGGAGATCGACGCGGTGCTGACCGTACGGCAGGACGCCGAGCAGCGGCTGCTGAAGCTGCGCGACGTGCTCTCGCGGGCGGACCGCACCCTCACCGAGGCCCGCTCCGCGCGCGGTGAGGTCCTCGCGAAGATCGCGGCGTCCGAGGTGCCCGCGGTGAGCGGCCCGCCCACCGCGCTCCAGGAGCTGCTCGCCACGGCCGGCGACTACCGCAGGCGCTCCCAGTGGCACCGGCTGTCCCCGCTGCTCGACTCTCTTGAACGGGACGCCGAGGACGAACTGCTGCGGGCCCGCGAGTCGTTGACGGCGGTCACCGCACCGCTGGCCGTCCGCGCCGAGCTGCGCGGCAGGCTGGACGCGTACAAGGCGAAGGTCGCCCGGCACGGCATGGCGGAGGACCCGCAGCTCATCGAGCGGTACGACGCGGCCCGCCGGATGCTGTGGAGCGCGCCGTGCGACCTGCGCGTGGCAGAGCAGGCGGTGTTGCGCTACCAGCAGACCGCCAGGGAAATTCTGGCGCCCAACGACCGCACCAACGGGGGTAATCCATGAGCACGGCCTGTCAGCGCCCCGGTTGTGGGGGCTCGTACGAGGACATGGGTGGCGGCGAGATGTACTGCGACACCTGCGGGCTCGCCCCCGTGGTGTCGCCGAACGGCGTGATCGCCGCGACCACCACCGGTATCACGGGCGGCGGCAGGGCCTCCTCAAGAGGGTCCCGCGGGTCCGCCAGCAGTTCCCTGCGGAGCAGCTCGCGCGCCTCCTCGCAGTCCTCCCGGTCCTCGCGCTCGGCGACGTCCCGCCGCTCGGTCTCCGGCCGCCTGTCGCGTGCGCTGTCCGGTGCGACGGGGTCCCGTTCGGTGTCGGTGCGCTCCTCCGGCACGTCGACGGCCGCCTCGGGCCGCAACCGGCTGGGCGCGGGTCTGGTCAGCGTTCCCGAGGTGCCGCGCCCCGATCCCCGTACCGCGATCATGTCGAATCCGGAGGTGCCGGAGCGCAAGCGGTTCTGCTCGCGCTCCGAGTGCGGCGCCCCGGTGGGCCGTTCGCGGGGCGAGCGGACCGGCCGTACCGAGGGCTTCTGCACCAAGTGCGGCAATCCGTACTCCTTCGTGCCCAAGCTGGGTACGGGCGACGTCGTGCACGGCCAGTACGAGGTGGTGGGCTGCCTGGCGCACGGCGGTCTCGGCTGGGTCTACCTCGCCGTGGACAAGGCGGTCTCCGACCGCTGGGTGGTCCTCAAGGGCCTCCTGGACACCGGTGACCAGGACGCGATGGCCGCCGCGATCTCCGAGCGCCGCTTCCTCGCCGAGATCGAGCACTCCAACATCGTGCGGATCTACAACTTCGTGGAGCACCTGGACACCCGCACCGGCTCCATGGACGGCTACATCGTCATGGAGTACGTGGGCGGCAAGTCCCTCAAGGAGATCGCCAACGAGCGCCGCGACACCGGCGGCAAGCGTGACCCGCTGCCGGTCGAGCAGGCCTGCGCGTACGGCATCGAGGCCCTCGAAGCCCTCGGCCACCTGCACAGCCGAAACCTTTTGTACTGCGACTTCAAGGTCGACAACGCGATCCAGCAGCAGGACCAGCTGAAGCTGATCGACATGGGTGCGGTCCGCCGTATGGACGACGACGAGTCGGCGATCTACGGCACGGTCGGCTACCAGGCTCCCGAGGTCGGCGAGGTCGGCCCCTCGGTCGCCTCCGACCTGTACACGGTGGCGCGCACGCTGGCCGTCCTCACCTTCGACTTCCAGGGCTACACGAATGTCTTCGTGGACTCCCTCCCGGACCCGGACAACATTCCGGTCTTCCACCAGTACGAGTCCTTCTACCGGCTTCTCGTACGGGCGACGGACCCGGACCCGGCCCGCCGGTTCGCCTCCGCTTCGGAGATGGCCGATCAGCTGACGGGGGTGCTGCGGGAGGTCGTGGCGCTCCAGACGGGGCGGCCGAGGCCGTCGCTGTCGACGCTGTTCGGCCCGGAGCTGCGGGTCACCGACACCGGTCTCTTCGCCGAACTGACCGGTTCCGTTTCGCAGTTGGGGATTAGGTCGCTGCCCGTGCCGCGTCGGGCGCGGCGCGGCGGCAAGAAGGAGCTGGGACAGGGACAGGGACAGGGGCAGGGACAGTGGCAGGGAGAGGGGCAGGGGCAGGGGCAGGGGCAGGGACAGCTTCCGGCGCAGGCCCAGATCCCCGCCCAGGCCCGCACCCCGGCCCAGGCCCCGCCGGCGGCCGGGCAGCAGCCTGCCGCCGCTCTGACGGGCGCTCCCACGCATCAGCAGCCCGGCCCCGCCGCCGCGTACGCCCCGACCCAGGGCGCACTGCAGATGCCCCCGGTGCCCGGCGCTCCACCCGTTCCCCCGGGCGCACCCCCTGCCGCGGCCACCCCTGCCGTCGCATCCGTCCCGTCGGCCGCGTCCGTGGCATCCGTGGCGCCGGAGAATGCCACCCCGTACCTCCTGCCCCTGCCGCCCTCGACCACCGCCCTGGCGCTGCCGGTGCCCCGGGTCGACCCGAACGATCCGAACGCCGGGTTCCTCGCGGGCCTGATGGCCTCGGCCCCCGCCGAGCTGATCACGGCGCTCCAGCAGGCGCCGGGCGACTCGGTGGAGCGGCGGCTGCGCGAGCTGCGGGCCCGCCTGGAGATGGGTGAACTGCCCACCGCCGCCGAGACCTTGCAGGATCTGGAGACCGCGTACCCGGACGACTGGCGGGTGGTCTGGTACCGCGGCATCGCTGCCCTGACCGCCGGGGACAACGAGACGGCTGCGCTGTCCTTCGACGCGATCTACGACGCGTTTCCCGGCGAGGCCGCCCCCAAACTGGCCCTCGCGGTGTGCGCGGAGGTGCTCGGCCAGCTCGACAACGCCGCCGAGTACTACCGCCTGGTGTGGACGACGGACCCCAGCTATGTGAGTGCCGCGTTCGGCCTCGCCCGCGTACAGCTCGCGGCCGGTGCCAGGCCGGCGGCCGTGCGGACGCTGGAGTCGGTGCCCGAGGCGTCGATCCACTACACGGCGGCTCGCGTGGCGGCCGTACGGGCGAGGCTGCGGCGGCGCGCCGCTCAGGAACCTCTGATCGACGATCTACTGGCGTCCGCGGCGCAGGTGGAGGCCCTGCAGGGCTTCGGTCTTGACGCCGTACGCCGTGAGCAGTTGGCCACCGAGGTGCTGGGCACGGCGCTCGACTGGGTACTCTCCGGTGGGCACGGGGCCCGCCCCGTGCAGACCGCGCTGCTCGGCAGCCAGTTGGACGAGCGGGGCCTGCGCTTCGGCCTGGAACGCTCGTACCGGGTGCTCGCACGGCTCGCGCAGCGCGGCGACGAGAGGATCGACCTGGTGGAGCGGGCCAACCGCCTCCGCCCCCGGACTTGGGTGTGATGATGTCGCAGACGCACCAGCTGTCGGCCTGCCCCGGCTGCGAGGAGCCGCTGGAAAGGGGCGACTCGTTCTGTGAGGTGTGCGGGTACGACCTGACAGTCGTGCCGCAGCCACCGGACGACCGTCCGACAGTGGCGATCGGGACGCGCGGTCCCGGTACGGAACCGGCCGAACAGCCGGTCAACGGCCACGGGGGCGGCGCCGGCGAACGGTCCGGCCATCCCCCGACGGCCGATGTCTCCGCGCCCGACTTCGGCGAGAGCGAGGGCGGGGGCCAAGGTGGCGGCGGCTTCGGCAAGGGCGGGGGCAACGGCGGCTTCAGCGAGGGCGACGGCGGCGAGGACACCGCCGACATGCCGGTCGTCCAGCGGCCCACCGTCGTCGACTACCCTCTCGCCGCCCCCGCGGCTTCCGAGGCGGACCCGTCGAAGGTGTGCGTCGCCTGCCGGGCCGGCCGCATCGACACCGACGGCTACTGCGAGAACTGCGGCCACGCCCAGCCCCGCGAGCGCGACCACCAGGAGCGGGAGTTGGCGTCCGTCGCCGCGGTCAGCGACCGCGGGCTGCGCCACCACCGCAACGAGGACGCGTTCGCGATCTCCGAGGCGGAGCTGCCCGACGGTTCGACGGCGACGATCGCCGTGGTCTGCGACGGGGTGTCGTCCGCGACCCGCCCCGACGAGGCGTCCGCCGCCGCGGCGGCCGCCGCGAACACCCTGCTCCTGGAGTCACTGCCGCGCGGCACCCACCCGCAGCAGGCCCTGCACGAGGCGATCCTGGCCGCCGCCGAGGCCGTCAACGTGCTCGCCGCGCAGCAGCCGCAGCCCACGGAGCACGATCCGCACCGCCACCAGAACGCCCCGGCGTGCACGCTGGTCTCCTCCATCGTCGCGGGCGGCCTGCTGGTCGTCGGCTGGATCGGCGACAGCCGCGTCTACTGGGTGCCGGACGACCGGTCCGGGCCGCCCGCCCGGCTCACCGAGGACGACTCGTGGGCCGCGCAGATGGTCGCCGCGGGTCTGATGGGCGAGGCCGAGGCGTACGCGGACGACCGCGCGCACGCGATCACCGGATGGCTGGGCGCCGACGCGTACGAGATCGACCCGCACACCGCCTCGTTCAAGCCGGACCGGCCGGGAGTGGTCGTCGTCTGCACGGACGGGCTGTGGAACTACGCGGAGGCGGCGCAGGAAATGGCACATGTCATTCCGGCGGACGCGGCGCAACGCCCGCTGCACAGTGCCCAGGTTCTGGTGGGGCACGCGCTCGACGGCGGGGGCCACGACAACGTAACAGTGGCGGTACTGCCGTTCCCGATGCTGCCGCAAGGGGCAGGATCCGCCTAGGGCGGCCCGGCGACGGGCCGGGGCCGCCCGCTGTGGCAAACGGCACCGCCCGGTCCGCCGGTATCCCTCGTACGTTCCGCTTCTTCGTCCCCGTCCCTCGCGGGACCTGGTTTCGCAAGATTCGCTAGGAGCCGATTCGATGGCCAATTTCTCCAAGTCCAACGTGCCGCAGTTCTCCGTCGACGTGTACCAGAACGAGTTCCTGCCGGAGGGCGGCCGGGAGGTCAACGCGATCGTCACGGTGACCTCGACCGGCGGCGGCACCAGCGGCGGCTCGCCCCTCGCGGGCGCTTCCGCCTCGCCCTCGTACATACCCGGCCAGGACCCGACGGCCGCCGTGGTGATCATGGTGGACTGCTCGGGTTCGATGGACTACCCGCCGACGAAGATGCGCGGCGCCCGCGACGCGACGGCCGCGGCGATCGACGCGCTGCGCGACGGGACCGCCTTCGCGGTGGTCGGCGGCACCCACCTGGCCAAGGAGGTCTACCCCGGCCAGGGCAAGCTGGCCGTGGCGGACGCCTCGACCCGGGCCCAGGCCAAGGGCGCGCTGCGGTCGCTGACCGCGGGCGGCGGCACCGCGATCGGCACCTGGCTGCGCCTCACCGACCGGCTCCTGGCCTCCTCCGAGGCCCCCATCCGGCACGGCATCCTGCTGACGGACGGCCGCAACGAGCACGAGTCGCCGAAGGATCTGGCCGCCACCCTCGAAGCCGTGGCGGGCCGCTTCACCTGTGACGCCCGCGGTGTGGGCACGGACTGGGAAGTGAAAGAGGTCACGGGCATCGCGTCCGCGCTGCTCGGCACCGCGGACATCGTCGCGGACCCGGCGGAGCTGTCCGCGGACTTCACGCAGATGATGGAGAACGCGATGGGCAAGGAGGTCGCGGATGTGAATCTCCGCCTCTGGACGCCCGTCGGGGTCGAGATCAGGTTCGTCAAGCAGGTCGCCCCCACGGTCGAGGAGCTGACCTCCCGGCGCAGCGAGGCAGGGCCCCGCGCGGGCGACTACCCGACCGGTTCCTGGGGCGACGAGTCCCGCGACTACCACGTGTGCGTGGCGGTGCCGGAGGCCGGTGTGGGCCAGGAAATGCTGGCCGCGCGGGTCTCGCTGATCCTGCCTGACACCGCCGGCGGCTCCCCGCAGACCCTTTCCCAGGGGCTGATCAGGGCGGTCTGGACGGACGACATGGTGGCTTCCACGTCCATCAATCCGCAGGTCGCGCACTACACGGGCCAGGCGGAACTTGCACAAGCAATCCAACAGGGCCTGGATGCACGGAAGTCGGGCGATTTCGACGGCGCGACGTCCAAACTGGGACGGGCCGTACAGCTCGCGGCGGCGTCGGGGAACGCGGATACTGCGAAACTGCTTGCGAAGGTGGTGGACGTGGTCGACGAGGCGACGGGTACTGTGCGGCTGAAGGCGAAGGTCGCGGAAGCAGACGAGATGACTCTCGAAACGCGCTCCACGAAGACCGTCCGAGTAAAGAAGTAAGCCCAGTACAACTATTTTCGATTCTGAGCTGTACTAGAGCGATCTAGCAGCCGACCAGAGCTGTGTACGGCCTGCGGGCCGGACGAGGAGAGGGGGAAGCGCCGACATGCCGACCTGCCCGAACGGACACCAGTCGGGTTCCGACGACTGGTGCGAGGTCTGCGGCCATCGCATGACCGGCGCCGTGCCGCCGCCCCCGCCGCCACCGCCCGCGTACGGATACCCGCAGTCCGACCCCGGCCAGGGTCAGGGTTACGGGGGCCCCGACGCCACCGCACACGCCGAGCTGTGCCCGCAGTGCCGCACGCCGCGCGAGGCGATGGCACCGTACTGCGAGGAGTGCCGGTGGAACTTCCTCACGCACCAGGCCACCTCGTACGCACCGCCCGCACCGCAGCCGCCGCAGCAGCAGCACATGCAGCAGGGTTACGGGGCGCAGGCTCACGACCCGTACGAGTACCAGGGCTCGCGGCCCTCGCAGCTGAACCGGCCGGCCGAGCCCTTCCAGCAGCAGGGCCCGCAGGGCGGCTACCAGCAGGAGTACCAGCAGCAGCCGCAGCAGCCGGGCGTTGGCGAGGACGACTGGATGCTGCCACCTCCCTCGCACCAGCAGGGTGGCCCCGGCGGCTATCCGCAGCAGGGGCAGCACCCGCAGCAGGGCCAGCCGCAGGGCGGCTACCCGCAGGAGTACCAGCCGCAGGGCGGTCCTCAGGCAGGCGGCGGGCACTGGTCGGCGACGGTCGGACCCGACCGTGAGTACTTCATGGCGATGATGCAGCGCAGCGGCCCGGAGGCGGGCGCTCTGAACCTGCCCGCGTACTCGCCGGAGCAGCAGCTTCCGCTCACCGGCAACCAGATCACCATCGGCCGCCGCCGGCACTCCACCGGCGAGTCCCCCGACGTGGACCTGGCCGTCCCGCCGGAGGACCCGGGCGTCTCGCACCAGCACGCGGTGCTGGTGCAGCAGCCGGACGGCTCCTGGGCGGTCGTCGACCAGAACTCGACGAACGGCACGACGATCAACGGCGGCGAGGACCCGATCCAGCCGTACGTCCCGGTGCCCCTGCAGGACGGCGACCGGGTCCACGTGGGCGCCTGGACCACCATCACCGTCCACCGCGGCTGACAGACCGCTACGGCACGGCGGTGCCGCCCCCTGGGGGCCGCACCGCCGCCCGCCGCGCATCCCACCCTCGCGCGTCCTCACCCCACCCTCGCGCGTCCTCACCCCACCCCCGCGCGTCCTCACCCCACCCCCGCGCGCCCTCACCCCCACCCCCGCGCGCCCTCACCCCAGCGGCCACGCGTACGGCCCCGCCGGATCGTCCAGCCAGGCCCACTGCCCCACCCCGCTCACCGTCACCCCGAACCGCTCCCGCCTCGGCCGCCCCTCCAGGTGCCACAGCGCCAGCGCCTCGTGCGGATCGAGGCTGTTGGCACTGAGCGTCAGCAGGAAGCGGAACAGGTCGTTCTCCAGCGCCGACCGCGGCAGCCCGCCCGTATAGCGCGGCGCCGGCCCGGCAGGACCTCCGCGCAAGGGCACGAAGTACGCGGGGGTCGGCAGGAAGCGCCCCTCCGCGTACGACCCGTCCCGTACCCGCAGAGCGATCAGCCCCGTCGACAGCGGCGCCAGGATCCGCGCCCCCGGCCTGCACTGCCCCAGCCACTGCGGCGGCACCGAAGGCACGGTGCAGGTGGCCATGATCCGGTCGAACGGAGCACGCGCCGGGCAGCCCCGCGCCCCGTCGCCGGCCAGGACCACCGGTGCGTACCCGGCCCGCGCCAGGTGGGAACGGGCCGACTCCGCGATCTCCGGCTCCAGGTCGAGGCTGGTGACGTGCTCCTCGCCGAGCCGGTGGGAGAGGAGCGCCGCGTTGTAGCCGGTGCCCGCACCGACCTCCAGCACCTCGTGCCCCTCCCGTACCTCCAGCTCGTCCAGCATCCTGGCCATCAGCGAGGGCTGGCTGCTGGAGGAGAGCAGCACGCCGTCCCGCACCCGGGTGGCGAGCGCGGTGTCGGCGTAGACACCCCGCAGCCAGCGCTCCCGCCGCTGCGGGTCGGGGTCCTCGCCCCAGAGGCGTTCGGAGCCGCCGGGTCCGAATTTGAACCAGTACGGCACGAAGAGATGCCTCGGTACCGCGCCGAAGGCCGCCCGCCAGGCCGGGTCCTTCAGCGCGCCGGCCGCGGCGATCTCCCGTACCAGCGCGGCCCGCTCGTCGGCGTACAGGTCCACGAACTCCGCGTGTGCGCCCATGGGCCCACTGTCGCGCGAGCACCACCTCCTTGGCGAGGGTGCGAACGGGTGGGGTGCGAACGGACGGTGCGAACGGGCCAGGTGATGCCGTTCGGACCTCTGGTCCTAGGCCCAGGGTCCTCCGCCGCCCCGTCTGAGACGATGGAACGGTGAACGAGATTCCGCGGGGAACGCTTCAGGAGCAGACCTTCTACGAGCAGGTGGGCGGGGAGGCGACCTTCCGGCGCCTGGTGCACCGCTTCTACCAGGGCGTCGCCGAGGACCCGCTGCTGCGGCCGATGTACCCGGAGGAGGACCTCGGTCCGGCCGAGGAGCGGTTCACGCTGTTCCTGATGCAGTACTGGGGCGGCCCGCGCACCTACAGCGACGAGCGCGGCCACCCGCGGCTGCGGATGCGGCACGCGCCCTTCCAGGTGGACCGGGCGGCACACGACGCGTGGCTGAGCCACATGCGGGTGGCGGTCGACGAGCTGGGTCTGGAGGCCGAGCACGAGCGGCAGCTGTGGAACTACATGACGTACGCCGCCGCCTCCATGGTGAACACCGAGGGCTGAACTCCCCCTTTTCGCACCGAAGTTGGGCATGTTCCCCCGCCTGAAACCGGAATACGGTGATCCACTCCCGGATTTCGGCCACGATCACAGAAAAGCCGGAACGGCGGGCGGATTTCCCCCCTCTGATCCTCTGACAGCATCCGAAAGAGCTCCGGAAGTGCTTTCGAAGCAGGACGTCAGGGGAACGAGTGACGGGGTTTGTCTTTCTGCGGGTGCGCGCGCACCGGCTGCTGCTCACCGCGGCCCTCCTCGCGGTCCTGCTGACGACGTCCGTGCTGGCGGCCCTCACCGCCTTCTCGGGCTCGATCGGGGACGCGGGGCTGCGCCGCTCGCTGGGCTCGCGCGACGCTTCGGCCGCCTCCCTCACCGTGTCCAGCGGCGCCGTCACCGGGCAGACGCGGGCCGAGGCCGACAAGGTCGTACGGGAGGCGGGCCGGCGCACCTTCGACGGGCTGCCCACCCGCACCACCGCCCTCGACCAGTCCGGTCCCTACGCACTGCCCCGCACCCTCCAGCCGGCCGCGGCGCGCAAGGGCGAACCCGACCTGACCCGGTTCGCGGGGCTCGACCGCAACCGGGTGCGGCTGACCACGGGCGCCTGGCCGAGGCCCCTCCAGGGCTCCCCCGACAAGAACGCGGTCATCGAGGTCGCGCTCCCCGACAACGCTGCCAAACAGCTCAAGATCACCCCCGGCAGCACCGTCCTCACCCTCACCGACCGTCTCTCGGGACCGGCCAGGCAGATCCGTGTCACCGGCCTGTACGAGCCGAAGCGGCTCGGCGATCCGTACTGGAAGCTGGAGGAGCTGACCGGGCGCGGCATCCGGACCGCCACCTTCACCACGTACGGCCCGCTGCTCGCCGACCCTGCGCTGCTGCGCGCCGGGCACGTGTCTCACGGCACCGCCTCCTGGCTGGTCACCGCCGACTTCCGCACGGTGGACACGGCGCGCATCGGCGCGCTGCGCACGGCGGCCGCCGCAGGTGCGTCGTACGTGGCGGGGACGGCCCCCTTCAAGGGGTCGGTGTCCGTGGGCAACGGGCTGCCGACCGTCCTGGGCCAGGCGGAGCGGGCGCTGCTGGTGTCCCGGTCCACACTTCTGATCGTCTCGTTGCAGCTGGTGCTCCTCGCGGCGTACGCGCTGCTGCTGGTGGCCCGGCTGCTGAGCAGCGAGCGGGCCGGGGAGACCGAACTCCTCGTGGCGCGCGGCGCCTCGCGCGGGCGCATCGTCGCCCTGTCCGCCATCGAGGCCGGGTGTCTGGCGCTGCCCGCCGCGGTCGCCGCGCCGCTGCTCGCCGGCCCGCTGACCCGGCTGCTGTCCGGGCAGGGCACGCTCGGCGGGCTCGGGCTGACGCTGGACACCGGCGGGCCGCTGGGCACGGCCGGGCTCTGGCTGGTCGGGGCGGGCGTGGGGCTCGGCTGCGCGGCGGCCGTCGTCGCACCCGCCTTCTCGGCCGGGCGGGGCGGCAGCGGGCTCGGCCGCAGGCTCCGTTCGGTGCCCGCGCCGATGAAGGCGGGGGCGGACCTCGCGCTGCTGCTGATCGCGGTCGTCGCGTACTGGCAGCTGGACCGGCAGACCTCGGGCACCGGGCCGCTGACCGGCGACCGGAACGGCGAACTCGGGGTGGATCCGCTGCTCGTCGCCGCCCCGGCGCTCGCGCTGCTCGCGGGCACGGTACTGACGCTGCGGCTGCTGCCGCCGCTCGCCAAGCTCGCGGAGAAACGTGCCGCCAAGGGGCGCTCTCTGCCCGCAGCGCTCGCTGGCTGGCAGCTGAGCCGCCGTCCGCTGCGCGGCGCGGGCCCCGTGCTGCTGCTGGTGCTGGCCGTGGCGATGGGCATGCTGGCGATCGGTCAGGGCGCCTCGTGGGACCGTTCGCAGGAGGACCAGGCGGACTTCCGCAGTGGTGCCTCGATCCGGGTCACCGGTGGCGCGGGCGCCGGTTCCGCAATGGGCGACGTGTACGCGTCGGCGCCGGGTGTGACCTCCGCCGCCCCCGCCGCAAGGGTGCCGATGAACCTCTCGGACGACCGCACGGCGGACGTCCTGGCGCTGGACACCGCGCGGGCGACCGAGTCCCTGCTGCTCCGTGAGGACCTGGTGGAGGGCGGCGGCGACGGTTTCCGGAAGCAGACCGCCGCACTGGGCATCCAGGACAAGGACCGCAACGGGGTCGCCCTGCCGGGCAGCGGTTCCACCCTCACCCTGGACGTCGTCCTGCGCCGCTCCGACAACGCCCCCTCAAAGATGTCGAGCCGCATCACGGTCACCGTCGAGGACCGGTACGGCGTGACCCACCGGCTGCCGGCCGGGTCCGTGACCGCCGACGGGCGCGCGAAGGCGCTGACCGTGGACAGTGCGGCGGCCGGCCGGCCCGCCCCTCCGCTGCGCCTGACGGGCCTGGAGGCGACGGTCGCCCAGCCGCGCGGGGCCTCCGAGACCCACGTCCTGACGCTCCGTTCGCTGCGGAGCCCGGACGGCAGGGTCGAGTCCGTGCCCGTCGGCGTCTTCTGGTCGGGAACCGCGGTCGACGTGCTGGCGGACCGGGCCGGCGACCAGCAGGCACGTGCCAAGCTCCAGCCGTCCGCCCCCGGCGGGGGGCTCCTCGACGTCGTCTACCGGACGGGGGCGAACCGGATGACGGCAGAAGAGGAGCAGTGGGCCGGGTATCCCACGACGGCCGTGCACCTCTCCCTGTTCCGCGCCGCGCCCCAGAAGCTGTCGGCCGTCGCGACCGACGGGTTCCTGGCGGCCTCGGGCGCACGGCCAGGCTCGACGGTCGGTCTCGACGTCAACGGCGTCAACCTGACCTTCAAGGTCATCGGCGCCGTGCGGCAGCTGTCCACCACCGGGCCGGCGGGGGCGGAGACCGCCGGTGCCGCCGGTGCCACTGGGGCTGCTGGGACTGCCGGGGTCGCTGGGACTGCTGGGGCCGCTGGGGCCGCTGGGGCCAAGAGCGACGGCGGCGCTCTCCTCGTCGATCTGCGCGCCGTCAACCAGGAGCTGACCCGGAGGGAGGCGAACGCCCTGTCACCCACCGAGTGGTGGCTGGCCACCACGCCCGGCCGGACCGCCGAGGCCGCACAGTCGCTGCGCAACCGCCCCGACCTCGACCCGCAGCAGGTGCACGTACGGGACGAGACGCTGCGCGAGCTGTACGACGACCCCCTCGGCGCGGGCCCACAGGCGGCGCTGCTCGCGGTCGCCGTGGTGGCGGCGCTGCTGGCAGCGGTCGGTTTCGCGGTGGGCGCGGCGGGCTCGCTGCGGGAGCGGACCTCGGAGTTCGCGGTGCTCAGGGCGCTGGGCACACCGCCGAAACAGCTGGCCCGGCTGATCGCGGGCGAGCAGTCGCTCTTGATCGGCATCGCGCTGGTCGTCGGGCTGGCGCTGGGCGCCGTACTGACCAGGGCGGTGACACCGCTGATCGTGCTGACCGGGCAGGCCACCCAGCCGCTGCCCGGGGTACTGGTGCAGCTGCCCGCCGGGCAGGTCGCACTGCTGCTGGCGGGCGTCGTCGCCGTACCCCTGCTGGTCGTCCTGGTGCTCGCACTGCGCCGCGGCGATCCGGCCACCACACTGCGCGTCCAAGGAGGCGGCAACTGACATGAGCCACAGCACCCTCGCCTCCTCAAAGAGGCGGCAACTGACATGAGTCATCGCACTGTCGCCCCGTGGGTACGCACCCGGCTGCGCGCCGCACCAGGTGCCGCCGTCGCTCTGGGCGTGCTGGTCCTGATCACGGCGTTCCTCGCCTCGGCGTTCCCGCGCGCGCTGGACCGCGCCCAGGACTCGGGCCTGCGGGGCGAGATCGCCTCGGCCCCCGCCGCCCAGCGGGTGCTCCAGGCCGTCGGCGCACCGGGCGACGTGGCGGCCCCGCCGGAGATCCGGGAGCAGTCCCTGAGCCCGGCCGTGCTCAGTGGCGTGCTCGACAAGCTGGTCAAGGCGCCCGCGAAACCGCTCCAGGTGACCCGCGCGGGCTCGGCGTACGGGGTCCGTACGTCCAAGCCGCTGGCCTCGCCGGACAGGTCGCTGCCCCGACTGAGCGACGCGCAGCCGGAGTTCGTGGTGACCGCCCGGTCGGGGCTGGCCGAGCACTCCCGGTTCGTCGAGGGCCGCGCGCCCCGGCACCGGGGAAAGCCCGTCGCTGCGGTGCTCGACCTGGAGGCCGCGGTCAGCACGGCCACGGCCAGGACCCTGCGGCTCAAGGTCGGTTCGGTGGTGCACCTCGACGCCAGGGAGACCGGTGCCACCACGGGCAACTCCGCCCGGGTGAAGATCACCGGCATCCTCGCCCCGTACGCCCCGGAGTCCACCTACTGGTCCGTCGAGCCGCTGCTGCACCAGCCCGGGGTCCAGGTCACGAAGCTCGCGCCCGACGACACGCACTGGCTGTCCGCCCTGCTGCTGGCCCCCGACGCCGGCGGCGCACTCCTCTCCCTCGACCCGCAACCCGAAACGTTCTGGGAGATCCCCACCCGCACCGGCCATCTCACGGCCCTCGACGCGCAGCCCCTGGCCAGCGCGGTGGCGAGCCTGGAGACCGGCCCCGCGGCCACCGCCCTGCGCGAGAGCCTCGGCCGCCCGGTCATGGTCACCACCGACCTCGAAAAGCTGGTCGCCTCCTTCGAGGCCACCCGCACCGCGGTCGTCCCGGTCGTCGCCGTCGCCGCCTTCGGAGTGGGTACGGTCGCCGCCGCCGTCCTCCTGATGGCCGGCGCCCTCGCCGGGGCCCGCCGGTCCGCCGAGCTGGCGCTCGTACGGGCGCGGGGCGGTTCGGTGCGTGGCCTGGTGCGGCGGCTGTGGACGGAGCTCGCGGTGGTCGTGCTGCCGGCCGCCGCGCTGGGCTGGCTGGCCTCGCTCCTGCTGCTGCCGGGCGCCCGGCCGGCCGCTCCCGCGCTCGCGGCGGCGGCTGTCGCCCTGCTCGCCAGTGCGGGGCTGCCCCTGCGGGCGGCCCTCGCCCATCTGCGGCCGCGCGTGCACGGCGACCGCACCGATGTCGCAGAGGCAAAACCGTCGCGGCGCCGTACGGTCGCCGAACTCACCCTCGTCGTCCTGATGGTGGGCGCCGTCGCCGCGCTGCGTCGGCGCGGCACGGACGGCGAGGTCGACCAACTGGTCAGCGCCGCCCCGGTGCTGGTGGGAGTGGTCGCGTCGTTCGTGCTCGTACGGCTGTATCCGCTGCCACTGCGCATGGTGGCCCGGCCGATGGCGCTGCGCCGGGGCGCGGTCGGTTTCCTGTCGGCGGCCAGGGCGGGGCGCTCCCCCGCCGCGGCGACTCTGCCGCTGCTGGCGCTGCTGCTCGCCCTGACGACGGCCGCTTTCGGCGGTTCCGTGCTGGCGGGCGTGGCCGAATCGCGGGACCGGGCCGCGACGGAGCAGGTGGGCGCGGACGCCAGGCTGCAGAACGACCGGGCGGGCTTCGACGCACGCACGCTGGCCGCCGTCAGCAAGGTTCCCGGTGTGCGTGAGGTCAGCGCGGTCGGCGTCGACACCATGATCACGCTGCCGGACGGCAAGAGCGAGGTCTCGCTGGTGGCGGTCGACCCCGAGTCGTACGCCCGCCTCGCGCGCGGTACGGACAACGGCGGCTTCGCACCCTCCGCACTGAACCCCTCAGCGGGCGGCGGCAGGGACGGCAAGAGCAAGGACGGCAAGGGCAAGGACGGCAAGGGCAAGGTCTTCCCCGTCCTCGCCTCCCCCGAGACCGCTGCCCGCCTCGGCAACGACCCCGCCATCGCCCTGCGCAGCGCCCTCTACGGCGGCTTCACGACGCGCGTCGCGGGCACCGTGAAAAGCACCCCGGCCCTGCGCGAGGGTGAGTTCATGCTGATCAGCACCGCCGCCCTCCCCCGCTACAGGCCCTCGACCCTGCTGCTCACCGGCACCGACCCGAGCGCCCTGGACCGCACGGCGCTGCAGAGCGCCGCGGGCGCGGGCACGCAGGTGCATCTGTGGGCCCAGGAGCGGGACAAGTTCGTCAGCCGGCCGTTCCAGCAGGGCGCCGAGCGGATCTATACGACGGCGGTCGCGGCCGGCGCGGGCTTCGCCGTCCTCGCCGTACTGCTCTCCCTCCTCCAGGCCTCCCCCGAGCGCAAGGCGCTCCTGGCCAGGCTGCGCACGATGGGCCTCACCCGAGCTCAGGGCAGGCGGCTGCTGATCTTCGAGTCGCTGCCGCAGGCACTGCTGGCCGCGTGCGGCGGGGCGCTGGTCGGCTGGGCGGCCGTCCAACTCCTCGCCCCCGATATCGATCTGGGCGTACTCGCTCTGGCCGCGAAGGCGCAGATTCCCGGGTCCGCGCCCGTTCTGCTGCGTACGGACGTCTGGTCGCTGCTCGTCCCCGCGCTCGCGGTGGTGTGCATCGCGGCCGGGGTGGCGGCGGTCCAGGCCTGGTGGTCCACCCGCGTGACGACAACGACCGAACTCAGGGCAGGAGACGCGCGATGACCGACACCACGACGACCGCGGGCACCGGAACCACTCTCGCGGAGCTGGAGCAACGGGCCGCGTCCCGGCGCAACCGCCCCGAGTTCGGCCACGACGCGTTGATCTCCTGCGACCGGCTGGTGCGCGTGTTCACCACGGACGGGGTGGAGGTGCAGGCCCTCCAGGGGCTCGATCTGCTGGTCGAGGAGGGCGAGTTGATGGCTCTGGTGGGGGCGTCGGGCAGCGGCAAGTCCACGCTGATGAACATCCTCGCGGGCCTCGACGAGCCGACGGCGGGTGCGGCGAAGGTGGGGGGCTGCGACCTGCTGACGATGGGTGCCAAGGAGCGGCTGAACTACCGGCGCAACGTGGTCGGCTTCATCTGGCAGCAGACCGCCCGCAACCTCCTCCCGTACCTGACATCGGCTCAGAACGTGGCGCTGCCCATGCAGCTGAAGGGCCGCGGCAAGGCTGCCGAGCGCACCGCGCGGGTGGATCAGCTGCTGTCGATGATGGATGTCGCGGCCTGCCGCGACCGGCGCCCCTCTCAGATGTCGGGCGGCCAGCAGCA
Organism: Streptomyces sp. NPDC048442; assembly: GCF_040651475.1. Taxonomy (NCBI): domain Bacteria; kingdom Bacillati; phylum Actinomycetota; class Actinomycetes; order Kitasatosporales; family Streptomycetaceae; genus Streptomyces; species Streptomyces sp. NPDC048442. The sequence continues at coordinate 402,053 of NZ_JBEZKB010000001.1, forward strand.
GCGGGTGGCCATCGCGGTCGCCCTGGCCAACCAGCCCTCGGTGCTCCTCGCGGACGAGCCGACGGGCGAGCTGGACTCCACGACCGCCGATCAGATCTTCGGGGCGTTCCGCAGGGCGAACGAGGAGCTGGGCACGACGATCGTCATCGTCACCCACGACCAGTCGGTGGCCACCGAGGTCCGCCGCACCGTGGCCATCCGCGACGGCCGTACGTCGACGGAGGTGCTGCGGCGCACGGAGGTGGACGCGGAGACCGGCCAGGAGTCGGTGGTGGCCCGCGAGTACGCGATGCTCGACCGGGCGGGCAGGCTCCAGCTCCCGGCGGAGTACACGCAGTCGCTGGACATGCGGCACCGCGTCATGCTGGAACTGGAGCAGGACCACATCGGCATCTGGCCGGACGACCAGCGGTAGAAAACCCCGGGGCTCAGGCGGGTGCCACGCTCAGCATCCCGAACCCGCCGGACGCCCTGCGGACCGTCACCGATCCGTAAGGGGTACGGAGGCGGAGCCAGCTCCCCGCGGAGAGCAGCGCCACCGGCACGCCGGGCCGCAGGAAACCCAGCGACTGGGCGGCGTGCACGGCCCGCAGCGGGAGTTCGGTCCCCCCGAGCGTCCGTGACCAGATGTCGCGGCCGATCAGGTCCCGGGCCGCCCTGGTCCGCCCCTCGGGGGCCAACTCCTCGTCCCGGGAACGGAATTCGGCGACCGCAGCGGATACGACGCCCCGCATGGCAGCGGCGTCCGGCACTCCTTCGACCAGCTGCCAGCCGCCGCGCGGCGGCAGCACGCCGGCCCACGGCGGCCCGGTGACGGCCTCGGGCACGGTCACCGTGCCGGTCGGCTCGTCGATCGCTTCGAGGAGTTCACCGGCGGACACGGTCACGTCGAGTGCGGCGGGCCGGGCCAGCCGGGCCGTCCGTACGGCGAGGACCTCGAAGGACGGCGGCCGTCCGAAGACGGCCAGCGCGGCGCCCTCCGACTGGAGGCGGACGGCGGCGGCCCGGTCGTAATGGATCAGCCGGGCGAGGAAGGCGGCGAGGTCCGCCGCTTCCCCCGCCCCGTCCAGCTCCAGCGTCCGGGCCCCCGTCCGTACCGTCATGCCCGCTCCGTCGTCATGCCCGGTTCCGTCGTCATGCCAGCTCCGTCGTCATGCCAGCTCCGTCGTCATGCCGCGAAAGCCTTGGCACTGCCTGCCGCGGCGGCGTCGTCCTCGTCGTCCAGGTACTCCTGCAGGAAGGACTTCTCCTCGGCGGTGATCCGCCGCGGCCGCCCCTCCGCCAGGTTGAACGGGACCACGACCGTGGACGCCCGTACGTACACCTGCTCGGGATCCTTGATCTCGTACGCGATCGTCAGGGACGCCGCGCCTATCTTCGTCACCCACGACTCGATCCGTACCGGCTCGTGCCGGTGGACGAGGGGCCGCACGTAGTCGATCTCGTGCCGGGCCACGACAGACCCGCCCGTGAAGGACGCGCTGCCCTCCCCCGGCGCCAGCCGGAACATGAAGTCGATCCGCGCCTCTTCCAGATACCGCAGGAAGACGACGTTGTTGACGTGCCCGAAGGCGTCCATGTCCGACCAGCGAAGGGGGCAGGAGTAGATGTGCCGGGACACCAGCTATCAGCCTCGCGTGAGCTTCTTGTACGTGGCGCGGTGCGGGCGCGTGGCGTCCGCTCCGAGCCGCTCGACCTTGTTCTTCTCGTACGACTCGAAGTTGCCCTCGAACCAGTACCACTTGGACTCGCCCTCGTACGCGAGGATGTGCGTCGCCACCCGGTCCAGGAACCAGCGGTCGTGGGAGATGACCACTGCGGCGCCCGGGAATTCGAGCAGCGCGTTCTCCAGCGAGGACAGGGTCTCGACGTCCAGGTCGTTGGTCGGTTCGTCGAGGAGGAGCAGGTTGCCGCCCTCCTTGAGGGTCAGCGCCAGGTTGAGGCGGTTGCGCTCACCACCGGAGAGCACCCCGGCCGGCTTCTGCTGGTCCGGGCCCTTGAAGCCGAAGGCGCTGACGTACGCGCGCGACGGCATCTCGACCTGGCCGACGTTGATGTAGTCCAGCTCGTCGGAGACGACGGCCCACAGCGTCTTCTTGGGGTCGATGTTGCCGCGGCTCTGGTCGACGTAGCTGATCTTGACCGTGTCGCCGACCTTGATCGAGCCGTTGTCCGGCGTCTCCAGGCCCTGGATCATCTTGAACAGCGTGGTCTTGCCCGCACCGTTCGGACCGATGATGCCGACGATGCCGTTGCGCGGCAGCGTGAAGCTCAGGTCGTCGATGAGGACCTTGTCGCCGAAGGCCTTCGACAGGTTCTCGACCTCGACGACGATGGAGCCCAGGCGCGGGCCCGGCGGGATCTGGATCTCCTCGAAGTCCAGCTTCCGCATCTTGTCGGCCTCGGCTGCCATCTCCTCGTAACGGGCGAGGCGCGCCTTGGACTTGACCTGGCGGCCCTTGGCGTTGGAGCGGACCCACTCCAACTCCTCCTTGAGCCGCTTCTGGCGCTTCTCGTCCTTGCGGCCCTCGACCTTGAGGCGGGTGGCCTTCTTCTCCAGGTACGTGGAGTAGTTGCCTTCGTAGGCGATGGCGCGGCCGCGGTCGAGCTCGAGGATCCACTCGGCGACGTTGTTCAGGAAGTACCGGTCGTGGGTCACGGCGATGACGCAGCCCGCGTACTTCGAGAGGTGCTGCTCCAGCCAGTTCACCGACTCGGCGTCCAGGTGGTTGGTGGGCTCGTCGAGGAGGAGCAGGTCCGGGGCCTCGATGAGCAGCTTGCAGAGCGCGACGCGGCGCTTCTCGCCACCGGAGAGGGTGGTGACGGGCCAGTCGCCGGGCGGGCAGCCCAGGGCGTCCATGGCCTGCTCCAGCTGGGCGTCGAGGTCCCAGGCGTTGGCGTGGTCCAGGTCTTCCTGGAGCTTGCCCATCTCATCGAGCAGCGCGTCGGAGTAGTCGGTCGCCATGAGCTCGGCGACCTCGTTGAACCGGGCGAGCTTCCCCATGGTCTCGGCCGCGCCGGCCTGGACGTTCTCCAGGACCGTCTTGGACTCGTCGAGCTTCGGCTCCTGCATGAGGATGCCGACGGTGAAGCCGGGCGTCAGGAACGCGTCACCGTTGGACGGCTGCTCAAGGCCGGCCATGATCTTGAGAACGGTGGACTTACCGGCACCGTTGGGGCCGACCACACCGATCTTCGCGCCGGGCAGGAAGCTCAGGGTGACGTCATCAAGAATCACCTTGTCGCCGTGCGCCTTGCGCGTCTTGCGCATGGTGTAGATGTACTCAGCCAAGAGAAACCGTCCGGCAGATCGTGGGGTGGGCAGATACACCCCATCTTGCCTGACGTCACTCCCCCGGCGGAAACCGGATACCCGCCGGGGCAGGAGCCGGGGCAGGGGGTGTGGGGGCTTGTGCCCCTTGTCCCGCTTGGCTCCCGGCCCCCTGCGAGCCGTTCGGTGCCCGTCTCACCCCTCGTCGGTCCCCGTCTCAGTCCTCGTCTCGGTCCCCGTCTCAGTCCTCGTCGGGGGCGGGTACGGGCTTCTTCTTTCGGAGCATGAACATCGCGCCGCCGCCGAGCACGACCATGCCGAGCGCGATGTACCCGATCATCGAGGTCGCCGCCGATCCGCCGGTCGCGGCCAGGTTCTCGTCGTCGGCCGTGCCGAGCGGGGTGGGCTGGCCGGCGGTGGCCGGGGTGGGCCGGTTGGCGGGGGCGTCGGCGGTGCCGATGGCCACCGTCCCGGCGGTCTCGCAGTCCAGGACGCCCGTGAAGTTCTTACGGAGCCCACCGGGTCCGGAGACCGTGAGGTCGTACGCCTGGTCCTCCTGCAGCGGGATGGTCACCGTCCGCGACTTCATCGCCGCGATGGTGTACCGGGAGCCGAGCAGTTCGAAGCTGAACGGGGCGTCGCCCGCGTTCGCAGCGGTGATGTCGACCCCGCTCCTGGCGCAGTTCTTCTTCGCGGAGAGCGCCGGGACGGCTCCCGACGCCTCCGCTCCGGCCCAGGTGGCGGTGGCTTCGGCGGTGACGGTGGAGGTGCTGGCCCCGGCCAGGATCTGGGTCTGGCTGTGGGTGTCGCTGACGAAGGCCCGCCCGATCGGCACCCTGGCGTCCGCCTGGACGGTGAGCGCGGTCGTGCCGCCCGGAACGCCCGCGGGTATGTCGAAGTACAGCCGCGCCCCGTCCCCGACGTCCTTGACGGTCTTTCCGTCCTTGTCGACGGCCCGCACTCCGAGTGGTGCGCCCGTGGTGACCTGGACGGTCGCCCGGTCCGCCCCGGTACGGACGGTGACCGGGCCGACCCGCTCCCCTGCGCGGCCCGCCACGGCGGGCGGGTCGAGGGCGAGCGAGGCGGGCGGCTGCGGGGTGTCCTTCGCGGACCGTCCCAGGTACGCGGCGAGCTTTCCCGCGTCGGGGTCGAGGGGCCGGGCCTCGACGTCGTCGGAGAGGCGCCAGATGGCGGCCTGGGTTCCCGCGGCGGCGGCCCTGTCGTCGAGGGAGCTCGCACCGGCGCTCTTGGCGAGCTCCGCGAGATCGTTGACCTGGGGGTAGGAGTGCTCCAGGATCCAGCGGATCTTGCCGGCGTTCTTGTTCTTGTGCAGCGAGGACTGCTCCCAGCCGACTTCCTTGTACGTGGTCCCCTCGCGCGCCGGGGTCCGCAGGTCGATGCTGTAGCTCTGCAGGGTGCCGCCGCCGGTGACGGTCATCTCGAAGAGCCCGGCCTCGGCCTTCCACTCCTCGCCGGCGTCACTGATGGTCACGGCGTCATGGACAGTGAGTCCGCCGAGGGTGGCGGCCGCCCCGCCGGGATTGCGCGGCTGCTCGGTTGCCGCCGCGGGTCCCGCGCCGGCCAGCGCGCCCGCCATGAGCAGGGACGGAGTGAGAACAGCTGCCGCCAGGCGGCGGGCGGTCCTCCGTCCCCGGTTCGAAGCTGTCGCTTCGCCAAACATGCAAGTCCCCTCCGGGCGAGGTGCTTTCGCATGATGCGTGTGGGGGGAGTGCCTCGCCTGCAACCTCAAGTGCCCCATGGGTATCCGGGAATCCTAAGGAAGCAATACCGAACAGCCCCCCACCATGCGACCTGACGTCCGATTCCGAATCGGAATCGTTATCGCCGCCTGCCCTCACTCTTGTCTTTGTCGACAAATACCCTCCGCATAAGGTGCGTTCAGGACACGGCCCTCACCTTCTCGCCCCCGGTGCGGTCTGCCTCCCGATCCGGCTTCCCGTCGGGCTTCCCGTCCGGTTTCCGGCCCCGTTTCCCGTCCGGGGCTCCTCGCGCCGCCCAGCTCACGGGTGTCTCCGCCGCCCAGCCCGGTGGTCCGGCGGGCGCCCCGGCTTCCGTGTGCGCGGCCCGGACCGCCGCCGGTTCCACCAGCCGGGGATCCGCCTTGGCCACCCGCCGGAACGCCGAGGTGCCCCGGGTCAGATCGTGGCCCACCGCCAGGGCGTCCACGTCCGCCGAAAGCCAGCGCTGCCCGTCCCTGGTCTCGTCCTTGATGCGCAGTCGGCCGTGCACGACCAGCGGGTCGCCGACATCCAGCGAAGAGCTCAGATTCGCCGCCAGTGTCCGCCTCGACCACACCGTGTAGAAGCTGGTCGGGCCGTCCGTCCAGATCTCCTTCTCGCGGTCCCATCGCCGCGCTCGCACCGCGAGGCGGAACCTGACCGCAATGCCCATCGGCGTCTCGGTGGAAATCGGCCCGGTGGCGGCGTTGCCCACCAGAGTCACCGTCGTCTCGTTCATCGCAGGACCCCCGTCCGCATGTCCGGTGCAGGCACCGGACCAGCCGCGTACCGGCTGGTGCTTCCCATGCTGGACCGGTCCCGGATTTCCCGCCGGGGCCTGTGGACGGCCCGCCGGTTGTGGAAAACCCCGTCACCCGGGCCCGTTCACTGCGAGCCGTTCGCTGCGCCCCGCTCACCTCGCCCCGCTCGCCCCCGCCCGCTCACCCCGCGCCCACCCCCGTCACCGCCACGTACCGCTCGCGCACCTCCCGGTAGCGCAGCAGTTCCGCGGAGACCGGGTCCAGGACCTTGGCCCGCCCGCAGCCGGCCGCCGCCTCCCGCAGCCGCCGCTCGACGTCCTGCCCGTACCGTCTGGCCGGGCCGCGAGCCGCGGCCCAGCAGCCCCACTCCACCACCGGCCCGCCGGCCACCCCGCACAGCATCAGCAGGAACGGCGCGACCAGGTCGGGCTCCAGCACCCCGAGCACCTGGCCGAGCAGCCACAGCCCGCCGTAGACCTGAAGGAGCGTCATCGCCGCCTGCGCCAGCACCGCGACCGGCCACCACGCGGGCCGTGGCGGCTTCCCCCGCGGCACCCCGGCCTTCACCGCGAGGACGTCCAGCTCCTCGGGCAGTCCCTGCGCCCCGCGCGCCGCGGACTCGCGCACCGCGTGCGCCCAGGGTGCGGGCAGCCCGGACGTCGCTGCGTCGGCGACCGTACGCACCGCCTGCTCCACCCGCTGACGTGCGGTCACCTCCACGTCCCTGGACTGCGCGAACGCCCGCTCCGGCAGAACGGAACCGCTCCCGCCGGACACCCGCCCGGCGTCGTGCCACCGCCACAGCCGCAGCCACGGCGACCCGCACGCCGTGCCCGCGTTGCGCCGCCACTCGCGCTCGGCCGCCTCCCCGGCCGCCGCCGCACCGACCGCCTCCGCGAGCCGGTCCGCGAACTCCTCCCGGGCCTGCTCCCCCAGCCCCGCCCTCCCCTCCGCCACGTACACCGAACGCAGCCCGGCCGCCGCCGCGTCCACATCGGCGGCGAGCCGCCGCCCCGCAGCGCCCCTTTCCTGTACGAACGCCCGCAGCAGTTCCCGGAGTTCCTCCACGCCGTCACCCGTAAGGGCGGAAAGCGCGAGCACCGTCGCCCCGGGTTCGCCGTGTTCGCCGAGCGCCATGCCGTCCTCGTCGAGGAGCCGGCGCAGGTCGTCCAGTACGAGATCGGCGGCCTCGCCCGGCAGCCGGTCGGTCTGGTTGAGCACCACGAAGGTGACCTCCGCGTGCCCTGCCAGGGGCCGCAGGTACCGCTCGTGCAGGGCCGCGTCCGCGTACTTCTCCGGGTCGACGACCCAGATCACCGCGTCGACCAGCGCCAGCACCCGGTCGACCTGCTCCCGGTGTGCGGTCACCGCCGAGTCGTGGTCCGGCAGGTCCACCAGCACCAGCCCGCGCAGCCCTTCGTCCCCGCCGGTCCCGGCACCCGTCCCGAGCTGGAACGGGCGCCTGCGCAGCCGCCCCGGAATCCCCAGCCGGTCGAGCAGCCCGGCCGCTCCGTCCGTCCAGCTGCACGCGATCGGTGCGGACGTGGTGGGCCGCTTGAGGCCGGTTTCCGAAATCCTCACCCCCGCGAGGGAATTGAAGAGCGTGGACTTGCCGCTTCCGGTCGCTCCGGCGACGGCGACGACGGTGTGCCGGCCCGACAGCCGGCGCCGCGCCGCCGCCTCGTCGAGCACCCGCCCCGCCTCGTGCAGCGTGTCCCCTGCGAGCCTGGCCCGCGACAGCCCGACCAACTCCCGCAGCGCGTCCAGCCGTACCCGCAGGTCGGCCCCGTACTCCCCGCTCCCCGGCGGTACATCGCCGCACTCCTCCGGCGCCACGGACTCGTCCGTCGCTCCGCCGTCCGGCTCCGACCGGTCCGGCTCCCTCCCCACGGCCCGCCGCGCAATCAGCCCGTCGTCCCAGCCACGCCCGTTGTCCACGCCACGCCCGTCGTACCCGCCACGCCCGTTGTCCCCACCACGCCCCTCGGGGCTGCCGGTCGCGGCCGCGTCACCGCGCCCTGCCGGCTTCCCACCGGCCTCTTCCGTCTCCGCGTGCTCCACGGTCACCACCGTCACCTCTCCTTCTTCGTCACGGACAGTGCGGCGATCAGCTCGGCCTGCGGCACCGGCGTCACGGCCAGCGCTTCGAGCGGTGCCAGGCGCCGGTCCCGTTCGGCGTGCAGCACCTGTTCGATGTGTGTCGTCACCAGCTCGCCGCCCTTGTCGCGCAGCCGCAGTGCGCCCTGTGCCCCGATCCGTTCGGCCAGCCTTTCGCCCGCCGAGCGGGCCCGTCGCCCGCCGAGGAGCGCCGCCGCGAGGAGCGCGGCCACGGTCTCCGGGTCGGGCGCGGCAGGCCGCTCCAGCTCCCGTACCTCCTCCTCGGCCAGCTCCTCCACCACCCTCCGCCAGCGCCGTACGACCAGACCGATCCGCTCGCCGGACTCCGGGTCGGGCCCGTCGGGCACGACCGCCGCGGCGGCCGGTTCCTCCCGCCAGACGGCCCGCACGTGTTCGTCGGCGGCGGCCACCGCGCACTGGAGGAGCGCGGTGAGGCTGTCCACCAGCGAATCCAGCAGTTCCCCGTCCGTGGCGTCCGCGGGGTGGGCGCGCCACCGGGTGAGGGCGTCCCCGGACAGCACGGCGCCCCGCTGGAGCCGCCGCCGCACCCGCTCACCCTCCTGCTCGTACGCGTCCTCCACGGCCGACGTCAGCCGCACCGCGGCGGCGTACTGGGCGGCGACCGCGCCCGCCAGCTCCGGCATGCGGGCGTTCAGCGAGTCCATGGCCCCGCGCGCGGTCCTGGCCACGGCCTGCTGCCGGGCGGCCGGGTCCCGGGCCCGGTGGGTGAGCCACTCCAGCAACGGCCCCACGGCGGTGGAGGGCAGCAGTCCGCTTCCCCCGCCCGCCGATTCGGGCAGTTCGGGAATGGTGAAGCGCGGTACGTCGCCGAGTCCCGCCTTGGTGAGCAGCGCCGCGTACTGCCGCGACACCTCGCCGACGACCTGGTGCGGCACCCGGTCCAGGACGGTGACCAGCATCGCGTCGTACTCCTTGGCGGTACGCAGCAGATGCCACGGCACCGCGTCGGCGTACCGCGATGCGGTCGTCACCATCACCCACACGTCGGCGGCGCAGATCAGTTCGGCGGCCAGCACCCGGTTGGCGGCCACCAGCGAGTCGATGTCGGGGGCGTCGAGCAGTGCGAGCCCGAGCGGCAGGGACTCGGAGGTCTCCACCCGCAGCACCCCGCTCTCGGCCGGCTCCTCCAGTTCCTCGCCGCAGCGCTCGGGCAGCCACACCCGGGTCAGCTGCGGCAGCACGCGCAGTCCGGCGAACCAGTGGTGGTCGTCGGGATGGCACACGAGTACCGGCGTACGCGTCGTCGGCCGCAGCACCCCCGCCTCGCTGACCCGGCGCCCCACCAGGGAGTTGACGAGCGTCGACTTGCCCGCCCCGGTGGATCCGCCGATGACGGCGAGCAGCGGTGCTTCGGGGTCCTGGAGCCGGGGCACCAGATAGTCGTCGAGCTGGGCCAGGAGCTCCACTCGCGTCTGTCGCGCGCGGGGCGCCCCTGGCAGCGGAAAGGGGAGGCGCACGGCGGCGACACGGTCGCGCAGGGCGGAAAGTGCGTCAAGCAGCTGAGGCCGTACGTCCAAGGTCACCACATACGAAGAATGCCCAACTATGACCGTTTTTTGAAGCGTATAGACCATCTCTGCGCGCCGATATCCCCCCAATCGGGGACAGTGCACACCCTGGGACACTTGGGACGAGTGGGGCGCAGGCATAACGAGTGCACAACACCCGGGGCGCGGGACGCCAAAAGCGCTGCGGGATTCGCACCTGCCTGCGATTATCGGGGTCGCTTCACTGAACCTCCACATCGTGCCACGGAGGTGAAGCAGCCGGGCCAAGGCGATCGGAGCCCTATCCTTGTCCCCGGCAACAGCCACAACTGGCCACACCGGCCAATCCGGGCCCAGGTTCACCACCCGGCCCCCGTAGCTCAGTGGATAGAGCAGGCGCCTTCTAAGCGCTTGGCCGCAGGTTCGAGTCCTGCCGGGGGCGCACATCAGAGCTGACCAGCAATGACGCTGGTCAGCTTTCTCTTTTGCGGCGGGGCTTCGACCACACCCGGCCGCCGGGCCACGTGCTCGCCCTCCCGGACTGTGGGCTTCCACTTGTGTACATTCGCCCGGAATGCCCCCACTGCTCTACAGCCCGGGAATGCTCTTTGGACATCTTTCTTGTCTCCGGAAGCGTCGACGCCCAGGGCGGTACCGCCCGCTGGTCCCACCACCTGGCCGGGCTCTTCAGTGAGCGGGGCCACCGGGTGCGGCTCATCGGTGTGGCGCCCGCGGCGGACGGGGAGCGGCGGCTGCGGACCGGGAGCGCTCTTCCGTACCGGGTCAGTGCGCTGTACGACGCTCCGCCGCCTGCCGCGCCCGCGAAGGCCCGGCACCGGCTGGACCTGCTCGCGCACCGGCGGCGGCGTGTGCACGAGCACGGCATGCGGGCGAAGGCGGCGGAGCTGTCGGCGCTCTTCCGGGAAACCGACGGGGTCGTCGTGGTGACCGAGGGGTGGGCGCTGGAGTGGGTGGCGCTCGCGGACACCACGGGGCTGCCGGTCGTCCTGATGAGCCATGAGCCGTACGCCGTCACCAGGCGGTCGGGACACTTCCAGCGGCTGCGCTGGCTGTGCCTGCGGCACGCGGACCGGGTGCTGGCGCCGACCCGGCAGGACGCCGACTGGTGGATCCGCAGCTGGGTCAACCACGCCGGGGTGATGCCGGCGCTCCTTCCCGGGGCCGTGCGGGACGCCTCGCCGCGCGACCGTAAGTGCGTACTGAGCATCGGGCGGCTCGACCACGACAAGGGGCCGGACATACTGCTCGACGCATGGGCGCAGGTCGCGCCGCGTCACCCGGACTGGCGGCTGCGGATGTACGGCGAGAGCACCGGGCGTGCGCGTGCGCGCGAGGAGGCGTTGCGGAAGCAGTGTGCGGAGCTGGGGCTCGGGGCGTCCGTGGAGTGGATGGGGTTCACGGAGGACGTGCCGGGGGCGCTGCGGGAGGGGTCGGTCTTCGTGCTGCCGTCGCGGCAGGAGGGGTTTCCGGTGACGCCTCTTGAGGCGAAGGCGGCCGGGCTGCCGTGCGTGGCGTTCGACGCGTCTCCCGGGGTGCGGGAGATCGTGGCGGACGGCGTCGACGGGCTGCTCGCCCGGCCGGGCAACGTGGACGAACTGGCGCGGAAGATCGAGCGGTTGATGGTGGACCGGGAGCTGCGGGAACAGTTCGGCGACGCGGCCCGGGACAGTGTGCGGCGGTACGCGCCGGAGGTGGTCGGGGAGCGGTGGGAGACGCTGTTCGCGCTGCTGAGGCGCTGACCTCGTACGGGCACCCGGAGACGCCCTCGTACGAGCGCCCGGAGACACCCCCGTACGAGCGCCCGGCCATGACGGCGTACGCGCGCGCCCGGCGATGACTTCGTACGGCGACTAGACCAGTGCGCTCGCCACCACCAGGGCGAATCCCGTCACCGCAAAGAGGGTGCGGAAGACGTGCAGTCGGTTCCAGCGGGATTCGAAGGCGGCCCGTACCTCGGCGTCCGGCGTGCCGGCCGTCTCCGAGGCCGCGAGGGCGTTGTTGAGCGGGATGTTGCCGCCCGCCGTGAACGTGTGGTTGAGGACGGTGAGGGCCAGGCCGCCGATCAGGAGCCAGAGCTGGGTGGCGGTGCGGCCGCCCTCCGGGCCGACGAAGAGGGCCGCGACGGGGAAGAGCACCGACGCGAACATCGTCGTGACGAAGACGCCGCGCGGCACGTCCTCGTTGATGCGGCGCATCGTCGTGACGAACTGCTCGTCGTTCACCCGGGCCAGTGCGGGCATGATGCCGGTCAGGAAGATCAGCATCATGCCCGCGTAGAGGCCGGTGGAGACAACTGCCAGTGCGAGCAGAAGAGTTGACATGCCGCACATGATGTACGGAGTCGGGCCCGCCCGCAGCCCCCTTTACGTCACGACACGCGTCACCACAGACGACACGACTCGCATCACGACACGATGTCCTTGCGCGAGAAGCCCCGGAAGGCGAGCGCGAACAGCACCAGTGCGTACGTCACCGAGATCGCCGCGCCCTTGAGCATCCCGCCCACTTCCAGCTGCGGCTGGATCGCGTCCACCCAGGCGAACTGCCAGTGCGCGGGCAGGAAGTCGCGCCAGTCGCCGAGCGCGGTGACCGCGTCCAGGACGTTCCCTACGATCGTCAGGCCGACCGCGCCGCCGACCGCACCCAGCGGTGCGTCCGTCTTCGTGGAGAGCCAGAAGGCGAGCGCCGCGGTGACCAGTTGGGAGACGAAGAGGTACGCGACGACCAGCCCGAGGCGCGGCACCGCCGTACCGGCCGCCAGCGCGCCGCCGGTGGGCAGCTCCAGAGGTCCCCAGCCGTACGCCGCCGTACCGGCGATCAGGGCGACCACCGGCAGCAGCACCATCGCCGCCAGGCTGAAGACGAGAGCCACCGCGAGCTTGCTCCACAGCAGCCGGGCGCGCGGCACGGGTGCGGCGAGCAGGTAGCGCAGGGACGACCAGTTGGCCTCGGAGGCGACGGTGTCGCCACAGAAGAGGGCGACCGGGATGATCAGCAGGAAGCCCGCGGACACGAACAGGCAGGTCGCGGCGAAGTTCGCGCCGGACGCGGTCGCCGTGTCCATGAGGTTGATCCGGCCGCTGGCGCTGCCGCCGCGCTCGGCGGGGGTGCCGCCGATGGCGAAGGCCGCGATGAGGACGAAGGGCAGGGCGCCCAGGATGATCGCCATGACCATCGTGCGGCGCCGCCGCCACTGGCGCTTGGCCTCGACGCGCAGCGGGAGCGTCCGCCCCGGCCGGTAGCCGGGTGCGGTGTCGGTCGCAGGCGCGGGTGTGGTTGCGGTGCTCATGCCGAGCCTCCGATCAGGGTGAGGAACGCGTCCTCCAGGCGGCGGTGCGGTCCCACACCGGTCAAGGGGACGTCCATGCGCACCAGTTCCGCGATGAGCGTCTGGGCGGTGCCCCCGTCGAGGCGGACGAGGAGCCCGCCCTCGGCACGTACGGCCGTCTCGACGCCCGGCAGCGCGGCCACCTTGTCGACCACGGCCTCCGTCACCTCGCCGTCGACGGTGACCAGCAGGGTGTCGCCGGAGCCGATGATCTCCGCGACCGGTCCTGCCTGCACGAGCTTGCCGCGGTCCATGACGACGAGGTCCGTGCAGGACTGTTCGACCTCGGACAGGAGGTGGCTGGAGACGATGACGGTGCGTCCGCCGGCCGCGTACCGGATCATCACGTCGCGCATCTCGCGGATCTGCGGCGGGTCGAGGCCGTTGGTGGGCTCGTCGAGGATCAGAAGGTCCGGCATGCCGAGCATGGCCTGGGCGATGGCCAGGCGCTGGCGCATGCCCTGCGAGTACGTGCGTACGGCCCGCTGGAGGGCGTCGCCGAGGCCGGCGATCTCCAGGGCCTCCTCGATGTGCGCGTCCGCGGCGGGGCGGCCGGTGGCCTGCCAGTAGAGGTCGAGGTTGGCGCGGCCCGAGAGGTGCGGCAGGAAGCCCGCGCCCTCGACGAACGCGCCGACCCGGGACAGCACGGGTGCGCCGGGACGGATGGCGTGCCCGAAGACGCGGATCTCGCCGCCGTCGGGGGTGATGAGGCCCATCAGCATCCGCAGAGTGGTGGTCTTTCCTGCGCCGTTGGGGCCGAGGAGTCCGAGGACCTGGCCCTTCTCGACGCGGAAGGACAGGTCGCGGACGGCGTACCTGTCGCCCGACCTGCCGTACCGCTTGCTCAAAGAGGTGATCTGGAGCGGTACTTCGGCGAGCTCCGGGTCGGGGGCCGGTGCGCTCGTCCTGCGGCGTGCGCTGACCAGCAGCAGGCCCGCGACCAGTGCGCCCGCGAGCGGCAGCCCCCACACCCACCAGGCGAGAGCGGCGGAGGCGGTGGCGAGCTGCGGGTCGGTGGGCGCCTGCAGTCCGCTCTCCAGCCCCACGGTGTACGTCGCCGGGTCGGCCGGGGACGCGTATCCGAGGTCGGTCGCGGTGAGCAGCAGCCGCATCCGGTGCCCGGCCTGGAACTTGTGGTCGACGGCCGGCAGGGTCAGCTCGACGGTCTTTCCGGCCTTGGCGCCGGTGATCCGGACCGGGGAGACCAGCTGGTGCGGGAGCACCTGCTGTCCGTTCGCGCTCGCGTCGTAGACCTTCGCGAAGAGCACCATGTCGTCGCGGTCGGACTTCACCCGCACCTTGACGGTCGGCGAGCCGGTGACCTGGACGCCGCTGTCGAGGGGTGCGGAGTCGTACTGCGCGTACTGGCCGGGGAAGTCGAGGGAGAGGCCCACGCCGAGCCCGGAGAGCTGCGAGAGGGCGCCCGCCCCTGGGACGGACGAGATGGCGGGCGGGCTGGACCCGGCCGGGTTGGCGAAGGTCTGCTGCGGGCCACGGCGGCCGGTGAGGGGGATGTTCCGCACGTCGTTGTGCAGACCCGGGTAGCGGGCGGCGTCCGCGCCGCGCAGGCTGGCGGCGCCGTTGGTGGAGTCGACTCCTCCGGTGCGGCTCACGCGGAAGCCGGGGCCGGTGTCGACCGCCGTGTCCTCTTTGAGGTGGCGGTCGAACCAGTGGGTGATGCGGCTGTGGATGCGGCCCGCCTCCTGATCGCCGCCGTCGTGTCCGCCGGAGACCCAGTCGACGGCGACGGGGGCGCCGTTCTTCGAGACGGCAGCGGCCATCTGGTCCGCCTGGCCGAGCGGGAAGAGCGAGTCGCTCTGCCCCTGGACGATCAGCGCGGGCACCTTGATCCGGTCCGCGACGGCGGACGGGCTGCGCTCCTCAAGGGTCTTGCGGGCCGCGTCGTCGGGCTTGCCCGCGACGGCCACCCGCTCGTACATCTCGCACAGCTTCGGCTCGAAGCGGGCGCAGCCGCCGCCCGTGGTGACGAAGATCCCGGCCCAGAGCTTCTTGAACACCCCGTCGGGGAAGAGGGCTTGGGCGAGGTTCCAGTACGTCAGCTGGGGTGCGATCGCGTCCACGCGCGGGTCGTGACCCGCGGCGAGGAGGGAGATCGCGCCGCCGTAGGAGACGCCGGTGACGCCGACGCGCGGGTCGCCGTCCTTGTCGAGCTGGACCTCGCCGCGCTTCGCGAGCCAGTCGATCAGCCGGGACACGTCCTTGACCTCGGTGTCCGGGTCGTTGAGGCCGATCTTCCCGCCGGACCTGCCGAAGCCGCGCGCGGACCAGGTCAAGGCGGCGTACCCGTGTCGGGCCAGCTCCTCCGCCTGGGCCTGCACGTCCTTCTTGCTGCCGCCGAAGCCGTGGCCGATGAGCACTGCGGGCCGGCGCTTCTTGGTGCCACCGGCGGAGGTGTCACCGGCAGAGGCGCCACCGTCGGAGGTGTCGTCCGCGGTGAAGTACGAGGTGTCGATGCGTGCGCCCGGCATCTCCACTGTCTGGTCGGACCTGTGCACGGCGACCGGATCGTCTGCTGCGGCGACGCCCGCCCAGACTCCACCGCCCACCAGCACGGCGAGCGCCGCGAGTACGGCGGCGAGCCGACTCCCGCGGGGGCGCCCGCTGGGGAGTCGGCGAAGGGGATTCTCCATGCTCCCGACCCTAAGTGCGCGCCCTGTGCCTTTAGGCTGCCGCCAGGCGGAACCGGTGCCCCTCCCCGGGGAGTAGGCCACCGCTGCGGCGTACCGCAGCCGTGGTACGCCGCTCGTCCCCGAACTCGCCCGTATGCCCGTACCGGAGAGGCCGTCGCATGGAGCGCATGGAGATCCGCCGCGCCACCGCCACAGCAGAACTGATCGCCGCCGAGCACCTCTTTGATGCGGCGGCGCGCGAGGAGTGGGCGGAGCGCTTCCTGGCGGCGTCCGGCCATCTGATGCTCATCGCGTACGTCGAAGGATTCCCGGCCGGAATGATTTCCGGCATCGAGATGCTGCACCCGGACAAGGGCACGGAGATGTGCCTGTACGAGCTGTCCGTGGACGAGGGGCACCGGCGGCGCGGCATCGGGCGTGCGCTGACCGAGGCCCTCGCCGCGGAGGCCCGTGAGCGCGGCTGTTACGACATGTGGGTCGGCGTCGACACGGACAATGCGGCGGCACTGGCCACGTACACGGCGACAGGGGCGAAGCGGGACGGCGTATTCGCCATGCTCACCTGGGACTTCGACTGACCGGGCGCAGGGGCCCCGGACGGCTCCACCCCCGGCCTGGGCAGCCACGACGGCACAATGCAGAATTTGCACTTACTTGTCCACTATCAAGGGATCTCACATGATCACGCTCAGCAAGGAAGACGGCCCGGCGGACCTGGCCGGCGTGACCCACTTGTCCATCGGGGTGTCCTGGGACCCGACCTCGGGCAGCAGCGGCGGCGTACTGGGCAAGCTGCGCCGGACCGTCGGCACGGACCTCGACCTGATCGCCATCGCCATGAGCGGCGCCGACCCGGTCCGCCTCGCCGGTCTTGACTCCCTGGACCCGCTGGGCAACGGCGCGCTGGTGCACAGCGGCGACAACCAGACCGGCAAGGGCGACGGCGACGACGAGACGGTGACCGTGGAGTTCGGCCGCGTGCCGACGAACGTCACGTCCATCGTGTTCGTCTCCGCCGCGTACAAGAAGGGCAGCGCCTTCTCCAAGGCGCGGAACATCAGCTTCAAGGTGTACGACGCCTCCGGCGGCAGCGCCCAGCAGGTCGCCGACATCTGGCCCTCCCTGCTCACCAGCGACAACGCGTGCGCCGTCGCCAAGGCGGTCCGGGACGGTGCGAACTGGAAGCTTGAGGTCATCAACAAGACCGGCAAGGTCAAGCAGGGCGACGAGCAGGCCCTGATGCGCTTCGCCGTGAACAAGTAGCAACTCCCCGGCTCCCCGCCCTTCTTGCCGCTGCCGGTACTGACAAAGGTCATGCCGAGAACAGGACAGCGGGCTCTACAGGGCGGGGGGCCGTTACGCACTCAAGGCAGCCGGATGATCGCCTCGATGTTCGCGGCGATCATGCTGTCGGGCGGACTGGCGGTCGTCCCGATGCGGATGACGATCGACGCGGAGGCGGCGCGGGCGGCGGAGGCCACCGAGTCCCGCTGACGGCCTCTGTACTGCGGTGATCCCCTCGGGTAGGGTCCTGCCTGTTGCCCGCCGTACGCGCGGGCCCGGACCAGGGAGGTGAGACCCATTACCGCTGTCGCAGGTTGGGTGCTCTCACCTCGTGGTCGCCGTACGAAGCTGTCGTAACTGTCGTCACTGTCACAGCAGTCGTTACGGGTCGGACCGGAGAGCGCCCTCGGTAGTCATTCCGAAAGGCTCTCCCGTGTCGATACTCATGTGTACTCCCGCTTCCGCTCCCGCAGTTCTCCCGCCCTCCGCCGTGGTCGCTCGGCTCCGGGCCGCCGGTTGTGTTTTCGCCGAGGACGAGGCGGAGTTGCTGCTGTCCACCGCGTGTACGCCCGCGGAGCTCGCCGCCATGGTGGATCGGCGGGTCGGCGGGCTGCCGCTCGAACACGTCCTGGGCTGGGCCGAGTTCTGCGGGCTGCGGATCTCCGTGGACCCCGGGGTGTTCGTGCCCCGGCGCCGGACCGAGTTCCTGACCCGGCACGCCGTCGCGCTCGGGCGGCCGGGAGCCGTCGTGCTCGACCTGTGCTGCGGGGCGGGGGCGGTGGGGGTGGTCCTGGCATCCGTACTGCCGGGGATCGAGCTGTACGCCGCCGACGTGGAGCCCGCGGCGGTGCTGTGTGCGCGGCGGA
This sequence comes from Streptomyces sp. NPDC048442, assembly GCF_040651475.1. Classification (NCBI taxonomy): domain Bacteria; kingdom Bacillati; phylum Actinomycetota; class Actinomycetes; order Kitasatosporales; family Streptomycetaceae; genus Streptomyces; species Streptomyces sp. NPDC048442. Next base: position 419,600 of record NZ_JBEZKB010000001.1, read on the forward strand.
ACGTGGAGGCGGTGGGCGGGGCGGTGTACGAGGGCGACTTGTACGCACCGCTGCCGGAACGGATCCGGGGGCGGGTGGACGTCCTGGTCGCCAACGCCCCGTACGTACCGACCGACGACATCGGTCTGCTGCCCTCCGAGGCACGGGACCACGAACCGCTCGTCGCGCTGGACGGCGGCTCCGACGGGCTCGCCGTGCAGCGCCGGGTGACGGCACAGGCGGCGTCCTGGCTGGCGCCCGGCGGGAGCCTGCTGATCGAGACGAGCGAGCGGCAGGCGGACCGTACGGTCGCGGCGATGGTACGGGGCGGGCTGACGGCCCGTGTCGAGGAGGACGAGGACATGGGGGCGACCGTCGTCATCGGAACACTGCCGCGCTGACACAGCGGCCGGGTGCCGGGCTGACACAGCCGCCTGGCACCCCGCTGACACGCCGACGCACCGGCCGGGTGCCGCGCTGACCGGGTGACCTGCGGCGGGCGTGGCGTTTGCGGGGGTGCCCGCCGCTGGTACCGGTGTGCGGTGACGAAACGCCGCCGTTCCCTGATCACCGCCGCCGCACTGGTCGCCGCCGCCCTGCTGACCGGTTTCGCGCGCGGCCCCGTTGTCGGCCCCGTCGACTGCCGGGTGGCCAAGTGCGTGACCCTGACCTTCGACGGCGGGCCGGGGCCTTACACCGGCGAGCTGCTCGACGTGCTGGAGGAGAAGCACGTGCCGGCGACGTTCTTCCTGATCGGGAGGGGGCCGGTGCACAAGTACCCGGACCTGGTGCGGCGGATGGTGGCGGACGGGCACCAGGTCGGCAACCACTCGTGGACGCACCCGCGGCTGACCGAAGTGCCGCCTCAAGAGGCGCGGCGGCAACTGGCGCAGACGCAGAACGCCCTCGCCCAGCTGACAGGGCGGCGGCCGACGCTGATGCGGCCGCCGCAGGGGCGTACGAACAAGCACGTGGCGGCGATCTGCAAGGAGCTCGGCCTCGCCCAGATCCTGTGGAACTCACGGGCGCTGGACTGGCGGGACCACGACCCGAAGGTGATCGAGGAACGCATCCTGAAGTCCGCGAAGCGGGGCGGGATCATCCTGCTCCACGACATCTATGAGGGGACGGTGCCTGCGGTGCCGGCGATCGTGGACGGGCTGCGGGAGCGGGGGTTCACGCTGGTGTCGGTGGAGCGGTTGTTCGCACCGAAGGAGCTGGAGCCGGGAGGCGTGTACAGGCACGCTTGAGCAGTCGCTCAAAAGGTACGGGCACAGCTGAGCAGTCGCTCAAAACGTACGGGCACGTCTGAGCAGTCGCTCAAGAGGTACGCCTGCGGGCTCCGGCCGGAATTGGCTGGAGCCCGCAGGTGAGGGTGGGACGGGTGGGGTCAGTGGTTGCGGGGGAAGCCGAGGTCGACGCCGGAGGGGGTGTCGGCCGGGTCCGGCCAGCGGGTCGTGGTGACCTTGCCGCGGGTGTAGAAGTGGATGCCGTCGTTGCCGTAGATGTGGTGGTCGCCGAAGAGGCTGTCCTTCCAGCCACCGAAGGAGTGGTAGCCCACCGGCACCGGGATCGGCACGTTGACGCCGACCATGCCGGCCTCGATCTCCAGCTGGAAGCGTCGGGCGGCGCCGCCGTCGCGGGTGAAGATCGCGGTGCCGTTGCCGAACGGCGAGGCGTTCATGAGGGCGACGCCCTCTTCGTACGTGTCCACGCGCAGGACGCACAGCACCGGGCCGAAGATCTCGTCACGGTAGGCGTCGGAGTCGGTCGGGACGTGGTCCAGGAGCGAGAGGCCGATCCAGTGGCCGTTCTCGAAGCCCTCGACCGTGTACCCCGTGCCGTCGAGGACGACCTTCGAGCCCTGGGCGGCTGCGCCCGTGACGTACGAGGCGACCTTGTCGCGATGGGCGGCGGTGATCAGCGGGCCCATCTCGGACGCCGGGTCGTTGCCAGGACCGATCTTGATCTTCTCGGCGCGCTCGACGATCTTCGCGACGAGCTCGTCACCGATGGCGCCGACGGCCACGACGGCCGAGATCGCCATGCAGCGCTCACCGGCCGAGCCGTACGCCGCCGAGACGGCCGCGTCGGCGGCCGCGTCGAGGTCGGCGTCCGGGAGGACCAGCATGTGGTTCTTGGCGCCGCCGAGGGCCTGTACGCGCTTGCCGTTGGCGGAAGCGGTGGTGTGGATGTGGCGGGCGATCGGGGTCGAGCCGACGAAGGAGATCGCAGCGACGTCCGGGTGCTCCAGGAGCCGGTCGACGGCGACCTTGTCACCGTGCAGGACGTTCAGCACGCCGTCCGGCAGGCCGGCCTCGGTGGCGAGCTGCGCGAGGCGCAGGGACGCCGAAGGGTCCTTCTCGGAGGGCTTCAGTACGAAGGTGTTGCCGCATGCGATCGCGAGCGGGAACATCCACATCGGCACCATGGCCGGGAAGTTGAACGGCGTGATGCCGGCCACGACGCCGATCGACTGGCGGATCGAGGAGACGTCCACGCGGGTGGCGACCTCGGTGGACAGCTCGCCCTTGAGCTGGGTGGTGATGCCGCACGCCAGCTCGACGATCTCCAGGCCGCGGGCCACCTCGCCCAGCGCGTCCGAGTGCACCTTGCCGTGCTCGGCGGTGATCAGGGCGGCGATCTCGTCGCGGTGCGCGTCGAGCAGGGCGCGGTAGCGGAAGAGGATCGCGGTGCGGGCGGAGAGGGAGGACGTGCCCCACTTCGCGTAGGCGTCCTTCGCGGACGCGACGGCCGCGTCCACCTCCTCGACGGAAGCGAGGGCGACACGGGTGTCGGCGGCGCCGGTGGCCGGGTCGGTGACCGGGCCCCAGTTGCCCGACGCACCCTCGACGGTCTTGCCACCGATCCAGTGGTTGACGGTCTTCATGAACTGCACTCCTTCAAAGGTGGTGGCGTCGGGCTGCGACGTGCCGGTCGTACTCTTCGCGTGCCCGAGCCGCCGACGGGCGGGTCGCGGTCTCGGCCACGGGAACATCCCACCATGCGTCGCCAGGCGGCGGGCCCGACACTGTGTCGCCCGTTTCGGTCTCGACGTAGACACATGTGGGAACGGTGCTCGCCCGCGCCTCTTTGAGGGCTTCCCGCAGGTCACCGATGGTGTGGGCGCGCAGAGTGCGCATCCCCAGGGAGGCGGCGTTGGCAGCCAGATCGAGGGGCAGCGGCTCTCCCGTGTACGTACCGTCGCCGGCGCGGAAGCGGTAGTCGGTGCCGAAGCGCTCGCCGCCGACGGCCTCGGAGAGACCGCCGATGGAGGCATACCCGTGGTTGTCCAGGATCACTACCTTGATCGGCAGACGCTCCTGTACGGCGGTGACGATTTCCGTGGGGTTCATCAGATACGTACCGTCACCGACGAGCGCCCAGACGGGCCGGCCGGGGGCCGCGAGCTGGACGCCGATGGCGGCGGGGATCTCGTAACCCATGCAGGAATAGCCGTATTCGACGTGGTACTGGTCGTGGTGGCCGTCGCGGGAGCGGGTCCGCCAGTACTTGTGGAGGTCCCCGGGGAGAGATCCGGCGGCGTTGATCAGGATGTCCTCGTGGGTGACCAAGGTGTCCAGTACGCCGAGGACTTGGGCCTGGGTGGGGACGGCTTTGTCGTCGGGGGCGGAGTAGACGGCGGTGACGTGCTCCTCCCAACTGGCCTTCCGGGCCCGGTATTCGGTCTCGTACGCCGCCTCCACGCGGTAGCCGGTGAGGTGCTCGCCTTCGGCGGTGCGTTCGTGAAGCCTGTCGAGGAGGCCGACGATGCCCGCGCGTGCGTCGCCGACGAGGGTGAGGCCGCCCCTCTTGTGGGCGTCGAAGCCGGTGATGTTGAGGTTGAGGAAGCGGGCTTCGGGGTTCTGGAAGAGGGTTCCGGAGGCGGTGGTGAAGTCGGTGTAGCGGGTGCCGACGCCGATCACGAGGTCGGCGGTGCGGGCGAGGTGGTTGGCGGTGGCGGTACCGGTGTGACCGATGCCGCCGACGTCGGCGGCGTGGTCGTACGGGAGCGAGCCCTTGCCCGCCTGGGTGGAGGCGACGGGGATGCCGGTGCGGTCGGCGAGGGCGCGGAGGGCGGACTCGGCGCGACTGTGGCGGACGCCGCCGCCGGCGACGAGGAGGGGGCGGCGGGCGGCCCGTACCGCCTCTTCGGCATCGAACAGGTCCCGCTGGTCGGGCTCTTGGGCCCGTACGCGCCAGACGCGGTCGGCGAAGAACTCCTCGGGCCAGTCGTACGCCTGCGCCTGTACGTCCTGGGGCAGGGCGAGCGTGACCGCACCGGTCTCGGCGGGGTCGGCGAGGACCCGCATCGCGGCGAGGGCGGCGGGGACGAGCGCCTCGGGGCGGGTGATGCGGTCGAAGTACCGGGACACGGGGCGCAGGCAGTCGTTGACGGAAACGTCCCCGGCGTACGGGACTTCGAGCTGCTGGAGGACGGGGTCGGCGGGGCGGGAGGCGAAGGTGTCGCCCGGGAGGAGGAGGACGGGGAGGTGGTTGATGGTGGCGAGGGCGGCGCCGGTGACGAGGTTGGTGGCGCCGGGGCCGATGGAGGTGGTGACGGCGTGGGCACAGAGGCGGCCCTGCTGGCGGGCGTAGGCGGTGGCGGCGTGCACCATGGCCTGCTCGTTGCGGCCCTGGAGGAAGGGCATGCCGTCCGGGCCCGCCCCGGTCTCCACAAGCGCCTGACCGAGCCCTGCGACGTTGCCGTGGCCGAAGATGCCCCAGGTGGCGGTGATGAGGCGGCGGCGGACGCCGTGGCTTTCGGTGTGCTGGTGGGTGAGGAAGGCGAGGAGGGCTTGGGCGGTGGTGAGGTGGCGGGTGGGGGTGGGAGCGGGGGTCGGCATGGGGTGGGCCTCCTCGGAAGGGGGTAGCGGGAGGGGCGGTGTCGGGGCGTGCGGTCGGTGGGCGGGGCTCCGCGTGGGGGCCGCCCCCTTGCCCACCCGTCCCGCCCCCGGGGGGGGCGGCCCCGCTGCCCAAGAGGGCTAGCGAGGTAAGGGGCAGGCATTTAGGGGCGCGGGGAACTGCGCGACCAGCCACGACGCACCCGCACCACGCGCCCCCTCGCTCTCACCTGTACCCCTCCCCCTCCCTGAAGGTGATGTTCCATTCGCGGAGGGGGCCCGGGCCCGCCATCACGTTCAGGTAGTACATGGCGTGCTCCGGCGGGGCGATCGACGGGCCGTGCCAGCCGTTCGGCACCAGGACCGTGTCGCCGGTGCGGACCTCGGTCAGCAGGTCCGCACCGCCCGGCCGGGACGACGCGATCCGCTGGTAGCCCGCCACGCCGGGACCGCCGTCGAACTCGTAGTGGTAGATCTCCTCCAGCACCGACTCCCGCCCCGGAATCCCCTCGTCGTGCTTGTGCGCCGGATACGACGACCAGTGCCCCCCGGGCGTGATCACCTCGACCGCGATCAGCCGGTCGCACTCGAAGACGTCCGCCGCCGCGAAGTTCCGCACCTCGCGGCCCGTGGCCCCGCTCCCCCGCTGCTCCACCGGAACCTCCTGCGCGGGACCGTAACGAGCGGGGAGCCGTCGCTCGCACCTCGCTCCCGCCAGGGCGAAGCGGCCGCCCGCGCCGGTGGCGATCTGGGCGTGGGCGTCGCGCGGAAGGTAGGCGAAGTCGGAGGCCGAGCCGAACACGCCGTCCCTGCCCAGGAGTTCGATGACCTCTCCGTCGACGAGGACGCTGCACGCCCCGGCCAGCGGCAGCACGATCCATTCACAGTCCCCGGTGGGGAGGTGGTGCGAGGCACCGGGCCGCAGTTCGAGCACGCGCAACGCCGTGTACTCCCACCCGGCCCGCTTCGGCCCGATGTCGAGCGCGTACGGTCCGCGGGACTCGCTCCCCGCCGCCACAAAAAGCTGCTGATCCGCCGCATGCTGGTCCGTCATCATTCGCCGCCCGTCGCCAGAAGCAGAAGCCGATCGATCTCCGCCGCGTACGGCATCGCGGACGAGCACTCCAGGCGGGTCGCCACCAGCGCTCCCGCCGCGTTCGCCCAGCGGATCGTACGGTCCAGGGGCCAGCCCGCGAGGAGGCCGTGGCAGAGTGCCCCGCCGAACGCGTCGCCCGCGCCGAGCCCGTTGAGCACCTTCACCTCAAGAGGCGGCACTCGCACAGAGCTCCCGTCGCGGTGGACGGCGAGGACGCCCTCGGGCCCCTGCTTGACGACCGCCAGCTCGACACCCGCCCCCAGCAGCTCCTTCGCCGCGGCGTGCGGATCGCGCGTACCGGTCGCGATCTCGCACTCGTCGATGTTGCCGACGGCGACCGTGGCGTGCCGCAGGGCCTGTGCGTAGTACGGGTGCGGGTCCTGGTCCATCCAGAAGGCCGGGCGCCAGTCCAGGTCGAAGACGGTGTGCACGGCGCCTCCGCGAGCCTCCAGCGCGCCCAACGTCGCGTCCCTGCTGGGCTGCGCGCACAGCCCCGTACCGGTCGCCCAGAAGACGCGTGCGCCGCGCACCGCGTCGAGGTCCAGCTCCCCCGGACGCATCTCCAGGTCGGGCGCCTTGGGCTGCCGGTAGAAGTAGAGCGGGAAGTCGTCCGGCGGGAAGACCTCGCAGAAGGTGACGGGTGTGGGGTACGCGGCGACCTCCGTCACCCAGCGCACGCCGACGCCGAAGGTCTCCAGCTCCCTGCGCAAATACACCCCGAACGGGTCAGCCCCGGTCCGCGAGACGAGCGCGACCCGCCGCCCGAGCCGCGCCGCGGCGACCGCCACGTTCGCCGCCGATCCGCCGAGGAACCTGCCGAACGTCTCGACCCGGTCCAGCGGCACCCCCGCCTTGAGCGGATAGAGGTCCACGCCGAGGCGGCCCATGACGATCAGGTCGTACGGAGTGTTCTCGTACAGGGTGTTCTCGTACGGGCTGTTTTGTTGCGCTTCGCTCATGAATCCCCCTCGTCGGCGGACTGCGGTTTTCAGGTCTAGCCGCGCGTTCGGAAAACTGTCAAGGTTCCCCCATGACCGGCGAGGGAGCGCTGACGCGCATCAGGATTGGTACCGCCCCGGACTCGTGGGGGGTGTGGTTCGACGACCGGCCCCACCAGGTGCCCTGGCAGCGATTCCTGGACGAGGTCGTCGAGGCCGGTTACGAGTGGATCGAGCTGGGCCCGTACGGCTATCTGCCGCGCGACGCCGGCCGGCTTCGGCAGGAGTTGAGCGAGCGCCGTCTCCGGGTGTCCGCCGGGACGGTGTTCACCGCACTGCACCGGGACGACTCACCCGACTGGAGCACCACCTGGGCACACGTCTCGGCGGTGGCCCGGCAGGCGCAGGCCGTGGGCGCCGGGTACCTCGTGATGATTCCGGCCTTCTGGCGGGACGACGAGACCGGGCGGGCTCTTGAGAACGACACCCTCACCCCTGCCCAGTGGCGGCTGCTCGCCGCGCAGACGGAGCGGCTGTCGCGGCAGGTGCGCGAGGAGTTCGGGCTGCGGGTCGTCGTCCATCCGCACGCGGACACGCACATAGCCACCGAGGAGCACGTGGTCCGCCTCCTCGACTCGACCGACTCCGACCTGGTCTCGCTGTGCCTGGACACCGGGCACTACGCCTATTGCGGCGGCGACAGCGTCAAACTCATCGAGACGTACGGGGAACGGATCGGCTATCTGCACCTCAAGCAGGTGGATCCGGCGGTGCTGGCCCGCGTGAACGAGCAGCGGCTGCCGTTCGGGCACGCCGTGGCGGAGGGCGTGATGTGCGAACCGCCGGGCGGGGTGCCCGCGCTGGAGCCCGTACTGCAGGCCGCGCAGGAACTCGGCGCGGAGCGCGGGACGGGCCTGTTCGCGATCGTGGAACAGGACATGTACCCGTGCCCGCCGGACAAGCCACTGCCGATCGCACGACGGACACGGGCCTTCCTGCGGGGCTGCGGGGCGTAGGGGGCTACGGACTCTGGACTCCGGGCTGCGGGCTCCGGGCTGCAGGCTCTGGACTCGGGGCTGCGGGCTGCGGGCTCCGTCCGAGTGAACGGCGCCCGTTCTCCCGCCCGTACGGGCGCCGCCGGGCAGGCTTCTCGTACGGAGGGCCGAGGACGAACGGCCCGTTCGGACGCGCAGCCCACCCAGGCAGCCCACCCAGGGGGAACAGCCCATGACGTACCCGCGCCTCGCCGTCACTGCCACCGCCACCGCGGCCACCCTGCTGACCACCGGCCTGCTGTCGGTGCCGGCCACCGGGGCGAACAGCCCCCGGCCGGTCGTCGCACGGGTCGCCGCACCAGCTCTCGCACCGGCCCTCGCACCGGCCCTCACCCCGCCCCCCGCCGCGGCCCTCGCGCCCAAGCGGGTCTACCTCCACGGCACCCGCGTCAATCTCCGTGAGTTCCCCCGCACCAGCGCGCAGATCCTGGCTACCAAGTCCCGCATCTGGCTGCTCGACTACTGCCAGACGAACGAGAACACCACCCCGGTCAGGTCCCCGGACGGTACGAAGAACCGCTGGTGGAGCAAGGTGACGCTGCCCGCAGGAAGTGACTTCGCCTGGGTGAGCAACGTCTACCTCCGCGGCGGCAAGAAGATCGCCGGTGTGCCGGTGTGCGGTCCCGGCGAGCACTGACGCACAGCCCCTGTCCCACTACACCCAAGGGCGAGCCCCGCCAAGCACATCGGCGCGGCCCACCCGGTGTGTCCCGCTCATCCCCTGCACCACTTACGTCACAGAGGTGCGCTTTCCGTCACACATGTCGCCATTACGCGGGCCTTCCGTCACAGGCACACCACAGCCCCAACCTCCACTTCACGGAGCGTCGTTCACGGGGCAGAGGCTGAGTGATCGCCAGCGAATTCCGCAGCTCCCCCGACGGCCCCCCGGCCGTGGCTGCGGCCTTCGCAGGGAGGTGCACCGATGACGGACCGCAAGCTCTGGTCGTACAAGGAGATCGCCGCGCACATCCAGGTTCAGACGGACACCGTGCGCTCGTACCGCAAGCACGGTCTGCTGCCCCCGCCCGACCACGTGGAGAGCGGCAAGCCCTACTGGTACGCGGACACCATCCGCAGCTGGGTGGCCCGCCGCCCCGGCAACAGACGCCGCGACTGACAGCCCCCGAGGGGCGCGCCTTCCTCCCGCAGGGCCTCGCATCCGGCCGCTTCCGGCCGAAGGTGCGGGGCCCGTACCGCATCCGCCGCATATCCCGCACCCGCCGCATCCCGCATCCGCTCCACGCCTCGAATTCGCTTGTGCTTCGCCGCGTACGGCACGGAGGATCACCGCATGATCGACAGTTCGGCCGACTTCTCCGTCAAGCCCACCCTGACCGGTGACCGCGTCCTGCTGCGCCCCTTCGCCGAGGACGACGTCCCGGCGATGCTGGAGGCACTCATGGACCCGGAAGTGCTCAGGTTCACCGGCTCGCCGGCCTTCGTGCCCGACACCGCGACCCGCGACTGGTACCTGACCCGGGCCGAGCAGGCCGACCGTCTCGACCTGGCCGTCGTCGACCGGGCCACCCGGAAGTGCGTGGGCGAGGTTGTCCTCAACGAGTGGGACCCGGCCAACCGGAGCTGCAACTTCCGTACGCTGCTGGGGCCCGGAGGACGCAACCGGGGACTCGGCACCGAGGCCTGCCGCCTCGTCGTCACGTACGGATTCGAGGCCCTCGGCCTGAACCGCATCTCGCTCGGCGTCTTCGACTTCAACCCGCGCGCCCGACGGGCGTACGAGAAGGTCGGTTTCGTCGTCGAAGGCCGTGCGCGTGAGGCGCTGTGGCACGAGGGCGAGTGGATCGACGACCTGTACATGTCGATCCTGGCCCGGGAGTGGGCGGTGCACGGGGGCACGCCCACCGTCGCCTCATAGAGGCGTCGCCGTCACCTCATAGAGGCGTCACCAGGACTCCGACTCCACCCTCCCCACCTTCGCCTTCTCCCCCGACCCCGACCCCGACCCCGACCCCGACCCGGGCCCCGTCCCCGCCCTGCACTTGAGCGCCAGCAGCGGGAAGACCAGTACCGACACCATTCCCGCCCCGACCAGTGCCGCCGATTCGCTCGCCGTGAGGACCTTGTCGTCGAGTCCGATGGTGGTGATCGCCACGACGAGCGGCAGGGCCGTGGAGCTGAAGAGCATCAGTGCCGTACGGTCCGGGCCCCCGAGGTCGGGCGGGGCGAGGAGACGTACCGGCAGGCCCCGTACGACGACGAACAGGGCGAGGAAGACCGGCAGCAGGAGCAGCGCCCGGCCACCGTCGAGCAGCGAGCGCAGGTCGAACTCGATGCCGGTGACCACGAAGAACACCGGCACCAGGAAGCCGAAGCCCATCGCCTCCACCTTGGCGAGGATCTCGCCGCTGCTGCTGGGGGCGGCCCCGTTGAGGACGAGGCGGGTGATGAGGCCGGCGGCGAACGCGCCGAGCAGTACGTCCAGGCCCAGGGCCTGCGACGCGCCCAGCATCAGCGCGAGCAGCAGCACGACGAAGCGCACCGCGAACTGACCGCTGCTGTGCAGGGTTTTGGCGATGATGCCGGAGAACCACGGCGGCTTGGGGCGCATCGCCCAGTACACCGCCGCCGCGGTCAGCGCCGCGAACGTGGCGAGCAGCGCCGTGGACTGCCAGGCGCTGCGCCCGCTGAGCAGAAGCGCCATCGCGACGATCGGCCCGAACTCGCCGACCGAGCCGAACGCCATCATCACCTGCCCGAAACGCCCCCCGAGGTCCCCCGAGTCCCGCAGCACCGGCAGGACGGTGCCCAGTGCCGTGCTGGTCAGCGCCGTGCCGATGAAGACGCCCTTGCTGAAGCCGCCGTCGTCGCCGACGTTCGCGAGCAGGGTGCCGAGCCCCAGGCCGAGGGCGAGGGCGATCAGCCAGGCGGCGGCGGACCGTTTCAGCGTGCTGCCGCGGACCTTGCCGAACTCGATCTCGTACCCGGCGAGAAAGATCAGCATCGCGAGGCCGAGCTGCGACAGCACGTCGATCACCGCGTCGCGCTGCGCCCAGCCGAGAACGTCGGGGCCGATCACGATGCCGAGCAGAATCTCGAAGATGACGAGCGGAACGGGCAGCCAGCGGCCGATCCCGTACGCCAGCAGGGGTGCGAGCACCGCGATGGCCATGATGAGAATGAGCGTCCCCGAATGTGACATAAGGGTCATCTATCCCAGATGCGACACGACCGAAAACCGACGAGGCCGGATGCCGCTGGATTTGATACCCCCTAGGGGTATAGTCTCGTCACATCAGTCACCATGAGGGCCGGTGACCAGTGACCAGCCATCCGTCTTCGAAGGAGCACCCACATGACCGCCGAGACCCAGACCCCCGCCACCGCCGAGGCCGCCCAGACCTCCGGTTCCTGCTGCTCGCCGTCCGGCTCCTGCGGCTCCACCGGTGCGGCCGACGTCCAGGTGGGCGGCGTCACCACCGTGTACCAGGTGAAGGGCATGACCTGCGGCCACTGCGAGAGCGCGGTCTCCGGCGAGATCTCGGAGATCGAGGGCGTCGATTCGGTCAAGGCCGTCGCCTCGACCGGGCAGGTCACCGTCGTGTCGGCCGCCCCGCTGGACGAAGAGGCGGTACGGGCCGCCGTCGACGAGGCCGGTTACGAGCTGGTCGGCACCGTCTGACCGCTCGCCCCGCACTGCTCGCGGGCCGTATCCGCCAGGTTGTTCATACTGGGTGGATACGGCCCGGCACGTTTCCTGGAGCCCCACGAATGAACAGCGCCACCCCCGATTCACCCCCCGAACCCGCATCGCCCCTCCCCCTCGACCACCACGTCGAGCTGACCGTCGGCGGGATGACCTGCGCCTCGTGCGCGGCCCGCATCGAGAAGAAGCTCAACCGGATGGAGGGCGTGGCCGCCACCGTCAACTACGCGACGGAGAAGGCGCGGATCGCATACGACGGGGGGACGGTCGGCGTCCCGGACCTGATTGCGACCGTGGTGAAGACGGGATACACGGCCGAGGAGCCCGCGCCCCCGGCAGCCGACGACCGCGACGCCGAGGACCCCGCCGATCTCGAACTGGCCGCCCTCCGGCAGCGCCTGCTCGTCTCCGCCGTGCTCGCCACCCCCGTGATCCTGCTGTCGATGGTCCCGGCCCTCCAGTTCGACAACTGGCAGTGGCTGTCGCTGACGCTGGCCGCCCCGGTCGTCGTCTGGGGCGCGCTGCCCTTCCACCGGGCCGCCTGGACCAACCTCCGGCACGGCGCCGCGACCATGGACACCCTCGTCTCGGTCGGCACGCTCGCCGCCTTCGGGTGGTCCCTGTGGGCGCTGTTCTTCGGTGACGCGGGCATGCCCGGCATGCGGCACGGCTTCGACCTGACGGCGGGCCGGGCCGACGGCGCCTCCACCGTCTACCTCGAAGTCGCCGCCGGGGTCACCGTCTTCATCCTGCTCGGCCGCTGGCTGGAGGCCCGCTCCAAGCGGAAGGCGGGGGCCGCGCTGCGGGCGCTGATGGAGCTGGGTGCCACCGACGTCGCCGTACTGCGCGGCGGCTCGGAGGTGCGGATTCCGGTACGTCGGCTGGCCGCCGGGGACCGTTTTGTCGTACGCCCCGGGGAGAAGGTCGCCACCGACGGCACGGTCGTCGAGGGCAGCTCGGCCCTCGACGCGTCGATGCTGACCGGCGAATCGGTGCCGGTGGACGTGGGCCCCGGCGACCGGGTCACCGGCGCGACCGTGAACGCGGGCGGCCGGATCGTCGTCGAGGCCACCCGGGTCGGCGCCGACACCCAGCTCGCCCGGATGGCCCGGATGGTGGAGGACGCGCAGAACGGCAAGGCCCAGGTGCAGCGCCTCGCCGACCGGATCTCCGCCGTGTTCGTCCCCGTCGTGCTGCTGATCGCACTGGGCACGCTGGTGACCTGGCTGCTCGTCACCGACGACCCGACCGCCGCCTTCACGGCCGCCGTCGCGGTGCTGATCATCGCCTGCCCGTGCGCACTGGGCCTGGCCACGCCGACCGCGCTGATGGTTGGCACGGGGCGGGGCGCGCAGCTCGGCATCCTGATCAAGGGCCCCGAGGTGCTGGAGTCGACACGCCGTGTGGACACCGTCGTGCTCGACAAGACGGGGACGGTGACGACGGGCCGGATGGAGCTGAAGGACGTCCTGCCCGCCGCCGGGGTCGACCCCACCGAACTGCTGCGGCTGGCCGGGGCCCTGGAGCACGCCTCGGAGCATCCGATCGCGCAGGCGGTGGCGGCGGGGGCACAAGCGGCTGGCTCGGCGGCAGCGGGCGCCGGCGCCGGCCTTCCCGAGGTCACGGACTTCGCCAATGTCCCCGGCCTCGGTGTCGAAGGCGTCGTGGAGGGCCGCAAGGTGCTGGTGGGGCGGGAGAAGCTGCTCACCGGCCGGGGTTACGAGCTGCCGCCCGCGCTCGCCGCGGCGAAAGCCGCCGCCGAGGCCTCGGGACGTACGGCCGTCGCGGTCGCCTGGGACGGCGAGGCACGCGGCGTGCTGACGGTGGCCGACACGGTGAAGGACACCAGCGCGGAGGCGGTCGCCCGACTGCGCGCGCTCGGCCTCGTACCGGTGCTGCTGACCGGGGACAACCGGGCGGTCGCGGACGCGGTCGCCGCCGAGGTCGGCATCGGCGCCGGCGAGGTGTACGCGGAGGTCCTGCCCGAGGAGAAGGCCGACGTGGTCCGCCGTCTGCAGGCGCAGGGCCGCATCGTCGCGATGGTCGGCGACGGCGTGAACGACGCGGCGGCGCTCGCCACCGCCGACCTGGGCCTGGCGATGGGCACCGGCACGGACGCGGCGATCGAGGCGGGCGACCTGACGCTGGTCCGCGGGGATCTCCGGGTGGCGGCGGACGCGATCCGGCTGTCCCGCAGGACCCTCACCACCATCAAGGGGAACCTCTTCTGGGCCTTCGGCTACAACGTCGCGGCACTGCCGCTGGCCGCCGCCGGGCTGCTCAACCCGATGATCGCCGGATTTGCCATGGCTTTCTCATCCGTCTTCGTAGTGACAAACAGCCTCCGGCTACGTACCTTCACATGACGTACACGAACGCACGACATACGCGAAGTGACGTAGATCACTGCGTTCGAGGGGTAACCATTGGCCGGGGTCGCGAGTCTAAGAAGCGATGCCAAGAGCGTCTTGGGGGACGTTCGACGCGGGATGTCTTGGGGGACGTCCCCGGCAAGCGTTGGCCGGGACACGTATACCGGGGAGCTTTGAGCGGCCCTCCCGTATGTACGTGTCCTGGCGGACCGCAGCAGGACCGGCTTCAGGGCCGGGCGGTACCGGTTTCAGGGCCGGGTAGTACCGGCTTCAGGGCCGGAGCAGTACCGGCTTCAGGACCGGGCAGTACCGCACGACCAGCAGTATCGAGGCACCAAAGACCTCTGGCGGCGAAAGCCGACAGACGCCCGGTTGGGATCCCGTGGGGGGAATCCGATCCGGGGAACAGGAAAGCGCCCCGTATCGTCGACCCGTGGGGGGATCGGCGGCGGGGCGCTTTTCTATGCGCTCAAGTGCGGCGACCGAGTGGTCAGCGCTCGTCGACCGGCACGAAGTCGCGGAGGACCTCGCCCGTGTAGATCTGGCGCGGGCGGCCGATGCGCGAACCCGGCTCCTTGATCATCTCGTGCCACTGCGCGATCCAACCCGGCAGACGGCCGATCGCGAAGAGCACGGTGAACATGTCGGTGGGGAAGCCCATCGCCCGGTAGATCAGACCCGTGTAGAAGTCCACGTTCGGGTAGAGGTTGCGCGAGACGAAGTAGTCGTCGGAGAGCGCGTGCTCCTCCAGCTTGAGCGCGATGTCCAGCAGCTCGTCGGACTTGCCGAGGGCCGAGAGGACGTCGTGCGCGGCAGCCTTGATGATCTTGGCGCGCGGGTCGAAGGACTTGTACACCCGGTGGCCGAAGCCCATCAGGCGGACGCCGTCCTCCTTGTTCTTCACCTTCTGGATGAAGGCGTCGACGTCGCCGCCGTCGGCCTGGATCGCTTCGAGCATCTCCAGGACGGACGCGTTGGCGCCACCGTGCAGCGGGCCCCACAGGGCGCTGATGCCGGCGGAGATCGAGGCGAACATGTTCGCCTGCGAGGAGCCGACCAGACGCACGGTGGAGGTCGAGCAGTTCTGCTCGTGGTCCGCGTGCAGGATCAGCAGCTTCTCCAGCGCGGAGACGACGACCGGGTCCGGCACGTACTCCTGGGCGGGGACCGAGAAGGTCATGCGCAGGAAGTTCTCGACGTAACCCAGGTCGTTGCGCGGGTAGACGAAGGGGTGGCCGATCGACTTCTTGTACGCGTACGCGGCGATCGTCGGCAGCTTGGCGAGCAGCCGGATCGTCGACAGGTGGCGCTGCTGCTCGTCGAACGGGTTGTGGCTGTCCTGGTAGAACGTGGACAGCGCCGAAACGACCGAGGACAGCATGGCCATCGGGTGTGCGTCGCGCGGGAAGCCGTCGAAGAACCGCTTGACGTCTTCGTGCAGCAGCGTGTGCTGGGTGATCTCGTTCTTGAAGGTCGACAGTTCGTCGTCCTTCGGCAGCTCACCGTTGATCAGCAGGTAGGCCGTCTCCAGGAAACTGCTCTGCTCGGCCAGCTGCTCGATGGGGTACCCGCGGTACCGCAGGATGCCCTGCTCGCCGTCGAGATAGGTAATGGCGGATTTATAGGCGGCGGTGTTGCCGTATCCGCTATCGAGGGTGACCAGACCGGTCTGGGACCGGAGCTTCCCGATGTCGAAGCCCGTGTCGCCGACGGTGCTGTCGATCACCGGGTAGGTGTACTCGCCATCGCCGTACCGCAGTACTACAGAGTTGTCGCTCTCGCTCACGTCATCCCTCACCGACGTAGTGCCTCTTCTTCGAGGTGCCCTGACTGTCTCTACCATCCCCCACTTGGCTCAGCAGAGTGCACTCGGGGTCGGCCAATAGGCCAGTTCGCGGCACTGAGTGCCGCCAACCTGCTCATACTGCCCCCTTCGCCCCGGTTCCGTAACCCCCGGGTGAGGTTTCCCACCGATGGCCCGCGACCGGTTGCCGAGGTGGCGGTACGTACGTTCCTCCGGCGAGCCGGTGGTCGAGCGCGGTGCACCGCCGACCTGCCGAAACCGTACGCACCGCCTGCCCGATCGCCTTGCGCGAACCGACCAGGACGACGAGTTTCTTGGCCCGCGTCACGGCCGTGTAGAGCAGGTTCCGCTGGAGCATCATCCAGGCGCCGGTGGTGACGGGGATCACCACTGCCGGATATTCACTCCCCTGTGAGCGGTGGATGGTGACGGCGTACGCGTGGGACAGCTCGTCCAGCTCGTCGAAGTCGTACGGAATGTCCTCGTCCTCGTCGGTGCGGACGGTCAGCGTCTGCTCGTCGGCGTCGAGCGCGGTGACGACCCCCACCGTCCCGTTGAAGACGCCGTTCTCCCCCTTGTCGTAGTTGTTTCGGATCTGGGTGACCTTGTCGCCGACCCGGAAAGTGCGGCCGCCGAACCGCTTCTCGGGGAGGTCGGGGCGGGCCGGAGTGATGGCCTGCTGGAGCAGGCCATTCAGCGTGCCCGCGCCGGCGGGGCCGCGGTGCATGGGGGCGAGCACCTGGATGTCCCGCCTGGGGTCGAGCCCGAACTTCTGCGGAATGCGGCGCGCGGCGACATCCACCGTGAGCCGCCCCGCCTCCTCGGTGTCGTCCTCGACGAAGAGGAAGAAGTCGCTGAGCCCCTGGGTGAGGGGGTGGTTCCCGGAGTTGATCCGGTGCGCGTTCGTCACCACCCCCGACTGCTGGGCCTGCCGGAAGATCTGCGTCAGCCGTACGTGCGGAACGGGCCCGCCCTCGGTGAGCAGGTCCCGCAGCACCTCGCCCGCGCCGACGGACGGCAGCTGGTCCACATCCCCCACGAGCAGCAGGTGCGCACCGGGGGCGACGGCCTTGACGAGCTTGTTGGCGAGCAGCAGATCCAGCATCGACGCCTCGTCGACCACCACCAGATCGGCGTCGAGCGGCCGGTCCCTGTCGTACGCCGCGTCGCCGCCCGGCTTCAGCTCAAGGAGGCGGTGCACGGTCGAGGCATCGGCCCCCGTCAGCTCGGACAGCCGCTTCGCCGCCCGCCCGGTCGGCGCGGCCAGCACCACTTTCGCCTTCTTCGCCCGCGCGAGCTCGACCACGGACCGTACGGTGAAGGACTTCCCGCAGCCGGGACCGCCCGTCAGCACCGCCACTTTCTCCGTCAACGCGAGCTTGACGGCAGCCTCCTGCTCGGGAGCGAGGGACGCACCCGTCCTCTTCGCGAGCCACCCCAGCGCCTTCCCCCACTCCACGTCCCGGAACCCGGGCATCCGGTCCTCGTCCGTGCGCAGCAGCCTCAGCACCTGGGCGGAGAGGGAGAGTTCGGCCCGGTGGAAGGGGACGAGGTAGACGGCGGTGACCGGTTCCCCGCCGGGCCCCTCCGGCCCCGGCACCTTCTCCCGGACGACCCCCTCGGGGTCCTCCGCCAGCTCGGCGAGGCACTCGATGACGAGCCCCGTGTCCACCTGGAGCAGCTTCACGGCGTCGGAGATGAGCTGCTCCTCCGGGAGGAAGCAGTGCCCCTGGTCGGTGGACTGCGACAGCGCGTACTGCAAGCCCGCCTTGACCCGCTCCGGACTGTCGTGCGGAATCCCGACGGCCTGCGCGATGCGGTCGGCGGTGAGGAACCCGATCCCCCACACGTCGGCGGCCAGCCGATACGGCTCGTTCTTCACGACGGAGATCGAGGCGTCCCCGTACTTCTTGTAGATGCGCACGGCGATGGAGGTGGAGACTCCGACGCTCTGGAGGAAGATCATCACTTCCTTGATCGCCTTCTGCTCCTCCCAGGCGGCGGCGATCATCTTCGTCCGCTTGGGCCCGAGGCCCGGCACCTCGACGAGCCGCTTGGGCTGTTGCTCGATGATGTCGAGGGTGTCGACGCCGAAGTGGGTGGTGATCCGGTCGGCCATGACCGGCCCGATGCCCTTGATCAGCCCGGAGCCCAGATAGCGCCTGATGCCCTGGATGGTGGCGGGCAGCACCGTCGTGTAGTTCTCCACGGTGAACTGCTTGCCGTACTGCGGGTGGGACCCCCAGCGCCCCTCCATCCGCAGGGACTCCCCCGGCTGCGCACCGAGCAGCGCGCCGACGACGGTCAGCAGGTCACCGATCCCGGATCCGCGCCCGGTGTCGACCCGCCCGACCGTGTACCCGGTGTCCTCGTTGGCATAGGTGATCCGCTCCAGAACCCCCTCGACCACGGCCGCACCTGAACCGCCACCCGCCCCTGAGCTGCTCATGAACCGACGGTACCGCCGGGGTCCGACAGCGCGGGCGGGCTGTGGACAACGCAGCCTCCTACAGGCAAACCGCGCAGCAGCACAGCCGCACCCCCAGCCGCACCCCGGCATGACAAAGGGGACCCGGTCCGTCGACCGGGTCCCCTTTGGGTCCCCCTCCGTCTCAGGCCTCCCTGAATCCCCCCAGATCCCTCCCCGGAAGCCCTGATGCCCAATATGACCGACGAGTGCGGCAAAGGGTTGCACGGAGATTCCAGTTTTCTTCGAGGCGGGTACCGAGTGCGTCGCGAGGTGCGCACCGAGGCACCTGTCAGGGCGGACACAAGGTGCCGAGATATCGGTGCAGACGTAGCGTTTCCGTCATGGCAGACAACTCATTCCAAAAGGATGTGCTCGCCGAGCTGGGCGACGACAGGCTCGGCGAGATCGCCGAGGTGCTCGGTACGGACACGGCGGGCGCGCAGAGCGTCGTCGCTTCCACGGCCGACGCCTTCGCGGGCGGCATCGCCGAGAAGGCGGAGGCCGCGACTCCGGAGGAGGCCGACGAGGTGCGCGCCGCCTTCGCCGAAGCCTCCGAGCCGCCCCTGCAGGGCGTGGCCACGCTCGGCGGCGGCCTGGGCGGACTGGTCGGCGGCGGCATGATGGCCGGGATGCTCGGCAAGCTGGCCAAGCCGGTCGCCAACGCGGTGGCGAGGAAGACCGGCCTCCCGGCGGCGAGCGTCACCCGGGCGATCGAGATCGCACTCCCGGTGGTCCTGGCCGTGGTCACCAAGCGGGCCACGGAACGGAAGAATCCGGGAACGGCCGGCGCGGCGCCCGCAGGAGGCACCGGTGGCGGTCTCGGTGACCTGCTGGGGCAGGTGCTGGGCGGCGGCAAGAAGTAGCGCGGCAAGGAGTGGCGCCGGGCGGCCGGGCGGGGCGGGGCCCGGCCGCCGCCTGAGTACGTGTCACCCGGGATCTGAGTATCCGCACGGCTGTGCGGCCGCGGCGGCCCGTGTGGGATGGGGGGCATGAACACCTCCGACCACGCGTACGCCTCCGGACCCACTTCCCCGGCCGCGCCGCCGAAGGACCGCACCCGGCTCTGGGCCGCCCTGACCGCCGCCCTCTTCCCGCCGGCGGCCGTGGCGATCGGGGTGCTCACGCTGGCGTCGGAGCGGGCCTCGCGCTGTCTGACGTACGGGGAGCAGTGCTCGTCCACGATGCCGGGATGGCTGTTCGAGTCGGGCATCGCCGTCGGAGTCGTGGCGCTCGTCGTGGCCCTGGCCGCGCCTGCCGTACGGGTACGGCGGGCGGCGCTGGCCGTCCAGGCCCTCGGCGAGTGCGCCGCGCTGCTCGCCGTCCTCGGCCACGCGTGAGCACACCCGGGACGCGGCCACGCGTGAGCGCACCCGGGACGCGGCCACGCGTGAGCGCACCCGGGCCGTCAGAGCACGTGCTCCCGGTACCGCTCCACCACCTCCGCCAGGGCCTCGGCTCCGTCCCGTGCCCACAGGCCCTCGTTGAAGATCTCGACCTCGATCGGGCCGGTGAAGCCGGTCGCGTCGACGATCTCCCGGAAGCCGCGCAGGTCGATGCTTCCGTCGCCCAACTGGCCACGCCCCAGCAGCACTCCGGCCGGGAGTGGGGTGATCCAGTCCGCGACCTGGAAGGAGTGGATGCGGCCGCCGGCCCCGGCGCGCACGATCTGCGCGGGCGCGAGATCGTCCCACCAGATGTGGTACGTGTCCACGACCACGCCCACCTGCTCGGCGGGGAAGCGTTCGGCCAGGTCGAGTGCCTGGCCCAGCGTC
The DNA here is from genome assembly GCF_040651475.1 of Streptomyces sp. NPDC048442. Taxonomy (NCBI): domain Bacteria; kingdom Bacillati; phylum Actinomycetota; class Actinomycetes; order Kitasatosporales; family Streptomycetaceae; genus Streptomyces; species Streptomyces sp. NPDC048442. The sequence continues at coordinate 439,597 of NZ_JBEZKB010000001.1, forward strand.
GACACCACGCACCGGTCGGAGGCGAACATCGGGTGCAGGGGTTCGATGGCGAGGCGGACACCGCGTGCGGAGGCGTAAGGGCCGAGGACGGCGAGCGCGTCGGCGATACGTTCGCGAGCGCCTGCCAAGTCCCGGCTGCCGGGCGGGAGTCCGCCCGAGACGAGGACCAGGGTGTCGGCGGCGAGGGTGGCCGCCTCGTCGATCGCGGCCCGGTTGTCGTCGAGCGCGCGGGCCCGTTCGGCCTCGTCGAGGGCGGTGAGGAAGCCGCCCCTGCACAGGCTCGTGACCGTCAGCCCGGCGTCGCGCATCAGCTTGGCCGCGCGCTCGGCCCCGTACTCCTGGACGGGCGCCCGCCAGAGTCCGACCTGCGAGATGCCCGCAGCGGTGCACCCCGCCGCCAGCTTCTCCAACGACCACTGCTTGAGGGTTTCCTGATTGATGCTCAGGCGGGCGAGGTCCTCGGTCACTGGGCAACTCCGTGCACGGTCAGCAGCGCCCGCATGCGGGTCGCCGCGAGCTCCGGGTCGGGGAACAGGCCGACCCCGTCGGCCAGTTGGTACGCGCGCGCCAGATGCGGCAGCGAGCGCGCCGACTGGAGTTGGCCAACCATGGTGAAGTGCGACTGGTGGCCGGCCAGCCAGGCCAGGAGGACGACGCCCGTCTTGTAGAAGCGGGTCGGCTTCTGGAACAGGTGCCGGGACAGCTCGACCGTCGGGTCGAGCAGCTTGCGGAAGCCCGCCGTGTCGCCCGTGTCCAGGACGCGGACCGCTTCGGCGGCCAGCGGGCCGAGCGGGTCGAAGATTCCCAACAGGGCGTGGGAGAAGCCCTGTTCGTCGCCCGCGATCAGCTCGGGGTAATGGAAGTCGTCGCCGGTGTAGCAGCGGACGCCCTCCGGCAGGCGGCGGCGGAGTTCGACCTCGCGCCGGGCGTCGAGCAGCGACACCTTGATGCCGTCGATCTTGTCGGGGTGGGCGGCGATGACCTGGAGGAAGGTCTCGGTCGCGGCGTCCAGGTCCGCCGACCCCCAGTACCCCTCCAGCGCCGGGTCGAACATCGGGCCCAGCCAGTGCAGGATCACCGGCTCGCTCGCCTGCCGGAGCAGGTGCCCGTACGTGGCGAGGTAGTCCTCGGGGCCGTCGGCCGCAGCCGCCAGGGCGCGCGAGGCCATCAGGACGGCCTGCGCGCCGGACTCCTCGACGAGGGCGAGCTGCTCCTCGAACGCGGCCGTGACGGTCGCCAAGTCATGGGTGCCCGACGGAAGTTGGTCCGTACCCACGCCGCAGGCGATCGCACCGCCCACCGACTTCGCCTCGGCGGCCGAGCGGCGGATCAGTTCCGCCGCGCCCGCCCAGTCGAGGCCCATGCCGCGCTGTGCGGTGTCCATGGCCTCGGCGACCCCGAGGCCGTGCGCCCACAGGTGGCGGCGGAAGGCGAGGGTGGAGTCCCAGTCGACCGCTGCCGCCTCATCGGGCGACGTGTCGGCGTACGGGTCGGCGACGACGTGGGCCGCCGAGAAGACCGTACGGGAGACGAGCGGCGAGCCGCCGCAGACGTAGCCGGAGGGCTCGGCGCGCGGGGTGTGGGAGAAGGTTCCGCCACCTGCGGCGGGGAGGATCAGCGCGCTCACAGGGTCAGCTCCGGAACGTCGTAACGGCGGCCGTCCGCCGAGGACTTGAGGCCCAGCTCGGCGAGCTGTACGCCGCGTGCGCCCGCGAGGAGGTCCCAGGTGTAGGGCTCGTCGAGGACGACGTGGCGCAGGAAGAGCTCCCACTGGGCCTTGAAGCCGTTGTCGAAGACGGCGTTGTCGGGGACTTCCTGCCACTGGTCGCGGAAGGATTCGGTGGCCGGGAGGTCGGGGTTCCAGACCGGCTTGGGGGTGGCGGAGCGGTGCTGGACGCGACAGTTGCGCAGTCCGGCGACGGCGGAGCCGTGTGTGCCGTCGACCTGGAACTCCACCAGCTCGTCGCGGTTGACGCGGACCGCCCAGGAGGAGTTGATCTGGGCGACGGCGCCGCCCTCCAGCTGGAAGATGCCGTACGCGGAGTCGTCGGCGGTGGCCGGGTAGGGCTTGCCCTGCTCGTCCCAGCGCTGCGGGATGTGCGTGGCGACGTGCGCGCTCACCGTGGTGACGCGGCCGAACAGCTCGTGCAGGACGTACTCCCAGTGCGGGAACATGTCGACGACGATGCCGCCGCCGTCCTCCGCGCGGTAGTTCCAGGACGGGCGCTGCGCGTCCTGCCAGTCGCCCTCGAAGACCCAGTAGCCGAACTCGCCCCGGATGGACAGGATTTCGCCGAAGAAGCCGCCGTCGATGAGGCGCTTCAGCTTGAGCAGTCCGGGGAGGAAGATCTTGTCCTGGACAACGCCGTGCTTGATGCCGGCGGCGCGGGCGAGGCGGGCGAGCTCCAGGGCGCCTTCGACTCCTGTCGCTGTGGGCTTCTCCGTGTAGAGGTGCTTTCCGGCTGCGACGGCCTGCCTGAGGGCTTCCTCGCGGGCGGAGGTGACCTGGGCGTCGAAGTAGATGTCGACGGATTTGTCGGCGAGGACGGCCGCCAGGTCGGTGGACCACTCCTCGATGCCGTGCTGCTGCGCCATCGCGCGCAGCGCGTGCTCGCGGCGGCCGACGAGTATCGGCTCGGGCCAGAGCACGTCGCCGTTGCCGAGGTCGAGGCCGCCCTGCTCGCGGATCGCGAGCACGGACCGTACGAGGTGCTGGCGGTACCCCATCCGTCCGGTGACGCCGTTCATGGCGATCCGCACCGTTTTGCGTGTCACGTCAGTCCCCTTCGTACAGCCCGTGCGTACGCCCCGTACGCATCTAGAAAGCGCTTTCTATACGCTACGAGCCAAGAAGCTAACCTGTGCACGGCGGTGCGACAAGACCCGGAAGCCCCTGGAGGCCCACCGGACGGGCCCGGCGACCAAGCAGATGAGGCAGCGCGATGACAGTGACGGGGACGCACGCATGACGGGGACGGGGGCGGACGTGACGGCACCGGGAACGGACGGGACGGTGACCGGGGCAGACGTGACGGCTCCGGGGGCAGACGTGACAGTGGCGGGGGCGGACGCATGACGGTGACGTTGGCGGACGTGGCGCACCGCGCCCAGGTGTCCCCGGCCACGGTCTCCCGTGTCCTGAACGGCAATTACCCGGTGGCGGAGGCGACCCGCGCGCGCGTGCTGCGCGCGGTCGCGGACCTGGACTACGTGGTGAACGGCCCGGCGAGCGCGCTCGCCGCCGCCACGTCCGACCTGGTCGGCATCCTGGTGAACGACATCGCCGACCCGTTCTTCGGGATCATGGCCGGGGCGGCCCAGTCCCGGATCAGCGGCCCCGACGGCACCGCACGCACCGGCGGCGAGAAGCTGGCCGTCGTCTGCAACACGGGCGGCTCCCCCGAACGCGAACTCACCTACCTCACCCTGCTCCAGCGCCAGCGCGCCGCCGCGGTGATCCTGACCGGCGGCGCGATCGAGGACACCGAACACTCGGCGGCGGTGGCCGCGAAACTCGCGAAGCTGGCGGCGGCGGGCACCCGCATCATCCTGTGCGGGAGACCGGCACTGACGGAGGGTGGGGTCCTGCCCGGGAGCAGCACCGTCACCGCCACCCTCTCCTTCGACAACCGCACCGGCGCCCGCCGTCTCACCGAGCACCTCCTCACCCTCGGCCACACCCGCATCGGCTACGTCGCCGGTCCCGTCGAGCGCACCACGACCCGCCACCGCCTGGAGGGCCACCGCGACGCCCTGCGTGAAGCGGGCCTCGTGTACGACCCCGCCCTCACCCTCCACGGCCCCTACGACCGCGCGTCGGGCCACGCCGCCCTCGCTCAACTCCTCGTTGCGGAGCCGGACTTGACAGCGGTCGTCGCTGCCAACGACACCATCGCCCTGGGCGTCTGCGCCGCCGCCCGCGAGCGTGGTCTGCGCATCCCCGAGGACCTCTCGGTCGCCGGTTTCGACGACCTTCCGTCGGCGACGGACACGGTGCCGGCCCTCACGACCGTACGACTGCCCCTGTACGAGGCGGGCGCACGGGCCGGGCTGCTCGCGACGACGGCGAACCCGCCGGCCGGCCCCGGCTACGTGGAGACGGTCCCTGCGGAGCTGGTGGTGCGCGGTTCGACGGGCCGAGCAAGCAAGTAGGGCCCAACAAGAGCGAGTAGGACCCAACAAGTAGGACAAATCGTCATTCCGCTTGAGGGGGCCCTCTCATCACTCCATCCTTCTCCTCATGGCCTTCACTTCTTCCTCACCTCTCGGCGCACGCTGCCTGCCGGACCTGCCGGACTACGCCCATGACTGGGCCCTGGTGGACGTCGAGACCTCGGGGTTGACGGCCCGCCGGGACCGGGTGCTGTCGGTCGCGGTGATCACGCTAGGCCCGGACGGAGAGCAGACGGGCGAGTTCTCCACGCTGCTCGACCCCGGCTGCGACCCCGGACCGGTCGACATTCACGGCCTGACCCGGGAGCGGCTGCGCGGGGCACCGACCTTCGACCAGGTGGCGGGGCAGCTCGCGGCGATGCTCCAGGACCGGGTGATGGTCGCGCACAACGCCCAGTTCGACTACGACTTCCTGGCGCACGAGTTCGCCAGGGCCGGGGTGTGGCTGCCCGTCGCGCGGCGGCTGTGCACCGTGTCCCTCAACCGGCAGCTGGACCCGCCCACCGCCGACCTCAAGCTGGGCACGCTGGCCGCCCACTACGGCGTACCGCAGCTGCGCGCGCACGACGCCCTGGACGACACCCGGACGCTCGCAGGCATCCTGCGGGCCTCCCTGGCGGGGGCCGCGCAGCTGGACGTACCGCTGCCGCTGGTCCCGTGCCCGCCCAGGCAGGACGCCCAGTTCACCCCGCAGCCGCCCAAGGCGTCGTGCGCCTACCGCAATCCGGGCCGGGCGGCTCCGGACGGGCCGCTGGTGCAGGGTATGAAGGTGGCCCTCACCGGCGGCACCGACATCGGGCGTACGGAGCTGGTGGTGCGCGCGGTGGCCGCCGGGCTGAACGTCATGGGCTCGGTCAGCAGGCACACCAGCGTTCTGGTCACCAACGACAGCACCACCGGCTCTGCGAAAGCCCGCCGGGCGCTGGCCGAGGGCGTCCCGGTGATCGACGAGCACACCTTCCTGCGGCTGCTGGGAGAGGTACGGGCAGGGACGCCGCACGACGCTCCCGCACGGCCGTCGGCGGCTCCGGCGTGGCCGCCCGCGCCTGCACCGCAGTCACCGACCCCGACGGGCATGCCGGAGGTCACGTGGGAGGTCACGCCGGAGATCACGTCAGCAGGGTCCCCAACTCCCGCTGCTGCCAAGGCTTTTCCCGCTCCCCGTACTCCGAAGGCCACCGGCCCCCTCTCCGGCCGCCGCGTCCTCGTCATCGGCGGTACGCACCCGGAAGCGGCCGCGTACCGCACCCGGGTGGTGGAGCTGGGCGGTTCGGCAGCCGTGAACCTCTCCGCGAGCGTCACCGACGCCCTCGTGCTCCCCGGCGGCGAGAAGGACCGCAGGATGAAGCGGATCGTCACGCTCGCCGTCCCCGCCCACGCACCGGACTGGCTGGACGGGCCGATCCCCGTGTACGAACCGGGCGCCGCCCTCCGGCCGCACGCCCCGCAGATCATGCCGCGCGGCGGCGTGGTGGACCTGCCCGCGCTCCGGGCGGGAACGCCGCTCTCGGTCACCGCCACCTGGGGGTCCCGTACGGCCTGCGCGATCGACGTCGTCGCGTTCGTCCTGGACGACGACGAACAGGTCTCCTTCGACGAGGACTTCGTCTTCTTCGGCGCTCCGGAGAACCCCGCCGGTACGGTCCGCCTGCTCACCGACGGACCCACCGAGCAGACCGTCACCGCCGACCTCGCCGCCCTGCCCCCGGCCGCCCTCCGGGTGGTCGTGGCGGCCGCCGTCGACGGCACGGCGACCTTCAAGGACGTGGGCCCGCTCCAGATCTCCACCTCGCAGGGCAGCGGCGGGGCCACCCTCGCGCGGGCCACGCTGGACGCGGCGACCACCGAACGGACCATGCTGCTGGGCGAGTTCTACCGCCGCGCGGGGCAGTGGCGGTTCCGGGCCGTGGGCCAGGGGTACGACCACGGCCTCGAAGCGCTGGCCCGCGGCTACGGCGTCGACATCGCGGACTGATCCGAGACTCAGCGTCCGCATCGCGGACTGATCCGACGACTCAGCGTCCGCCCGCCACCCGCAGCACCGTTCCCGTGGTGTACGAGGCGTCCGGCGAGAGGAGCCAGGCGACGGCAGCCGCGATTTCGCCGGGGGCGCAGGCGCGGCGGAGGGGGATCTCGGGGGCCATCCGGGCCGGGCGGTCGGGGTCGCCCATGGTGGCGTGCATGTCGGTGTCGGTGAGGCCGGGGGCGACCGCGTTGACGCGGATGCCGTCGGGGCCGAGTTCCTTGGAGAGGCCGAGGGTGAGGGTGTCGACGGCGGCCTTGGAGGCGGCGTAGTGGACGTACTCGCCGGGGCTGCCGAGGGTGGCCGCGCCGGAGGAGATGTTGACGATGGCGCCGCCGCCGTTCGCCGTCATGTCGCGGGCGGCGCGGCGGCAGCACAGCAGAGTGCCGAAGACGTTGACGTCGATGACGCGGCGCAGGTCCTCGGTGGTGGCGTCGGCGATACGGGAGAGCTTGCCGGTGACGCCGGCGTTGTTGACGAGGCCGGTGAGCGGGCCGAGTTCGGCCGCCGCGGTGTCGAAGAGGCGGTTGACGTCGGTCTCCAGGGAGGTGTCGGCCTGCACGACGAGACAGCGGGCGCCGCTTGCGCGGACCGCCGCCGCGGTCTCCTCCGCGGCGGCCTTGTCCTGTACGTACGCGAGCGCGATGTCATGGCCGTCGGCCGCCAGCCGCAGGCAGGTGGCGGCGCCGATTCCTCTACTGCCGCCTGTGACGAGGGTGATCGGACGGGACATGGGTTGCCTCCTGGGGTTCGTGCGTCGCGCTTCTCGCATGATCCCCCAGGGGTCTGGCCCCCCAGGAGCCGGGTCCACAGATCCGCAGGTCAGCCGGTCAGCGCCTCCGCGATGCCGTCGAAGAAGCCGGTGTGGGCCGTGCTGCTCGCGGGGAGTTCGGGGTTCCACGGGAGTACGCGGACGCCGTCGCCCCGGCGGGAAGCGCCCAGGAGCGAGGGGTCCAGGGGCGCCGCATTGGCGCGTACGTCCGCGAGGACGATGCGCGGGGCCAGGGCGGCGGCCGCCTCCCACCGCACCGTGGCCCAGTTGGCGCCGCCCTCCGGGGGCGGGGCGAGGAGGGGGACGCCGAGTGCGGTCAGGGCGCGGAGGTCGGGCCAGGCGTGCGGGCGGGCCAGGTGGGCCTCGGTGGCGCTCGCCGGGGAGAGCGCCACAATCGCCGGGGTCTCGGCGCTGACCAAGGACTTCAACTTGGCCTGGGCGTCGGCCAGTCGGTGGTCTGCCTCCGGCGGTTCGGCGCCGCCCAGGCTTGCCGCGAGCGCGGCGAAGTTCTCCCGTACCTCTGACAGTGAGCGGCCCTGGCCGACGTCGATCACGACCACCGGAATCTGCTCCTCCAGGCGCTTGGCGGCGTCCGGTTCCATGCCGTAGACCGCGCCGCCTCCGTAGCTGACCGCGACGAGCAGGTCAGCGCCGGAGGCGAGGACCTCGTCGGGGTCGAGGCTCGCGCCCGCACCGTAGTAGGTCAGCCCGTCGAGGGGGAGGCGGCCGGACTTGGCGCGGTCGGGGTGGGGGCCGTCGTGGTGGGAGCCGAAGATGCCGAGGGGGCGCAGGCCGTGGTCCCAGAGGGTCGCACCTGCCTGGATGTACGCGGCGATACGGCTGGGACGCGTGGCGGCTAACGCCAACTGCCCCCGGGAGTCGGTGAATTGCCAGGCGGAAGCGGAGGTCTGAGTCATGGGCGACTCCTGCCCCGTACGACTGTCGCCTACGCCGTTGACTCGCCGGGTCGTTCCCTCACCGGACCCGGCGGCGTACCGTTGACTCAGTCAAGGGAGACCAGGACGGGAGCGCTCCATGAGCATCCACGAAATGCGCGCCTTCAACCGTTTCTATACGAATCTGATCGGCGCGCTCGACTACAGCCGCCACCTCTCCGCCCCGTACACCCTCACCGAGTCCCGGGTGCTGTACGAGCTGGCGCACGACCGCCGCACCGACGCCGCCGACCTGCGGTCCCGACTGCGCCTGGACGCCGGGTACTTGAGCCGTCTGCTCGGCAAGTTCGAGCGGGACGGACTGGTGGAACGCACCGCTTCCCCGCACGATCCGCGCCGCCAGCGCGTCACCCTCACCGCGCACGGGCGCGAGGCGGCGTCCCTGCTCGACGAGCGCTCGCGGGAGGCGGTGGGCGCACTGCTCTCCCGCGTACCACCCGAGGAGCGGGAGCGGATGACGCACGGGATGCGAGAGGTGCGGGCTGTACTGGAGGGCTTGGACGGTACGGCAGGCACGGCCGGGAAGCTTCCGCAGTCGGAGCCGGAGCCGGTGCTGCGGGAGAGCGGCCCCGGGGACCTCGGATGGATCATCGCCAGGCACGGGGCCCTGTACGCGGCCGAGTTCGGATGGAACGTGGCGTACGAGGGCTTCGTCGCAGGCATCGTCGCCGGGTTCGCCCAGGACCACGACCCGCAGCTGGAGCGGGTGTGGATCGCCGAGCTGGACGGCCGGCCGGTGGGGAGTGTGATGTGCGTACGGGACGGGGTCGCGCCGGGGCCGCCGACGGCCCGGCTGCGGCTGCTGCTGGTCGAGCCGTCCGCGCGCGGGCACGGGATCGGCGAGCGGCTGGTGTCCACCGTGGTGGATTTCGCGCGCGGCGCGGGGTACGGGGAAGTGGTGCTCTGGACGAATGATGTGCTGACCGCCGCACGGAAGATCTACCAGCGGGCCGGGTTCGTCCTGGTCGCGGAGCAGCCGCACCGGTCGTACGGGGCGAACCTCGTCGGCCAGGACTGGCTGCTGGACCTGACCACAGCGCCCGCACCAGCACCAACGAGCACAGGAACGTCCGCAGGAACAGAAGGAGTTGTCGCACGGTGAAGCTCGCCTTTTCCACCCTCGGCGTCCCCGGGATGCCGATGTCCGACGTCGTCGCGCTCGCCACCGCGACCGGTTTCCAGGGCGTCGAGCTGCGCGCCCACCCCGAGGAGCCGGTGCATCCGGGGATCGGGGCGGCAGAACGGGCCGCGGTGGTGGCGACGTTCGCCGCCGCCGGGATCGAGATCCTGACCGTCGCCGGGTACGCGAAGGCCGCGGCACCTGGCGATGACGGTCCCGTACTGGAGGAGATCCGGGGCCTGCTTGAGCTGGCGCGCGATCTCGGCGCACCGTACGTACGGGTCTTCCCCGGCGCCGGGGCCTCGGCGGACGGGAACTCGGCAGACGGCTCCACGGACGGCTCGAACCGCTCGGACAGCTCCTCGGACAGCCCCACGGACGGCTCCGAGGACGGCGACGCACGGGCCGCACGCCGACTGGGTGCGGCGGCGGAGACCGCCGACGACTACGGCGTACGCATCCTCCTCGAAACCCACGACTCGCACCGCACGGGCGTCGACGCGGCCCGCGTGGTCGCCGCCGTCGGCCACAAGAACGTCGGGGCCCTCTGGGACGTCATGCACACCTGGCTCGGCGGCGAGACCCCCGTCACCTCGCACGGCGTCCTCGCCCCGCACCTCGGCTACGCACAGGTGAAGGACATCGCCTCGGCCGAGGACACCACCCCGCTCGCCCTGGGCGCCGGGGTGCTGCCGCTCGCCGAGTGCCTCTCCCTGCTCAGCCCCGACGACTGGGTGTGCTGGGAGTACGAGAAGCGCTGGTATCCGCAGGCGGCGGAACTGCCCCACCTGCTGGCGGCGGGACGGGAGCACCTGGCACTGCTGACTTCTCCCTGAGCCCGGGCAGCCGGAACCGGTCCAACCGGAACCGGTCCAACCGGAACTGGGCCAGCGCCACTCCGCCCACCAGCAGCGCCGCCGCGCACCACCGCAGACCGCTGACCTGCTCGTCGAGCAGCAGCGCCGCGGACGTCATGCCGAAGACCGGCACGAGGAGCGTGAAGGGTGCGACGGAGGAGGCGGGGTGGCGGCTCAGCAGGAACCCCCACGCCCCGAAGCCGAAGACGGTGACGACCCAGGCGACGTAGAGGATGATGCCGACGCCGGTCCAGTCCAGGGCGGCGAGGGCTTCGACGTCCCGGTCCCAGCCCTCGAAGAGGAGCGACAGGCCGAGCAGCGGAAGCACGGGGACGGTCGACACCCAGACCATGAAGTTGAGGGGGTCGGGGGCGGCGGCCTTACGGGTGAGGACGTTGGACACACCCCAGCAGGCGGCAGCGGCGACGACGAGGACGAACGCGAGCACGGGCCCGCTCGCACCCTCGTCGTACGCGGCGACGCCGATGCCCGCGAGGGCCACCAGCATCCCCCACTTCCTTGTACGGGTGAGACGTTCACCGAGTGTCGTCATGGCGATGACGGCGGTGAAGACGGCCTGCACCTGGAGGACGAGGGAGGAGAGACCGGCGGGCATCCCCTGGTCCATCCCGACGAAGAGCAGCCCGAACTTGCCGACGCCGAGAGCCAGCCCGACGCCGATAATCCACTTCCAGGCCACTTTCGGGCGGCCCACGAAGAAGACCGCCGGGAGGGCAGCGACCAGGAAGCGGAGGGCGGAGAAGAGCAGCGGCGGGAAGTGGGCGAGGCCGACTTCGATGACGACGAAGTTGACTCCCCAGACGGCGGCGACGACGACCGCCAGGGTGAGGTGCGCGGGCCGCATGGGCAGGTGCGAGGCCAGGGAAACGGACGGTGACGTGGGCATGGGTCGAGGATCACGCCCACCGACCCTTTAGCACCAGCTCGGATTTCTTCACCGTAGGATGAAGCAACGCTGTCGAATGGTGGTTCTGCGATGCTCGATCTCTCCCGGCTGCGCGCCCTGCACGCGGTGTCCGTCCACGGGTCGGTGGCGGGCGCCGCCACCGCGCTCGGCTACACCCCGTCGGCGGTCTCGCAGCAGATCGCGAAGCTGGAGCGCGAGACGCGGACGAAGCTGGTGGAGCGCCGGGGCCGGGGCATCGCCCTCACCGAGGAGGCCGTCCAACTGGCGGCCACCGCCCATGAGTTGCTCTCGATCGTCGAACGCGCCGAGACGGCACTCGAAGAACGGCGCGGCCTGCCGGGCGGACGCCTGACGGTGGGCGCTTTCGCGTCGGCGGCCCGCGGACTGATGCCGGGCGTACTGGCCGAACTGGCCCGGCGGCACCCGGCGTTGGACGCCCGTATGACGGAAGTGGACCCGCACCTCTCCGTCGACCTGGTCGCCAAGGGCGCCCTTGACCTGGCCGTCGCCCACGACTGGGACATCGCCCCACTGCCCGCCCCCGAGGGCGTCGAACAGGCGGTGATCGGCGACGACCCCTGCGACCTGCTGGTCCCTGCCGGGCACCCGCTGGCCGGCCGTACGGACGTACGCCGCGAGGAGCTCGCCGCCGAACGCTGGATCTGCCAGCCCCCGGGAACGGTCTGCCACGACTGGCTCATGCGCACGCTCCGCACGGCGGGCTACGAACCGGATGTCGCCCACCAGGCAGAGGAGAACCACACTCAACTCGCCCTGATCGCCGCCGGTTTGGGCATCGCGATGATCCCCCGCCTGGGCAGGGGCGAGCTCCCGGAGGGAGTGCTGGCGGTACGGCTGGACCCGGTGCCGACACGACGTCTCTACGCGCTGTGGCGGACGGGGGCGGCGCGCCGCCCTGCGATCCGGGAGACGGTACGAACCCTGCAGGAGCAGTGGCCGGGAAAGGCACCCGCACCCCCTACTCCCCGCTAGTACTCCCCGCTAGTACTCCCCGCTAGTACTCCCCGCTAGGCAGCCGACCGTCCCCGTTGGCGTCGGACCTTTCGGCGCTTTCGGGGCTCTCGGGACGGTGGGAGCCGACCGTCGACGGAATCAGCCGCAGCGCCCGGTCCATGGGCATCGGGAGACGGATCGTCGCGGACAGCGCATAGGGGCCGGTCGCGACGGAGCGGGAGACGAACAGCGCCGGGTCGGGCGGATCGATGAGTTCCGCCGGGTGCCCGGTGGGTTGGAGGGGCCCCCGTTCTGCGTCTCCACGCTGGCCTGAGGCGGCGGGCGGCGGGGTCACGTGGCTCGCCGCCCCACACACCCCGCTCCGCGTGGGCCGAGCTCACGGCGGAGCGGCAACCGCCTTGGACTGCCCGCAGGTGGGGACCGGAAGGACAGGTGCCCTTGACCTCAACTTCTCTTCAGGTTGCACCGTATGAGTGCTGCACCCGCTACTACCTACCGAGGAGAAGACGATGATCCTGGTGACCGGCGCAACGGGAAAGACAGGGCGCCAGGCCGTGGCGCAACTACTGGCGGCAGGCGTGGAGGTGCGCGCCCTGGTCCGCGACCCGGGCACGGCCTCGCTGCCCGACCGGGCCGAAGTGGTACGCGGCGACCTGACAGACGCGGCTTCCGTGGAGGCGGCCATGGAGGGGGTGGACGCGGTCTTCCTCATCTGGCCGCTGCTGACGGCGGACGCCGCGCCCGCAGTGATCGCGGCTGCGGAGAAGCACGCACGCCGCATCGTCTACCTGTCCGCGTGGGGCGTGCCGGACGACGACACCGTGGAGCCGGAGCCCGGCATTCTCGCCTTCCACACCGCGATTGAGCGTGCGATCCGCGCCTCGACCCTGCAGTGGACGTTCCTGCGCGCGGGCGGCTTCGCGTCGAACACCCTCGCATGGGCGGAGCAGATCAGAGAAGGGGACGTCGTCAGCGGCTCGCATGCCCGAGCGACGCGGTCGCTGATCCACGAGGCGGATCTCGCGGCGGTGGCAGTACGGGCACTGACGACAGCCGGCCTGGAGGGCAGGGCCCCGCACCTGACCGGCCCGCAGGCGCTGACCCAGGCCGAGCAGGTCCGTACGATCGGCGACGTCCTCGGCCGCCGGCTGGTCTTCGACGAGCTGGACGAAGAAGCGGCAGCGGCCGCGCTGGAGGCAGCGGGCCTGCCCCCGGCGTACGCCCGCGCCATCGTCGAGGCCCACGGGCAGATGGAGGCGGAGCCGGAGCAGGTGTCGCCGGCGGTGGCCGAGATCACCGGCCGGCCCGCACGCACCTACCGCGAATGGGTCACGGACCACGTGGCGGACTTCGGCTGATGCCCCTCGGGGCTCGGGACCCGGTTCAGCTCCGCAGCCAGATCCGCAGCGGAGCGACCGGCTGGAAACCGTGGCGGAAGGCCGCCGCCAGATCCTGCCCGTGCGGCTCGCCACCGCTCCGGCAGCCACCCGTCCGTCGGGTGGTCGATCCGCCCTGCCGGCGCGGCCGGGTCCGCACGCGGCACCAGTGTCACCGCGTCGGGGCAGTACAGGGGCGTGCGGGTCAAAGCCGTCCAGGCTTGTGGCCCGCCCCGGACAGACCCGTCGAGCGGTTGTCCCCTGCCCGCCGGACGGACGCTCCGCAAACACCCCAGATCCGGCTCACCCGCTCAACTAGGCTGCACAGTTACAGGAGTTGATCGAGGCGCCACAAGGGAAGAGGCCATCATGGGGGAACTGGACGGCAGGACCGCACTGGTGACGGGCGGCTCGCGTGGGATCGGGCGTGCGGTGGCCCTGCGGCTCGCCACCGAGGGGGCGCTGGTCGCGGTCCACTACGGCGGCAATGGCGAGGCCGCCGCGAAGACCGTGGCGCGGGTCGCCGAGGCGGGCGGCCGGGCGTTCGCGGTGCAGGCGCTGTTCGGTGAACGCGGTGCGGTGGACCGGCTGTTCGACGGGCTGACCGCCGGGCTGGCGGAACACGGCGCGGACGGCCTGGACATCCTGGTCAACAACGCGGGCATCCACTCGATCGGTTCGATCGGGCAGCTCACCGAAAAGGACTTCGAGCGGGTTCTGGCGATCAACGTGAGCACGCCCCTGTTCGTGATCCAGCGGGCGCTGCCACTGCTGCGGGACGGCGGACGGATCGTCAACATGGGCTCGGCGGCCACCCGGATCGCGGAGCCCGCCCAGCTCGCCTACACCGTGTCCAAGGCGGCACTCGCCTCCCTCGGTCCTTCGCTCGCCAACGAGTTGGGCCGACGCGCGATCACCGTGAACACGGTCGAACCCGGGGTCGTACTCACCGACATGATCGCCGGCTACGCCGAGATCCCCGGGGCGGTGGCCGCACTTGAGTCGATCACCGCGCTCGGCCGGATCGGCCAGCCGGAGGACGTCGCGGACGTGGTGGGCTTCCTGGCCGGCCCGCAGGGCCGCTGGGTGACAGGCCAGACCATCGACGTCTCCGGCGGCACCTACCTCGGACCGATCACGCCGGGGTGATCCGCCCGGAGCGTGGTGCGCCGACGGCCGACGGCCGGCGCCGACGGCGCACCACGCTCCCGCGCTCCCCCGCTCCCCCGCTCCTGCGGCTAGTAGCTCAGCCCGTACCCCACCCCGTACAGCACCCTCGCCGGATCGTCCGCCCTCTGCACCGGCACCGGCAGCCGGCCCGCCGGGCGTACCTTCCCGGCCAGCACCCGCGCCGCCGCCTGCATCTCGACGTCCGTCCAGCAGTACGAGGCCAGCTGGGCGCGCGCACCCGAGGCCGCCAACTGGGCTACGTCGTACGGGTTTTGAATGGCGACCGTCACGACCGGGACTCCCGTCGCCGCCAGCTCCGTGACCAGCGTCCGCTGGGCGCTCGCCGCCGTGACGTTGCGGGTCGCGACGACCACCGCGTCCGCTCCGGTCCGTGCCGCCGCCACCGCCTCGTCGATCTTCGCGCGCGAAGGGGCCGATCCTGTCGGCAACACCGTTGTGGTGAAGCCGAGTTGGGTGAGAGTGGCGGCCAGGACACCTGTCGGCGGGCCCGTCGTCCCGGAGGGGGAGGCCGGGTCGACCCCCAGCACCAGCACCCGCCGGTGCCGCCGCTTGGAGAGCGGCAGCAGAGCGCCCTCGTTCACCAGCAGGGTCGTCGTCGCGTCGGCGAACCGGTCGGCGGCGGTCAGGTGGGAACGTATGCCCACCGTCCGGTCGACGCCCCGGTGCGTGACGTACGGGTGGTCGAACAGGCCGCGTCGGGCCTTGAGCCGGAGGATGCGCAGGATCGACTCGTCGAGGCGTGCCTCGGTCAGTTCGCCGCTCCTGACCGCCTCCAGGACGGCCCGCCACGCCACGTCCAGGAGGGGAGGGTTGAGGAGCTGGTCGCAGCCGGCCTTCAGGGCGAGTACGGGGACCCGGTCGTCGCCGTACTTGGTGCGTACGCCCTCCATGCCGAGCGCGTCCGTGACCACGACGCCCCGGTAGCCCAGCTCCTCGCGCAGGATGCCGGTGAGGATGGGGCGGGAGAGGGTGGCCGGGTCCTCGGCGGGGTCGAGCGCCGGGACGACGATGTGCGCGGTCATGATCGAGTCGATGCCGGCGGCGATCGCGGCCCGGAAGGGCGGGGCGTCGAGGGCCGACCACTCCTCGCGGGTGTGGTCGATGTACGGGAGTTTGTTGTGGCTGTCGTCCTTGGTGTCGCCGTGGCCGGGGAAGTGCTTGGCGGCCGTGGCGATGCCGGCGCCCTGGTAGCCGCGCACCTGTGCCGCGACCAGCGCTGCCACCGACTTCGGTACGGAGCCGAAGGAGCGGACGCCGATCACCGGGTTGGCGGGGTCGACGTTGACGTCGGCGACGGGTGCGTAGTTCTGGCGGATGCCCATGGCGGCGAGTTCGGCTCCGGCGATACGGGCGGCCTCGCCGGCGTCCCGGGTGCCGCGGCGGAAGGCGCCTGCGCCCAGGGCCATCGCGCCGGGCATCAGGGTGGCCGGTTTGCCGACGCGGGCGACGATGCCGTGTTCCTGGTCGATGGAGATCAGGAGGGGTATACGGGGGTTCTGTTTGAGGCCCTCGCGCTGGATGCCGTTGGAGAGGTCGGCGATCTGGTGCGGGTTGCGGGTGTTGTGCGCCCACGCGAAGTAGATGATGCCGCCGACGTGGTACTTGGCGATCAGTCCGGCGGCGTCGCGGACCCCGATCTCCTTCATGTTCGCGTCGATGTCCGCCTGGTCGGGGTCGGTCGCGGTGTGTCCGTACACCCGCATCACGAAGAGCTGCCCGACCTTCTCCTCCAGGGACATGGCGGAGATGAGTCGTCTCAGCCGGTCGTCGGAGACGGCGGGCCGGTCGGCCGCCACCGCCGCCGGCGTGGCTCCGGTGACTGCCGCGGCCACTGTGGCGGCGCTCGCGGCGAGGAGGGTGCGACGGGAGGGACTGGTGAGGTGTTCCGGCACGGTGACCCCTTCTTGAAGCCCTTGAAGGAAACTTCCAGCGGGGTCACACTTGCCCGAAAGTAAGTACCCGTCAATATCCGTGCACGGGCACGGAGTTGAGCCTGCCGGGTAAGCGAGGCAGGAGAGGGAGGGCGGGGGTGCCCGCCACCGGCGCATTCGGAGGGGGGCGCACCGGTGGCGGGGCGTGCTGCTGGCCGCAGGCGGCTGGAGAGGGGAGTCAGCGGACGCAGCCAGCAGCGAAGGCCGACACCGCTCTGCGGAGACTCACCAGCAGTACGGCGATTGGACGGGGCGGGGTCCGGCTGGGTTCCCGGGTTTTCGCGGTTCCTTCGAAGTTCCCAGGAATTGGTGCGGGAACAGGCGGAAGTGACGGGTGGGATCGAACCCCGGTCCGACACCTGTCTCCGTATGACGGAAGTGCCTCCGTGAGCCTGGCGTGCGCCCGTCTCATCGGGTCACTCTGGGCAGAACCGCACAAGCGTCGAAGTGCAGAGGTATCGGGGGATGCTGCATGCGCAGGACATTGTGGACCATTGCGACATCGGCACGGATCGGCGCGGCACGGATCGGCGCGGCACGGGCGGGGGCCGGAGCAGCGGCCGGGCTGCTGTTCCTGAGCGTGGTGGGCTGCCAGGCCGGTTTCACAGGCGGCGAGGATCCCGGGAGGACGGCCGACAGCCTGCCGGTCACTCCGTCCGGCTACGGCGCGGTCTTCCTCGGCGTCAACGAGTGCAGTTCGTACGGGAAGGCCCCGCGCGAGGTCTCCTGCTCCAGCGAGCGCGCCGCCGCCCGCGTCACCGCCCGCTACAACGGGCAGGCGGCGAACGGCCCTTCCTGCCCTGCCACCACCGACTTCGTCCTGCACATCTCGCAGTCCCGGCCGAAGAGCGAGGAGAACGGCGACGGCGCCGTCCCGCGCGGCTACGCCTGCATGCGCAACCTCACCGCCCCGCACCCCGGCGACGCGGGCGGTGGCGGCGGCCCGCACACGGTCGTCGGGGACTGTGTGTACGGGGCGGGCGGCGGCCAGGTGAAGGAGACCCCGTGCGACGGATCGGGCGACCGCGACCCGGAGTTCAAGGTGGTGCGGGCGGTCACCGGAAGGACCCAGTGCCCGTCCGCCACCCGGCTGTACGTACAGCTGGACGGCGGACGGCCGGTGGGGTGCGCCCAGCCCGTGTGACCACAGGCGCACCCCACAAGCCCGCATGGCAACAGGCGCACCCCACAAGCCCGCGTGACCACAGGCGCACCCCATAAAGGAGTTACGGACGCAGCTCCAGCTCCCCGTTCACCTCGGCCTTGTCCAGCTTCGCGTCGTACGCCGTCAGCCGCTTCGCCTTCGCCGGGTCCGACTGGACGGCGGTGGAGGCCACGCCCGCCCACTTCAGGACCTGGGCGACGGCCGCCGCCTGCTGGCTGGCGGGGAGTCCGGAGATGCGCGCGCCGTGGTTGGCGCCCGGCACGGTGTACACGTGGTTGTCGTTGCGTGCTCCGGCCGCGGGGGCGAAGCGCTCGGAGCCCCACGGGTCGTTCTGCCCGTACACGTACATCATCTGGCGGGCGTTGCTCCGCACCCACCGGTCGACGTCGCGCATCGCGCTGCCGCCGTCCCACTTCATGGGGATGTCGCGGGGCACGTACACCCGCGACTGGAAGTACTCGGGGCCCCACTTCATCAGGCCCTTGAGGTGCGGGTACTTGTACTGGGGTGCGCCGAGCTGGGTGCCCGCCTGGAAGTAGTACGGGGTGTAGCCGGCCAGGTCCTGGTCGCTGGCGGAGCCGAAGCCGGACTTCGCGTCGAGGTAGTGGAAGATCTCGTCGTCGGTGGCGGTCTTCGCCACGGGGACGTCACCGCACTCCTTCTCCGAGCTGTACTGCCAGAAGCCCCAGACGAAGTCGAGGACGGTGTTCTCGAAGCCCTTCTCGACACTGCCGATGGTCTTGAAGGTGGAGCCGTTCTTCTCGGCCTGCGCCTTCGCCCTGGCGAGCAGCGGGGTGCGGCGGACCAGGGCCTCGCGCTGAAGGTTGTTGAGGCGGTCGCGGCACTCCTTGGTGGAGACCGTGCTGAAGAACCGGTCGTACGCCGAGTCCTCGTCGTTGCGGACGTCGTTGGGGGCGACGTACCCGACGACGCCGTCCATGTCCCGCGGGTGGAAGCGCTCGTAGTACGTGGCGGTCATGCCGCCCTTCGAGCCGCCGGTCGCGAGCCACTTCTTCGAGTAGATGGACTTCAGGGCGGTGAAGACGCGGTGCTGGTCGTCGGCGGCCTGCTTGATGTCCAGCTTGGACCAGTCGGCGGGCGCGGGCCTGGACGGGGTGAAGTACCGGTACTCCATGGAGACCTGGTTGCCGTCGACGAGCGCGGTCGGCTCGGCGCGGCCGGGGTTCGTGGAGAGGCCGTAGCCGCTGGTGTAGAAGACGGTCGGACGGCTCACGTCCTTGTGCAGCAGGCTCAGACGCTGCTGGAAGGTGCCGCGCTCGGGGTGGCGGTGGTCGATCGGCTGGGTGTAGTTGAGGACGAAGTAGCGGTAGCCGGCGTACGGCTTCTCCTCGATCAGGGTCATGCCCTTGATGGCGAGGATGCGGTCCTTGATATCTGCGGCGGCGGCATCGCCCGCGGATGTCCCCGATATCGCGGCTGTCCCCGGTATCGCAGGTATCTGCTCGGCGGCCACCGCCGTCCCCGCCGCCCCGCCGGTCGCACCGACGGTGCCCATGAGCACCGCTCCCGCGAGAACTCCCCTGAACGTCTTGCGCATTCGCCACTCCCCTGTCGGCACACGGACAACAGAGGTCAACCTAATGATCCTCAATCCCCCTTGTCTGTAGAGGAATGGAGGAGGATGCAGAGAAGCCGGTCAGGAGAGAAGCCGGTCAGGAAAGAAGCCGGTCAGCAGAGGATCCAGCCGGAGGCCGTGCTCTTCCCGCCCACCGAGCCCTCCACCCGCACGCACCGGTGGAGCGCGAACACCGTCACCGGCCCCGCGTGCCGCGTGTACGTCCCCGAGTCGACGGCCGCCCTGCTCCCGCGCGCCTGGATGCTCACCCGCATCTTCTGCCGTACGCCCGCCCGCTTGGCGACCGTCTGGGCGCACACGTACTGGCGGCTCTTGTAGACGCGGACCTCGCCGGTCGCGAAGCCGTACGTCTTGACCCGTACCCCCGCGCAGGCGGCCGCCGCCGCGTCTGCGGACCCGACGGCAGGACCGCCGAGGGTCAGCAGTCCGGCCGTCATCGCCACCGCGACCGCACCGATCGCCCGTCGTCTCATCTGTCCCATCGGACGCATGGCTGCCCCACCCCATCGAACACACTCGCCCCGTTCATCACGGGATCGTATGCGCGTACGACGCTCAATGGCCATGTGGCGGTTGCACAGTGCACGGAAGGGCAAAGAACAGCACGGAAGGGCACGGGGCAACGAGCCCTCAGACGGCCGCCGGTTCGTCCTCCCCCACGAAGGTGCGCCACAGCCGTGCGTACGTGCCGTCCAGCGCGAGCAGTTCGTCGTGGGTGCCGTCCTCGACGACCCGCCCGTGGTCCATGACCACGACCCGGTCGGCGCGGGCGGCGGTGGTCAGCCGGTGGGCGACGACCAGGGTCGTACGGCGGCCGGTGAGCCGGTCGGTGGCCTGGTTGACCTGGGCCTCGGTGGCCAGGTCGAGGGCGGCGGTCGCCTCGTCGAGCAACAGAACGTCCGGTTCGACCAGTTCGGCCCGTGCGAGCGCGATGAGCTGGCGCTGGCCTGCGGAGAGGTTGCGGCCGCGCTCGGCGACCGCGTGCAGATAGCCGCCGTCGAGGGTGGCGATCATGTCGTGGGCGCCGACCGCGCGGGCCGCCGCCTCGACGGTGGCGTCCGTGGCGTCCGGCCGCCCGTACGCGATCGCGTCCCGGACCGTCCCCGCGAAGAGGTACGCCTCCTGCGGCACGACGCCGAGGCGGTGCCGGTACGCGGTCATGTCGAGGTCGCGCAGATCGCTGCCGTCGGCGGTGACCCGGCCGCTCGTCGGGTCGTAGAAGCGGGCGACCAGCTTGACGAGGGTCGACTTGCCCGCTCCGGTCTCACCCACAAAAGCAACCGTCTGACCTGCGGGTATGTGCAGCGAGACCTCGGACAGGGCCTCTTCGTCGGCCCCGTACTGGAAGGACACGTCCTCGAAGGCGATCTCGCCGCGCAGCGACAGCACGTCCTTCGGGGAGTCCGCGCCGACCGTGGAGGTCGGCTCGCGCAGCAGTTCCTGGATGCGGCGCAGCGAGACGGTCGCCTGCTGGTACCCGTCGAAGACCTGCGAGAGCTGCTGGACCGGGGCGAAGAACAGGTCGATGTAGAGCAGGTACGCGACGAGCGCGCCCGCCGTCAGCGTGCCGGCCTCGATCCGCCCGGCGCCGACGATCATCACTGCGGCGGCCGCCACCGACGCAAGCAGCTGGACGAACGGGAAGTAGACCGAGATCAGCCACTGGCCGCGCACCCGCGCCTGCCGGTAGCTGCGGCTGTTCGCGTCGAACCTCTCCCGCCCCGCCTTCTCCCGTCCGAAGGCCTGCACGATGCGCAGTCCGGCCACGGACTCCTGGAGGTCGGCGTTGACGGCGCCGACCCGGTCGCGCGCCAGCTCGTACGCCTGGACGCTCTTCTTGCGGAAGAAGTACGTGCCGAAGACCAGCAGCGGCAGCGTCGCGAAGACGACCAGCGCCAGCTCCACGTCGATGACGACGAGCGCCACCATCACACCGAGGAAGGTCACGACGGAGACGAACGCGGTCACCAGACCGGTCTGGAGGAACGTCGACAGCGCGTCCACGTCGGTCGTCATCCGGGTCATGATGCGCCCGGTCAACTCCCGCTCGTAGTAGTCGAGTCCGAGCCGCTGGAGCTGCGCGAAGATCTTCAGACGGAGGGAGTACAGCACCCGCTCGCCGGTCCGGCCCGTCATCCGGGCCTCGCTGATCTGCGCACCCCACTGCACGAGCACGGCGAGCAGCGCGAGTCCCGCCGCCGTCCACACCGCGCCGAGCGCGAGCTGGGTGACGCCTTCGTCGATGCCGTGCCGGATCAGCACCGGCAGCAGCAGCCCCATCCCCGCGTCGACGGCGACCAGGCCCAGGCTGACGAGCAGCGGGAGAGCGAAACCGCGCAGCAGCCTGCGCAGTCCGTACGAGTCCTCGGGGGCGACGGCCCGCGCCTCGTCGATGTCCGGTACGCCGTCGGCGGGCGGCAGCGCCTCGACCTGGGCCAGCAGCTCGGGCGTCGCGGGCATCCCCGGCGCCTGGTCGGCCGCCGCCCTGGCAGGGTCGGTCTCGTCCCGTATCCACAGGTCGGGGGTGATCCCGCGCTCGGCGTCGAACTCGGCGGCCAGTTCGGCCTGTACGGACCGGTCGTCCTCGACGGGCGCCTGCACGGGCGTGTGTCCGGGCGATACGCCGCCCAGTTCGTCGGGGTCGGTGAGCAGGCGGCGGTAGAGGGCGGAGCGCCGCTCCAGCTCCGCGTGCGTACCGATGTCGGCGAGGCGTCCGCCGTCGAGGACGGCGATGCGGTCGGCGAGGTTGAGGGTGGAGCGGCGGTGCGCGATGAGCAGCGTCGTACGCCCCGCCATGACGCTCTTCAGCGCCTCGTGGATCTCGTGCTCGACCCGGGCGTCCACGGCCGACGTGGCGTCGTCCAGGAGCAGCAGCCGGGGGTCGGTGAGGATGGCGCGGGCCAGCGAAAGCCGCTGGCGCTGCCCGCCCGACAGCGTCAGCCCCTGCTCGCCGACCTTGGTGTCGTAGCCGTGCGGCAGTTCTTCGATGAAGCGGTCGGCCTGGGCGGCGCGGGCGGCGGTGCGTATCTGCTCGTCGGTGGCGTCCGGGACGCCGTACGCGAGGTTGGCGCGGACGGTGTCGGAGAAGAGGAAGCTGTCTTCGGGCACCAGCCCGATCGCGGCCCGCAGCGAGGCGAGCGTCAGCTCCCGCACGTCGTGCCCGCCGACCAGCACGGCCCCGCGCGACACGTCGTAAAAACGCGGCAGCAGCAGCGAGACGGTCGACTTCCCGCTCCCCGAAGACCCGACGACGGCGACGGTCTCGCCCTCGCGCAACTCCAGCGAGAACCCGTCGAGGACCGGCCGGTCCTCCTCGTAGGCGAAGCTCACGTCGTCGAACTCGACGGTCGCCGGAGCATCTGCCGGAAGCTCCTTGGTCCCGTCCTCGATCGACGGCTCGGTGTCGATCAGCTCAAGCACCCGCTCCACACCCGCGCGGGCCTGCTGCCCGACGGTCAGCACCATCGCGAGCATCCGCACCGGGCCGACGAGCTGCGCGAGGTAGGTGGAGAAGGCGACGAACGTACCGAGGGTGATCTGTCCGCGCGTCGCCAGCCACCCGCCGATGGCCAGCATGGCGACCTGCCCGAGGGCGGGTACGGCCTGCAGGGCGGGCGTGTAACGCGAATTGAGCTTCACGGTCCGCAGCCGGCCCGCGAACAGCCGCCGCGACACCTCCCGCAGCTTCCCGGTCTCCTGCTCCTCCTGCCCGAACCCCTTCACCACCCGCACACCGGACACGGCGCCGTCGACGACGCCCGCGACCGCCGCGGCCTGTCCCTGCGCGTACCAGGTGGCCGGGAACAGCCTCTTCTTGCTGAGCCGGGCGATGAACCACAGGGCGGGGGCGACGGCGAGCGCGACCAGCGTGAGGACCGGGGAGAGCCACGCCATGATCACGAGCGAGATGAGGAAGAGGAGCACGTTCCCGATGGTCATCGGGAGCATGAACAGCAGGCTCTGGATCAGCTGGAGGTCGCTGGTGGCGCGACCGACGACCTGCCCGGTGGACAGCTCGTCCTGCCGCCGCCCGTCGAGCTTCGTGATCGTCCCGTACATCTCCGTACGAAGGTCGTGCTGGACGTCGAGGGCGAGCTTGCCGCCGTAGTAGCGGCGGATGTAGGTGAGGCCGTAGACGACGACGGCCGCGGCTATCAGCAGCCCCGTCCACACGGCCAGTGACCGCGTCCCCGCCCCGATCACGTCATCGATGACGATCTTCGTGATCAGCGGTACGAGGGCCATGACGGCCATGCCGCCGAGGGAGGAGCCGAGGGCGAGCAGGACATTGGTGCGGTACCGCCAGGCGTAGCCGGTCAGCCGGCGCGCCCAGCCCGGTTCTCGTACGACTTGCTGCTCTTGCCCTGCCACGTGGTGCCTCCCGGTCGATCCATGTTCCACCGGAAGGCACCAACGCCGCGAGCTGCGGATTTCATCCCGCCGCAATGTTGCGCGCGAGGTTCACCGGGGTGAAGGGGGGCGCGAACAGGGCGCTCGGCGCGCCGTCGGATCAGCGCGGCATCGGATCAGCGCGCCGTCGGATCAGCGCGCCGTCGCTTCAGCGCGGCATCGGATCAGCGCGGCATCGGCGGAATCACTTCCTGCGGGGCGGCGGGCGGGACGACGGTGGGCACGGGTGCCTCGAAGGTGCGCGCCTTGCCGTCCGTGGCCGGGTTGAGGTCGCGGTGCACGGCCCGCGACACGGCCTGCACCGTGTCCACGCCCTGCTGCATCGTCTTGTTGCCGTGGCTGAGCACGGTGATCGTGTAGTCGTGTCCGAGGCCGGTGAAGGCGCCCAGCGAGTGCACCCGCCACCCCTGCGAGGCACGCGGCAGCCACCCGTTCTTGACCTGTACGCGGGCCTTGCCGGGGGCTCCGGCCGGGGTGCCCCAGCGCTGCGCGGGCACGACGTGGGCCATCCGGTCGAGGATGTAGGCGCGCGAGCCGTCCGTGAGGACGTTGTTGTGTAGGGTGATCAGCCCGAGGAGCTTGCTCTGCTCGGCGGCGTTGACCTGGGTGAGCCCCCAGTAGCCGCCCGCGCCCGGCTTGGTCGCGGCCATCCCGGCGGCCTTCAGGAACGCGTTGATCTTCCCGACCCCGAGCTGCTTCCACAGCGCGGTCGTCGCGTCGTTGTCCGACTTGGTGATCATGGCGTCGACGAGGCCGCGCTCACGGGCGGAGACGGTCCGGTTGGTCTTCTGCGCGTCCCACATCAGCGTCGCCAGGACGGTGACCTTGACGATGCTGGCGGAGTCGAAGCTGTTCCAGCCACGCAGTGAGCAGTACGTCCGGCTGGAGTGCTCGTACACGGCGACGGCGACGGTGCCGGGCCGCCCGCGCAGGGCGGCGGTGATGTCCCCCTGGAGCTTCTTCGCGAGCCCGGCCTTGTTCGAACTGCACGTCACCGCGGGCGCGGCGGCGGTGGCGGGTCCTGCGGCGGCCACCGGGAGGAGAACTCCGGTGGCGAGTGCGACGGCGGTGAGGCCTCTCGATATGCCCTGTATTCGGTTGGTACGTATGGTCATGCCCCGAGTCCCTGTCCCCTGAAATCAGTGATGCGGAAGTGCTCTCAAGGCACTTCCGCATCAGATGACTCAAAGGAGGGGGAAAAGTTGTACGGGTTATGTGTACGTGTTCGGTAACAGGCCCCGGAGTCCCGGCCCTCGACCCCGGCCCTCGGCCCCGGCCCTCGGTCTCAGCCCTCGGTCTCAGCCCTCGCTGAGGTGACTGGGCGCGAACATGCGCGGGCGGGCCGGGAGCACGACCACGGACGGGCCGGGTGTCTTGAGTGCCGCGGCCAGGTCGGCGGCCAGCGTCTCCGGTGTCGTACGGACCCCGGGCACGCCGAAGGATTCGGCGAGGGCGGTGAAGTCGGGGCGGGTCAGCTCCGTGCCGATCGGCTCCTCGTACGTCCCGTCCGCGTACTCGCGCAGGATTCCGTAGCCACCGTCATCCACGATCAGCCAGGTCACCGGGAGGTCGTGCTGGCGGGCGGTGGCCAGCTCGGCGATCGAGTACATCGCGCCGCCGTCGCCGGAGACGGCGAGGACGGGGGTGTCCGGGTCGGCGACGGCCGCGCCCAGGGCCGCCGGGAAGGCGTATCCCAGCCCTCCGGCGCCCTGGGCGGAGTGCATGGTGTTGGGGCGGGCGGGGTCGAAGGCGGACCAGGCCCAGTAGGTCAGGATCGTCATGTCCCAGAAGCTGGGGGCGGTGGCGGGCAGGGCCTCGCGGATCGAGGCGAGAAGCTGCTGTTCGGCGTCCAGCCCCTGGGCGGCGATACGTTCACGGACCCGGCCGAGCACCTCTCGTACCGCTTCCGCCGCGCCCTTGTCGGGGCGGTCCTCGTCGATCGTCTCCAGCAGCGCGGTGAGCGCCAGCCGGGCATCGGCGTGGATGCCCAGCGCCGGGTAATTGGACTCCAGCTTGCCGAGGTCGGCGTCGATCTGGATCATCCGGCCGCGTGGTGCGAACGTTCCGTAATTGCTGCTCAGCTCGCCGAGCCCGGAACCGACGACAAGAAGGACATCGGCCTCCTCCAGGAACTGGGTCGTGTGACGGTCCTCCAGCCAGGACTGGAGGGAGAGCGGGTGGTGCCAGGGGAAGGCGCCCTTGCCGCCGAAGGTGGTGACGACGGGGGCGTTCAGCCGCTCGGCGAGCTGCTTCAGCTTCTTCGAGGCGTCGGAACGTACGACTCCGCCGCCCGCGACGATCACCGGACGGGTGGCGGTCGACAGCAAGTGGGCTGCCACGGCGGTGAGTTCGGGGCGCGGGGCGAGGTTGTGCGGGGTGGCGTCGGGCGCGAGCACGACCGGAATCTGAGTCTCCGCCTCCAGCACGTCCTGCGGAATCTCGACCCAGACCGGGCCGTGCGGGGCGGTCAGCGCGGACTCCCAGGCGTCGGCGATCGCGGACGGGATCTGGGACGGGGTGCGCGCGAGGTGCACGGACTTCACCACGTCCCGGAACGACGCCTGCTGGTCGCGCAGCTCGTGGAGATGCCCGTGCCGGCCGCCGCCCAGGCCGGCCGCCGGGACCTGGCTGGAGATCGCCAGGACGGGGGCGGAGGCGGCAGCGGCCTCCTGGAGGGCGGGGAGGGAGGTCAGGGCGCCGGGGCCGGTGGAGAGGAAGAGCGGGGCGGCCTCGCCGGTGATCCGGCCGTAGCCGTCCGCGGCGAACCCGGCGTTGTTCTCGACGCGCAGCCCGATGTACGACAGCTGCGACCGCCGCAGCGCGTCGAAGAGCGCGAGGGCGTGCTGCCCCGGGAGCCCGAAGACGGTGGTCGCCCCGAGCCCCCGCAACGTCTCCACGACCAGGTCACCACCGGTACGCCCGAGCGGCGGGGCCAGGGCGGCGGCGGTCTGAGCGGGGGTGGGCCGCAGGACGAGGTCGTGATCGTGGGTCATGCACCCAAGCTTCGCGCATGGGGCGTGCTCCGCGTGGGGGGCCGCCCCCTTGCCCACCCGTCCCGCCCCCGGGGGGCGGCCCCGCTGCCCAAGAGGGCTAGGGGGCTAGCGGGGTAAGGGGCAGGCTTTTAGGGGCGCGGGGAACTGCGCGACCAGCCACAACGCACCCGCACACAGAAAACCCCGCCCAGCCGGGCACCACCCCACCCCACCCCGCCCAGCGCCCAGCGCCCATGCGCCCAGCGGATCAGCCCCGCGCAGCCGCAATCTGCCGCGACATGATCGTCGTCAGCTCGTAAGCCGTGTGCGACGCCGCCACCGAAGTGATCTCCGCGTGGTCGTACGCCGGCGCGACCTCGACGACGTCCGCCGAGACCAGGTTGCACGCCGAAAGACCGCGGATGATCTCAAGGAGCTCGCGCGAGGTCAGGCCACCCGCCTCCGGCGTCCCCGTGCCCGGCGCGTGCGCCGGGTCCAGCACGTCGATGTCGATGGAGATGTACAGCGGCCGGTCGCCGATCCGCTGCCGCAGCTGGTCCGCGACCTCGTCCACGCCCCGCCGCATGACGTCCGCCGACGTCACGATGCCGAAGCCCATCTTCTCGTCGTCGGTCAGGTCCTGCTTGCCGTACAGCGGGCCGCGGGTGCCGACGTGGGACAGCGCCTCGGTGTCGAGGATGCCCTCCTCGACGGCCCGGCGGAACGGCGTGCCGTGCGTGTACTCGGCACCGAAGTACGTGTCCCACGTGTCCAGGTGCGCGTCGAAGTGCAGCAGCGCGACAGGACCGTGCTTCTTCGCCACCGACCGCAGCAGCGGCAGCGCGATCGTGTGGTCGCCGCCGAGCGTCATCAGCCGCGCACCCGACCCCAGCAGGTCGTCCGCAGCGGCCTCGATGGTGTCGACGGCCTCGTTGATGTTGAACGGGTTGGCGGCGATGTCACCGGCGTCCGCGACCTGCGCGAGGGCGAACGGGGAGGCGTCCTGCGCCGGGTTGTACGGGCGCAGCAGCCGGGACGCCTCGCGGATCGCGTTGCCGCCGAAGCGCGCGCCGGGCCGGTAGGAGACACCCGAGTCGAAGGGCACGCCGACGACCGCGACGTCCGTACGCCCGCCGACCTCGTCCAGGCGGGGCAGCCTGGCGAACGTCGCCGGTCCGGCGTACCGGGGAATGCGGGACGAGTCGACGGGGCCGCGGGGCTCGGAAGAGGGAGTGTTCATGGTTCGAGCGTAGGCAGCACGACGGATTCCGCACATGTACGGATCTGATGAGGCGGGTGGAGGACTTGGACGCGGCGGACAGGTCGCACCGCGGCCAGGTTCAGAATTGCAGCAGGGAGTCGAGGTCGATTTCCATGGGGAACGGCACCGAGGTGGTCAGCTTCCCGTGGTGGACCGGGGTCTCGGGGCTCGGGGCATAAACACCTGCCTCGTGGTGCAGCCAGAACTCGTACACCACCGGCAGGCTGCCCTCACCACGCTCGACCCGCCAGAAGTAGTCGACTCCGGCATCCGCGTACATGCCGGGCTTGCGGAACCGGTCGTCAGTGCGCGAGCCATCGGAAACGACCTCGACAGCGAGAACAACCTTTTCGATCGGAACGCACCCCAGGGTGATCGGATCGAGGCCGCGATGGTCGTAGACGATGACATCGGGCTTGGGCGCGTTCCGCTCCCCCAACAGCACACAGCGCTCAACATTGACCATGTACGGCTGGACCCTGCCCTGCCGCAGGGCGAACCCGATCCCGTCACGCACCATGTCATGCCATTGATTCGTCATCCCACGCGGCACGATCGTCCCATCCACCAAGTCCCAGTCGAACGGCAGACCAAGCTCTTCGACCTGGGCGTACGTCCAGCCGGACTCCGGCGGGTACATCCAGTTCTCCGGGGTCGCCCGCTCCCACTTCGGTGTCGGTGCTACCTCTGCGGCCATCGCTGCTCCCATGGACAAGATGGTGTCGGACGCCGCGAGGACGCGGCCCCGGTTTCGACGGTACCGCCACTCGCACGAGTGACACCCGACTCCCCACCCATGTGGCCGCTACAACACCACTCCCCTCTGGACACCCTCATAACCGGCCGGTAACTTTTG
This sequence comes from Streptomyces sp. NPDC048442, assembly GCF_040651475.1. Classification (NCBI taxonomy): domain Bacteria; kingdom Bacillati; phylum Actinomycetota; class Actinomycetes; order Kitasatosporales; family Streptomycetaceae; genus Streptomyces; species Streptomyces sp. NPDC048442. The sequence continues at coordinate 468,160 of NZ_JBEZKB010000001.1, forward strand.
CCGAGTATCTGAGCAAGCGCTTAGCCGTCTGGGTGCCCAGCAGGGCTCCACTCTCTCGCCGAAGGAGGCGTTCCCGTGCGCCGTACCGTATTCAACGAGGACCACGAGGCGTTCCGGGAGACCCTCCGGGCCTTTATCGAGGCCGAGGTCGTCCCCGTCTACGACGAGTGGTTCGCCGCGGGCCAGGCGCCGCGCGAGTTCTACTACAAGCTCGGTGAGCTGGGCGTCTTCGGGATCAACGTGCCCGAGGAGTTCGGCGGCGCGGGCCTGGAGTCGCACAAGTTCGAGGCCGTCCTCACCGAGGAGACCGCCCGCGCCGGCGTGACCTTCGGCGGCTCCGGCGTGCACGTCCTGCTGGGTCTCCCGTACATCAAGATGCTCGCCACCGACGAGCAGAAGAAGCGCTACCTGGAGAAGTTCGTCTCCGGCGAGGAGATGTGGGCGCTCGCGATGACCGAGCCGGGCACCGGCTCCGACGTCGCGGGCATGAAGACCACCGCCAAGCTCTCCGACGACGGCACGCACTACGTCCTCAACGGCTCCAAGACCTTCATCACGGGCGGCGTGCACGCCGACCGCGTGATCGTCTGCGCCCGTACGTCCGCGCCGCGCGAGGACGACCGCCGCTTCGGCATCTCCCTCTTCGCCGTGGACACCAAGCTGGAGGGCTACTCGGTCGGCCGCAAGCTGGACAAGCTGGGCCTGCGTACGTCCGACACCGCCGAGCTGGCGTTCGTCGACGTGAAGGTGCCGGTCGAGGACCTGCTCGGCGAGGAGAACAAGGGCTTCGGCTACCTCGGCCACAACCTGGCCTCCGAGCGCTGGGGCATCGCCTTCGGCGCGTACGCCCAGGCGAAGGCCGCGATCCGCTTCACCAAGCAGTACGTCCAGGACCGCACGGTCTTCGGCAAGCCGGTCGCCGCGTTCCAGAACACCAAGTTCGAACTGGCCGCCTGCCAGGCCGAGGTGGACGCCGCCGAGGCGGTCGTCGACCGCGCCACGGAGGCGCTGGACGCCGGTGAGCTGACGGCGGCCGAGGCCGCGTCCGCGAAGCTGTTCTGCACCGAGGTCGCGCACCGCGTGATCGACAAGTGCCTCCAGCTGCACGGTGGTTACGGCTTCATGAACGAGTACCCGATCGCCCGCCTGTACGCGGACAACCGGGTGAACCGCATCTACGGCGGCACCAGCGAGGTCATGAAGATGATCATCGCCAAGGACATGGGCCTCTAAGCAGCATCAGCTGCTACAACTCCCCCCATGACCAACGCACTTGAGTCCCTGCTCGATCTGCTCGACCTGGAGCGGATCGAGCAGGACATCTTCCGGGGCGTGAGCCGCTCGGCGATCGTCCCCCGCGTCTTCGGCGGCCAGGTGGCCGCACAGGCCCTGGTCGCCGCCGGGCGCACGGTCCCCGAAGACCGCCTCACCCACTCGCTCCACGCGTACTTCCTGCGCGCGGGCGACCCGTCGGCCCCGATCGTCTACACCGTCGACCGGATCCGCGACGGGCGTTCCTTCACCACGCGCCGGGTCGTCGCCGTCCAGCACGGCCACCCGATCTTCCACCTCTCGGCGTCGTTCCAGACGTACGAGGAGGGCATGGAGCACCAGGCCTCCATGCCGGCCTCCCCCGCGCCGGAATCCCTCCCCACCGCCGCCGAGACGCTCCCCCGCTACGCGGACCGCTTCGTCGACCCGGGCACAGTCGACCGGCTCCTCGAAGCCCGCGCCGCGATCGACCTGCGCTACGTGGACTCGCCCCCGTACGCCACGGTCGGAGAGGTGCGCGAGCCCCGCTCGCAGGTCTGGTTCCGTACCACCGGCAAGCTCGCCGACGACCACCTCCTGCACGTCTGCCTCGCCACATACGTCTCCGACATGACGCTCCTGGACTCCGTCCTCCTCGCCCACGGCCGGGGCGGCTGGGCGACCGGCGACGTGGTCGGGGCCTCGCTCGACCACGCGATGTGGTTCCACCGGCCCTTCCGCGCGGACGAGTGGCTCCTCTACGACCAGGAGTCCCCGTCGGCCTCGGGCGGCCGGGGCCTGGGCCAGGCCCGCATCTACACACAGGACGGACGCCTCGCGATCTCCGTCATCCAAGAGGGCGTGGTGCGCGTCCCGCGCTGACCGACGCGCCGCCGCACCCGGTCCCGTAACGCTGACCGACGCGCCGCCGCACCCGGCCCCGTAATACGGTCCGTACATGAGCGAAAAGGGTGAACAGGGTGAACAGGCCGGTACGAAGGGCGGCGAAAGCACCTTCACGGTCGTCGTCGCCGCAGTCGCCAACCTCGGCATCGCCGTCGCGAAGGCCGTCGCGGGCGCGATCAGCGGCTCCAGCGCGATGCTGTCCGAGGCGGCGCACTCGGTGGCCGACACCGTCACCGAACTCCTCCTCCTGACCGCCCTCAAGCGCAGCGGGAAACCCGCCGACGCCAAGCACCCCCTGGGTCACGGCCCGGAGCGCTACATCTGGGCGATGCTCGCCTCGGTCGCGACGTTCGTCGGCGGCGCCGTCTTCTCGGTCTACGACGGAATCCACACCCTCACCCACGGCGAGGAGCTCGGAGACCCCCTGGTCTCCTACCTCGTCCTGGCCGTCGCCTTCCTCCTGGAGGGCTACTCGCTGCGCACCGGGATCAAGCAGGTCCGGGCGGAGGCCGCCCGGCTCGGCGCCCCCGTCGGCCGCTACTTCCGCATGACCCCCGACACGGCGGTCAAGGCCGTCGTCATGGAGGATTCGGCCGCCCTGGCCGGCCTCCTCCTGGCAGCAGCCGGCCTGTTCCTCGGCAATCTCACCGGGTCCGGCGTCTGGGACGGCCTCGCGTCCGTCCTGATCGGCCTGCTCCTGGTGTACGTGGCCTGGGTCCTGGGCCGCAGCAACGCCCAGCTGCTGATCGGCCGGTCGCTGCCCCCTGAGATGCGCGAGGGGGTCCGCGAGGAGCTCCTCTCCGTACCGCACATCGAGGACGTGATCGAACTGACCACCCTCATCCAGGGTCCGTCCGAGATCCTGGTCGCCGCGAAGATCGACTTCCGGGACGTCTCGTCGGCGGCCGAGATCGAGTGGGCCTGCGAGGAGGCCGAGCAGCAGCTGTGCGAGCGCTACCCGGCGATCGCCCGCGTCTATCTGGACCCGACCCCCAGAAGGGGTCAGCGCAGGCCTGCGGCGTCCAGCAGGTAGTCCGTCATCGGCTCGTAGAAGAACGGGTCGACGACGTGGTCGTCCAGCGGAATGGTCACGGCCATGATCCCCTCCGCCTCGCCCAGGAACAGCGCCGGGTCGTTGCAGTCCGCGTACCCGATGGAATCGATCCCGCGCTGCCCCGCACAGCCCGCCCACCCGTGGTCGGCGAAGACGAGATCCGGCAGCGGCTCCCCGTTCCTCTCCAGCCCGTCCAGGATCGCCGTCATCGGCGCAGGCGAGTGGGTGTGCCACAGACTCGCCCCCCGCTCAAAGACGGCCACGTCGGCGAACTGCACCACGTATCCCTCATCAGCAGTCAGCCCGCCCGGAATCCGTACGACATCACAACCCGCGTCACGCAGCGCTCTCGCCGTCGCCCCGTGCACATTGAGCAGCGCCCCGGGGTGCCCGGTCGCGAAGAGCACCCGCTGCTTGTCGGCAGCGGCCTTCCGCAGCCGCGCGGCGGCCCGGTCGAGCCCGTCGACGGTCAGCTCGGGATCGATGGTGTCCTGCCCGTGCCGGTGCCCGGGATCGTCACTGACCCCGCACCGCTCGGCCATGACGGCGAGCACGTCCTGCTCGTCGGTCCACCGGTCGCCGAGCTCGATACCGAGCCAGTAGTGCCGGTCGCCGTTGGCGAGCTTGCGGTAGTGGGAAAGGTTGTTGTCGCGGGGAGTGGCAACGTCTCCGGCGATGTGCGTGCTTACGAGGTGGTCGACAAGGGCGCCACGGCTGAGTATCGGCATGGGGTCCATTCTGCCGGGCCCCTCGGGCGGGGGGCGGGGCGTCCCGGATGTGGGACGAGCCAGCCGGGCTGCACACGGGGGTGCTCCCACGCGGCCGAACGCTGACCAGCACACCTACTGAAGGCCAGCACACCTACTGAAGGTCAACCACCACGCCGCCGCTCAGGAACGAATCGTGCAGCTCGATGCTCTGCGGTATCACCGACTTGGGCACGTCGTAGATGATCACTCCGGCTACCGAGTTCCCCGGGTTGATCCGCTCCAGGTACGAATTACTGTCGTTCAGGTAAATTCCGGCGGAGGTATCCGCACTGTATTCCTTTCCTCCGGGTCCGATCAGCTTCTGGTCGCTGCCGTCGAACGTCTGCGACTCGGCCCCGACGTTCTCCACCTTCAGGTGAACAAGAATGAATTGCCCTTGTGCGACCTCACCGAAGTCGCTGCTGCCGATTTTTCGGACACCGTCCTGGATCCTGGTGACGGTGAACTCGAACTTTCCGTCTCGCACAGCGTCCCCGAGACCGGGAATGTCCTTCTTCTCGGGCTTCTTCGACTGGTTTCCCGGTACGTCGGACGAGGGTGTGGTTTTCCCGACGTCGCGATCCCCGCCACCGCCGATACTGCTCGCGATTCCGATGACCACAATGAAGGCCAGGAGAGCGAGAAGTACCGTCATGACCTTGTGGCGCACAAACCAACTACGCTGCTTCGGCGGCGGGGCGGACGGCTGTTGCCATTGCGGGGCATTCCCAGTACTCATAGCTTCTCCGCTGTCGCCCGGCCGGGCGATCGTTGGAGCGTTCGGCCGTGCTGTACGCGAGGGTGGCCCGCAGAATTTCTCTGTAGAGCTCACGGCTCAAGGGCAGATATTTCTCATTATCGCCCCGCCCATCTCCGCTGTCGTGGCGATATACCAAACAGCCGCCCTCACTCCCGGTTCAGCTGGAACCACACACCCTTGCCGTGGGTGGCCCGGGAGACACCGCAGACGTCGGAGAGCGCGGTGACGAGGAAGAGGCCCCGGCCATCTTCGTCGGCACTCTTCGCGCGTCGGGGCGCGGGGAGGCCGGGGCAGTCGTCGTAGACCGCGATACGGATGTGGGTGGACTCGATCCGGGTTCTCAGGTGTACGTCGCCCTTGGCGTGCTGATGGACGTTGGTGACGAGCTCGGAGGTGCAGAGGGCGGCGGTTTCGGCGAGGTCGCCGAGCCCGAGGGTCGCCAGTGCGCTGCGCACGAAGTCGCGGCAGATTTTGGGGGAGCTGGCGTTGCTGGGGGTGAACAGGGTGTACGACTGCGGGAGTTCAATGGTTTCGGGCACGTCGGATTCGCCCACGGGATGCCTCCAGGCAGGGGGGAGTTTGCGTTCGCGTTTCGCGTGATCGACGTCCCGGCCGCCGGTGGCAGTACCGCCCCCACGGGCACACACCCGTCCGGAGCGGGTGGTGGATCGGGCGGCGCACTTCCGGTAGCCGGGCATGGTGGTGTCAGGTGTCGATGAGCGAGGCTTCCGACATCGCTGTGTGAGCGTCGCCATACTCAAGGTAGCGAAGTAGTCATCAGATCTGCAACCTACTCGCTGGATCTGGTGGACCACCTGCCCCTCCAGCGGCAGACTGTCCCGGAAGCTGACGGAGGACGCCGCTGTGGCACTACGTACGAACATCACCGAGCGCCAGCGCCGAGTCGGCGCAGAGCTGAGGAAGTTGCGGGAAGCCGCAGCACTCACGGTCAATGAGGCCAGTAGCTCCATTGGTGTGGGGGCGACACACCTCAGCCACATCGAAGCAGCCCGCACCGCCATTCCCACCGAGCGGCTCCGAGCCTTGCTCCAGAAGTACGGTGTCAGTTCTGAGCCCTATGCCGATGCACTCGTGAGCATGTCGGAGAGCAATGGCCGTGGATGGTGGTCCGACTACCGCAAGTTCATGGGAAAGTCCGCCCTCGACCTCGCCGAGTTGGAGTCCCGGGCCACGGACATTCGCAGCCACGAAACACTCCTGATCCCAGGGCTGTTGCAGACCGAGGCGTACATGCGCGCCCTGTTCCGCAGCGCGCGGCCCGATGCCGGTTCCGAAGAGATCGAGGAGTCGGTGCGGTTCCGGCTCGCACGCCAACGCGTCCTCGCCGAGGACTCCGCGACCAGCTTCCACGGCATCATCCACGAAGCGGCACTGCGCATCGCCGTGGGCGGCTCGCACGTCATGCGCGGCCAGCTCACGCACCTGATCGAGGCCGCCGAACGGCCCGGGACCACCGTCCAGATCCTTCCTTTCGAGGCAGGCGCACGGGCTTGGTTCGGTACACCGTTCCTCATCCTCGACCCCGGGGTAGAGGGACTAGGAACGGTCGTCCTCGAACACCCCGCCGAGCCACTGCGATTGGGTGATGCCGAATCGATCAACCGCTACGACAGCACCTTCGGCGGCCTGGCCAAGTGCGCACTCCCCGAAGTAACCCCGGACGGCTCTCCCTCCCGGCACGAGACCCGCGACTCCTGGGGGCTCATCCAGCACGTCCTGTACACCCACTGAGAATTGGCCCATGTCCGAACTCCTTTGGCAGAAGTCCACGTTCAGCGACGGCGCGGGCGACAACTGCATTAACCTCGCCATCGCTCCCGATCGCACCCTCCGCCTCCGCGAGAGCGACGCACCCGAGGTTCACTTCGCCACCACGCCCCGCGCACTCTCGGCCCTGCTCCGGTCCCTACAGGAAGAACCAAAGAGCCATGCCTGATCTCGACTGGCAGAAGTCCACCTTCAGCGAGGGCGGCGGCGGCAATTGCGTCAACATCGCCGCAGCCCCCGACCACCCCCACCCCCACACCCTCCACCTCCGCGAAAGCGACGCCCCCGAGGTCGTCCTCACCACCGGCACCCGTGCACTGTCCGCCCTCCTACGGGCCGTGCGGGCAGGCGCCTGAGCCGTGTACTAGAAGTGGCTCCTCATCTCGGCACGGGGAGACGAGGCGTATTCGTCACATGCGAGCCGTGCGTACCTGCGGCGGCGCGGGATCCGCTGCACGATTCCGGAACCGGGCGGTGGCCACCCGGCCCGGCCGGAGGGCAGCCACTCGCCGTGTTCACCCCCGTACGACAGTAAGCAGCAGCGGGGTACGCACACCGAGTTGAGCGGCAGAGTCGGCGATCGTCGCGGCCAGCCAGCCGACTGCGTCGCAGGACCACTCGGCGAGTTCACCGTCCAGGGTCATGCCGTGCAGGGGCGGGCCGTTCCAGAAATCGTCGGCAAACGGTGACGGCAGGGTTGCGTCCTCGTCGGCTCTTCCTGATTCGCCCGGGAGAAATACCGCTTGCTCCAAGCGGACGAGGTGGCTGACAAGTTGCTGCGCGACGGCGGAGATGGAAGGGGTGCGCCCACTGCTCATGGTCACCCTCACCGGCGTCCGGGACTGCGGGGCGCGCTCACCGAACCAGTCGCAGGTCTCCATGGAGGGCACGAGTGCACTGCGCGGGCGCGAGGCGGGGGCGAGTCCTTGCACGGGCAGAAGGATCTGCACCGCGGACAGGTGTGCCGTGCCGATGAGCGCGGTGGTGTCCTCGGCGCAGCGCAGGAACGGTTGCACGGGCAGCGGCCGGTCGCTCGCCGGCACACTGCACTCGACCTGGAACCACGCGAAAGGCTCGGCGGCGGCATGGCGGGTGCTGCAGAAGGCGTTGTTCATGGCCCACAGGCCCGGCGCCTTGGACGCACGTTCGTCTCCTGCGGCACTCGATTGGTCGTCGAGCCAGCCCATGGCAACCGATCGCTGGTGGAACAGCTGGTAGGCATCATGCTCGGACTCAGGGGCGCGCCACGGGTGCGGGACCAGCTCGCCATGAAACGCGGCGAACATGGGACCCGCCGTGGAGAAGCCCGCAGCGTCGATCCCTGGCTCGGTGACGTCACGTTACTCGGACAACTGATCCCCCTCGGTCCCGCTGCGGCTGTTCATCGGCTTCCGTGGGGGCATGCGTGGCCCGCACCTTGTGGCTACTGCGGACCGAGCCAGTCTCTGATCCGATCCTTCCGCTCGGCCAGAAGCGCCTGGGAGGGTTCCGTCCAAAGGGTGAGCACATCCCCCGTATGGAGCACGCCCGCCCTTGCGGGTTCCCCTGCCTGTACTCAGGTGGACCTGGCGGTGTCCGAGGAGGAGTGACGTTCCTTGACCCCTGCGGTACGCCGGGATCAAGGGACATGCGCAAGGGGGCTGGCTGACGCCCGGCGAGCAGGCGAGGCGGGAACTGCTGCGGCTGGAGCTGACCGACCGGTTCCCGCCCAGGGGCCGCACCAAGGACACCGCGCAGGCCTGCCGGGTCACCGCGCGGCCGGTGCGGCGCCGGCACCATGCGTGGCGCACAAGCGGGCCGGAGCGACCCGGCGTGTACGTAATCGAGTGAAGATCACGCCTGAACTGTGCCGTCTCCGCACTGCCCGACGCCGTAACGCCAGCACCCCGCCGGGCGGGGGGATGCCTTCCTCTCCTCCGGCGGCTCCTGCCGTGCGGCCCGCCGGCGCGCCGGATTCGACGCGGTCTCAGCCGTGCCCCCGGCCGAACCAGCACCGCAGCCCCTGACCTGTCCCGGCCAGGGGCTGCTTCGCGTACGAACACCTCGGGTCCGGTGCTCTCGCCGCTCGGGCCGACCCTACTTGCCGCCACCGCCCTGCGGCTGAGGCTGCGGGTCGCGCGGGGCCTCCGGAGGCATCGGGCCGGCGTCGTGCTTACCGCCGTCCACCTCGACCGGCAGGTCCGCCGGGTGCCGGAAGGGGACACCGCGCCACCCTTCGCTGTCCGGGGTGCGCTTCTCGTACGTGTCGACGTGCTCGGTGCCGAAGGGGTTCACCGGGATTCTCCTCTCGGGGCCACCGGCCGGCCGGTGGCGGGCGGCGTGGGCGGGAGTGCCCACTACCCGGAAGGTAGGGCCCTTGATTGCCCCAATGCGGGGCAATTGCTCGCGATTGCGATCGATTGCAAGATAGTTGAGAGGGATTGCCTAGAGCGGGGGATCCAGTGATGCCCGTACCCGCCCGATGAGGCGCTGGGCAGCCGTGCCGTAGACCGCCGATTCCGCGAACCGGTCCCAGACTTCCTCGTACAGGGAGATCGATTCATCGTCGTCGAGCCACATCTCGTTACTGATCGTCTCGACAATGACCAGACGCCGGTCGTAGATCCAGAAGCCGTGTGCGGGTGTGCAGTTCAGATCCGCGCGCAGGGGAATCACCCCCAGTTCCACGGTATCCAGCCCCACCAGGCCGACGAGCCGGTCCAACTGCGCAGCATGCACATCCCGCGGGCAGGCACGCACATGCAGAGCGCCTTCCCAGATGAGAAACCGGAAGCTGCGGCCGGGCTGGTAGAGGGCCTCCTGACGCCGGATGCGGGCGCGCACAGCGTCTTCCGGGTCCTTGCCGATCCGGCTGAACGCAGCACTCGCCCGGAAGACGTGCCGGGCGTAATCGGCCGTCTGGAACAGGCCGGGGACACAGGCGACCTCCAGGCCTCTGGTCACACGAGTGGCCTCGGTCTCGACAATGGCTTGTTCCTGGCGCGCTCGCGCACCCTCAGCCAGTTGCCGTTTCCAGGACCGGTAACGAGTCTCCAACCCGGCCAAACGCCCCTGTAGTTCGGGTACGCAGTCCGGGCGCTCAGCCGCCTCGGCCCATGCGGTCAGATCTGCCGCAGAGGGAGTCTGCTTCCCGTTCTCAAGGCGCGAGACTTTGGACCGCTGCCAGCCCAGCCGGGCGGCAACGTCCTTGCCGTCGAGGCCGGCCTCGGCGCGCAGTTCACGCAATCGCGCGCCGAGGGCGACCCGGGCTGACTGGAAGTCGGTGCTCACACGGTCGAACGTACCTGCCGGTCGATCTAGGCGATACGGCGCGCGTGGTGCCAGGCCGCATCACGTGCTTGGCACGCGGCGGCGACCTCGGCCGGGTCCTCGCTCACGACCACGCCCAGCGTCACGTCCTCGTCGTCGAAGACGAAGCGGACGACGGTGCGGGAGTCGAAAAGCCAGAAGTCGTAGTCGGGGAGGCTGAGTTGGCGCGCCTCCGCGCGGGTGAGGTTACGGATATCCTCGCCTGCGGCGATGTTTCCCGGGGCTGAAGCCAGGAGGAAGGACTGCCCCTGCGTCACAGGTTCGTCCAGAAGCCGTACGCGCTCGAAGCGCTTGCCCTGAGCCGTCTGCGCCTGGACATTGTCGTACCACGGGTGCCCCGGCCTGCTCGCAACGTCCTCGCCCGCGAGGAAGCGCTGCCACTTCTCACTCTGCCGGTCCGAGGCATAACCAGTGCGCGTCTCCAGCCGCCAGGCGGTGTGCTGGAAGTCCTCGAAGAAGTGAGCGGCTTCTTCAAATGGGATCATCTGTGCCGCTGCGGAGCGGGGAGCGAAGCGTACGAGGAGAGCGCGGGGCACAGTGACGAATGCCTCCGAATCCTTCACATCACGGAGCTTCACCAGGTGTTCAGGTTCGGTGACCTTCTCCCCTTGAACAAGAATGTCCCCGGTCTCCTCGATCTCGTACAGGGTCGGGCAGTCGCCGATCTGCGATGTGGTGCCGATGAACCTGAGAGTCACTATGCCCTCCGTGGCTGCTGGTCGAGCGACCAGGATGCAGCACGCAGACAGCACCGCGCCGGGTGATTGCGGCAGATTGCACCGGCACGCAACGACCACCCGGCCCCGCGCAATCCAGCCGGACAATCCCAGCCGGACACCCCCCTACTCCCCCAACGCCCCAAACGCCCCATGCGCCAACCTCCGCAGCAACGCCTCCGTAGCCCCCCGTCCCGGCAGCCCCGAGCCCAGGTGCGGGGTCGAGTTCAGCAGGCCGAAGACGGCGTGGACGGCGGCTCGGGCCTCCGACTCCGGGGTGTCGGGGTGCAGGTCTCGTACCGCCGCCACCCACAACTCCACGTACTGGCGCTGGAGTTGACGCACCCGTCGGCGGTCGTCGTCGCGCAGCCGGTCGAGCTCGCGGTCGTGCAGGGTGATCAGGGGGCGGTCGTCGAGGGCGAAGTCGATATGGCCGTCGATGAGGGTGGCGAGGAGTGCCGCCGGGGCGTCGGGGGCCGCCTCGACCCGTGTCCGGCCGCCTTCGAGCAGCCGCTCACTGATGCCGACCAGCAGCTCCGCCAGCATCGCGTCCTTGCCCGCGAAGTGGCGGTAGAGGCCGGGGCCACTGATACCGACCGCCGCGCCTATCTCGTCGACGCCGACCCCGTGGAAGCCGCGCTCGGCGAAGAGGCGCGCGGCTTCCTTGAGGATCTGCTCGCGGCGGGTGGGGGCCGCGACCCGGGGCGTACCGCTGGGGGCGGCTTGGGTGCTCATGACAGCATTCTAGACCGGCGGGTTAGCGGTCGTTAACCTCCATGACATCTTCGCGGGCCGGTGCGGCACCCCCCGGGCGCGGGAGCGGCCACCCCCTGCGCGCAACTGCCCTCCCCCACCCGTCAGTCAGCCCTGGACAGAGTCGTTAGCGCTCGTTAACCTCGGGAATGCGTTAACGGTCACTAACCTCGCGCGCACCCGCGCACCACGCACCTCCGGCGGGCAAGGGAGCTCGACAGAATGCAGCAAGCACCGGTGCTCAACAGCACCGCGGATCCGTCGTCGGCGGCCTGGCAGGCCAATGAGGCCGCCCACCGGAAGCTCGCGGACGATCTCCGCGACCGGCTCGCCACCGCCCGGCTCGGCGGGGGCGAGAAGTCCCGCGCCCGGCACGTCGCGCGCGGCAAGCTGCTGCCCAGGGACCGGGTGGACACCCTGCTCGACGCGGGCTCGCCGTTCCTGGAGCTGGCCCCGCTCGCCGCGAACGGGATGTACGACGACCAGGCCCCGGCGGCCGGAGTGATCGCCGGGATCGGGCGGGTGAGCGGCCGCGAGTGCGTGATCGTCGCCAACGACGCCACCGTCAAGGGCGGCACGTACTACCCGATGACGGTGAAGAAGCACCTGAGGGCGCAGGAAGTGGCCCTGGAGAACCGTCTCCCCTGCCTCTACCTCGTCGACTCCGGCGGCGCCTTCCTGCCCATGCAGGACGAGGTCTTCCCGGACCGCGAGCACTTCGGGCGGATCTTCTACAACCAGGCGCGGATGTCCGGCGCCGGGATCCCGCAGATCGCGGCCGTCCTCGGCTCGTGCACGGCGGGCGGGGCGTACGTACCCGCGATGAGCGACGAGGCCGTGATCGTACGGAACCAGGGCACGATCTTCCTCGGCGGTCCGCCCCTCGTGAAGGCGGCCACCGGCGAGGTCGTCACCGCCGAGGAGCTGGGCGGCGGCGAGGTCCACTCCCGTACGTCCGGGGTCACCGACCACCTCGCCGAGGACGACGCGCACGCGCTGCGCATCGTACGGAACATCGTCGCGACGCTCCCCGGGCGCGGCCCGCTGCCGTGGTCGGTGACGCCGGTCGACGAGCCGAAGGTGGACCCCGCCGGGCTGTACGGGGCGGTCCCCGTCGACTCCCGCACCCCCTACGACGTGCGCGAAGTGATCGCGCGCGTCGTCGACGGCTCCCGCTTCCAGGAGTTCAAGTCGGAGTACGGGCAGACGCTGATCACCGGCTTCGCCCGCATCCACGGCCACCCGGTCGGCATCGTCGCCAACAACGGCATCCTGTTCTCGGAGTCCGCCCAGAAGGGCGCGCACTTCATCGAGCTGTGCGACCAGCGCGGCATTCCGCTGGTCTTCCTGCAGAACATCTCCGGCTTCATGGTCGGCCGCGACTACGAGGCCGGCGGCATCGCCAAGCACGGCGCGAAGATGGTCACCGCCGTGGCCTGCACCCGGGTGCCCAAGCTGACCGTGGTCGTCGGCGGCTCGTACGGCGCGGGCAACTACTCGATGTGCGGGCGGGCCTACTCCCCCCGCTTCCTGTGGATGTGGCCCAACGCGAAGATCTCCGTGATGGGCGGCGAACAGGCCGCTTCCGTACTGGCCACGGTCAAGCGGGACCAGATCGAGGGTCGCGGCGAGGACTGGCCGACGGAGGCGGAGGAGTCCTTCAAGGACCCGATCCGCGCCCAGTACGAGACGCAGGGCAACGCCTACTACGCGTCCGCCCGCCTCTGGGACGACGGCGTCATCGACCCCCTCGAAACCCGCCAGGTGCTCGGCCTCGCCCTGACCGCCTGCGCCAACGCCCCGCTCGCCGACCCCGCCTTCGGCGTCTTCCGGATGTGAGACGACTCATGACGACTGTGACCACTTCCCCTGTGACGACTTACCTCTTCGACACCGTCCTGGTCGCCAACCGCGGCGAGATCGCCGTCCGCGTCATCCGTACGCTCCGCGAGCTGGGCATCCGCTCGGTGGCCGTCTTCAGCGACGCCGACGCCGACGCACGGCACGTCCGTGAGGCGGACACGGCGCTGCGGATCGGCCCGCCGGCGGCGTCGGAGAGCTATCTGCGCATCGACCGCCTGATCGAGGCCGCGGTGCGCTCGGGCGCGCAGGCGATCCACCCGGGGTACGGATTCCTCGCGGAGAACGCGGAGTTCGCGTCCGCGTGCACCTCCGCCGGACTGGTCTTCATCGGCCCGCCGGCCTCCGCGATCTCCCTCATGGGCGACAAGATCCGCGCGAAGGAGACGGTAAAGGCGGCGGGCGTACCGGTCGTGCCAGGGTCATCGGGCTCGGGCCTCACGGACGCCCAACTCGCCGCGTCCGCCCGGGAGATCGGTATGCCGGTCCTCCTCAAGCCGTCCGCGGGCGGCGGCGGCAAGGGCATGCGGCTGGTCCGCGACGAGGCCCTCCTGGCCGACGAGATCGCGGCGGCGCGCCGTGAGGCCCGCTCCTCCTTCGGCGACGACACACTGCTCGTGGAGCGGTGGGTCGACCGCCCCCGGCACATCGAGATCCAGGTCCTGGCCGACGGCCACGGCAACGTCGTCCACCTCGGCGAGCGCGAGTGCTCGCTCCAGCGCCGCCACCAGAAGATCATCGAAGAGGCGCCGTCCGTACTCCTCGACGAGGCGACGCGGGCGGCGATGGGCGAGGCCGCGGTGCAGGCGGCGCGCTCCTGCGGGTACAGCGGGGCGGGCACGGTCGAGTTCATCGTCCCCGGCGACGACCCGGCCTCGTACTTCTTCATGGAGATGAACACCCGCCTCCAGGTGGAGCACCCGGTCACCGAGCTGATCACCGGCCTCGACCTGGTGGAGTGGCAGATCCGGGTCGCCTCCGGCGCCGAACTCCCCTTCACCCAGGCTGACATCACCCTCACCGGGCACGCCGTCGAGGCCCGCATCTGCGCGGAAGACCCTGCCCGCGGCTTCCTCCCCTCGGGCGGCACGATCCTCGCCCTGCACGAGCCGCAGGGCAACGGGGTCCGGACGGACTCCGGCCTCTCGGTCGGCACGGAGATCGGCAGCCTGTACGACCCGATGCTGTCGAAGGTCATCGCGTACGGCCCGGACCGCCCCACCGCCCTGCGCAAGCTGCGCGCGGCGCTGGCGGAGACGGTGACGCTGGGCGTCCAGACGAACGCGGGCTTCCTGCGCCGCCTGCTGGCCCACCCGGACGTGGTGGCGGGCGACCTGGACACCGGGCTGGTGGAACGGGACGCGGAGTCGTTGATCGACGACACCGTCCCCGTGGAGGTGTACGCGGCGGCGGGACTGCTGGCGCAGGCGGAACTGGCCGGTCCTGCCTCGGGCTGGACGGACCCGTTCGACGCACCGTCCGGCTGGCGCCTGGGCGGCACCCCCGCCTGGACGGTGCACGACTTCCGGATCCCGGGGCAGGAGCCGGTGGCGGTACGGGTACGCGGCCCCGTGACGTCTGCGGAGGTGAGCATTCCAGCCGCACCGCCCATGTCAGCCCCTGCGGCGTTTGAGCAGCGGGGGTCCGGGGGCGGAGCCCCTGGCGCGTCCGGGCCGGGCCCGGTTTCGGGAAGGGGCGGGGTGGGGGAGATCCTCCGTGCCCGGCTCGCCCCCGGCGCACCTTCCGCGACCCGGGCCGCCCAAGCCCAAGCCCCATCCCCGGCCCGCCTCACCGTCGAGGTCGCCGGCCTCACCCACACCTTCCGCCACCACGGCGAGTGGCTGGGCCGGGACGGCCACGCCTGGCACCTCCAGCCCCACGACCCCGTCGCCGCCACCCTCACCGGCGCCGCCCACTCCGGTCTGGACGCCCTCACCGCCCCCATGCCGGGCACCGTCACCGTCGTCAAGGTGGCCGTGGGCGACCGGGTCGCCGCCGGGCAGAGCCTCCTCGTCGTCGAGGCCATGAAGATGGAGCACGTCATCTCCGCCCCGCACGCCGGCACCGTCGCCGAACTCGACGTCAAGGCCGGGGCCACGGTCGCCATGGACCAGGTCCTGGCCGTCGTCACCCCCGAGAGCACCGACGAGGAGGAGGACACCGCATGACGCTCCCCATGGTCGTCAAGGACCCCCAACTCCCCACCCGCGTAAGGATCTACGAGGTAGGAGCCCGCGACGGCCTGCAGAACGAGAAGTCCACGGTCCCCACCGAGGTGAAGGCGGAGTTCATCCACCGTCTCGCCGCAGCCGGCCTCACCACCGTCGAGGCCACCAGCTTCGTCCACCCCAAGTGGGTGCCCCAACTCGCCGACGCGGAAGCCCTGTTCCCTCAGGTGAAGGACCTGGCGGAGACCACACGCCTCCCCGTTCTCGTCCCCAACGAGAGGGGCCTCGACCGCGCCCTCGCCCTCGGCGCCCGCGACGTGGCCGTCTTCGCCAGCGCCACCGAGTCCTTCGCCAAGGCCAACCTCAACCGTACGGTCGACGAGGCCCTCGCCATGTTCGAGCCGGTCGTCACCCGCGCCCGCGCCGCCGGTGCGCACGTCCGCGGCTACCTCTCGATGTGCTTCGGCGACCCCTGGGAAGGCGCGGTCCCGGCCGCCCAGGTCACCCGGGTCTGCCGCCGCCTCGTCGACATGGGCTGCGACGAACTCTCCCTCGGCGACACGATCGGCGTGGCGACCCCCGGCCAAGTAGCCGCTCTCCTCACCGACTTGAACGAGGCCGGCCTTCCCACGGACCTCCTCGGTGTCCACTTCCACGACACCTACGGCCAGGCCCTCTCCAACACCCTCGCCGCCCTCCGCCACGGCGTCACCACCGTCGACGCCTCCGCGGGCGGCCTGGGCGGCTGCCCGTACGCGAAGTCCGCCACCGGCAACCTCGCCACCGAAGACCTCATCTGGATGCTGAACGGCCTCGGCATCGACACCGGGGTCGACCTCACCCGCCTCACCGCCACCAGCGTGTGGATGGCGGAGCAACTCGGCCGACCCAGCCCGTCCCGCACCGTACGCGCCCTCTCCCACAAGGACTGAAGGACAGACGATGGACCACCGCCTCACCCCCGAGCACGAAGAACTCCGCCGCACCGTCGAGGAGTTCGCGCACGACGTCGTCGCCCCGAAGATCGGCGACCTGTACGAGCGGCACGAGTTCCCGTACGAGATCGTCCGTGAGATGGGCCGCATGGGCCTCTTCGGCCTGCCCATCCCGGAGGAGTACGGCGGCATGGGCGGCGACTACCTCGCGCTCGGCATCGCCCTGGAGGAGCTGGCCCGCGTCGACTCGTCCGTCGCGATCACCCTCGAAGCGGGCGTCTCGCTCGGCGCGATGCCGATCTTCCGGTTCGGTACGGAGGAGCAGAAGCGGGAGTGGCTGCCGAGGCTCTGCGCGGGCGAGGCGCTCGGCGCGTTCGGCCTGACCGAGCCGGACGGCGGGTCGGACGCGGGCGGCACCCGTACGACGGCCGTCCTCGACGAGAAGACCGGCGAGTGGGTGATCAACGGCTCCAAGTGCTTCATCACCAACTCCGGCACCGACATCACCGCCCTGGTCACCGTCACCGCGGTCACCGGCCGCACTGCGCCCAATTCAACGAGTGACGGCAAGCCGCTGATCTCCTCGATCATCGTCCCCTCCGGCACCCCCGGCTTCACCGTGGCGGCCCCGTACTCGAAGGTCGGCTGGAACTCCTCCGACACCCGCGAGCTGTCCTTCTCCGACGTCCGCGTCCCGGCCGCGAACCTGCTCGGCGAGGAGGGCCGCGGCTACGCCCAGTTCCTGCGGATCCTCGACGAGGGCCGCATCGCGATCTCCGCGCTCGCGACCGGCCTCGCGCAGGGCTGCGTCGACGAGTCGCTGAAGTACGCGCGCGAGCGGCACGCCTTCGGGAAGCCGATCGGGTCGAACCAGGCCATCCAGTTCAAGATCGCGGACATGGAGATGCGGGCGCACATGTCCCGCATCGGCTGGTACGACGCGGCGTCCCGCCTGGTCAACGGCGAGCCCTTCAAGAAGCAGGCCGCCATCGCCAAGCTGTACTCCTCCACCGTCGCCGTCGACAACGCCCGGGAGGCAACCCAGATCCACGGCGGGTACGGCTTCATGAACGAGTACCCGGTGGCCCGGATGTGGCGCGACTCCAAGATCCTGGAGATCGGCGAGGGCACCAGCGAGGTGCAGCGCATGCTGATCGCGCGCGAACTGGGCATGCAGGCCTAGGCAGAGAGCCGCGCCCCACTTCCGTACGGGCGGAAACCGGACACCCCCTTCAGGCCAGAAGGAAGGTTAGGCTAACCTTCCCCTGGTCCCGTCCGCTCCGCCCGTACGAAAGCAGAACCGCCATGCCCTCCCCGTCCCGCCTCTCCCGTCCCACCCGCCGTGGCCTCCTCGCCGCCGGCGGTGCGCTCGGCATCGGCGCCGCACTGGCCGCGTGCGGCGGCGAGAAGGCTTCCGGCAGCAAGGCGTCGGAGGGCGGCGCCGGGAAGTCGGGCCCCTGGTCCTTCACCGACGACCGCGGCAAGAAGGTCGAGACAAAGTCCTTCCCGAAGAGCATCGTCGCCTTCACCGGCACGGCCGCCGCGCTCCACGACTACGGCATCGAGGTCACGGGCGTCTTCGGCCCGACCAAGGGCAAGGACGGCAAGCCCGACGTCCAGGCCGGCGACATGGACATCTCGAAGCTCGAAATCATCGGCAACGCCTACGGCGAGTTCGACGTCGAGAAGTACGCCAAGCTGATCCCCGAGCTGCTGATCTCCGACATGTGGGAGAAGGACGTCCTCTGGTACGTCCCGGAACAGTCCGCCAAGAAGATCTACTCGCTCGCCCCGAGCGTCGCCCTGTGGGCCTCCGGCACCAACATGGAGAAGGCCCTGGCGCGCCGCGCCGAGCTGGCCGCGTCCCTCGGCGCCGACCTCAGGGCGAAGAAGATCGCGGACGCCAAGGCCCGCTTCGAGAAGGCCTCGGCCCGGCTGCGCGCCGCCGCGAAGGCCCACCCCGACATCAAGGTCATGATCGGTTCGGCCTCCGCCGACCTGTTCTACGTCTCGCTCGCGAAGATGAGCGCCGACACGCTCTACTTCCAGGAACTGGGCGTGAAGTTCATCGAGCCGAAGGTCGACGCGCAGGGCTTCTTCGAGGGCCTGAGCTGGGAGAACGTCGCCAAGTACAAGGCCGACGTGATCATGATGGACAACCGCTCGGCAGTGCTCCAGCCCAAGGACATCGCCAACAAGCCGACCTGGGCACAGCTGCCCGCCGTCAAGGCCGGCCAGGTGATCCCGCGCGTCACGGAGCCGATCTACTCCTACGACAAGTGCGCACCGGTCCTGGAGGACCTGGCAAAGGCGATCGAAACCGCCAAGAAGGTCGCCTGACGGCGGGGGCGGGGAAGGGCGGGGGCGGCGAGGGGCGCTTGTCCCGTGCGAGTGCGCCGCGGCCGGCCGCGCAGTTCCCCGCACCCCTGAAACCCTCGGCCGTAGTACCGTGTACTACATGGAAGCCACCGCCCGCGAGTTCAACCAGCGGTCCTCGCAGATCCTCGCCGCCGCCGAGCACGGCGAGACCGTCACGGTCACCAAGAACGGCCGTCCGGTCGCCCGCCTGGTGCCGATAGATGCCGACGAGGCGCTCCCGTACTCGACGGACCCCATGGGTGACATGGAAATCCCCGACATCGGGACCGGGCCCGACCTCACCGACGAAGAAGTCGACGAGGTTCTCCGGGGGATGGGCTCTTGAGCGCCGTCACCATCGCCGACACCAACGCCCTCTATCGGCTTCTCGTCGCGTCCACGGCCGACAGCTCCCAGTACCGCAAGGCCTTCTCGGCCATCGGGCATCTGGTCGTCTCCCCCATGGTCATGACCGAACTCGACTATCTGGTCACCACGAAGATCAGCGCACAGGCCGCGTACCGCGCGCTCGACTTCCTCGCCAGAGGGGCCGAGGGGCGGAAGCTGTCCATCCCCGACGTCGCCCCGCACCTGCGCACGGCGATGACGGTGCTGGAGGGGTACCGGGACGCGGACGGCGGCAAGGGGATCGGCCTGGCGGACGCCATGAACGTCGCTCTGGCCGCCGCTTACCGCACGGACGCGATGTTCACCTCGGACCGTCACTTCCGCATGATCCGGCCCCTGACCGGGCACACGGCCTTCCGGTTGCTGCCGGAGGACCTGTAGAGCCCGCCGTACGGGAGGGGGTACGCCGGACGGTCCCGGCGTACCCCCTCCCGTACTACTGGCGCGCTCTCAACTACTCACTCACCCACGGCACTTGCGGCGACTTGTAGAAGTCGATGCCCATCGCCGTCAGACGCGGGCCCTGCTGGGCGAGGCGGGTCTTGTACCGGTCCCAGTGGTGGGTGGACGCGGGTGACCAGCCGAGCTCGGCGATGCCGGGCAGGCGGGGGAAGGCCATGTACTCGATGTCCTTGGTGGTCACGAGTGTTTCGGACCAGATCGGTGCCTCGACGCCGATGACGGAGCCGGGGGCCGCGTTCTCGATGTACGTGCCGGGGTTCCAGTCGTACGAGCGCTGCGCCTCGACGTAGCCCGCCCAGGCCAGCCCCAGCTTGGTGTCCTTGTTGTACTTCATGTCCAGGTAGGTGCGGTCGGCCGGGGAGATGACGACCTTGGCGCCGTTCTTGTGCGTGGCGTCGGCGACCGTCTTGCGGTCGGCGGCGGCGCTGTCGGTGCCCCAGTACTGCATGATCGAGCCCTTGCCCGGGTTCGCGGTGGCCAGCTGGTGCCAGCCCATCACCGTCTTGCCGTACTTGCCGACGATGGCCTGCGCCTTCGTCATGAACTTCACGTAGTCCTCGTGCGGCGTCGCGTGCGCCTCGTCGCCGCCGATGTGGATGACCTTGCCCGGCGTCATCCGGGCGATCTCGCCGATCACGTCGTCGAGGAACTTGTACGTGAGGTCCTTGTCGACGCACAGCGAGCTGAAGCCGACCGCGGTGCCGGTGTAGAGCGGCGGGGCGACGCCGTTGCAGTTCAGCTCGGCGTACGAGGCGAGGGCGGCGTTGGTGTGGCCCGGGGCGTCGATCTCCGGGACGACCTCCATGTGCCGGTCCGCCGCGTACTTCAGGATGTCCTTGTACTGGGCCTTGGTGTAGTAGCCGCCGGGGCCGCCGCCGACCTGGGTGGAGCCGCCGTACGTGGTGAGCCTCGGCCAGGAGTCGATGGCGATGCGCCAGCCCTGGTCGTCCGAGAGGTGCAGGTGGAGCTTGTTGACCTTGTAGAGGGCCAGCTGGTCCACGTAGCGCTTGAGCTGGTCGACGGTGAAGAAGTGGCGGGAGACGTCGACCATCGCACCCCGGTAGCCGTAGCGCGGGACGTCCTTGATGGTGCCGCCCGCGACCTTCCACGGCCCGGTCTGCTTCGTCGGCCTCTCGACGGCGGCCGGCAGCTGCTGGCGCAGCGTCTGGATGCCGTGGAAGAGACCGGCGGCCCTGCGGGCGCTGATGGTGACGCCGCTGCGGCCGGAGTCCAGCCGGTAGCCCTCCTCGCCGAGCGAGGGGTCGGAGGAGAACCTCAGCCGGATGCCGTCCCGGCCGTCGCGCGAGGTGACCGGCAGCTGGTACCCGGTGGACGGGCGCAGCACCTTCGCCAGGGCGTCGCCGACCTTCTTGGCGTCCGCCGAGCGGCCGACCCTGATCCGGGTCCCGGAGTCGATCGTGTAGGCCGCTCCGCCCGCACTGACCGAGGCGGGGGCCGGAACGATCTGGCCCAGCGGTCGGGGCCCGGCGGCCTTGGCCGGGGCGGCGGGACCCGCACCGGGTGCCGGGGCCGCGCCGACGGCGGCCGTTCCCGCTACGGCGACGAGCAGCATCGGAGCGAGGAGGCGGGGAATCGTACGACGGTGTCTCACAAGCGGTCCCTTCGACGGGGCAGCGCGGCTGTGGCATGTACGTAACAGAGGTGGAGCAGGACCCATGGCTACCGTCCAAGTCACGGCCCGGTCAAGGGTGTAGACCAATTCAACACCTCATGGGCACGCACGCCGGTGCGAGAATCCCGGCATGGCGGAGATTCTTCAGAAGGACGGTACGTGGACTTTCGACGGCGACACAGTGCGCATCGTCCCGGGGCGGGGCAGCAAGATCCATCCGCTGCGGCAGGCACTGGGTGAGCTGGAGGTCCCGCTGGTCGCCCTGGCGGGCATCGCCTACGAGCCGGGGCGCAAGGGCGGCGGGCTGCGGCTGCGCCTGCGGGAGGGCGCGTGCCCGCTGCTGCTGGCCGCGAGCGGCAGGCTGGGGGGCGCCGCCGACCCGTACCGGCTCGCCGTCGAGCAGGACCGCACCGGTGTCGCCGAGTACTTCGTGGACGAGGTCCGCACCGCGCTGCTGCTCGACCAGGTGCCCTCCGAACCGGTGGACCGCTTCCTGCTCCCCGGCCCCGCGGTGCCGGTGTCGGGCGGCGGCGGGGACGGCACGGCCTCCTTCGAGGGGGACGCGGTGCGCCTGTCCTGGAACTGGAAGGCGGAGGAGTCCAAGTCCTCCGGCGGCCCCGTCTCCCTCCCCCTCGCGGAGATCACCGGGGTGGAGTGGCTGCCCTCGATAGGGCTGGAGAACGGCCACCTCCGCTTCCTCACCGGCCGGCCCGGGTCGAAGTCCCCCGCCCCCAAGTACGACCCGTACGCCCTGGACCTGTGGGGGCTGTCGAAGAAGGAGTACACGGCGGCCCTGGTCGCCGCCGCGGTGCTGGCCCGGCTTCCGCACCCGGCGGCCACCGCGGAGCCCGCCGGAACACCCGTACTGGAGAAGGCCGCTCCCGCCGCCGCCGACGATCACGACACCCTGCTGCGCCGTCTGCGTGAACTCGGCGAGCTGCACGGGGCCGGAATCCTCACCGACGAGGAGTTCGCGACGGCCAAGCAGGCCGTCCTGAAGCGGCTCTAGGTCCAGACCAAGGGCGCCCAGAGACGAGATCAAGAGGAATCCTGCCCGATATCGGGCAGGATTCTTGCATAAGCCCTCACACTGCCCCAATATCAACGGGTGCTCGAACGCCGTACGTCTCCCTCGTCCCCGCACGAGGACCTCATCGACCATCTGGTCCGCTCCACCGCGCTGCCGCGCGGCGAGGCCGCCCGGGTGGTACTCGACGTACTGGCGTACTTCGACGAGACGACCGAGGAATTCGTCCGCCGACGCCACCGCGAACTGCAAGCAGGCGGCGCCGTGAACGCGGACATCTTCGAGAGGATCGCGGCCGAGCTGCCGCACCGCGCGGTCGCACCGCCGGAGCTCACACTCCGCCAGCTGCGCCGCCTCGTCTACGGCTGAGCAGCCCCTACCCGGGCCGCCCGGCACCGGACAGCACCACAGACAACTCGGAGGGCAAGTCCTTATGTGTGGAATCGTCGGTTACATCGGCAAGCGTGACGTAGCGCCCCTGCTCCTGGAAGGCCTGCAGCGCCTGGAGTACCGCGGCTACGACTCCGCGGGCATCGTGATCAACACCCCCAAGGCGTCCGGCCTGCGCATGGTCAAGGCCAAGGGCCGGGTCCGTGACCTGGAGGCCAAGGTCCCCAAGCGCTTCGCCGGCACCACCGGCATCGCGCACACCCGCTGGGCCACCCACGGCGCCCCCTCCGACGAGAACTCGCACCCGCACCTGGACACCGAGTCGAAGGTCGCCGTCGTCCACAACGGCATCATCGACAACGCGGACGATCTGCGCGCCAAGCTGACCGCCGACGGCGTCGTCTTCGCCTCCGAGACGGACACCGAGGTCGTGGTCCACCTCATCGCCCGCGCCCAGGCCGAGACCCTGGAGGAGAAGGTCCGCGAGGCGCTGCGCCACATCGAGGGCACCTACGGCCTGGCCGTCATGCACGCCGACTTCGCCGACCGCATCGTCGTCGCCCGCAACGGCTCCCCGGTCGTCCTGGGCATCGGCGAGAAGGAGATGTTCGTCGCCTCGGACGTCGCCGCCCTCGTCTCCCACACCCGCCAGATCGTCACCCTCGACGACGGCGAGATGGCCACCCTGAAGGCCGACGACTTCCGTACGTACACCACGGAGGGCTCGACCACGTCGGCCACGCCGACCACCGTGGAGTGGGAGGCCGAGTCGTACGACATGGGCGGCCACGACACGTACATGCACAAGGAGATCTCCGAGCAGGCCGACGCCGTGGACCGCGTGCTGCGCGGCCGGATCGACGACCGCTTCTCCACCGTGCACCTGGGCGGCCTCAACCTGGACGCCCGCGAGGCGCGCGGCGTGCGCCGCATCAAGATCCTCGGCTGCGGCACCAGCTACCACGCGGGCCTGATCGGCGCCGGGCTCATCGAGTCCCTGGCCCGCATCCCCGCCGACGCCGAGCCCGCCTCGGAGTTCCGCTACCGCAACCCGGTCGTGGACCCCGACACCCTCTACATCGCGGTCTCCCAGTCCGGTGAGACGTACGACGTGCTGGCCGCCGTGCAGGAGCTGAAGCGCAAGGGCGCCCGCGTCCTCGGCGTGGTCAACGTGGTCGGTTCCGCCATCGCCCGCGAGGCCGACGGCGGCGTGTACGTGCACGCGGGCCCGGAGGTCTGCGTCGTCTCCACCAAGTGCTTCACCAACACCGTCACCGCCTTCGCGCTCCTCGCCCTGCACCTGGGCCGGATCCGCGACCTCTCCGTCTCCGACGGCAAGCGGATCATCGCGGGCCTGCGCAAGCTGCCCGCCCAGATCTCGGAGATCCTCCAGACGGAGGAAGAGATCAAGAAGATCGCCGAGGAGTACGCGGGCGCCAAGTCGATGATGTTCATCGGGCGCGTGCGCGGCTATCCGGTCGCCCTGGAGGCCTCCCTGAAGCTCAAGGAGATCTCCTACATCCACGCCGAGGCCTACCCCGCATCCGAGCTCAAGCACGGCCCGCTCGCCCTCATCGAGCCCGCGCTCCCGACGGTCGCGATCGTCCCCGACGACGATCTGCTGGAGAAGAACCGCGCGGCGCTGGAGGAGATCAAGGCCCGCAGCGGCCGGATCCTGGCGGTCGCGCACCGCGAGCAGGAAAAGGCCGACCACACCATTGTGGTCCCGAAGAACGAGACCGAGCTGGACCCGATCCTGATGGGCATCCCGCTCCAGCTCCTCGCCTACCACACGGCGCTGGCCATGGGCCGCGACATCGACAAGCCGCGCAACCTGGCGAAGTCCGTCACCGTCGAATAAACACAATCCGTCTGTACGAGAAGGGCCCCGCACACGCCACCACGGCGTGCGGGGCCCTTCCCCGTCGGGTCCGGTGTCGCCCCACACCGGACCCTGGCCCGGCAGTTGCGGTTCAGCCGGCGGCCGTCACACCCCGGCCGCCCGCGGCGCGGCCCGGCAGGGCCGTGGGCCACTTCGCCCATGCCGCCGTCGCGCCGTACCAGGCGAGGAGCCCGGAGAGCGCCGCCACCCAGCCCGCGACCTTCCCCAGCATCGAGGCGTCCGCGAACTGCGCGATCCCGAGCAGCAGCAGTGCCACGAACAACAGCCCGTACATGACCTGCGAGAGCGGTCCGCCGCCGGCCGCCCCCAGGGTCAGGCTGAGCGCGAGCAGCGCCCAGAGCAGCAGGAACAGCCCCGCCGCGTCGGCCGAGAGCCCGCCGTCGCCGGTCGCGGTGCCCCAGGTGAACCAGAAGGCCCCGAGCCCGGCGAACGCCGTCCCGTTGAACGAACTCCCCGCCCGGAACTCCAGGAGCCCCGCGACGAAGAGGGTGAAGCCGCCGACGAACAGCGCGACGGTGACGGCGCTCGCCGCCGTGATCCCGCTCAGCACCCCGGTGTGACCGAGGCCGAAAGCGAGGAGGGTGAGTCCGAGTGCGAGGTGGCCGAGAGTGGAGGCGGAGGCGGATGTGCTTCCCGCGGAGACGTCGTTGTCCACGGCGGGGCTCCCTTCCTGCAAGTACTGCGGGTGCCTGGTGCTGAGTGCCCAGCGACCTTTATTTACCCTTCACAAGGTCACAAATCACCCCTACGCAGGGGTAGTTTCAGGAACCGCCACAGAACGTCAAGAGCGCAGAACCGCCAACTGCCTTGCCCGTCACGCAAACTGACGAAGCATTACGGAATGACAACAACCGGACGCTGCGCCCGCTTCGCCAACCGCCCCGCCACCGACCCGAAGAGCCGCCCCACGATGCCGTGCGTCGACCCCACCACGATCGCGTCGGCCTCGTACTCCCGGCCGACCTCCTCCAGCTCGTGGCAGATGTCGCCGCCCCGCTCGACCAGGATCCACGGCACCTCGGCGAGGTAGTCCGCACAGGCCAGTTCGAGCCCGAGCACCTCGGTGCGGTGGTCGGGGACGTCGACGAAGACGGGCGGCTCGCAGCCCGCCCAGACGGTGGTCGGCAGCCGGTTCGCGACATGGACGATGATCAGCCCCTGGCCGAGCCGCCTGGCCATTCCGATGGCGTACGCGAGCGCCCGCTCGCTGGAGGTGGAGCCGTCGAAGCCGACGACAACACCGTGCCGGAAGGCGGGATCGCAGGAGTGACGGGGGTCTTCTCGCGCGTAGAGGTCGCCGCTCGACTCCACGCCGTACTCGGCAGTGGGATCGGCGACCTGCTTGCGGTCCGCGGGTTCGGGGGTTTCGTGACCGGCCATCGGTGTCTCGGCGTCTGCATCCTCAGGAGAACTGCACGGGGCTTACGGCGGGAACAGCAGGGGACGACTCGCCCCACGACAGCGGAGCTGTCCGGGAATCATCTTCCCAAGCCCATACCCCCAAGGGTACGGCGGCACTCCTCCGCTGCCCAGTGCCCGCAGGCGAGCAGCGTTCCAGGAGCATGCACGACCCAGGCCGGGATCGCAATGCCCGCTGGCCCGTACAGGCGTCTGCCGCCGCCCCGTACCGGCGTCCGCCGCTGTTTTTCGTACGCACGTCTGCCGGCGCTCCGTACCGGCGTCCGCGGCCGCTCCGCACGGAGGCCTGCCGCCGCTTCGTACAGCCGCCGGCGACGTGACCGTCCGGCCCCTCCGTTCGTTGATCAGGCTCCCCGTCCCCCGCGCCCAGGAGGAAGTGCGCCGTGCACGGCCCCTCGCCCTTCTCGCCGCCGTACGACGACGACCATCCCCACGGACACCAGGGACATCAGGGACCCCACGGGGCACAGCCACACCACGGACACCGCCCGCCTCCGGACATTCCGGCCGACCCGGAGCGCGCGTCCGCCGGCTCCGCGGGGGACGTCGTCCGGTGGGCGGCCTTCAGCTGTCTGCTCGTACCGGTGGTACTGATCGGGTACGGAGCGCCCGTCGGCGGCGCCGCCGCGTCGGCCGCGGGACTGGCCGTCGTCACCGTCGTCTGCCGCCTGCTGCTCCGCCGGTCGACCAGGACCGCCGTCCGCGACCGGGAGCCGGACGAGGACCTCCAGGCGGGCACCCACCGCGGCCGGCACAGCCGCACCGGCTCCGGAACACACCGCGGCGGACGCAGGGCGGAATCGTGAGGATCGCGCCGTGGACGCGGATTCACAGAAGAACAGTGCGTGAAATCGTTGCGGAGAGGTCACGCACCGCAGGGTGGTGCGCCGGGTGAGTGACGGGATCGCACACGCGCGCCCGTAGCTTTTCAGCCAACTTCGCCTCCACCCCCGCGCCTTGGCGGAAGGCCCCTCCAACCCCCGTGCCACCAGGGAAGAAAGGACCGCTCGCCGCCCGCGCACCCTACGGGGACGGGCCATGAGCGAAAGGCGCACTTCCCTGCGGCGCCCGGGAGTGGAACGCTTCCTGATCGAATGCTTCGCGCCAAGTTGTCATGTCGACATAGCGCCGGTTTCGGAACTTGTCACGACGGCGCCATACGACACAGTAGATTCGATCATGGGTTATTCGACGGCGGGGGAACCGTGCAGGACCTAGAGGGACTGCGACTTCAAGGAGCAGTGTGCAGGAGCCACAGGCCCGTCACGAACAGGGAGCCGCGACCACTGAGGGGGGCTTAGCGTCATGAGCCAGGACTTGGCCGCACCGCCGGAGGCCGCCCGGAAGCTCTCCGGGCGCCGCCGCCGGGAAATCGTTGCCGTTCTGCTGTTCAGCGGGGGACCCATTTTCGAGAGCTCCATTCCGCTCTCGGTGTTCGGCATTGACCGGCAGGACGCAGGGGTTCCGCGCTACCGGCTACTGGTGTGCGCCGGCGAGGAAGGACCACTCCGTACCACCGGAGGCCTCGAACTGACCGCACCGTACGGCCTGGAGGCGATGAGCCGCGCCGGGACGGTCGTCGTACCGGCCTGGCGGTCCATCACCTCCCCACCACCACCGGAGGCGCTGGACGCGCTGCGCCGCGCGCACGAGGAGGGGGCCCGGATCGTCGGGCTGTGCACGGGGGCCTTCGTGCTCGCCGCCGCCGGCCTGCTCGACGGCCGCCCGGCGACCACGCACTGGATGTACGCGCCGACGCTCGCCAAGCGCTATCCGTCGGTGCACGTCGATCCGCGCGAACTCTTCGTCGACGACGGAGACGTCCTGACCTCCGCGGGGACGGCGGCCGGAATCGATCTGTGTCTGCACATCGTGCGCACGGACCACGGGACGGAGGCGGCCGGTGCGCTGGCCAGGCGTCTCGTCGTACCGCCGCGCCGGAGCGGCGGGCAGGAGCGCTATCTCGACAGGTCTTTACCTGAAGAAATCGGCGCCGACCCGCTGGCCGAGGTCGTCGCGTGGGCGCTCGAACACCTCCACGAGCAGTTCGACGTGGAGACGCTCGCCGCGCGTGCGTACATGAGCCGCCGGACCTTCGACCGGCGTTTCAGGTCGCTCACTGGGAGCGCTCCACTGCAGTGGCTGATCACTCAGCGGGTGCTGCAGGCCCAGCGGCTGCTTGAGACGTCGGACTACTCGGTGGACGAGGTCGCCGGCCGGTGCGGCTTCCGCTCGCCGGTCGCGCTGCGCGGGCACTTCCGGCGCCAGCTGGGGTCATCCCCGGCTGCGTACCGGGCCGCCTACCGGGCGCGGCGACCGGCGTCCGACCCCGTCGCACTGGGGTCGCCGTCGGCGCTGTCCGAAGCGGTGCCGCAGCAGGTGCGGCGGGCTGCGGCGGCAAACGCCGGAGTCTCGGGCACGAGCGCGTCCGTCACGGACAACGGCAGGCAGAGCTCGGACGTATACGTACCGGGCGGACGCCTGAGGTAGCGGGGAGCAGGCGGGCAGGGGGGTGCGGCTCCGCGTGGGGGCCGCCCCCTTGCCCACCCGTCCCGCCCCCGGGGGGCGGCCCCGCTGCCCAAGGAGGCTCGCGGGCTCAAAGGGGCTGGGGGGCAGGGGGCATTCTTTAGGGGCGCGGGGAACTGCGCGATCAGCCACGACGCACCCGCACGACAACCACCCGCTCTGGGCGGAGCCCGAAGGCTCCCGCACCCCATAGGGTGAGCCGCATGAACGATCGCATGGTGTGGATCGACTGCGAGATGACCGGGCTCTCGCTGACGGACGACGCACTTATCGAGGTGGCCGCACTGGTCACCGACTCGGAGCTCAACGTGCTCGGCGAAGGCGTGGACATCGTAATCCGCCCGCCGGACGCGGCCCTGGAGACCATGCCGGAGATCGTGCGCCAGATGCACACCTCCTCCGGCCTCCTCGACGAACTCGCCGCCGGCACCACTCTCGCCGACGCCGAGGCACAGGTCATGGCGTACATCAGGGAGCACGTGAAGGAACCGAAGAAGGCCCCGCTCTGCGGGAACTCCGTCGGTACCGACCGCGGCTTCCTCGCACGCGACATGCGGGAGCTGGAGGACTACCTCCACTACCGCATCGTCGACGTGTCCTCGGTGAAGGAGCTGGCCAGGCGCTGGTTCCCGCGGGCGTACTTCAACAGCCCGGACAAGAACGGCAACCACCGCGCCCTCGCCGACATCCGTGACTCCATCACCGAACTGCGCTACTACCGCGAAGCCGTCTTCGTACCCCGGCCTGGCCCGGACTCCGACACCGCGAAGAAGATCGCAGCGAAGCACGTCGCCCCTGGTGAGGGCGGCAAGTAGCACCCTCGCGGGGGCCCTGGAAAGGCCTCCGTAAACCTGGGCGCGAGCACCCTCGCGAACCCTGTACACTTTTTCTCAGCCGGTCACGAAAAAGACCGGTCACGGTGGGTGTAGCTCAGTTGGTAGAGCACCTGGTTGTGGTCCAGGTGGCCGCGGGTTCAAGTCCCGTCACTCACCCTGAATGATCAAGGTCTGACCTGCGAAAGCAGGTCGGGCCTTGATCTGTTTCTGAACCTTGGGAACACAACGGGAACCGATCATGTGATCTGCGCCCTACCCTCGCCCTCATGGCAAGCATCGTGGTGCGCCCCAAGGCGGGCGGCAGCAGCACCTTCCAGGTGAAGTGGCGCGAGGGCGGCGCCTGGCAGACGGAGCGGTTCGGCGACGTCGACTCGGCCGAGGCATTCAAGAAACTCGTCGAGGCCCACGGCGGACGGTGGCCGCACGGCTGGGTGCGCGGGCAGGGATTCGTCGAGCCGGACACCGACCCGGACGACGTCCCGCTGATCGAGTGGGCACACCGGTACGCCGACCGGCTGACCGGAATCGACGAGCGCACCCGCAAGGACTACAAGCGGGACATCGACAACCACTTCACCCCGGTCACCCACACCCGTGCCGACGGTTCGGTGATGACGTACGGCGGCATCGTCCACACCGACCGATCCGGGACGCGGGCGCCGGCCACCCTATGCACCGTGACGCAGGACGACGTGACCGACTGGGTTCGAGCGCAGGAGACCACCGTCAAGGATCCTGACGACCCCTCACGGACCCTGTGGCGCAAGGCCAGCCCCAAGTCCATCGCGAATCGCCACGGGCTCCTCTGGTGCATCTTCCAAGCCGCACTGGACGCAACCCCTCAACTCCGCGCCACCAACCCATGCGCGAAGACGTCGCTGCCCCGCACGGACTCCGGGACCGAGGAGGAGATGACGTTCCTGGAACACGACGAGTACGCGCGGATCGTCGCCGAGATGCGGGCATTTGATCCGGCCGCAGCCGACCTGTGCGACTGGCTCGTGGGCACGGGCATGCGGTGGGGCGAGGCGAGTGCGCTTCAGACCCGGGACCTTAACCTGCGCGCGGGAACAGTCAGCGTCCAGCGGGCCTGGAAGCGCCAAGAGGACAACACCTTCGCGCTGGGCCCGCCGAAGACGAAGAAGGCTCGCCGCGTCATCGCGCTCACAGGGGCGCAGATGGACATGCTGCGCAGATACGTCGCCGGTCGCGGCCCGGAGGACTACGTCTTCCGCGGCGGGCAGGGCAAGGCGTGGCGACACAGCAACTTCTACCACCGGAAGTGGGAGCGCGCCCTCAAGGAGGCCACCGCGAAGGGCCTCACGAAGAAGCCCCGACTGCACGACCTCCGCCACACCCATGTGTCGTGGCTGATCGCTGCGAACATTCCGCTGCCCGCAATTCAGAACCGTTTGGGCCATGAGTCGATCACGACGACGGTCGACCGGTACGGGCACCTGGTGCGCGCCCTCGACGGCGAGATCACGGCCGCCGTCGAGGCAGCAATGTCCACCCCAGCGGGGTCTGGGCTGAGGCAGGTGGTGTGAGTTCTAGGAGGCTCGTCTGATCTGGGGCGGCTCCCCCGCGGGGCCGTCCCAGTGCTGCGTCCAGACCTTCTCGTCGGAGAGGAACCGCAGGTACTCGACCATTTCGGCGCGGAGCCTCTCGGTCATCTCGGTTGCGAGGATGAGCCAGACGAGCTCGCCCTCGATTTCCACCGGGTAGCAGGCCCGCCCTCCGGGCAGATAGGCGACCAGTTCAATTCGTACTAGCGCCTGCTCTGCTCCATTTTTGTCCGCCATCGAGCCCCCTTGCATGGGTGCACCAAAAATTCGTCCGCTAGTTCGAACGGGTGCACTGAGCTTACCGATTCGCCCCCCAGGCGGATCACAGACGATGCCACACGGGTCACAGCGTGACCAGACCCAACCCGTCAGTAGTCAAAGATTGCCCCACTGCTGTCGCATGCCCCGCTCGTCAGCCCTTGCGGCGCGCGAAAGTCTCCGTGATCGCGGCGAGCTGCTCAAGATCCTCCGGACTCATCTCCTGAATCCGGGCAATCAGTAGGCGCGCCGTCCCGTCCTCCGAACGCACCTCCCCCATCCCGAGGTACTGCGCAGCGGCGGCCTCCTGGACAACACGGAGCGGGAGCTCAAGGCCGGCGGCCAGCGCCCGGAGCAGCTCCTCCGAGGGCGTGTCCGTCGGCTTGTTGTTCTCCAGCTTGCTGATCCACCCGAACTTCGCCTGTTCACCTGATAGCGGATCAATACTGCGCTCGGCCAACGTGCGCAGGCTGATGCCCAGCTCGGCGCGGCGCCGTCGCACGAGGTCGCTTAGCTGCGTTTTTGTCTGCTCGGCCATGAGGCTCATCCTGCCTGCTCGCTCCCCTGTCGCACGACTGGTGTCTATGGGGCGAGATGGACGGCTGCGAGTCTGCCCTGATCAGTGGCCGTCCTGTTCACGCGCCACGACAGAGTG
The DNA here is from genome assembly GCF_040651475.1 of Streptomyces sp. NPDC048442. Lineage (NCBI taxonomy): Bacteria > Bacillati > Actinomycetota > Actinomycetes > Kitasatosporales > Streptomycetaceae > Streptomyces > Streptomyces sp. NPDC048442. The sequence goes on from NZ_JBEZKB010000001.1 coordinate 499,849, forward strand.
TCTACGGTATCGACCCTTGCCGGATAGGGCGCGCGGGGGGTACGGCTGATTCCGCACGCTCTGTGCGCCTGCGTAGACAGACCGTCTATGGGTGTGTACTGTCGTTCTTGTTCACGGAAACGCACACTGTGTCTACGGAGGTGAATCATGCGCAGCACAAACAATATGGATCTTCTCGTCGACCCTGACCTGCTCGTCCTCCTGATGAAGCGGACCGGCGACGGCCGGGGCATCAGCGTCCGCGACCTCGCCGCTGAGGCAGGAGTCCACCCGAGCAAGGTCGGCTTCCTCCGAAACGGAGCTCACAAGTCCGCCCCTCACGAGGCCGCATTGGCAATTGCCAGGCGGCTGGGAGTCGACCACCTGGTCCTCTGGGCCCCGGCCGGCCGGGCGGTCCCCGCTCCGGCGCACAACCCGGAAGCGGTCCCGGCATGAAGCGCCACACCTACCCCGAGGCCGCGGCCATCCTCCGCATCGAGGAGAGGTGGCTCCGCCGGAACATCGCCAGCCTGCCGCACTCGAAGCTCGGCCGCGTCGTCCGCTTCACGGACGCCGACCTCGACCGGATCGACGAACTGTTCCACCACGAGCCGACACGTGGGCCGCTCGCCCTGGTCGTCGCTAGCTCGCCGTCGACCGCCGCTCACCCGCTGGCGCAGCTGAAACCGCTGCCGCCGCGTGGTGCCCCGGTCCGCATCGCCTGACCCACCACGAAAAAGACGGGGCCGCCCGGACCGGGCCTGGTCCGAATGCGACCCCTCGGCACACCTCACCCACAAGAACGAGAGGTACACCGTGATCACACAGACTACCCACCGCCCGCCCGCCACCGACTACGAGCGGACGAGTGACAACCGCCTCGCCATCGAGTCGATGCTCGACTGCCTCCCGCTGCCCTCCCCGACGGTGATCGTCCGTCCCGGCGCCGTGTACGTCACGGTGTCCGACGTCGACGACCTCGGCGAGTGGCTCCAGTCGCGCGGCGGCTACATCCACATCAGCCCGGCCCGTGACGGCCTGGAGCTGTGGACGCTCATTACCTCGACCACCCCCCGCCCGGACGGCACCACTGTTCCGGTGCGGGTGTCGGTCGCGGTCCCCGAGGGCGAGCAGGTCATGGACTACATCCGTGCGGCGGTGACCGGATGAGCGCCGGCCGGACGGTGGCTGCGGCCCGGGTGATCGTGGCCGCCTGGGAGTACGCGTCTCCCCTGACGGACCTCGCGTCCGTGGCTGCGGAGGCGCTGGAGTCCGCGTGTCTCCTCCAGGACCCGGAGCTCGCACGGGAGTTGGTCGCGCTGCGGGCCAGGGTCGCTGAGCTGGAGGCCGCGCCCACCCTGATCTACCGGGCGGAGCACCCGGAGTCCGGGCTCACGCTCGGCACCTACGCCACCGAGCAGACCGCCATGGACCACTGCCTGGCGCTCGCCTACCGCGAGGGCGCGACCGGCCTCGTCGCGTGGGTCCCGGACGACGGCAGCAAGTTCAGCCCGATGGAGCTGACCTTCTTCGACCTCAAGCACGTCGACGGGGACGACGCGTCCGCGCAGACCTGCACCGGCTACATCGTGACGCCGCTGGAAATTGACGCCTCGTACGACGAGGAGGGCGACGAGTGATCGTCCTCCAGATCCTCATGGCCGCCGCGCTGGTCTGGCTCGGCGTGATGTGCGGCCTCGCCCTCGACGACACCCACCACCACATCACCACCCGACGGGGGAACAAGCGATGACCGGACCCGAGCACTACCGCCAGGCCGAGCGCCTCGCCGACCAGGCCAACCACTACACCTACGGCGACGGGGCGGACCCCGTGGTCGGTGCCGCACTCGCGGCGGAGGCGCAGGTGCACGCCACCCTCGCGCTGGCCGCCGCGACCGTGATGCAGGCGCCCGTGGACGGCTGCGAGCCTGGCATGGCGTCGCACGAGTTCAACGCCTGGTACCAGGCGGCCGGAGTGGAGGCGGCGGACCGTGGCTGACGACCGCATGCCCACCGTGGGCGGCCCGTTCCGTATCCACGCCGCCGCCATCCCCGGGGGCGCGACCCTCGACATCTCGCACTACCTGAGCGTCCTCATCCTCGCCCTGGCCGGACAGGCCGACGAGGACGGGCAGTCGGTCCTCGACGACCTCCAGCACATCGCCGCCCTGGACCGGTCCGCCGGCCATCAAGGGCCCGACTCGCACGCCGCGCACCAGCGGGACACCTGCGTGGAGACCCTCCTCGACGGGCTCGTCTCCGACGGCAGCATCCCCGTGTACGGGGTGCAGGTGCTGCGGCTCGCGGACCGGCTGCGGGAGATCGGCCAGCCGAAGGCCGTCCCGGCGCAGCGTCAGGTCGGTGCTGCGTGAACGCCTTCTACAAACCAGGCCATACGTACACGGACAGCGAGTTCCCCCAGTACGGCTGGAAGTTCCGCTGCGACACCGTGACCACTCACCCGGAGAACGAGGAGCGGACTGCGCTCGGCTGGCGCTTCTTCAAGGGCACGTGGGACCCCTACGCCTACTACGAAGACGACTTCGACGTTCACCGGTACGTCGGCTACACCGAGGAGAAGGCCACCCCTTCGGGGGCGGCGGCCACTCCTCAGCCGGTCCTCTGCCCGCCGTGCCGCCGTGGCGACTGCGAGGAGTGCATGACCCCGGACCGGGCCCCGCACCTCAACCCGTACAACTGCCACACCCCGGGGGCCGGGCGCTGCCCGCGACCGACCGAGCCGGTCGAGTACGGCGACGACTACGGAATCGGGGGCGGCTTCTGATGGAGACCACCGTGCTGGCCGGGGCTTCGGCCCCGGCCGCCGGCCGCCGGGTCACCCCGACCGGCCGCCTCATCCTCTCCGCCGACGCCGACCGCGACGTCTGGCTCGCCGCCCGCCGTTCCGGTATCGGCTCCTCCGACCTCGCCGCGATCCTCGGCGTCAGCCGCTACGGCAATGCCCTGTCGGTCTGGCACGACAAAACCGGCGGTCTCCCGCTGGAGGGTGACGACTCCGAACCCGCCCTGTGGGGGCGGCTGAACGAGGAGACCGTGGCCCGTGAGTGGGCCCGCCGCAACCGGTCCGTTGTCCGCCGGGTTGGCCTGGTCGCGAACGTCGACCGGCCGTGGCAGATGTGCACTCTCGACCGCCGCGTCCTCGAATGTCCGCTGGCCGAGACCCGCGAGCGGTGCGCTGTCGAGATCAAGTGCCGGGCCGCGTTCAAAGCCGGTCAGTGGCGCACCGGGTGCCCGGATGACGTCCTCGCACAGACCCTGTGGCAGGCCGACACCTGCGGCTACGACCACATGCATGTGGCGGTGCTGATCGGCGGCAACGACTTCCGTCAGTTCGTCGTGCGAGTGACCGACCACACTCAGCTCGTAGCCGACCTGCGGGCGGCCGGGGCGCTGGCGTGGGAACAGATCACCACGCGGCGCCCGCCGGTCCTGCCCGCCTCGGCGGACCCGGATGTCCTCCTCGATCTGTACGAGCAGCTGCATCCCGGCCGGACCGGTGAGCCGGTGGCCATCGACCGGGACGGCGACGCGCAGGACGCCTTGGCCGACTACCTCGACGCCGTCAACGACGAGCGCGAGGCGAAGTCCCGCAAGACGCGGGCGAAGGCCGCGCTCGTCGGTGCGCTCGGCGACGCCGACACCGCCTACCTCGGCGGCCGAACCGCCTACTCCTTCGACGAAGAGTCCCGCGAGTACGTCGACCGGGCCCGGCTGCGCGAGGAGTTCCCCGGCGCTTACGAGGCGTGCGTGGAGGACCGCACCAGCCGCCGTCTGTCCATTCCCACCGCTGTACGAGAGGCGCACCAGGTATGACCACGCTCGCTGAACGGGCGGCGGCTGCGGCCGGTCGCACCGACACCCCGCCCGCTGGCGCCCCGGCTGTGCTCGTCGAGGAGTACGTTCCGGCGCCGGACCTCATGGCTGACTACGAGCCCGGCGACGACGACCCAGAGATGATCCCGGTCCACCTCGCGTGGCTGCGGGTCCGCCGCGACATCCGCGCCATCGCGAAGGGCGAGCAGTACAACGGCGGCGGCACCCGCTTCAACTTCCGCGGCGTCGACACGGTCGTAAACACCTTCGGCCCGGTCACCCTCAAGCACGGCATCAACGTCATCCCTCAGCAGGTGAACGCGGAGTACCGCGACACGACCACCAGCAAGGGCAACAAGATGCGCGAGTGCACGGTCCGCGTGACGTGGCTGATCATCGGCCCGAAAGGCGACACGATCACCGCGCAGTCGCAGGGCGAGGCCCTGGACTCCGCCGACAAGGGCACCGCGAAGGCGCAGTCCGTGGCTCTGCGCGTGCTCCTCCTCTCCAGCGGGCTGACGCCGACGCACGACAAGGACCCGGACGCCTCCCACGTCGAGCGCGGCAACGACGCCCCGGCCCGCACACCGGACTCGTACCGGGACGAGATCCTCGCCAAGGGGACATCACCCGGCCGCCTCCAGCAGATCGGCTACGAGCTGGGCAACCTCCGCATGCTCGGCCGGACGGTCGTCAACGAGACCGGTGAGCAGGAGTCGCTCGACGACCTCGGCCGGCGGATCTACGCCGAGCGCACGGGCGGTGCCTCATGACCTGGCACCTAGGCCGCATGGTCGGCTTCGACCTGGAAACCACCGGCACCGACCCGGAGACCGCCCGCATCGTCACCGCGTGCATCGTCCAGTGCGGTGGCGGCCAGCCCACCGACTCCGGAGTCTGGCTCTCCGACGTCGACGGGCAGGACATCCCCGACGGGGCCGCCGCCATCCACGGCATCACCACCGAGAAGGCCCGCACGCAGGGCACCCCGCTGGAGGAGGTCGTCGGGCAGCTCCTCGGAGGACTGACGCAGGCGATCGTGTCGGGCCTGCCGATCGTCGCGATGAACGCACGGTACGACTTCACCGTCCTCGACCGCGAGGCCGAACGGTACGGGCTTGACCCGCTCCCGCCCGCGCCGGTCGTCGACCCGCTCGTCATCGACCGGCACGTCGACAAGTACCGCAAGGGCTCCCGCAAGCTCACCGCCCTGTGCGAGCACTACGCGGTGCCGATCGGCGACGCGCACTCCGCTGACGCCGACGCCATCGCCGCGTGCCGGGTCGCGTGGCGCCAGGGCACCATGCATCCCGCCCTCGCGCTGATGACCCTCGACGAGCTGCACACCGTGCAGACCGGATGGGCCGCCGAGCAGGCCGCCAGCCTCCAGGCGTACTTCCGCAAGAAGGACCCGGCCGCGGTCGTCGAGCCCGCGTGGCCGCTCGTCCCCCGCCCGCGAGGCGAGGGCCTGTGACCACTCTGTTCGACGTCACGACTCCTGCGGCCGGGCTGTCCCCCCACCCGGCCGCAGGGCCCACCCCCCTCGTCGTGGGGCTGGATCTCTCCCTCACCTGCACCGGCGTGGCCGGAGTCGGCTGGTCCGAGATCATCCGCACCAAGAAGCGCGGGGACGACCGGCTGAGCTACCTCGTCACCATGATCGGCGAGTACGTCCGGGCGGCCGACCTCGTCGTGATGGAAGGCCCTTCGTACGGGCACGGTGCGATGGCCGGCCACGAGGAACTCGCCGGGCTCCGCGTGCTGGTGCGCCAGTACTGCTACCGGCACCGCATCCCGTACGGCGTCGTCCCCCCGTCCTGCCTCAAGCTCTACGCCACCGGCAAAGGCAACGCAGACAAGGGCACCGTGCGCACGGGCGTCGCCGACCGGTTCGGCCACCACACCGAAGGCGTCGGACGCTACGACCAGGCCGACGCCTACACCGCGATGTGCATGGGTCTGCACCACCTCGGCTACCCGCTCGCCGCCGTGCCCGAGCGGGAGACCGCCGTCCTCACCAAGTGCGCGTGGCCAGACGTCGTGGCAGTGGCCCGATGACCCGTATCGGCTCGTTCTGCACCGGGTACGGCGGCCTCGACATGGCTGTCCAGGCCATGTTCGGCGGCACTACCGCATGGGTCACCGACCCCGACCCCGGTGCCGCCCGCATCCTCGCCCACCGCGTCCCCGACGCCCCCAACCTGGGCGACCTCACCGCCGTCGACTGGTCGCAGGTCGAGCCCGTCGACATCGTGTGCGGCGGCTACCCCTGCCAGCCGTTCAGCCTCGCCGGCCACCTGAAGGGAACCTCGGATGAGCGGCACATCTGGCCCGACATTGCCCGTGCCCTTGGGGTTCTACGACCCCGAGTCGCAGTCTTTGAGAACGTCGCGAATCACCTTCGAGTCGGGTTCGACGTCGTCCTCGCTGACCTTGCCCGCCTCGGGTTCGATGCGGAGTGGTGCCTTGTACGCGCGTCGGAGGTCGGCGCTGCCCACCAGCGAAGTCGGCTCTTCGTCCTCGCCTGGGCTGCCGACACCGGCCGCCCGGGACTGGCGGGGCGGTGGGCAGAAGGGTCAACTGCCGACGGCCGTCAGCTTGTTGCCGACCCCGTCCACCTCGGAGGCGACCGGGGTGGGGCACGCCGCGCAGGGCGGGATGAATTTGCGGCACGTCGTGTCTCTGCTGCCGACGCCGCGGGCGTCGGCGAACGAGAACCGGCAGACGAAGCGCTCGCCCTCGCAGGAGGCGGGCAGGCACGGGTTGTGCCTGGCGGCCGAGGTGTGTTCGCTCCCGACGGCGCCCGCAGCGGCCGACCGGCCTGGGGTTCCTACGGTCCCGCTATCGCCCGGTGGGGGCGAGTCCTCGGCCGCCCTGCCCCGAGCCCAACTAACGATCTGGGACGCCTGAACCCCCCGTTCGTCGAGTGGCTCATGGGGCTGCCCGCTGGCCACGTCACCGACGTACCCGGGCTCTCGCGCACCGCGCAGTTGAAGGCCCTCGGAAACGGAGTCGTGCCGCAGCAGGCCGAGGCCGCGATCCGCCTCCTCGTCGACCGGGCCGCCGCGTGACCGCCTACTTCCTGCCCGACGGCAGGCAGATCACCGGCGCCCTCACCGTCCGCCTCGGCCAGCAGACCCGCACCGGCCAGTGGATCGAGAAACCCGCCGCGAAGTACGAGTGCCTCCTCTGCGAAGTCACCGTCACCATGACCGGCGCCGAGGCCGTCACCCGCTTCACCCAGACCATCCGCCACCTCCACCGGGACACCTGCCCGGGGGCACCCACCCAGCAAGGAGCACACGCCGCATGACCCTCCACATCGACGCAGACGTCAAGGTCGACTCCAAGGTCCTCACCGACGTAGCCGAAGCCCTGGAACCGTTCGCCACCCCAGATGTTCAAGCAGCGCAACGGCCGATGGATGGCCGTGGTTGAGCTGTCCCACACCGAGCGCACCGAGCCCGGACCGGAGGAGGACAAGGCCCCCTCGGTCAAGGTCCGCATCACGTCCATCGAGGTCGCCGGGGACGAGATCAGCGGCGGCCGACTCCGCTCCGTCCAGCGCGACATGTACGAGCGGCGCACCAGCGGCGGCACCCTCTTCCAGCCTGAAGAGCAGCAGAGCGCCTGATGGGCGGGGCGCGCAGGCCGGGCGACGACTCCCGGTGCCCGGCCTGCCGCGCCTCCACCCTCACCCAACTCGTCGGACACACCGCCGCATTGACCGTGACCGCCGACCTCCGACCGCTCACCCCGGCCGAGCAAGCCGCCACGGTCACACCGAACCGACTGATCTGGTGCCTCTACCAAGCGGGACCCCACACCCCGTTACGCCTTCGTTGGACCGGAATCTGGCACCCCACCAACTGCCCCCACCCCCACGTCACCGACCACCGGTGTCCGCCGACCGACCCCACCACCCTTTTCTGATCGGAGCCGTACCTGTGGAGAACGTCCGCCACATGAACCCGCGCGACCAGGCGGACCCGCACGGCCCCGAACACCTTGACGCCGAGCGGTACGTCCTCGGCGACTGCATGCACGACGCCCACCACATCCCCACCCTCCGCGCAACGCTCGACCGCGCCGACTTCTCCCAACCCGCACACGAACTGGTCTGGGACGTCCTCGGACACCTCCACGCCACCGGCCAGCCCACCGCACCCCTCGCCGTCCAACTGGAGCTGGAGAAGCGCGGCGAACTACAGCGGGCGGGTGGCGCCCCGTACGTCGCCCACCTCGCCGACTACGCGTCCGGATCCCCTCAGTACTACGCCGAGCAGGTCCGCGCCCGCGCCGAGCTCCGCGCCGAGGCCGACCTCGGACGACAGATCGTCCAGTACGCCACCCGGCCCGACGCCGAACCCGGCGCCGTCACCACCTACATCGACGACTACCAGAAGAGGAAAGCGGACCGCACCGCGGGCCAGGCGAGCACTCCCGCGGACGCACTCCTGGACTGGAGCAGCTTCTTCTCCATCGACTTCGGGGCCGTCGAACTCCTCCCCGGACGCCTACTCGCCCCCGGCCAGCAGATCACCGTCGTCGGCGAAGGCAAAGCAGGCAAGAGCCTGTTCGTCCAGGAATGGATGTGGCGCATGGCCACCGGGCAAGCCGTCCTCGGCGACCGCCCGCAGGCCCCCGTATCCGTCCTCTACGTCGACGCGGAGAACGGCCACCAGGACATCCAAGAACGCATGATCAGCTACGGCGGCGGCCCCGGCCGCATGGGCATGCTCTCCTACGCCAGCTTCCCCCCGATCCGCCCCCTCGACACCGCCGGCGGCGGCACCGACCTCCTCGCCATGGTCAACGCGTGCGAAGCCCAAGTCGTCTGCCTCGACACCGTGTCCCGGTTCATCAGCGGCCCCGAGAACGAGTCCGACACCTGGCTGTCCCTCTACCGGCACACCCTCCTCCCCCTCAAGCGCGCCGGAATCGCGTCCGTACGCCTCGACCACATGGGCAAGGACACCGAGCGCGGCGCCCGCGGCTCCTCCGCCAAGACCCAGGACGTCGACCACGTATGGGAACTCCGCGTCCAGGGCGGTGGTCACCTCCTCCTGAACCGCACCCACACCCGTACCGGCATCGGCCCCGACGTGTTCCACCTCGTCCGCCACGCGCACAAGGACGGCGACCGCTACGCCCCCGGCAAGACCCGCCACGTACTCGCCGCGTACGAGCACCAGGAGCAGAACATCGTCGGCACGGTCGAGTGGCTGATCACGAAAATCGACGGGCTCGGACTGCCCAACGACGCGGGCAACCCGCGCACGATCTCCGCCCTCGCCACCGCCGGAATCAAGATCGGCAAAGACAAGATCGCAACCGCCGTCCGAACCAGGAAAAACCGGGACAACTTGGGTTCCCCGGAAAGCTTCCCGGAGACCTTCCCCGACGACGTTCCCAGGGAACGTTCCCCGGGAACGTCACCCAGAACCGAAGAACCGCAGGTCAGGCATTCCCCGGGAACCTCGCGGGAACCTCAGGGAACCCCCCCTTCCCCCCCTTCCCCCCCTCTACGAGAGGGGAAGGGGGAGGGAAGCGCCGACACAGAGGCTCCAGAAACACCCCTCTGCACCGTCTGCCACACCCCCCTCCACGGCTACCGAGCCAACCGCGGATACGACACCTGCCTCCCCTGCGACCCCACCACCGGCAGCCACCCCAACAACGCCGCCTAACCCGCCCCGCCCGGTTCCACCCACCCACACGCACACACGAGGAGCAGCACATGCCCGAGCAGCTCACCCAGATCACCGTCAACGTCGACGACATCGAGAACGCTCTCCGCGCATGGCTCCGCCACTTCGAGTACGACCTCCACAAGAACCTGGAGTGCGGCGAGGAGGACGGCCTCGACCGCTACCCGGAGGAGGCCGCCGCGTTCTTCGCCTGCCTCGCCCCGGCCGAGACCGGCGAGCAGCGCGCGGACCGCGAGGCCACCGAGCGCGACCACACCGCAGGTGATCACACGTACTGCGGGGTGAACTGTGAGGTCGAATTCCCCTCCGAGTCGCTCCGCAACGGCATCCTCGCCCGCGCCATCCCCGGCTCGGCCGCGATGCTCGACGAGCTGCTCCGTCGCGCAGCCGTACCGCCGGCGCCCGCCGCCGACCGGGCCGACCTCCGCGACCGGATCGCGCAGGTGCTCGCCGACTCCGACGCCTACGCGCTGATCTCGCGCCGCGATGATCGCGAACGATTCGCCGACGCGGTGCTGGCCGTGCTCCCCACGGTGCCCGCCGACCGGGCCGCTGCGCTGCGCGAGGCCGCGGATGCGGTCGCCGAGTACACCGGCAGCCCGCTGGACGCCTCCGCCCTGATGCTGCGCCGTCGGGCTGACGGGACTGCGCGTCCGGGCGACCCGGCAGTACGCACCGACGACGCCGAGGGGAGCGCCTCGTGATCACCGCCATCGCGCTCGGCGCCCTGATCTGGATCTACGCCGCCATGATGCTCGGCCACTTCATCAACCTGCCCCGGAGACACAGCCGATGACCACCGCCATCACCGCCCTCGCCTGGATCGTCGCCGCATGGGTGGCGCTCTCCCTCATCGCGGGCATCGTCGCCCTCGTCCTCATGTGGAGGCACCGCTGATGACCCCCTACTCCCGCACCCAGACCCTCCTCAGCATCCTCGCGGTCGGCGCAGGGTTCTCCACCGTCGCCTGCATCCGCTCCGACCTCCCCTGGCACGCGGGGCTCTGCACCTGCATCGGACTGTTCCTCGTCGGGGCCGCGTCCAACAACCGCGACGCCCACCACCTCGCCCGCCGCCGCGCCGAGGCGGCCGAGCGGGTCGCCCGGCCGCGCGACGACGGGACGTTCATCGCGTGCTGCCTCCCGTGGGCAGAGACCCAGTCCGTCCACGCGGCGTCATGCCCGGCTGGCCGGGACACAGCAGCGATCACCCTCAACGGGGCGTGCTGCGAGATGTGGTTCACCGGCCTCGGCATCAGCCACACCACCACTTGCCCCACCCAGACGCGGAAGGGCGGGCAGCATGACTGAGCCCACCACGGAGCAGCTGCTCCACCTCGTCGACCGCGCCGTCGACGGCCGACTCCTCCCCGAGGAAGCCGCGCTGCTCCGCGCCGAGATTGGGCAGCTCCACGCGGACATCGACAACCGGGACGAGCAGATCCGCCACCTCGACGCGGGACTTGCTCGCGAGCGAGCACGCGTCGAGCAGTCCGCGCGCCGTCTCCTCCCCGCCGCGCAATTGGCCGCCGACGAGCGCGACCGCGCGTACGCCGCAGAGCAGCGCGCCGAGCAGACCGAGGCCGAGCGCGACGGCGTGTACCGCGAGCGCGCTCGCCTTGTCGCCCACCTCGCCAGCCTCTACCCCGCCCACATCGGCCACACCGACCCGACCGCACCCGGCTGGGCTGTGGTCATCATCGAGGCGCCGACCGGGCAGATGAGTTGGCACATCGCCGAACGCGACCTACCGCTGTTCGCCCACGTGGAACCCACATCCCGCATCTGCCGGGGCTGGGACGGCCACACCACCGAGGAGAAGTACGAACGGCTGGCGAAGCTCGTCCGCGGGGAAGGCCACACGCTCTTCCGCGCCGAGCACGCCGAGGCCGCTGTTGCCCGCGTCCGCGCACTGCTCGACACCCACCTCGGCCCGCTCGCCAGCTCCGCCGTGCGCCACGCCCTCGGCCAACCCTCCCCGGCAGGGGCCGAAGATCCCAACTCCCCGATCAAGGAGCAGACATGACCTACCGCCGCGAACCCACCATCCACCACCGCGCCCTTATGGTGACCTGCCCGCGCTGCCGCTGCGTGCCCGGAGCCCCGTGCATGGACACCCGGGGCTCGCGCCTCAAGGACGGGCGGGTCCACAAGGATCGCGCCGAGTTCTACCGCGACAGCACAGCGACCGAAGCGACCCAGGAGCACTGACCCGCCCACGCAGAAGGGGCGTGCCCGCGATCTCCCCAGACCTGGCACGCCCCACCGGTGATCATCAGCCTACGCCCCGCACCACACAGGAGCAGCGATGACCACCACCAGCCACCACCTCCGCACCGTCGCCACCCTCTGGGCAGACCTCCGCGACGCCCTCGGCGCACCCACCACCGCCACGTGGCCGCCGTCAGGGCTCCGCGCCTACCTCACCCGCCTCGACCCGGACGAGACCGCGCCCCTCCCCGCCGACATCCACCCCGCGCAGCCGATCGGCGTCACCGTCGCCCCGCTCCGCATCCCCATCCTCGACACCATGCGCGCGGTGGAGGCCGCCCTCGTCGACCTGGCCGACCAGACCGCCTCCGAGATCCAGCGACCCACGATGGCACGTGCGCCGCGTACGTGGCCGGCCGCCGACCGGGTACGCCGAGACCACCTCGCCGTGGCCGACGCGGTCGACCCGCAGCGGTGGCGATACACCGGACAGCGCACCGCCCCGTACGCCGCGCTGTGGCTGTGCGCCCGCGTCGAAGGGCGCCGGGGGCCGTGCCGTCCGCTCGGCGAGGAGCAGCTGCATCGGATCGCCCGCGTCGCCGAGGGGGCCGCCGCCAGGGTGGAGCAGGCCCTCGACATCGCGGACGGGTGCCGCCTGCTCGCCGACACCCACCCCTGCGCCTGCGGCGGAGCGATCGAAGTGCATGGCGGGGCTGGGGCGCAGCCCGTCGCACGGTGCACCAGGTGCGGGGTGATCTGGTCCGAGCAAGGTGTGATCGCCGCCTGATAGCCCCGGTGGCAGGGAAACGCGGGCAGGCACATCCTGAAGCTATGCCCGCGCAAGCCTGGATCACGCTCGTCGGAGCCATGCTCGCCCTGGCCGCTTTCGTGGTCGGCCTAGCTGGTACTGCTCGCGATCGGGTACGTCAGACCGAGGACTTCTACCTGAAGCGGTACTGGGACCTCCTCGCCCAACTACCGATGGACGGCCTACCGACAAGCGGCGGCGCCGGCCGCCGGGCCATTCGTCAGTACATCGACCTTTGTGAGGACGAACTCACCCTTCGAGAGCGGGGCCAAGTCAGTTGGGCAACCTGGCAGGACTGGCGCGAGGGCATGGTTGACGGGTTCAGTCCGGGCCCCGTACGCGACGAGTGGTCCGCGCTCGCGGCCAGAACTGCGTTCGGCCACCGTCACCTTCGCCAGCTAATCGGTGACGAGCGGTACGACCCGTGCGAGAAGAATTGGTGGGTCCGACGCTGGAGAAACCTCGGCCCCTGAAAGCGGTCAGGACGGTAGCCGGCGGGCGATCCTTCCGCGCAGCTCGGCTGCCGCCGGGTGCTGCTCTTCCAACTCGGCGAGGAGCAGCACTACGGCGCGCGCTTCAGGTACGGACAGCAGCGGGAGGCGGGCGGCTGGGTCGCCCCATTCGGTGGCGAGGAAATCAGCAGCGGTCGTGGACTCATCCATAGGATGCCAACGCTGGCAGTTGAGCTTTGGTCACGCCTCGTACCAACGACTCAAGGCTCATGAGGAAAAGCCCAACGCTCGTAAGGCCCAAGGTGCGAACATCCGCCTATGGCCGAAGAATCTCCTGTCCCGCCCCTCCCTCAGGACTATCTGTTGGCGCTCGGCACCATGGTGACCACCGCTGCGATCGTCGAGTTCCGTCTCCGCGTGATCTCGACGCAACTCCTTGACAGCAGGTACAGCGGACTCATAACTGCTGGCGAGACGGTCGGCAAGCTCTTGGACCTATGCGAACAGATCACGAAACAGCAGCAGCTTGTGGGTGGGGGACGAGTACCCGAACTTCTACCGCTGCTGTCTCGCTGCCGCGCAGCTTTCAAGCGCCGTGACCAGTACATCCACGGCACCATCACCTGGGGGCCGGATGAAGCGGAGTGGACAACGATGCGCTCGCGGCGCTGGAAGCCATTGCCGGAATTCGGTCCAGCTGCCGCCGAGGACCTGGTGGACCTGAGCAAGGAACTGAATACCGTGTGCGATGGGCTGATTGCGTGCTCACTCAAGATCCACTGAGCGCATGGGGCACCGCGGGACCTTTTACGTCGGCGGCGGCCGGTACCCCCGCTCGCCCACACCCCACCCGTAATCGTGAGGTGCCGCGCCCCTCCACTCAATCCACGGCGACTCGGCGGCCACCACGTCCTCCGCGCCCTCCACCCCGGCCAGCCGCAGCAGCTCGACCAGGTCCCCGTCTGAGTAGGCAATGCCCAAGATCGTCTCGCCCGCGGTGACCCGCCGGCCGCCCTCGCCGCGGGGTGGGTGCACGACTATCGGCGCTCCGTCCATGCCTCCACCGTCACCCCGGACGGGGAAGGGCGCATCCGCAGTGGCGCGCCCGTGCGCTCTCGACGTCAGCTACGCGCTCGTGCCACGCTGCCCGGATGGCGACAACCGGCACCGACAGGCTGTTGGACCTCCTCGCGCTGCTCGCCGAGCACGAACGCACTGAAGCCCGCGCCCGTGCCGGGCTACTGACCCCCGAAGAGTGCCGGCACAGCCACATCATGGGCATCTACTTGGCGGACCGGCTTGCCGAGGTCCCGCTGCCATCACACCCACCGGCGGCAGTGGCTGCGGAGGCGGCAGCAAGCCGGGCGCACTTTCAGATGATGTCCGAGGCGCTGGTCACAGCTGACGGTGCGAGCGTCGACGATCCCTACACGTACGCCCGCCAGCAGCACGCGCTGCTCTGCTGGACGGAGCACTCGTATACGGAGGCCCCGTAGGCTCAGTTCCATGAGCGATGACGTGATGGTCCCGGATGAGATGGTGGCTGCACAGCTAGAGGTGGAGGACACCCTCGCCGCGGTACGTGCGTGGACGGACAGCGGCGCCGACACCTCGGCTGACCGCTGGTCCGCCGCGCAGGGTGCCGCCGCACGCGCTCACGAACTACGGGCGCCGCTGATCGCCAAACACGGCTCTTACACGTTCACCGCCGCGCTCGGCCGGGCAATGCAGGAGGCCCGAGCAACACAGGAGTAGACGCGATCATCCCGGACGCATCCGGGCAGCACGAAGCCCCCCGCCACGATTCGGCGGGGGCTCCTTTCGACTCGTCTGCTTCCTTCTCTCAAGATGCATCGAGGTCAGATCACTGCCTCGCCGGTGGCTCGTACGGGTAGGTGTCCGGATACTCGGCCTTCAGATCATCGAGCGAAGCCTCGTCCCAGGACATCGGCAATGACTCGCCAGCGCACGGGAAGTACGGGCAGAAGATCCCGCCCCACTGCTCCTGGAAGTGCTCCCAATCGAATCCGGCCTCGCCAGTACCCCGGAACGAGGGCTGCCCACACGAAGTGCAGATCCGGATTTCGCCTTCGTGCTCGCGGATTGACGTCACCGCAGTTCTCCGATCAGTCGATGGCGCCCGCCGGCTACTCGCCCACGTCCTTCTTCGGCCTCTTCGTGCCACGCAGCCCCGCCCCGATCTGCTGAGCGCGAGCAGCCGTGACTCCGAGGGTGTCGGCGATCTGCGACCAAGTTTGCCCCTCTGCCTTCAGCGCCTGTACGCGCTTCTGCCTGAGTTCACGCAGACGAGCGTGGTAAGTCGGCCACTGCTCCAGCGCCTTCGACACGGCGACGGCGCACGCGGTGTCGTCCTTGATGGCCTCGAATGCGTCGATGGCTTCCACGAGCCGCCTCACCTCCTCGGGTTGGTCAGCCACTCCCGCTCTCCCTTCTGGCGCGAGAGCGCGACCTATAGCCCCAGATTAAACCCTAGGGTTGCGGTCATCAACCCTAGGGTTTAGCGTGGTTCTGCGAGGCCGCCTCTCGGTCTCGTGCAACAAGAACGGCCCCGGTCGGTGTGTGAGAGCCCGACCGGGGCCAGCCCGCTCAACCTTGAAGAGAAGGAGCAGGCCATGGGTGAGACTACCCATCCCCCACAGACATGCGAGAGGTGCGGAAGCACCTTCGAACCGAAGCGCCGCACGCGCGGCGTATGCCTGACCTGTCGGCTCTTCGGCAATGCCGTGGCCGCCAAGTCCGGATGCATCATCTGGACGGGAGCAACCAACGCGGACAGGTACGGCCGTCTGAAGGTCGACGGCGCGGAATGCGCAACACACCGGGTGGCCTACACATTGGTGGTCGGCCCGATCCCTCAGGGGCTCCACCTAGACCACCTGTGCCACACCCGGGACACCACGTGCCCCGGCGGCCGGACGTGTCTGCACCGCCGCTGCATCAACCCCTACCACCTGGAGCCGGTCACTGGCCGGATCAACATCCTGCGCGGGAGGGCCGCTTCGGCGGTAAACGCGGTCAAGACCAAGTGCCCGCGCGGCCACCTGTACGACGTGGCCAACACGCGGGTCGACAAGAACGGCAAGCGGCATTGCCGGGCATGCCGGGCCTACTACCAGATGCTCGCTCCGGCCCAGCGTCGTGCCCGACGGGAGGTCAGCCGTGGCTGACCGTCTCGACATCACCCAGCCCGATGAAGGTCTCCGCCGCGCCCACGCCACGCTGTCCAGCACCACGGCCCGCGTCCGGGCCGCGCTCGCCACCATGGCCACCATGTGCCGCGAGCACCCGGCCGACCCGCTCGACGACGGCGGACGCCTCGCCCTCGCGAACGC
Organism: Streptomyces sp. NPDC048442; assembly: GCF_040651475.1. Taxonomy (NCBI): domain Bacteria; kingdom Bacillati; phylum Actinomycetota; class Actinomycetes; order Kitasatosporales; family Streptomycetaceae; genus Streptomyces; species Streptomyces sp. NPDC048442. The sequence continues at coordinate 516,198 of NZ_JBEZKB010000001.1, forward strand.
GGCCAGCGCCGCCGCGACGACCGGCGTCGCCGAGATCCTCAACGTGGCCCCGCGCATCTGGGAACCCACCACCCGCGGGGAGTACGCCCTCGTCCTCGACCGGGCCGCCTACGCGCTGCCGGACGCCGAGGTGACCCGATGAGCACCCACCCCCGCATCCGGGCCGCGCTCCGTACCGGCGCCCACGACCTCAGCGCGTTCTACCCGGACCGTCCCTTCGGCGAGGGGGACCGGCTCACGCTGGCAGCCCACCTCGCCGACACGGCCGACGAACAGACCACTCTCCTGGACGTCCTGCCGCGCACCACCTCAACCACGACCCGCAGCACCTACGCGAAGGCGCTGCGCAGGACGGCGGAGGCCCGGCGATGAGCGAGCAGCAGCCGGACCGCCGGCCTCGGCCGAACCCCGTCGCTGACGCTCCCGCGACCCCGGCCGCGTGCAAGCGCGACTACCAGGCCGGCGCCACGGACCGGGCCACGTCCGCGAAGAAGGACGCACACGCCCGCAGGGGAGGCCGCTGATGCGCGCCTTCTACCTGGTCGTCGGGATCATCGCGCCGCTCGTGCTCCTCGCCGTGATCATCACCGTCCACGTGACTCGCTGACCCACCCGGCCGGGCCACACCCCCGCCGTGGCCCGGCCCCTTCCTTCGCCCGGAGCTGCTCCGTGAAGACCCGCACCACCACCCACACACGCCAGATCGCCCACACGGTCAACGGCAAGACGCACATCATCGACGAGGACTACAACGTCGCCATCCCCGCACCGCCCCGTGACTGGGACCACATCGTTCTCCACGCCGTCACCGCCGGAGCCGCACTCCTCGTCACCGCGTCCGTCGTCTGGTCCACCGCCAGCATCGGCGACCTCCTCACCCTCGTCGTGATCGCGGTCGCCGCATACTCCGCAGCCGTCGTCTTCGACCTGCTGTGGATCATGTGCATGGCGCTGGAGTGGCTCGCCCGCTACGACCCTCAGCGCGCCCGCTTCCCCCGCCGGGCCGGGCACTTCGCGCTCGCCGTCGCCATGGCCGCCGTCGCCGCGCACGGCTGGATCGTCGGACAGCCCATCATCGGCATCGTGGGCGCCGCAGTCTCCGGCGTCGCCAAGCTCGGCTGGACCGTGGTCATGCGCCACCACGCCAAGCACCTCGACCCCCGCACACAGAAGTGGGTCGAGATGGAACAGGCCGAGGCGGGCGGGGAACTCGCGCTCATCCCTGTGCGCCGCCAGCTCGCCCGCGCGCGCAACCAGGTGGATGCCGAGCTGGCCGCCCTCCAGATCAGTCCGGGCGCCGATCCGGATCAGTCCGGACAGTCCGCGGACGATCCGGACGCCGACGTCCTGCCCCTGCACTCCGGGGCCGTGACCACCAAGGACGCAGTCCGGACCGCATGGGACTCAGGGATCCACGAGGAGGACGCGATCCGCCGATGCGTCAGCAAGGCCCTCGGCCGCCCCGTCTCCCCGGACACCGTCGCCCGCTACGTCCGCGCGCTGAAGGTCGGTGCCTGATGGCCCTCATCGCCCTGGTCGCATTCCCCGCGCTCGCGATCCTTGCCGCGCTCGGCGTCGTCGCCACACATCCCCAAGGCCGCCTCCGGTACGCGCTTCACGGCATGGCGGCCGTGGCTGGGTTCACCCTCGGCACGATCATCAGCGTTCTTCTCTGGAGCCACACGTGATCTACCTCGTACTCGCAGTCGGCGTGCTCGCCGCGACCATCGCCCTCTGCGCCCGCTCGCCGAAGCGGCGTGAGGCTGCCCTTGGTGCCGCCCTCCTCGCCCTGCTGATCGCCCTGATCTACGGGGGCCAGTGGTGACCGAGCACCCGATCGTGCCCACGCGGATCATTCCCGCAGGCCAACCACTCCCGGGGCGGGTCCCGCCGAGGCCAGCCTCACCGCCGCCGACGCCGCCTCCCCCGCGGCCCCCGGCCCCGCCGGCCACCTGGCAGCGACCCTTCCCCGCGCCGGTCCCGCCGCCCGCAGCACCTCCCGCGGTGCCGCCCCCTGGAGACGTCCACTTTCACACCCACTACGTCTTCACCAACCTGCCCGCCATCCCCGACGAGCCGGAGCCCGGCCCCTCCTGGTGGGTGCGGTGCAGGCCCTTCTACAACGCGGCCTGCATCGTGGCCGGTTCGCCGGCTACCACCTGGTGGGCCGACGTCCTCAGCCTGGCCCGCGACGAAGCCGGACTCGCCGGGGCGTGGGTGATCGCCCTCATCCCGCTCGCGACCCTCGTGTTCGCCGACCAGGTCTACCGCGTCGCCGCCGCCGGGGCCGCCAAGGAACTGTGGATCCCGAAGGCACGAGCGGCTGGGGCGCGCACCCTCCTGTGGTCCGCGCTCATCGCCACCTGCATCGCCCTCCCGTTCCTCACCGTCGTCTACGTCCTGACGGGAGTACGCCCGTGAACGTCACCCTCGCCGTTGGGATCGGCGACATGACCAGCGCCACCGTGACCACCGCCGGACTCGTCCTCGGAATGGGCCTGTTCGCCGCCGAACACCTCACCTGGTGGCGCGGCGGCGGAGGCGCAGCAGCAGCCGGGGGCGCTCCCGGTAGCAAGGCCAAGGACCCCAAAGAGTTGCTGCCCTTCTGGTCCGGGATCACCTCCGGGACCCTGATGGTGGGCTGCCCCGCGGGCATTCTCGGCTACCTCGCCGGGTTCCTCCGCTGGGGCGGCAACGGGCTCGGAGGACTCATCCAGAACTGGACGACCGGCACGACCGCCCCCTCCATCGCGACAGCCGCCGCACCCCGGATCGACGGCTACGGAGCGGTCGTCGTCACTGTCGCCGTCATCGTGCTCTGGTGCATGCGCAAGAAGTTCCCCAAGCCCAACAAGTCGCGCTTCAAGAAGGGCGTGTTCGTCGGCGTACTCCTCGCCCTCGGCACCGGCCTCTTCGCGGTCATTGGCGACCTGGTTATCCCCGGAGCGAACAGCCTCGGCGAGTGGGCCCTCTCCTCGATCATCACCTTGGACCTCGGGAAGCTCGTATGACGACCGCCCAATGGCTCCGCGCCGCCTGCCGCCGCATCGGCCGCGGCTCCGGATACCTCTGCTGGACCCTCGGTCGCCGAGGCGCAGGGGCCGGCCGCCGGTGGGCCGCTGGGATCCGTGGCTGGCTCGGCGCGGCGAGTGGGTGGGAGTGGTGCCTGCGCGCCGCGATCCTCCTCGTCCTCGCCCTCGTCGCCCGCAAGATCGGCGGCGGCCTCCTCGGCACCCTCGCCGCACACTCCGACCGCCTCGCCTTGCTGCTCTGGCCGATCACCATCGGCTGGTGCATCGCCGCGTACCGCACCCACAACCGGGCCCGCAGCAAAGCCGATCCGAAGCAGGACGCCGCCGACACCCCAGCGAACGAGATTGACGAGGGGCTCTCCACCGCCGAGTTCGTCGAGCACCTCCGGACCGCTATCGGCGACGCCCGCGGTGCCCACCTCACCGTCCTCGCCGAGCACCTCACCAAGGCCACTGGGGCAGAGTGGACGACCGCCTTCGTCCGCTCCGCGTGCAAGACCGCGTCCGTACCCGTCGTCGACGGGGTACGGATGCCCGGCCGCAGCCCCTCCACCGGGGTCCGCAGAGAAGCCCTTCCCGACCCCTCTCCGCCCGCTTCTGAGAGCGGCGTAGGAGGTGTAGGAACCGCAGGTCAGGTATCACCTACAGGGGCTCCTACACCTACACCTACAGGCCCTGCGCCTACACGGTGGAGGTTCGAGGAGGACCCCACCAACCTGCACCGCACCCACGTGATCTACCCCACCGAGAGGACGCCGTAATGGCTGCTAGTCGCCACTTCCGCACCGATCAGGACCCCGCCGAGGTACGGCAGGAGATCGAGGCCGACATCGCCGCCGCGCGCCGCGCCCAACGCGACTTGCAGGCTGCTGGCTCGCACAGCACCGGTGAGCGCATGAGGCAGGGCGCCGACGAGTACCTCGACGAACTGGCCGAGTTCGACGCTGGTACCTGGACCCCGAGGCACGCCTGACGGCTGCCCGATCTGCCCGACCCGATCGGGCGGTGAGGGGAGCCGGACAGTCCGGCCCCGCGACCGAGGAGCACCCCGTGGGCGAGTACGACGAGATGACCAACGCCGATGTCATGAGCGGCGACGAGATGCGCGAGTACGAAGAGGCCGGAGAGGCCGCGCTCGATGCTGCCGACGAGGAGCGGTTCGCCGCCAAGGAGGCAGCGGCCGAGGCCGCCGAGTACGACGACGGAGAACCGTGGGAGGGGCTCGCCGACGGCGAAGAGCGCTGACCCACCACATACCCCCGGAGCGGCCGACAGCTGCCAGGCATCCCGACCGCCCCGGGCCACCCATCCCGCACACACGAGACAGGAACACCAGCATGGCACTGCCCAAGGACATGCCCACCCGAGACCCCAAGCGCGCCGAGAGCGAGCCGCAGCACTCCCGCAGGTACGGCAGCAGCACCGGCGGTTGGACCCGGCCCGCCGAACAGCAGAAGACGAAGGGGAAGTGACCATGGCCAAGCACCAGTCCGTGACGGATTACATCGCAGCCCGCCAGGCCGGGGACGCCGAGCGCTGCCACCAGATCGTCGCCGAGGTTCGGGAGCGCTTCGCCACCCGCACCACCGACGGCACCGAGATCGCCGAGCTCTACGCAGCGAACCAGACCGTGCCGCTCGCCGGGAGCTGACACTCTGAGACCAGGCCCCGCCGCGGCACACCCCCGACGCGGCGGGGCCCTCCGCCCACTCCGTCCACCGTCCACCACCAGAGGAACCGCGATAATGGCGAGGAGCCGAAGCATTCATTTTATTGAGGCGGGCCAGGTCTACACGACGATCAGCGGCAACGCTACCTCCCACTACCCCGCCTCCGTGATCATCGCGGATGCAGATGCCCGACCGGTCAAGGTGCTCGATGCCGACCATCTCGGCCGCACGTACTTCATCCCCGCCAGCTACTTTCACGCGACGGACCGGACTTTGGCCGGGCAACGGCGAGTCACTGGCTATCACCTCACGGGGCGACGCACCCACGAAAATCCCGGCTCGGGCGGAGGACTACGCCCGTAGTTGCACAACCGCCGATCATGCCGCACACTAGGCCGCAGATCCGGCGTGCCCGGAAACAACAGCCCCGCCACCGCGCGGGGCTGACTTGCATCCCGGATCTCTCAGACGGGGACGCCGTCGGCAGACGAAGGCTGTCGTCCACGCTGGCCAGCACCGGTTCGAATCCGGAACGGCGGTGGTCCTTGAACTTCCAGCCCCACCCGCGTGCGGGGTTGACGCATGTCACAGGACAGCAACACCCGCCCCCACCGCACACCTTGCTGCCACGCTGACCCCACCGTCACCACAACACAGGGGTCACCCATGGGGTTCATCAACCAGGCCAAGGCCGACAGCGCCGAGAAAGTCGCCGCGGACGCCTACCAGGCCGGCCGGTACATCCTCACCTTCAAGATCATCGAGGCGAACACCACCCACCGCAGCACCGGCCTCATGTCCGGCGTCGGTGAGCAGATCGAAGCCATCGAACGGCAGGGCTGGACCCTCAGCAACATGGCCTCCAGCGAAGGCAAGGCACTCTCCGGCGACCGCACCGCGCTCATCTGCCTCTTCCGGCGCCGCTAACACCCCCCAACCCGACCGGCCCGGCCGCACATGCGCGGCCGGGCTTTCGCATGTCCAGGAGGTGACCCCCGTGGGCCTGAAGAAGAACGACCGGCCCGTGGACGACGCCGACCGCGAAGCTGTTCGCGTCCTCCACGCGGAGGGCCACGGCCGCAACGAGATCGCCCGCCGCACGGGGCGCAGCGGACACACCATCTCTGACCTCGCCGCCGACCTCGGCCTCACCTTCGACCGCGCAGCAACGGCCGTCGCTACACAGGCCCGCGTCATCGACTCCCGCGCCCGCCGCGCCGCGATCGTCGCCCGCCTCTACGACGTCGCCGAGGACGACCTCGACTACCTCACCAGTGTCAACCCGTACCCCCTCGTCGAAGTGTCCATGGGCGCCCCCGTGCGGTACGACGCCGAACGCCTCCCCGCGCAGGACCGCAAAGCACTGATCACCGGCATCAGCACAGCGACCACCGCGGCGGCCCGGCTGGAGGCAATCGACGGCAGCCCCGAGACGGATTCCGTACGGTCCATGCTGCTCTCCCTCGCTGACGGCATCCAGGCCGTGGCCGGCCACCAGGAGGACACCACCGGGGAGGGCTGATGCTCGACTCCCTGCCCCTGTCGCCGAAGCAGATTCGCAGCATCGCCGAGGCCACTGCCCGCATCAACATCTGGCACGGCGCGATCCGCTCCGGGAAGACGATCGCTTCGCTGATTGCGTTCCTCATTGGAGTTGCGGCAGCACCCTCGTCCGGGCTGATCGTCATCGTCGGCCGGTCCCTTCAGACCATCGAGCGGAACGTCCTGGAACCCCTGATGGACGAGGGGCTGTTCGGCCCCGTGGCACGCATGGTCCACCACACCCGCGGCGCCACCACCGCAACGATCCTTGGCCGGACGATCCACCTCATCGGCGCCGCCGACTCCCGGGCCGAAGGCCGCTTGCGCGGCATGACCGCCTACCTCGCCTACGTCGACGAGGCCACTCTCATCCCCAAGGGGTTCTGGAACCAGCTTCTCGGCCGCCTTTCCGTACGGGGTGCCCGGCTGTTGGCCACCACCAACCCCGACAACCCCGGCCACTGGCTGCGCAAGGACTTCCTCAACCGGACCGCCGACCTCGACCTCCGCGCCTGGCAGTTCACCCTCGACGACAACCCAGCCCTCGACCCTGCCTACGTGACCTCGCTCAAGGCCGAATACGTGGGCCTGTGGTACCGCCGGTTCATCCTCGGGCAGTGGGTGCAGTCCGAGGGCGCGATCTACGACGCGTTCGACACCCACAAGCACGTCGTGTCGGCGCTCCCACGCATCGACCGCTGGCTGTGCGACGCGGTGGACTACGGCACCGTCAACCCGTACTCCGACGTGCTGATCGGCCTCGGCTCCGACCGCCGCCTGTACGTGGTCAACGAGTACCGATACGACTCCAAGGCCCACCGCCGGATGATGACCGACGCCGAGTACTCGAAGGCCCGCCGCGGATGGCTGGCCCGGGTGCCGCAGCCGGAGACCAACGTGGTCGGCGTGGCCCCGGAGTGGACGGTCGTCGACCCGTCGGCGTCCTCGTACATCGAGCAGCTGCACCGCGACGGCGTGACCGGGGTGACCCCGGCCGACAACACGGTGCTGGACGGGATCCGCACCGTCTCCTCACTGTTCTCCACCGGCGATCTCCTCGTTCACGAGTCCGCGGGCGGCCTCATCGACGAGCTGCCCGGCTACTCGTGGGACGACGCGGCGGCCGAACGCGGGGAGGACAAGCCGATCAAGGCCAACGACCACTCCTGCGACGCCTTGCGGTACGGCATCCGTACGACAGAAGCGTTGTGGCGCCCGTATCTCCCAACCCGACTGGAGGTAGCGGCGTGACGCTCACTGCTGATCAGGCACTGGATAACGCGGCCCGCCTCCTAGAACTCGCCGAACTCAACCCGAACCCGGCGCTGATGGAGCGGTACGACGCAGTGGCCTGTTCCTGGCTCGCGATGGCGTCATTGCTGCTGGAGAAGGAGCGCGTCTGATGGTCCTCCGTATCGGTCCGCTGGTCACGACCACGCCCGTGACGCTGCTCCTCCGAGGTGAGCAGATCGCGTACGACGACCTGGATCTTGAGGTCGTGGACGGGCAGGTGGAAGACCTGCGCCCGGTCCTCGCGCAGTGGCTGCGCGAGGCCGCCGACGAGATCGAGAACCCCCCGGACGACGAGGACGAGGAGGTACCCGACGATGCCCCTGCCTGACCGGAACATCGCCTGGCCGCCCCGGCACCTCAAGCCCGCGCTCGACGCGATGACGACCTGGGACACCTGGTACGGCGGCGACCCCGACCGGCTCACCTCCCTGTACGGCGGCGGAGCCACGGGGCCCCAGGCCAAGCCAGTGCAGTACTCCGACGGCTTCGCGGGGCGCATCTCGCGCTGGTGGTGGGGACGCCCGCCGGCCGAGGGCGAGCAGCGCACGAAGCTCCACGTGCCGCTTGCCGGGGACATCTGCGGTGGCAGTGCCGATCTGCTGTTCTCCGAGGCGCCGCAGTTCCGGGCCGAGGACGACGCGACGCAGGCCCGCCTGGACACGATCGTGGATGACGGGATGCACGCGTCCCTCCAGACCGCGGCCGAGGTCGCGTCCGCGCTCGGCGGGGTGTACCTGCGCCCGGTGTACGACACCACTCTCCGGGATCGGCCGTGGATCGACGCGGTTCACGCTGACCGGGCCGTCCCCGAGTTCCGCTGGGGTGTCCTGTCTGCCGTGACGTTCTGGCGCACCGTCGCCGCGGACAGCGGCATTGTGTGGCGGCACCTGGAACGCCATGAGCCCGGAGTGATCTACCACGGGCTGTACCAGGGCACCCCCGACAAGCTCGGCCGCGTGGTGCCGCTCCAGGACCACCCGGCCACCGAGAACCTTGCCTTGCGGGTCGACGCGGACGGTGCGACGGCGACCGGATACGACCGGCTCGACGTCGCCTACATCCAGAATCAGCCCTCCCGAAAGTGGCGGGGCATCCCGGCCCTGGCCGACCTCGGCCGCTCCGACCTCGACGGTGTGGAGTCGATGCTCGACACCCTCGACGAGATCTACTCGTCGTGGATGCGGGACATCCGCCTCGCCAAGGGCCGCCTCGTCGTCCCGAACTCGATGCTTCAGTCCGCCGGGGCCGGCCGCGGCGGCAGCTTCAATCCGGACCGGGAGATGTACGCCGGGCTGGACATGCTGACCCGCGGCGACGGCCAGCAGCTCACGATCGTTCAGTTCGCAATCCGGGTGCAGGAGCACGAGGCGTCCGCCTACCACTGGGTAGACACGATCATCCGGTCCACTGGGTACTCCCCGCAGACCTTCGGCCGGGGCGGGGACATCGCCGTCACCGCGACGGAGGTGCAGGCGAAGGAACGCCGATCGCTGACGACCACCGGGAAGAAGGTGCTGCGGTGGCGGCCGGGGCTCGGCGATGTCCTCGAACCGCTCCTCGTCCTGGACCGGGAGGTGTTCGGCAGCAAGGTCATCCCGCAGCGGCCGTTCGTCGAGTTCGGCGACAGCATCGTCGAGGACCAGCTCACCATCGCCAACACCGTCGACGTGTTCGCCCGCGCGGGCGCGATGAGTACCCAGGTCATGGTGGAGACGATCCACCCGGACTGGGACGACGCCCGGGTCACCGCCGAGGTCGACCGCATCCTCGATGAGACCGGGAAGCGGGTGCCCGACCCGATGCAGATGGGGGCGCTGGCCTGATGCCTGTCTCCCCAGCAATGGCGGAGGATCTCGCTCGCGAGGTGCGCGCCCTGTACGACGACGCGCAGACCGCACTGCTGGAGCGGCTCGCCGCAGCACTCGCCGCCGACATCGAGTCGCCGCTATGGGCCGAGCTGAAGGCAGCTTCCATCGGCGACCTGCGACAGGCCGTCGAGGAGATCGCCGACGCCCTCCAGCAGGACACCAACGGGGCGGCCCGCAGAGCCCTGGTCACCGCGTACGACCGCGGACGGCAAGCCGCCGTCGCCGAACTGGGAGCCCTCGACATCGGCCGGGAACTCCAGGCCCGCCGTATCCTGCCGAGCGCCCCCGCAGTGGACCGGCTGGCGGCATCACTGGCCGAGGACACCCGGCCGCTCTACCAGCGCATCACCCGCGCGGTGGTCGACGTCTACCGGCGCATCACCGGCCGTGCGTCTGCCAACGTCCTGCTCGGCGGCCTTACCCGAAGGCAAGCGTCCCAGCGCGCTCTCAATCAGTTCGCCGAGCGCGGGGTGACGGGCTTCATCGACTCGGCCGGCCGGTCGTGGGACATGGCGTCGTACGCGGAGATGGCGGTGCGCAGCGTGACGGCGCGCGCGGTCATCGAGGGGCACGTCGACGTCCTCGCCGAGATCGGCCAAGGGTTCGTGATCGTGTCAGATGCTCCACTGGAATGCCCGTTGTGCGCACTGTGGGAGGGCGAGGTCCTCACCCTGGCCGGGGAGGGCGGGGCACACACAGTGCGGGTCGAGCACGCAGTCCAGCCGACGCGCTTTCTCGCACCTGTGCGGACGGTCGCGGTGCACGTCGCCGGATCCCTCGTCGAAGCCCGCGCCAAGGGCCTCTTTCATCCCAACTGCCGGCACTCCCTGTCGATCTACCTGCCGGGCGTGACGACCCGCCCCCCGCACCATGCGACGCCGGGCACCACGTACGAGGACACGCAGCGCCAGCGGGAGATCGAGCGGCACATCCGGGCCTGGAAGCGCCGGCAGGCCGCAGCGATGGATGAGGGCGCCCGCCGCCAGGCTGGTTCCTATGTCCGCAAGTGGCAGGCCGCGCAGCGCGAGCACGTTGCCGCGCACGATGACCTGCGGCGGAAGCCGACCCGCGAACAGATCGGCTCCGCACGCTGACTACGGCTGCTTCTGGTCGTCGACTTTCTTGTCCCACGCCGCCAACTCCTGGTGCGTGCATGAGGGGCAGTACGGCTCTGATCGCTTGACAATCTCCTGCCCGCCCCACGCTGACTTCCGCAGCACGTTTCGGACCAGTGGTCCCTGACACCTGCGGCATGCGCCCGGAGCGCGTTCTGTCTCGTTCATCCTTCGGACGCTACTGGCGCGCGAACCGTCGCACAGCCCGTTCTCAAACTTCCGTCCGCCGACTGCGGACGGATCACGCACAGTCCCGCCAGGCGCGGGGCCAGCCCCACTCCGAGGCCGGCCAGGAGTCGGCCCCCGACGCGCCCCAGGAGGGCACGATGCACAAGCGCACCCTTACCCGAGGTGTCCGTACGACGTGGGCTCACCCCTACTCGACCGGCCCTTTCGACCCGTACCTGTACGCCGACGGAGGGGACGGCGACGAATCCGACTCCAACGGCGACGGTAACGGCGAGGAAACCGGCAGCGAGGAGGAGGCCGACACCGACAACGACGCCTCCACCGACGCTCCGGAGGACGACGCGCTGGCTAAGGGTGCTCGGAAGCCCAGCCCGCCGAAGGGCGGCAAGGGCGGCGACGATCCGGCCGCGCAGGTCGCCCGGCTCACGAAGGAGCTGGAGGACGCCCGGAAGGACGCGGGCAAGGCCCGTACGGACGCCAAGAAGCAAGCGGCGGAGGAGGCCAAGTCGGCCCTCGTCCAGGAGCTGGGCAAGGCGCTGGGCCTGGTCCAGGACGACGACAAGAACGCCACCCCGCCGGACCCCGCGAAGCTCACTGCGGAGATCGAGCGCGCCACTGCGGCACATCGCGAGACGGCGACCGAACTGGCCGTGTTTAAGGGGGCGTCCAAGCACGGCGCCGACCCCGGCAGCCTCACCGACAGCCGCGCGTTTATGGCGAAGCTCGGCAAGCTCGACCCCTCCGACGAGGGGTTCACGAAGAAAGTCAGCGAGGCCATCAAGGCGGCCGTCGCCGACAACCCCAAGCTCAAGGCCGCGGGCCAGGCGTCCGCCGCTTCAGCGTCCGGCGAGTTCACCGGCGGGACTGGTGAGCCGGACCGTACGGGTCCCAAATCCATTGACGAGATCCGGGAAGAGCGGCGGAAGCGCCGTACCGGATAGGAGGTACCACCCCCATGGCCAACACGTTCCTGACCGCGCAGGTCATCGCACAGCAGGCGCTTGCGAACCTGTACGAGACGACCGTTATGGCGTCGCTCGTACACCGCGACTACGAGGCGGAGTTCGCCCGCAAGTCGGGCGACGCAATCACCATCCGCAAGCCCACGACTTTCGTGGCCAATGAGTACAACCGGGCCGCCGGCATCACGGTGCAGGACGCGACGGAGTCCAGCATCAACATGACGCTGAACCACTTCGCCGACGTGAGCTTCGCGGTCACGTCCGAGGACATGACGCTGAAGATCACCGACTTCGACGAGCAGCTCCTCACCCCCGCGATGGAAGCGATCTCCCAGAAGATCGACCGCGACCTTCTCGCGCTGCGCACGGACGTCGTGCAGGAGGTCGGTGTCGTCGCCGGAGACAACGAGTGGGCGTGGGACAACCCGCGTGTGCTCATCGACGCGGGACGTGTCCTCGACCAGCGCAAGGTGCCCGCCTCCGAACGGCGTGCGGCCGTCGGCCCGAACATCGCCGCGAAGTGGCTGGGTGACCCGCTGTTCCACGAGGCGGACAAGCGCGGCAGCACGGAGGGCCTCACCGAGGCCAGCCTGGGACGCCGGGTGTTCGGGTTCGACCCGTACATGACGCAGAACATCGCCAAGCCCGCGCAGACGTCCGGCAACTCCACTACGGAGGAGGGCCTGGCGTTCCACAAGTCGGCGTTCGCGCTGGCGTTCCGGCCGCTGGAGCTGCCGATGGGCGCGAGGGACGCGAGCATCGCGAACTACAAAGGCTTCGGTCTGCGCGTGGTCTACGACTACGACATGGACAAGAAGCAGATGGTCGTCTCGGTCGACTGCCTCTACGGCACCAAGACCCTCGACGCCAACCGGGCCGTCCTCATCAAGGGCGCCGACGTCGCCTAACCCTCTACGCCCACCCACCCCGGGTGGGCCCCTCCCGCAGGAAGGACAGCCCCATGGGCTACAAGGTCCACAGCGTGGACGGCAGGGGCGGCGAGGTCGACACCTCCACCGCCCGCACCTACAGCAAAGAAGTCCGTGTCGCCGCAGGCACGGCCGGCACCTACCAACTCTGCAAGGTCCCGGCCGCCGCCACCATCCTCGCGGTACGCGCGTACCGCACTGGCGGCAGCGCGGGCACGGTGCAGGTGAAGAAGGGCGCGTCCGACGTCCTCGCCGCTCCGATGGCCACCACCACCGACGCGTGGGCGGGCAACACCACCGTCCAGAACGCCGCCTGTGCCGCAGGTGACAACCTCTCCGTCGTCCTCGCCGCGCCGGCCGGGACACCGACGGAGATCCTCGTACAGGTCGACATCAGGACGGCGGTCCCGGCATGAGCGTGAGCTACCGCAACACCAACACGGGCGACATCGCCCGATACGACCGGCCCAACGCGCGGCTGGAGATGCTGCCGAACTGGGAGCGCTACTCCGACGGCGATGGCCTCCCCAACCTCGTTAACGACGGTGTCCTGTCCCGGCCGACGCTCACCGCGCCCGGGGTGCACGACCCATCGGCGGACGTCCCGCTGACCAACGAGGAACTCCGCAAGGAGAATCCGGCGGGCGTTCCCACTGCCGACACAGTGGGCACCACGGAGGACGGCGAGGTGTCCGGGGTGAGCAAGCCGCCCTCCCGGAAGGCGTCCAAGACGGACTGGCAGGCGTACGCCCGCCTCGTCGAGGACGACCCGGAGCGTCAGTCGGACATCGAGGGGATGACGCGGGACCAGCTCGCCGAGAGGTACGGGAGCTGACATGCCGCTGAACTCCAGCATCTCCATCGCGGCAGATGCCTCCCTGACCTCGGCACTGGACCTGACCACGGGCACCGCCCCGTTGTCCGTACGCAAGGCCAGCGCCTTTGCCTCGGGCACCGGGGCGGGCAAGGCCGACAAGGTGTTCTCCGACCGGCGGACGCTGGCCGCGTCGGGCACCGAGGATCTCGACCTCGCCGGGGTGCTCCTCGACGCGTTCGGGGCCGCGGTCACGTTCGCGCGGATCAAGGGCATCGTAATCTCGGCCGCCGCCTCGAACACCAACAACGTCGTGGTGGGCGCGGCTTCGACGAACGCGTGGGCCACGATGCTCAACGCGACGGGCACGGTCACGCTGCGCCCGGGTGCCTCGCTCGGCCTGGCCGCTGGGGTCGCCGATGCCACCTGCTACGCGGTGACCGCTGGTACCGGCGACCTCCTGAAGATCGCCAACTCGGCGGCTGGCACGGCCGTCACGTACGACATCGTCATCATCGGCGCCAGCGCGTAGCAGGTGCGCACGCCCCCGGGGAGGCTGCGGCCTCCCCCTTCTCCATGTCCGCCTCCCGGCCGCACGACAGCGGCCGGGGCGCGGGCCCCCACCCCTGAAAGGACGGACGCGGTGGCCAACCTCGTCTTCAACATCGCCCTCGGCCGGTTGGCGACGCTGGCCGCGCTGCCCGCCACCAACGACGCACTGATCGCCGTGCCCATCGAGACGTCCGGCATCGTCGGCGACTCCACCATGCGCGACTACGCCGACCTCGGCTCTCTCCTGGCCGGAGCATCGAACGAACAGACCACTATGGGCCGCAAGACTCTGGCCTCGGTGACCGTCGGCATGGACAACGCCAACGACCGCGTGAACATCGACGCCGCCGACATCACGTGGACGGCCGCCACTGGCAACGCGATCTCGGCGGTGATCATCTGTTACGACCCGGACACCACTGGGGGCACGGACAGCGATTGCGTGCCCCTGACCAAGCATGACGTCACGATGACCCCCGACGGGTCCGATTTCACGCTGACGATCGCGGACTTCGCCCGGGTGTCCTCGGCAGCCTGACCCGCTCCGGGAGGTAGACGTGCCGCTCCTCGGGGAACTCGTCGACGACTTCAACGACAACACCATCGACGAGAGCCAGTGGGCCAACAACTACGGCATCTACGAGGAGGCCGGCGGCCGGGCGAGGGTCGCCTGTACGGCCGGCTACAACGCGTATTCCAGTAGCAAGACGTTCATCTTGGCGGGCAGCAGCGCGTTCGTACGGGTCTACCCTGCCGCGTCCGCGTCGGCGGCCGCCCAAGTCGTCGTGCTGACTGCCACGTTTGGTACCGACGCCGGATTCGAGATCAATACGGCGGCTGCCACGCCGACTCTCGCCATGTTCGTCCGGGTCGGCTACTCCGACCCTGGCGCGCTCTTTCTTCTCTACGACGCGACCGCGCACGCGTACCTGCGGATCCGCGAGTCGGCGGGCACGCTCTACTGGGACACCTCGCCGGACGCGCTCACCTGGACAACTCGCCGCACCGCGACGAGCCCGGCGTGGGTGACCACCTCGACGGACCTGGAATATCAGCTCGTCACCCACCGGGACGCAGGCACCGACGACTTCGCCGAGTTCGACAACGTCAACGTGGTGCCCGGGGTCGTCTCCGTCCTGAACCCCGGCACAGAAGCGGCGGCGGCCCAGGCCCTGGCCTCCACCAAGTTCACGGCATCCGCATCCGCTACCGAGACCGGGACGGCACGCCCGGTCACCGCCGCGAAACGCCGCACCCTGGTACTCAGCGCCGAGACAGCTTCGTCCTTGCCCGTCGGCAGGGCGAAGCGGTGCCCGCTGCCTGTCCCCACGGGCACGGACACGGCGCTTCCCCTTGCGCAAGCGAAGCAGCGCGCACTGGGTACGGCGACGGACACCAGCGCGGCGCACCCCCTCCTTGCGGCGAAGAGCCGCCCGCTGCCGCATGCAACAGAGACCACCGCCCCTCAGGTACTCCAGCCGCGCCGGTCGCGAGCCCTTCCCGCTGCGTCCGAGACCACCGGCGCGCAGCCGTACGGCAAGACGAAGCGCCAGCTGGTCGGAATGGCCACGGAAGCAGCAGCCGCGCGGGCGCTGCCGACGGCTGCGGGGCTCCTGCCCGCAGCCGAGCGGTGCGACGTACGGGCGTTGACCGGGGCGAAGCGACTGACGCTGGCCACAGCCTTTGCGGCATCCAGCGCGGTACCGAGCAGCCCGGTCAAGACCCAGCTGCTCCCACCTACCTCGGCGACCGATTCAGCGCAGACAGTCGGCAGGAGCAAGCGGCACAGGCTAGCCCCGGCCGTCGAGGACACGACGGCGCGTCCGCTCGATGCCGCCTCCGCAACCGACCTCAATGCCGGCACGGAAGACGACGCCGCCCGGCCGCTCGGGCGCAGCAAGCGAACGCCCCTCGTCCCGGCGCTCGGTGGCGCCGAGGCTCGACCCGTCGGACAGGCCAAGCGCAGCACACTCAGCCCGACTACCACGGTGGAGGCGGCGCTCCCGGCTGGCGGATGCAAGGCCCGGTTGCTGGTGGCAGGCCAGGCCGCGGAGTCCAGCACGGCCCTGCCCGCAGTGTCGTCGCAGACGCTCACCCCGGCCATCGAGGCAGCCGACGCTCGCGGTCTGTCCGGGAGCACGCTCGGTGCGCTCGGCCCGGCCACCGCCGAGGAGACGGCCCTCCCGTTCGCCGTGGTGCGGCGGATCTCTCTCGGCTCGGCGGTCGAGGTCAGTGCGGCGCGCATCGGCCCGTACGTCCGCCTGGCACCCGCCGTCGAGGCGGGGCAGGCGCGCGTTCTGGCTGGGGTGCGGCAGCGTCCCGCCGACCACCTCACCCCCTCTGCCGCGGGCCCACAGCTCACCCCGAGCTCGGCCCGCCCTCGGCTGGTCACGAGCGCAGCGGGACCCACCCTGACCACCCGCGCGACGGACGGAGGCTGACATGCCCGATGCAGGCGACCGCGTCACCGCGACCCTGGCCGTCGACCCGCACGACGGGACCACGGCGGCTGTGCTGACGGTGTACGCGCCGGACGGCACGGCGACGACTCCGGTCACGACGACGGGCGACGGTGGGGGTACGTGGTCGGCGCCGGTGGTGTACACGGTGGCCGGGGTGTGGACACTGGCGTGGTCGGTGACGGGCACTGGTGCCTCGGTGGAAGGGCAGAAGGTCGCGGTCGGTCCGGCGCCGGGCCCGGCCGTGGGTGGTCGCAGGTACGCCACCAGCACCCAGCTCGCGAACTACCTCCACACGGCACCCCCGTTGGACGCGGACCGGCTGTTGGAGCGTGCAACGACGCTCCTCGACGCGAACGTCCTGCGCGGCGCCTGGTACGCCGTCGATGCGGGCGGGCTCCCCACCAACCCGACGGTGGCGGCAGCGTTCGCCGAGGCGGTCTGTGCGGTGATCGAATTCTGGGGTGAGGTCGGCGAGGAGAACGACACCTCGGGCCCGATCCAGGGTGTGAGCATCGGCTCGGCACAAATCCAGTACGGGGCAGGCGCCAACCGGTCAGGGCCTACGTACGTGCCGGAGCGCGCATACCGGGTGCTGTCGACGCTGTCGCACGAGGTGTTCCACTACACCGTCCGGAGCTGCTGATGGGTACGCTGCCCGGCCGCTTCATGCGCCACCAGGTCACGGTCGAACCGCTGTTGGGGCAGGGCCCGTATGGGCCGCAGTACGGCCCCCCAGTCGTGACGCGGTGCTTCCTCGACGAGCAGACCCGGATGGTCCGCAGCCCCGGCGGCGACCAGGTCACCTCATCGTCGACCGCGTACGCGCCGCTGACCACCGTCGCCCCGCCCGGGTCGCGGGTCATGCTCCCCGACGGCCGAAAGACCGCCGTCATCGCAGCGCTGCGCCGCGACGGCGGCGGGCTTCCCACTCCTGACCATCTGGAGGTGCAGCTCGAATGACGCAGTACTCGCGTATGTCGTGGCAGGGCAACCGGCTGTGGACCTCGCGCGGCCGACGGCTCGCATCCGAAGGTGTCGAACGGGCCTTGGAGCACACCCTCGGAGAAGCGAAGAAGATCATCCCGCTCGATGAGGGGACGTTGGAGCGCTCCGGGCGGGTGGACGTGGAGGGCCTCAACGGTGCGATCAGCTTCGACACGGTCTATGCCGTCGTCCAGCATGAGCGCTTGGACTTCAAGCACCTGCCCGGCAGGACCGCGAAATACCTAGAGATCCCCATGAACTCGGAGCGCGACGTGATGTTGCGCCTCATGGCTGTTGGCCTGCGCCGCTGGCTTCGCGGCTAACCCTCAGCCCCCCTTGGAGGTGCTCGTGGGCTACACCGCTGACCTCCTCGACGGGATCGCCGGACTCATCTCCGGCGCAGGTCTGGCCGTCTACCGGCCAACCGGGATCTACACCCCGGCGGAGACCGGCATCGTCTTCTCCGTCATGCCCGATACCCCGGACCGGATCGTGTGCCTGTCGACGTACCCGGTCGAGGACCCGGATCTCTCCGACGCGATCACCGGGATTCAGATCCGGCTGCGGGCCAGCCGCGACCCCCGCGACGTCAACGACCTCGCGGACGACCTCCTCGACCTGCTCCACAACCGGCAGGCAGAGCAGATGGGTTCCGCGTGGGTGGCACTGCTGTGGCGGCAGTCGCAAGCCCTGATGGGCCAGGACGAGCACGGCCGTATGGAGCTGGCCGCCAACTACTACGCGCGCACCACCCGGTCCGCGCCCAACCTGTACGAATAGGAGGCCGTCATGTCGACGCCTACCCCTGTGACCGCGCTCGCCCGACGGTGGCGGCTGGAGATCAACATGGGCACCGACGTGGCCCCGGACTGGCAACTCTGCCCCGGAGTCACCGAGTTCAAATGGACCGCCGACCCCAACCATGAGGACAGCACCAGCTACGACACCGACGGGTGGAAGGAGAACACCAAGACGGCGCAGGAGTGGGAGGTCGAGGCGACGTTCAACCGGAAGGTCTCCAAGGACAGCACCTCGTACTCCCCAGTCCACGAGGCAATCAGGCTGGCGTTCTTCGCGTACGGCGACCCGTCCGAGGTCGACCTCCGCTTCTTCGACCGCAATGGCCTTCCCGAGGCGTACCGGGGCCGCGCGCTCCCCGCCTGGGAGCCGCAGGGCGGCGAGAGCAGCGACCTCGACCAGGTGCAGGTCACGTTCACCGGCACCGGCCCCCTGGCCCCGATCACGAACCCGGTGACCCCCTGATGGCGGGCAACTTCAAGGTCCTGGAGGAGTTCCTCGGTGACTCCCTCGACCTCCCCGTGAAGTGCACCGACGGCAAGATCCGCACCTTCCACATCTCGCCGTGCTCCGCCGAGGACGGCCTCCGCGTCGAGAAGCTCATGGAATCCGGCATGCGGATGGCCGCAGACGGCGCCGAACCCGAGGCCGAAGTACTCAACGACGCAGCCGAGATGGACCTCTACCGCGTAGCCCTTGGCACCGCGTACGACGACGCAGTGAAGCACCTCGCGTGGCCGCGCCTTCGCCACGTCGCTCTTACCGCAGTCATCTGGATCTCCCAAGGGTTGCCCGCCGCCGAGGCGTTCTGGGCTGCGGACGGCGACCCTTCTCAAGCAGCCCCGAATCGGGAGGAGCGCCGCGCCTCATCCCGTGCGGCGAAATCGACCCCGAAACGGGGCTCGCAGAGTGGTACGAGTACCCCGCGGGCTACCAGCCGCGCCCGGAAGGCCGCCAAGACCTGACGTGGGGCGCCCTGCTGGAGCAGTGGGCGCTCATTGAAGACGACCTCCACGAGACGTACGGCATCGACGTCGACTCGGGGATCCTCCGGGAACGGTCGTGGCGGTGGCTGCGCCTGCGCATCCTCGGCCTCCTCAGCTCGGATACCCGCCTGAACAGGCATTTCGCACCACCTGAACACAACTCCACAGCGCGCTAGCTAGACACGAGGGGGTGGACCATGGCCCTCCGCCTTGGCGAGCTGGTCGGCGTCATCCGTGCCGACGAGTCCGGATGGATCTCCGGTCTCGGCGCTGCCCGCCTACACATGCAGGGCCTCCAGCGGGACACGGAGGGCCGCCTCCGTGACCTCAACGGGCGGTTCGTCACCGCTGGCCGTACGGCTGGGCGGGGCATGGGCCAGGCCCTGACCGAGGGCTCCCGAGCGGCGGCGGCCGGGCTCGGTGTGGTCGCGACGGCGGCGGCAGGCATCGGCGCAGGGGTGCCGGCCGTCGCTGCGGTATCGACCGCCCTTGGCGGGCTGGCTGCGGGTGCAGTTTCCGCGGGCATCGCGGTCAAGGCGTTCAGCCTGGCGGTGAAGCCACAGATGGAGGGCGTTGCCGAGGCGTCCGAGGCCGCGGAGAAGGCGGACGACGCCCACGAGAAGGTGCTGCTGAAGAAGCAGATGGCCGCCAAGCTCGCCACGAAGGGCGGGAAGGCGTACGAGTCCGCGCTGAAGGAGGTTGCCTCCGCATCCAAAGCTGCGCGGGAGGCGGATGCGGCGGCCGAGGCGCAGATGCAGGGCCTGCCCCCGGCGACGCAAGCGACCGCGCGCGCGTTCGCAGGGCTGAAGGGCGATTACAAAGCCTGGTCCGACAGCCTGTCGGACACGACGATGCCGGTCCTCACGGACGGGCTGACCTTGCTGCGGTCGCTGCTCCCAGCGTTGACGCCGTTCGTCGAGGCGGCGGCCGGGGCACTCCGGCGGTTCATCGGGGAGATCCAGGCCGGCGCCGACGGTGGCGGTATCCAGGCGTGGGCGCAGGGCATGGCGGCTGCGGCCGGACCCGCCCTGTCAAACTTCCTGGCAGTCATCCGCAACCTCGCGGTCGGCTTCGGCGGGCTGCTGGCCGCGTTCGCCCCGGCCTCGGCCGGGGTCACGGGCGGGCTGGTCTCGATGACGGCAGCGTTCGCGGCGTGGGGCTCCAGTCTCAAGGGGTCCGCGGGCTTCGGGCAGTTCATGGAGCTGGCCCGTCAGGGCGGGGCCACGCTGGGCACCCTGGCGCGTGCGGCTCTGTCGGTGATCGTGGCTCTGGCGCCGCTGATCGGCATCACGACCATGCTCGCCGTGAACCTGGCGAAGGTGCTCAACGCGCTCCCGCCGGGGGTGGTGAACACTCTGGCGCAGGCGGTCGCCGCGATCGTGATCGGGATGAAGCTCTGGGCGTTGTACGGGGCGGTGGTGGCGGGTGCCACGAAGATCTGGGCGGCCGCTCAGTGGATCCTGAACAGTGCGTTTCTGGCCTCGCCGATCACGTGGATCGTGGTCGGTATCGCCGCGCTGATCGCGGTGATCGTGCTGATCGCGACCAAGACGACGTGGTTCCAGACCGCGTGGAACTGGGCGTGGAACGGCATCAAGGCCGTCGTTTCGGCTGCGGTCGACGGGATCCTCGCCGCGATCGAGTGGCTGGGTCAGCTGCCAGGAAAGATCGGCGGCTGGGTAGGCGCCGCGAAGGACGGGTTGGTCCGCAAGTTCGTCGAGATGGTCGTCTGGGTGGCTGGGCTCCCGGGCCGCATCTGGGGCGCGATCTCCGGGCTGGCGTCCACTCTGTGGCGGGCGGCGACGACGGCGTTCGAGCGGTTCAAGGTCGCAGCGATCACCAAGGCGGCGCAGTTCATCATCTGGGCCCGCGGCATCCCGGGCCGGATCGGCTCAGCCATCGGAAATCTCGGCCGGTTGCTGCTGGACAAGGGAAAGGCGGTTGTCCAGGGCCTGTGGGAAGGCATCAAGTCCATGGGGAGTTGGATCGCCGGGAAGGTCGCGGGCTTCGCAAAATCGATGATCCCCGGGCCGATCGCGCGGGTTCTGGGCATCGCTTCTCCGTCCAAGGTCACCAGGGCGCAGGGGCGTTGGGTCGGCCGTGGTCTGGTCGACGGGCTCACCGGCACCGGCAAGCAGGTCAAGGCCGCGTCCACACGCCTCGCGGACATCGTGGCGGACTCGATGATGCCGGGCCGCGCCCGCTCCAACGCCCTCAACCTGATCGGCTCCCGGCAACGCCAACTCCTCACCCTGGCCAACCGGGAGAGCTCACTCGCCGCCCGGATGAAGACGGCCTCCAAGTCGTACGCCGACCTCATCAAGAACCGCGACAAGCTCGCTGCCGACGTGAAGAAGGGGGTTCTGGACGGCGCGAACATCACCTCCGGCACCAACGAGGAGACGACCGCCAGCAGCATCCTCTCGACCCTCTCCGCGCGCGTCGCGCAGGCGAAGCAGTTCGCTGCGAACCTCGCCTCCCTCCGCAAGAAGGGCGTGTCCGGTGACCTGCTCACGCAGATCGCGCAGGCCGGTGTGGAGCAGGGCTCGGCGGCGGCCGGCGCCCTGTCATCCGCGTCGAAGGGACAGATCGCTGAACTCAACAAGCAGCAGCGCCTCTTGGGCACGGCAGCCGGGCAGGCGGGGATGGTCGCGGGCAACGCGATGTACGGGGCGGGCATCGACGCCGCCTCGGGGCTGATCCGGGGGTTGCGGTCGCAGCAGTCAGCGATCGAGCGGCAGATGCTCGTCATCGCGCGAGGCATGTCGACGTCGATCAAGCGCGCCCTCGGCATCCGGTCGCCGTCGCGGGTGATGGCCTCTCTCGGCCAGTACATCCCGGCCGGACTCGTGCAGGGGATCGCGTCCGGACAGTCCGCTGTGGACCGGACGATGGCCGGACTCGTGTCCGTCCCACGCCCGGGGCAGGTCGGTATCGGTGCAGGTGGCTCGGTTTCCGGACAGTCCGGATCGCAGTCCGGACCGTCACAGACGACGATCCGCATCGAGGTTGCTGGCCCCGATGAGATGAAGCGGCTCATCCGCCGGATCGTCAAGACCGACGGTCGCGGTGACGTACAGATCGCATTCGGATAGGAGGCACGATGGCGTTCCCGGAGACCCCGCTCGGCACCCTTATCGAGATGCAGGTCGGAGGTACCTGGACAGACATCACATCGGACGTGTTGCTCCGGGACGTCATCACGCACGACCGCGGGCGCCCGGACCAGGGCGCCCGTACGGACCCGTCGAAGTGCACGATGACGCTGAACAACCTCGACGGCCGGTACTCGCCGAGGAACCCGTTGTCGCCGTACTACGGGCTGATCGGCCGCAACACCCCGATCAGGGTGTCCGTCCCGGGGCCGGAGTCCTACCTCCAGCTCGACGGCTCTCTCGTCGCGGCCGCCTCCACGCCGGATGTTGCAGCCCTGGACATCGTCGGGGACCTCGACATCCGGGCGGAGGTCACCCTTGACTGGGACCGCGAAGGCACGCAGTACATCGCCTACAAGTGGGACAGCGCCACCAGCCAGCGCAGCTACATGCTGTCCACCACCACCACGCGTCTCACGCTGAACTGGTCGACGAACGGCACCAACTCCTTCTTCGCCGACTGCCCCCTGCCGTCCCTCCCTCGCCGGGCAGCCGTACGCGTCACCCTCGATGTCGACGACGGCACAGGGGGGTTCACCGCCCGTTTCTACTGGGCGGCCGCCCTTGACGGGCCCTGGACGCTGCTGGGGACAGCCAGCGCGGCAGGCATTACCTCCATCTACTCCGGCTCGGCCCTGCTCAAAATGGTGGGCTTCGAGGGCCGCTTGCACCGGCTGGAGCTGCGCTCGGGCATCGGCGGGACGGTGGTCGCCAATCCCGACCTGCGGAGCCAGGCATCTGGGGCCCCGGCCTTCACGGATGGGGCTGGGCGGCTCTGGTCGGTGGTGGCACCCGCTGAGATCACGAACCGTAACGTCCGCGTCGTGGGCGAGGTGTCGTCGTGGCCCCCGCGGTGGACGGCCTCGGGCAAGAGTGCATGGGTACCGATCACCGCATCGGGGGTGCTGCGCCGGTACGGGCAGGGCCAGAAAGGGCTCGACTCCACGCTGCGCCGGCGCATCCCCTCGGGCAGCCCGTCGGCGTACTGGCCGATGGAGGAGGAGCGGGAGGCTGTACAGGCGTACTCGCCTACCGCCGGTGTACTGCCGCTGCGGGTCTCTGGGGTTGAGTTCGGGGCGGAGGACTCCCTCCTGGGCTCCGCCGCCCTGCCCAAGGCAGGGCCCGCCGCGTCCTTCTCGGGCCGGGTCCCGGGCTCGGGTACGGGCTGGCATGTGGAGATGGTCTACCGGCTGCCCACCCTTCCCGCCACGCAGCAAGAGATGCTGCGCGTCCAGGTCGCCGGGGCCAGCATGGCATGGGCCACGGTGCGCGTCGGCACGGGCGGCATCCGCGTGGAGATCAGGGACGCTGACGACACCGTCACCGCCTTCTTCAACTTCACCGACACCTCGAACTTTGCCGGGGTCTGGAACCGTCTTCAGCTCTTCACTGCCGTGGATGGCGGCAGCACGTACCTGGCCGCTGGATGGCTGGACGTCGTCACCGGTGCCTTCTCCTACTCTCGCACCGTCTACACCGGCACCCCGGGACGCGCCGTGGGTGTCAGCGCCTCGTGGGGTGCGTGGGCCGACGGGGTGAGCTTCGGACACCTCGGCGTCTGGAACGGCGTCAGCCCTCCGTGGACCCCGGCCGCCGCTGCGATCACCATCTACAACGGCGCAGACGATGGCTTCCAGGGAGAATCCGCCCTCGACCGTATGCGCCGCCTCGCGGTCGAGGAGTCCATCCCGCTGCGCACCTACGACGGCGACACCTTGATCGCCTCCGAGCGACTCGGCCCGCAGCGCCCGGCACCGATGTTGACGCTGTTGGAAGAGTGCGCCGCCGCCGATGGTGGTGTTCTGCATGAGGACCGGGAGCGACTCGGGCTGCGCTACCGGGACAGGTCCAGCCTCTACGGGCAGACACCGGCGCTAGTCCTGGACTACACGGCGGGCGAGGTCGCGCCGCCGCTGGAGCCGGTGGAGGACGACTCCCGTCTCCGCAACGACGTCACCGTTACTCGCAGCGGAGGCTCCGCCGGACGGGTGGTACTGGAGACGGGGCCACTGTCCGTGCAACCGCCGCCGGCCGGAGTGGGCCTGTACGACGAAACGGTGACCCTGTCGCTGTACAAGGACGAACAGGCCGCCCAACAGGCGGCGTGGCGGCTCTACCTGGGCACCGTGGACGGGGTGCGGGTGCCGTCGGTGCACGTCCAGCTCCACGCCGCACCCCAGCTCGTCCCTGCGGTCCTCGGTCTCGATGTCGGGGATCTCGTACGGATCGTGAATGTGCCCGCGTGGGTGGGCAGCGGCACCCTGGACTTGATCGTTGAGGGGTACCAGGAGGAGATCGGCGTCCGGACCTGGGATGTGGTCTTCGCCTGTTCTCCGGGTGCGCCGTGGACAGTGGGCGAGGTTGAGGACCCAGTCGTCGGCCGTGCGGACACCGACAGCAGCGTGGTGGCTGCCGCAGTGACTTCGTCGGCAACGGTCCTACCCGTGGCGGTCACTGCGGGCCCCCGGTGGGTGCAGTCGGCGGCCGGACTGCCGGGGAGTACTCCGGCGGAGCTACCGGTGGACGTGCAGGTCGGTGGGGAGGTCGTGCGGGCTACAGCGATTGAGCCGTGGGGGTGGGATTCGTTCGGGCGCAGTGTGGCCGCGTCTTGGGGCACTGCGACGTCTGGCCGGGCGTGGACGGAGACGGGCGGGGTGGCGGCGGACCGGTCGGTGGACGGCTCCCGTGGGGTTGTCACCCTGACGGCGAACCCGACCACTGTGCGGTTCCAGACTACGGACGGGGCGGTGGGTGATGCCGAGGTACGGGTGCGGATGTCCGCCTCGGCGGTCGCCACGGGCGCCTCGATGATCCCGGCCGTGCTCCTGCGGTACGTGAACGGCAGCACCTACTACCGGGCGCGGCTGCACTTCGGTACTGCGGGTGCCATGTTCCTGTCGGTGTCCCGCGACACCACGCAGGTCGGGAGTGCGCCCACGCTGCCCTGGACATACACCGCGGGCGACGAATTCGAAGTGCGGGTCACGCTGACCGGGCACACGATCTCGATGCGGGTATGGCCGGTGGGCACGGAGGAGCCGGTGGGGTGGCACCTGACGGAGACCATCATGGCGGACACGATCGCGGCCGGGGCGATCGGACTGACCGCGTCCGCCTTCGCGGGCACCACCAACGTGGCACCGCAGCTCAGGTTCGACCAGTTCGAGATCACCAACCCGCAGCGGTTCACGGTGGCCCGCTCCATCAACGGCATCGCCAAGGCCCACCAGGCGGGCTCTGACGTACGCCTCGCCCAACCGTCGATCACCGCACTCTGAGGAGGCACCCGTGGCGTACGCGCCGTGGCTGGCCGGGCAGCGCATCACCGCGCAGCGGCTGGCCGACATCTCCGGCACCTGGACGTCCTACACCCCCACGTGGGTGGGGCTGACCGCGCTCGGCGCTTCCGCATCGACGGGCAGATGGGCGCGGATAGGGGACACCATCCACGTCATCGTCGCGCTTTCCTGGGGCACCGGCTCCACGATGGGCACCGGCGCCTTGACTGCGTCCCTGCCTGTGGCCGCGTCGGCGGCGCCGCTGTCTCCAGGCGGGTGGCAGGGCCTCGGCCGGTACGTGCCAGGTGACGGTTCGTCGTGGCGCATCATGGCGGGCCTGGTGCAGCCGGCCGCCACGACGATGAATGCCTTCGTCGTTCGGTGGACGGATTCCGGCTACGTGAACCCTGGCACCACGCCGACCCCTGGCTATCCGTGGGCGGCCGGGTCGTCGATGCGCCTGGAGGTCACCTACGAGGCCGCCTGACCCACCCCCTACTCCCTCGCCCCGTGCCGCCTGGCCGGGGCTTCTCTCATGTCTGGAGTCTCCATGCAGTCTGACGACATTGCCCACCGGTTCGCCTTCCACGCCGCCACGACGGAGGAGAAGCGCGACGAGCACACCAGCGTGCGGCAGGCCTGCCGACGTCTGGCCGACGAGCTGAACGAACGGTGTCCGGAGGGCCGGGAGAAGAGTCTCGCGGTCACGAAGCTGGAGGAGGCCATGTTCTGGGCCAACGCCTCCATCGCGCGCGCTGGAACGGAGGCTGGCTGATGGCGACTCCCCTGTCCTTCGACCGGTTCGTGGCAGCGCTGCGCGCCGAGGGCCTCACGGTGAAGGTCGTCGGCGACGCAGCGACCCACACGCGCACCAGCTCGTCCCGCCCGTGGGGGCCAGTGAACGGCGTGATGATCCACCACACCGTCACCCGACGCCCGGCCGACCCCGTGTCGATGTGCCGCATCGGGTACTCCGGGCTGCCGGGCCCGCTGTGCCACGGCGTCATCACGAAGGACGGCGTCGTCCACGTCGTGGGGTACGGGCGCACCAACCACGCCGGGGGCGGAGACCCCAAGGTGCTCGCCCGGGTGATCGCCGAGGACTACGGCGACCGGCCACCCGCCCCGACCAAGGGCAACGACGACGGAGTGGACGGCAACGCGCGCTACTACGGGTTCGAGTGCGAGAACCTCGGCGACGGCCGCGACCCGTGGCCTGCGGTGCAGGTGGAGGCGATGGAGCGTGCTGCGGCTGCGGTGTGCCGGGCGCACGGCTGGTCGTCCCGTTCGGTGATCGGGCATCGGGAGTGGTCGGACGACAAGGTCGACCCGAAGGGCCAGCCGTTCACGAACCTGGCGGACTTCCGCGAGGACGTGGCCGACCGGCTGAAGCGCCGCCCGTCTACCCCGTCGACGTACACGGTGCGGTCCGGGGACACCCTCGGCGCGATCGCGAAGAAGCACGGCACCACCGTGGCGGCGCTCGTCCGCCTGAACGGGATCAAGGACCCCGACCGGATCGCGGTCGGCCAGACCATCAGACTGAAATGAGGACCACCGTGAAGATCTTCGGCCGCGAGCCTGTCTACATCCTCGCGTTCATCGCCATCGCCCTAAAGTTGTCCGCCGCGTACGGCTTCGACGTCAGCGGCGAACAGCAGGGCGCCATCATGGCAGTCCTCTCCCTGCTCGTAGCAGTCGCCACTGCGGTCGTGCTCCGCACCGGCGCGGTTGGTGCATCCATCGTGAACTTGGGGCAGGGCGCGCTGGCACTGTTCCTCGCGTTCGGCCTGCACATGACCGCCGAGACACAGTCGCTGTGGATGGTCGCCATTGAGGGAGCGGTTGCTCTGGCTCTCCGCCGTGAGGTGGAGGCGCCGGTGCCGGTGCTGCCGCTGGAGTTGAAGAGCCCGGTGCAGCGCCCGGCGCGGATGACCTGAGAGTGGCTGCACTGTCGCCCCTCTGACCCGCCAGGAGGATATGCACGTGGACGCTGCGACGCTCGGCGCTATCGGGACGATCGTCGTCGGGCTCGCAGCGGCCACGGCTGCATGGATCGGTCAGCGCTCGTCGGCAAGGGCCGCCCACCAGGGCGCGGTGATGACCGGGTTCGGCTCCCTGGTCGACCAACTCCAGGAGGAACGCAATGGCCTCCAGAACAAGTTGACGACCGCCGAGGCGGCATTGGCCGCGGCGTACGCCGAGCTCTCGCGCGAGCGTGCTGACCGGGCTGCACTTCAAACGGAGATCGCGTCACTCCAGATCCTGATCGCCGACCTTGAGCGGCAGCTCGCACACCTGGGAGGGCCTGCCTCGTGAGGACCAGAATCCGGCGCCGGCCTCGGCGCACGCGCGGTCTGCTGCACCGGCGGTGGCGGCCGATCGCGGTGGCGGCCGTCCTGCTGGTCCTCTCCGGGGCGGTCGTCCTGGTGTGGGTGAGGATCGAGGTGGAGTCCCGGCGGACGGCGCAGGTGGCTGCGGAAGCGGACCGGCGGGGCGACGCGGTGTCCACGCTCGCGACGGACGTACGCGTGCTGCGGGCACAGATCCAAGCGCGGGGCGGTACTCCGGCTGCTCCGGATCCTGCGGCGGCGGTGGATGATCTGCCGGACCGAGCGGAAGTGCCGGTGCCGATCCCGGGACCGCCGGGGCCAGCGGGTGCGCGCGGCCCTGCGGGTGATCCGGGCCCGTCGGGTTCGCCGGGTCGGCCGGGTACTCCGGTACCTGGTGCGTCGGGGCAGCCTGGCGCTCCGGGCGCGGACGGGGATTCGGTGGTAGGTCCCTCGGGCCCGGCGGGTCCTGCTGGCCCGGCCGGTGCTGCGGGTCCTGCCGGTGAGCGTGGCCCGCAGGGTGAGCCAGGCCGGGACGGGGCGGACGGTCAGCCGTGCCCGGAGGGGTACAGCCTCCAGCCTCCGGCCGGTGATCCGGATGCGCTGGTCTGCCGACGAGAAGGGGCCCCGCCCCCAGAGTCCTCGTCGCCTGCGACGCTCTTCTACCGCCGGAATCCGTGAAGCGTTCCCCCTCTCGCCTTCGGGCGGGAGGGGGCTTTCGCCATGTCCAGGGTCAGCGCGTCAGCTCGGCGGCGAGACGCAGAGCCCGTGACCACGGATACTTCTCCAGCTGTTCGCCGCCGGTGCCAGGTTCGTGCGGCTCCCACTCCCCCGGTCCGTACAGGACTCGCACCCCCCACTCGCGGAGCACGTTCACTGAGCGACGCGTTGCCGGATGAGCGTCCAGGGCGGTGGACCAGAACGGCAGCACCACGACGGGTACGCCGACGCCGACCATCTCGGTGACGAGCCCCAACGCGTAGGTGTCTGCAATGCCCTGGGCCAGCTTGTTAGCCGAGTTCATCGTCATCGGGGCGCACACCACCGCGTCCGCCTTCGGGTTGCTCTTTTCCTCACCCGAGCGACGCCACGATGAACGAACCGGACGGCCCGTCATCTCGGCCAGCCCCGCCTTGTCGATGAATCCACCCGCGACTGCGGCAGGCGTACCGATGACACAGACCTCCCACCCGTCTTCGACCGCCTCGCCCACCAGCTTGCCGAGATCTGAGGCGGGGCCGGCCGCGCACGCAATGACGTAGAGGACTGGGCACTTCATGCTGGCACCGCAGCGCGCAGTGCCAGCTGCCTCAATTCCGGAAGCCGCCCCGCCCGATCGCGTGCCACCATCTCGCCGATCAGGTCCTTCACCACCGGTCGCGACAAGACCTCTTCCTCCGCTTCCTTCTCCGCTTTCAGCAGCGCCGTCACCGCCTTATCTGGCTGCCCGCACATGTGCAGGGCCCGCGCCACGTCCATCCAGTAGACCGCGCGACGCTCCGTCACGGCGAGCTGGGTGACGTCGACCTTGCGTGCAGCGTCCAGCGCCTGGCCCGCGTTTCCCAGGGTCAAGGCGATCGACAGCCGGTGCTGCTGCACGTTTTGCAGGCCGAACGCGGTCCACTCCAGGTTGCTGCTCTCGTCGAGGAGCTTCGCGGACCGGCCCGCCTGGTCAAGGAGTTCAGCCGAGGTGTCCGCGTCTCCACCGACCGCAGCAGCCCAAGCTCCGCGCAGGAGCAGCGCACCGAACACCGCGGTCTTCGCAGGGGCCTTGCGGGACACCTCTCCGCTCAGCTGGTCCGCTGCGACGATAGCGATTCGGATTGCTTGCTGCTTGTGTCCGACCGCGGCAACTGCCTGCGTGAGGCAGCGGGAAGCCGCCGCCACCAGGGCGGGATCTCCCACCCGGCGGGCTGCCGCCATTGCTCGCTCCGCCGCTACCCATGCCGATGCCGTGTCCTCTGCCTTGAGTAGGAGGGACGCCGCCACGTGAAAAGCGTGGACGGCTGCAACATCAAGCTCACGCTGCTCAGCCTCCGACTCACGAGGCTCGATAAACTCAATCAGCAGGCCGGGAAGTTTCCCCGCCAGTTGCGAGTATCTGCACGCCTGCACCTGCCGCTTCGCGGACGCGGTCGCTTGGACGATGGAGTCGACGCTGCTGGGTCGCGATGGTGCAGGCAGCGTGCCCGTCAGCACATCACGGATGCCCGAGACCGGATCGGTTGGTGGGGCTGCGAGTAGGTCGCGGGCGGACGTCGGCAGTATGGCGGCGCCGACTGCGGTCGCAGAGCGGGCCACGAAGACACGTCGATTCACTCCTTCATCGTGAACCGGTCCTAAGCCTCCTGATGCCGAGAGGTTCCGTGGCGGCCTGCGGAACCCGAGCTCTTCAGGGGAACGTCCGAACATCGCGGTCAGCACTGTGCGGGCTGGCGGGTGGGGCCATCCTGGCTTCGGGGATTCCCAACGTCGGATCTGCCGGACGGTCACTGTGGCGTCAACGCCCAGCTCAGCGGCCTTCTCTTGAAAGGCGTCGACGAAGAGTTCCTGCGTGGGGATCCCGGCGGCAAGGCGCGCCTGGACGAGAAGTGGGTTTCCGGGCGGCGCTGGCATGGTGGGCCTCCACGTGCGTGTCTTACACACGGTAGCCACGGTGAGGCGTTCCCGTCCCGAAAATGTCCTCTGGAATGTCCGCCAAAGCGCCCTGTGATCCGGCCTCGTCTTGGCACCTGGAGTGAGGTGTCCTTCAAGCATGAAGTCGACTGGTCAGACAGAGTGCAGGTCATCAGCGACCGCCGCCACGGAATGGCTTGCCCACGCGCACAGCGTTCCCCCTCAAGCACGGGCGGAGTGGGCGGACCAGCGGCTCGCCATGCTCCCGCTCGGTAAGCGCTTCGACGCGGTCCGGATCCCGGCCGATGTCCTGCACGCGGCGCTGATCACCCCCCACCCTGCAGCCGAGGGCCCGCTGCTGGAGCAGCTGCTCGGCGGGCCGGTGATCCAGGACGACGAGCGGTGGGTCTACCCGCTCGTCCCCCTTGGTGGGGCTGTCCGCTGGCGGTCCCGCGCGGCCGCCTACCTGGGGCACGGGTCCTGGCTGGGTGTGCCGCAGGTCGACCAGCTCGCGCCGCCGGGCGCTTACTGGGTGGTGCCGATGTGCGAGCCCGGACGTCTCTGTGCCCTGGCGCGGGTGGCCGAGCTGGTCGAGGTCGGCGCCGCACGACTGGGGCGGGGGGTGTCGTGATGGTGCAGGCCCAAAGGTCCGCGAGGACGTACAAGACACCCGAGTGCCGGTGCGATGAGCACGCGATGTGTGCCGGGCCGAAGGAGGTTCGCCTCGGGACCCAACAGTCGTACGAGCGACCGGTGATGACCCTGCGCTGCGACTGCGGGTGTCACCGACGATGACGTACTGCTTCCACGGCGACCGGTCCCACTCGTTCCCGGTCGAGGACGAGTCGGGCGCGTACTGCGCGGAGCACGGGGTGACGCTCCTGTGGAACGGCGGCCCCATCACCGCCGACGACCTCACCCCTGCGGCTACCCCGGACGAGCCCGAGGAGTAGCCCCACCAGCACCCGCCCCCGCCGCCTGAGTCCCTGCAAGGTCGGCGGCCGGGGCGGGCCTCATGCACCACCCACCGAAATGGGAGGCACCACATGAGTACCACCACCGAGCGACCTGCGACCAGAGACGCCCGCGCCCTCATGGGCGATCACTGGCCGAGCATCGTGCGGACCATCCTCGACGCCAATCCGGGCATGCCCGAGGAGATGGCGGGCCGCATCGCTGCGGATGGCGTCGCGTTCGTCGTAGCCTGCGCGCAGAATCCGGGCGTAGGGCTGGCGCCGTCGCGGATCGTGGACGAGGGATGGCACGCACTGATCCTCCACACGCAGGCGTACGCCGACCTGTGCGACCGTTTCGGCGGCTTCGTGCACCACTTCCCGGGCCCGGACCCCACGCACTACGACCCGCTGATCCTCGACCGGACCCGGCAGGCAATCGCCAGCCTCGGCTTCAATGTCGACGGCGAGCTGTGGTCCGCGCCGACGGATGACCTGCTGGTGTCCGTCGCAGCGCAGTGCCAGCACGCCCCGTCCTGCACCATCCGACCGATGCCCAAGCCCGAGTGGCCGTAGCCTCGGCGAGGAGTGAAAGGACCACCCGTCATGACGGAATGGATCGATCCGAGGTACGCGGCGATGGTCGAGGAGTGGAGGCGCGCGCAGGAGCCTGAGTCGCGTACGCCTGAGTCTCCCCGCCCTGTGCGCGGTTTCCTCGTCCCTGGTGGAGAGCAGCCCGAGTAGCTCGGGCGCGCAGTGAACCCGGCGGCCCGCCGTGGGTGGGTCGCCGGCCTACCGGACAAGGTCGGCGAGCGGGACCCCGATCGCGTCGGCGATGAGGAGCAGCGAGTCGAGGCGGGCGGCGCTGTGGCCCTGCTCGATGCGGTTGATGTTGTTCCGCTCGATCCCCGTGCGCAGGCCGACCTGTTCCTGAGTGAGGCCGGCGGCGCGGCGGGCGACACGAATGTGTTCGCCGATGGCCCGGCGTCGGGTGAGTACCCAGTCGGGCCGTTCGGTGGGTGGCACCCTCCAATGCCATCGACCTCATGATCAAAAGTCTGTAGCGTTTACAGCACTTTCCTCGATCTGTGAATAGGTCAATCAGTTCTTCACTCTTCAGAGTGGCGGTGTGGATGGCCCCCGCGAAAGCGGATAGGAGCACCTGACCCCCACTCTCTCGACTACCTCCTCGGAACTGCTCCCCAGGCGTCCGGCGAGGTGCACTGTGCCCCCGACCTGATCAGGTCGGGGGCACAGTTGCGTTCTGCGGTTGGGCCCCTTTGCACTCACCCCGGGAGGGGTGGGGTGGTGTCAGTAGGGAGGTGTTCCCGTGAGAACAGATCATGTCTTGCGGCGGCTCCTCGTGGCTCTGACTGGTATCGAACTACGCCCGTATGTCCCGGTATTCGGCATCATCGCAGGTCAAGAATGGGTCACGAATCTGGTTCAAGTCCCGTCACTCACCCTGTGAGACCAAGGCCCCGGTTCGAAAGAACCGGGGCCTTGGTCGTTTTACGAGGCCTTACGGGCCCCCTGCGGGGCCGGCGCCCGCGGAGTGATCTGCCTCACTCCGGGACGGGACCCGCCCCGGCGCCCCGTCCCGTGCGTACCCGCTACGAGGACGCCCTCGGCACCAGTTTCGTGGGGAGCATCAGCTGCGGCTGGGGCGGGCGGGCGGTGCCCACCGGGAGGGTGGGGCGGGCTATTTCGGCGAGGAGGGTGTGCGCCATCACGCGGCCCATCTCCTCGATGGGCTGGCGGACGCTGGTGAGCGGCGGGTCCATGTGGCGGGCGATGGAGGAGTCGTCGAAGCCGACCAGGGCGATGTCCTCGGGGACCCGGATGCCGCGGGCCCGCAGCACCTGGCGGGCGCCGGAGGCCATGACGTCCGAGGCCACGAACACCGCGTCGGGGGCGGGGACTTGGGCAAGGAGCCTCTCCATGGCGGCCCGGCCGCCCTCCTCTGTGAAGTCGGCGCGGGCGATGAGGGCCTCGTCGACGGGCAGGCCCGCTTCGGCGAGGCCGTCGCGGTAGCCCGCGAGCCGGCACTGGGCGCCGTAGATGTCCAGGCGTCCGGTGATGGTCGCTATCCGGCGCCGGCCGCGCCCGGCGAGGTGGGCGACTGCCTGCCGGGCGCCGGAGACGTTGTCGGCGTCCACCCACGGGAGGGGCTCGTCGGCGGAGCGGCGGCCGCTGATGACGGCGGGGATGCCCAAGTCGGTCAGCAGGTCGGGGAGCGGGTCGTCGGCGCTGAGGGAGACGACGAGGACGCCGTCGACGCGGTGGCCCGCCAGGTAGTTCGCGAACCTGCCGCGCTCGCGGTCGTTGCCGACGATGGTCAGCAGGAGCTGCATGTCGGTATCTGCGAGGGCGGCGCCGACACCGCGCAGGATGTCCGAGAAGTACGGCTCGACGAAGAAGCGGTGTTCGGCCTCGGGGACGACGAGGGCTATCGCGTCCGTGCGGTTGGCGGCCAGTGCGCGGGCCGCCCGGTTGGGCACGTAGCCGAGTTCGGCGACCGCCTCCTCGACGGCGGCTCTCGTACGGTCACTGACCCGGGGCGAGCCGTTGACCACCCGGGACACCGTGCCCCGGCCGACACCTGCGCGTGCGGCCACCTCTTCGAGGGTGGGGCGGCCTGCGCCGCGTCCGCCGCGGGCGACCCTTGGGCCACCCGTTTCCCGTATCGCCATTGAACCGACCCCTCCCAGCACGTCCGCGCGTCGTACGACCGCTCATCGCCTTCGTACACACGTTTATGACGCCAAGTCTCGCTGTCCGGTGCCTTGACACCCCCGCGGGGAGCCGCGAACCTTCAACACATCACACATGGGAGCGCTCCCACCGTACCTGACCCATCGGGCTTCAGGAGGACGCTATGCAGATCTTCGCTGTGCGCAGGACCAGCTCCAGGCCCAGTTCCAGGGCCAGTTCCAGGCCCAGTTCCAGGGCCGCAATCGCTCTTTCCGCAACCGCCGCACTGCTGGGCGGCGCACTGCTCTCCGGCTGTGCCGCGGACGACTCCCCAGCCGGCAGCGACGCGGGCACGGGCAACACCGCCGCCGCAGGACAGAAGGGGAAGACCGTTCTGCGGATCGGTGTCTTCGGGGCCTTCGGCATGAAGGAGGCCGGGCTCTTCGACGCGTATATGAAGGCCCACCCGGACGTCTCCATCGAGCAGAACTCGATCGAGCGCAACGAGAACTACTACCCCCAGCTGCTGAACCACCTGACCAGCGGCAGCGGTCTGTCCGACATCCAGGCCGTCGAGGTGAACAACATCGCCGAGATCACGGCCACCCAGTCCGCCAGGCTGATGGACCTGGGGAAGGTCGCGGGGGTGCAGAAGGACGCGTTCCTGCCGTGGAAGTGGGCGCAGGGGACGAGCAAGGACGGCAAGACGGTCGGGCTCGGGACGGATGTCGGGCCGACCGGCATCTGCTACCGGAAGGACCTGTTCCAGAAGGCCGGGCTGCCGACCGACCGGGAGGCGGTCGGGAAGCTGTGGGCCGGCGACTGGAAGAAGTACCTGGACGTAGGCAAGCAGTACAAGGCGAAGGCTCCCGACGGGACGAAGTTCCTGGATTCCG
Organism: Streptomyces sp. NPDC048442; assembly: GCF_040651475.1. Taxonomy (NCBI): domain Bacteria; kingdom Bacillati; phylum Actinomycetota; class Actinomycetes; order Kitasatosporales; family Streptomycetaceae; genus Streptomyces; species Streptomyces sp. NPDC048442. The sequence goes on from NZ_JBEZKB010000001.1 coordinate 551,316, forward strand.
CTTCCGGTCTGCTGGCCGCGGTGATGGGCGGCAACGAGAAGCGGTTCTACGACACCGACGGGAAGGTCATCTACAAGACCAACCCTGCGGTGAAGGAGGCCTGGGACATCGCGGCGGAGTCGGCGACGGCCGGGCTGACCGCCAAGCACCAGCAGTTCCAGAAGGGCTGGGACCAGGGCTTCGCCAACGGCCAGTTCGCGACCGTGTCCTGCCCGCCGTGGATGCTCGGCTACATCCAGGACAAGGCCGGTGACGCGGGCAAGGGCAAGTGGGACGTGGCGGCCGCGCCGAAGCCCAGCAACTGGGGCGGTGCGTTCCTGACCGTTCCCGAGGCCGGGAAGAACAAGGCGGAGGCCGCGAAGCTGGCCGCCTGGCTGACCGCTCCGGCCCAGCAGGCCACCCTGTTCGCCAAGCGCGGCAGCTTCCCGAGCGCCCAGACGGCCTACGCCGACCCGGTGGTGTCCAAGGCGAAGCACGCGTACTTCGGAGGTGCCCCCATCGGGGAGATCTTCTCGCAGGCCGCGAAGGGGGTGCCGGTGCAGATCCTCGGCCCGAAGGACCTCGTCATCAACACCAATATGGCGGACGTCGGCATGCTTCAGGTCGACCAGAAGGGCCGCTCGCCCGAGGATGGCTGGAACGCAGCGGTGAAGGCGATCGACAACGCCCTGGACCAGTGAGCGGGACCGGGCACGGGTTCGGGACCGGCCACGGGTTCGGGACAGGCCACGGGTTCGGGACCGGCCACGGGACCGGCCGCGGTGACGTCCACGGTGTCGGGAACGGTGACGGCTGATGAGCAGTGTGAGCAGTGAGTCCGTGCCCGCCCCGCCCCCCGCCCCCGAGGAGGGGGCCGGGGGCGGGGCCCTGCGGGCCGGAGAGCGGCAGCCGGCCGGTACGGCGTCCAAGTGGCGCAGCCGCCGCTACCGCTGGGACATGCGGTTCAGCCCGTACGCGTACGTGGCGCCGTTCTTCCTCTTCTTCCTCGCCTTCGGGCTCTTCCCGCTCCTCTACACCGGCTGGGCGTCCCTCCACCAGGTGGAGCTGACCGCGCCGACCGACATGAGCTGGGTGGGCCTGAGGAACTTCAGCCGGCTGATGAGCGACGAGTTCTTCTGGAACTCGTTGCGCAACACCGTCACCATCGGCATCCTCTCCACCGTTCCGCAGCTCGCGATCGCCCTGGGCATCGCGCACCTCCTCAACTTCAAGCTGCGCGGTTCGGCCTTCTTCCGGGTCGCCGTCCTCACCCCGTACGCCACGTCGGTGGCGGCGGCGACCCTCGTCTTCGTGCTCCTCTTCGGACGCGACTACGGAATGATCAACTGGGCGCTCGGCCTGGTCGGCATCGACTCGGTCGACTGGCAGAACGGCACCTGGACCTCGCAGCTCGCCGTCTCCACGATCGTCGTCTGGCGCTGGACCGGCTACAACGCACTGATCTACCTGGCCGCCATGCAGGCCATCCCGCACGACCTGTACGAGTCGGCGGAGCTGGACGGCGCGTCGCGCTGGCAGCAGTTCCGCCACGTCACGATCCCGTCGCTGCGTCCGACGATCCTCTTCACGGTGATCGTCTCGACGATCGGCGCGACCCAGCTGTTCGGCGAACCGATGCTCTTCAGCGGGAGCGCGGGCGCGACGGGCGGCTCGGAGCACCAGTTCCAGACGCTGGGCCTGTACCTGTACGAGCAGGGCTGGGTGAACCTGCACCTGGGACGGGCGTCGGCCATCGCCTGGACGATGTTCCTGATCCTGCTGCTGATCGGCCTGGTCAACTGGCTGATCTCGCGCCGGCTGCTCAAGAGCGAGGAGGGCTCCCGGTCATGAGCGCGACGACGGTACGAGACGTACGGAAGCCGGAGCACGAGGTAGCGAAGGCCGGGCGCCCGCGCGGTGTCCGGCGGGCCGGACGGCAGCGGCACGGCGGGCGGCTCACGTACGCCATCCTGATCGTGTTCACGGTCGGCTCGCTCTTCCCGCTGGTGTGGACGGCGATCGCCGCGTCCCGCAACAACACCCGGCTGGCCCAGACCCCGCCCCCCTTCTGGTTCGGCGGGAACCTCGTCAAGAACCTGGGCATCGCGTGGACCGACGCCAACATGGGGACGGCGCTGCTCAACACGACGGTGGTGGCGGGGACGGTGGCCGCGGGCACGGTCCTCTTCTCCACCTTCGCCGGGTTCGCCTTCGCCAAACTGCGGTTCCGGTTCAAGAACATGCTGCTCCTGCTGGTCATCGGGACGATGATGGTGCCGCCCCAACTCAGCGTCGTACCGCTCTACATGATGGTCGCGAAGCTGCAGTGGACCGACCAGCTGCAGTCCGTGATCCTGCCGACGCTGGTGGGCGCCTTCGGCGTCTTCTTCATGCGGCAGTACCTGATCGAGGCGCTGCCCACCGAGCTGATCGAGGCGGCCCGGATGGACGGGGCGAGCAGCATCCGGGTGCTGTGGCACATCGTCTTCCCGGCGGCGCGGCCCGCGATGGCGGTCCTCGGCATGCTGACCTTCGTCATGGCCTGGAACGACTTCTTCTGGCCGATCATCGCCCTCACCCAGAACGGCAGCCCGACCGTGCAGGTCGCACTGACCGGACTCGGCCGCGGCTACATCCCCGACCAGGCGGTGATCATGGCGGGCGCCTTCCTGGGCACGCTGCCGCTGCTGATCGCCTTCGTCGTCTTCGGCAAGCAGATCGTCGGGGGAATCATGCAGGGCGCGGTCAAGGGCTGAGCCTTCCCGCTCCGCTCTGCTGACTCTTCATCACTTCACTTATCCGATACGGGAGTTGACGCATGCCTTCGGCGAACTTTCCGCCCGCCCGCTTTCCGAGTGACTTCCTGTGGGGCTCCGCGACCGCCGCCTACCAGGTCGAGGGCGCGGTGCGCGAGGACGGTCGTACGCCGTCCATCTGGGACACCTACAGCCACACGCCCGGCCGTACCGAGAACGGCGACACGGGGGACGTGGCCTGCGACCACTACCACCGCAGGGCCGCCGACGTGGCGCTGATGGCGGACCTGAACCTGACCGCGTACCGCTTCTCCGTCTCCTGGCCGCGCGTCCAGCCGACCGGCCGGGGGCCTGCCGTACAGCGCGGCCTGGACTTCTACCGCGCTCTGGCCGACGACCTCCTCGACCGCAACATCACCCCCTCCCTCACGCTCTACCACTGGGACCTGCCCCAGGAGTTGGAGGACGCGGGCGGCTGGCCGGCCCGCGATACGGCATACCGGTTCGCCGAGTACGCGGGGCTGGTCGCGGAGGCGCTCGGCGACCGCGTCGAGCTGTGGACCACCCTCAACGAGCCCTGGTGCAGCGCTTTTCTGGGGTACGGGTCGGGGGTGCACGCCCCGGGCCGGACCGACCCGGTGGCCGCGCTGCGCGCCGCCCATCACCTGAACCTCGCGCACGGGCTCGGCACACAGGCGCTGCGCGCGGCCCTCCCGGCCAGGGCCCGTATCGGCATCAGTCTCAACCCCAGCGTCGTACGTCCCCTGACCCCTTCGCCACAGGACACGGACGCGGCCCGCCGCATCGACGCGCTCGCCAACCGGGTCTTCACCGGCCCGCTCCTCCAAGGCGCCTACCCCGCCGACCTGTTGGCGGACACGGCCGCACTCACCGACTGGTCGTTCGTCGAGCCGGGCGACGAGGCCACCGCCCACCAGCGCCTCGACATGCTAGGCATCAACTACTACACCCCGGCGGTCGTCTCGCACGCACCGGACACCACCGCCCCGCGCTCGGACGGCCACGGCGCCAGCAACCACTCCCCCTGGCCGGCCGCCGACACCGTCGCCTTCCACCAACCGCCGGGCGAGCGTACGGAGATGGGCTGGTCGGTCGACCCGTCCGGGCTGTACGAACTGCTGGTGCGGTACGGGCGCGAGGCCCCGGGCGTGCCTCTCTACATCACCGAGAACGGCGCCGCCTACGACGACAAACCGGGCGCGGACGGCACGGTCCACGACCCCGAACGGATCGCCTACCTGCACGCCCATCTGACCGCCGTCCAGCGGGCGATGGAGGTCGGAGCGGACGTGCGCGGGTACTTCCTGTGGTCCCTCATGGACAACTTCGAGTGGTCCTACGGCTACAGCAAGCGCTTCGGCGCGGTGCATGTGGACTTCGCGACGCAGGTCCGGACGCCGAAGTCGAGCGGAAGGTGGTACGCGGAGGTGGCCCGGACGGGCATACTGCCCGGCCCTCCGGCCTGAACCGCCGTACCACCTCTACCGTCACTTCGTCAGGCCTTCGTGTTGGCCCCCTGGCCCGTCTTGCCCGTCATGTCGGCGGTCTCGGCGGCCGGCGGGGCCTTCGCGTCGACCTTCGTGCCGAAGTCGGACAGCTCGAAGACCGTCCGGACCTTGACCTTCTTCGGAGTGCTGGAGCCCGCGCCGGTGCCCTGGGGGGCGGAGAGCGTCATGTCGACCTGCTGGCGGCGCAGCCGGCCGTCCTCGTCGAGCCAGATGTCCATGGGCATCGTCGGGCCGATCTGCTTCTTGAGCTGCTCGCCGTTGGCGAGCTTGGCGACCTCGACGGTCACCCGGTAGCGGGTGGTGTCGTCCCCGCCCACCTGCTCTTCGCCGAGCTTCTTGACATCCTTGTCGTTGATGCCCTTGAGGTAGGCGGTGTTGTCGGCGGGGTTGGCCGCCTGCGCGTTGCCGCCCTGCTGCTGCGCGGCCTTCTTGAGGTCGATCTTGACCCAGGGCTTGTTGCCGGGGACGCCGGAGCGCTGCTTGGGCGGGAGCTTCTGGTACAGCACCTGGTCGACGATGCGCTGTTCCATCTTCTCGCCCTCGGCGGACAGGTTCATGGTGCTGTTGCCGCCGACGAGGTCGATGGCTCCCTCGCCGTCCACGGCGACGGACTTGCCGTCGGCACTGGTCCGGGTACGGATCACCATGCGGGCGGTCTTCGCCTCGGTGGTCTTCTGGTTCACGTTGCGCACGGCCACCGCGCCGTCGTCACCCTCCGCCCCGGGCGTCTTCGCCGCTCCCGCCGCCGGGGACTTGTCCGCCGTGTGGTCGTCCTTGCTTCCGGCGTCGCTTCCGCAGCCGCTCAGAGTCGTACAGGCAAGTACTCCGGCAACACCGATGGCAGCGACACGAAGACCGCTCGTGAGACGCAACATGTGAAATCCCTCCGTATACATGGATGTTCATGGACTTCCCGTGTACGACACAGCCACGTGTGCCCCGGGTCGTTCGGATTACGCCCAGGTAATTGCGCAGGGGTATTCGGGTAGGCGGCCGATGACAGCAACTCGCGGACACGTCATCCGCTGGGCAAGGCCGCGCGAGGCCGCAAGGAGGATCCGCACCATGTCGTCTTCGATCGTCGAGACCATTGACGTCAACGCCCCCGTGGCGGACAGCTGGGCACTGTGGAGCGATGCCACGCAGTGGCCCAGGTTCCTGTCGCACGTCGAGCGGGTGGACCCGATCGACGCCCACACCTTCACCTGGTGGCTGAGGTTGCCGGGTGCGAACAAGTCCTTCACGGCCGAATTGACAGAGGTGGTGGCGGAGGACCGCATCGCATGGAGGACAACGGCGGGCGTACAGCACGCGGGCGTGGTCACCTTCCACCGGCTGAGCGACACGACGAGCCGGGTCGCGCTGCAGATCGAGTACGAGCCGCACGGATTCGTGGAGTACCTGGGGGCGTTGACCAACCTGGACAAGACGCTGGCCAATTACGACTTGGGCCAGTTCAAGAGGGTGGTGGAGGACACGGCAGCACATCACCTCACGGTGCGAGGGGGCTGAGGCGCTCGGGCGGGCGCGGGCTACGAGAGCCAGGTCACCTGGACGACGACGATCCGCTCCGAGCGCACGTCCGTGAGGTAACCGAGCATGAGGCGGCCGCGACTCTCGTACCGCACGCCAGGGCCCGGACCGGTGTAGGCAGCCCCCTCCAGAAAGACCATGGAGTCACGTACGGCGATCTGCTCGGCCAGGTGCGTCACCTCGGCCAGCGCCTCCGGGGACAGGCCGTCGAAGAGGTCGCCCCGAAATCCCTCCCAGCGCCAGTCAGCCACCGGCCGTCACCTCGCGGTGTGCCGCGCGCACGATGTCCCCGGCCTCCAGGATCGCCCGCGCACGTACATCGGGGTCCTCGCTGTCCACATTGCGCTCGGCAGCATGCAGCCGCCGGGCGGTCTCGGGGTGCCTTTCGATCTCCACCACGGCCCCCCACCGCAGGTAGAAGAGCCGGATGGGCAGGACGCTGTCCTCTTCGCCCGCCTGCACGAAGACCTGCTGCATGTCCTCGAAGAACTCGGTCAGGCGGCCCGGCGCGACGGTCGCGACGGCCTGTCGCAGTGCGGGGAGGGTGAGCGGAGGCATCGGAATGACCGGCCCGTCGTGGGGATGTTCCGTGTGCTGCGCGGTCATTGCCCGGCCTTCCGCTCGTGGATTGATTTCCCCCGGCTCGCGGCCAGAATAGCCGCGCGTCCGACTGGCGCACGCGGAGACCGTTCCATTACTCATAGTCACTATCCGTCGAATCGATACCCCCGCTCGAAACCCCGCCCCAGCTCGCACCAGGTCGCCTTGCCCGGCCCCGGACCGTGCGTGCAGACGCCCCAGGCGTCGGCGCTGTACGAGATGAGAGGACGGAGCACGCCCCTCCCTACAGTTCGGCCGTCTTCCGCGAGGCGGAGCGCCGGCTGCGCACCACCCTGTGCCCCCGCTTCCCCGTCCGCGTCGTACGCCCCCCGTGCAGGGCCAGCCAGATGCGGATCTCCGTGCCGCCCAGCACCGAGTGGCCGATGCGGACGTCGCCGCCCGTCGACTCCGCGACTCGGCGGACGATGTCCAGGCCGAGGCCGGTCGAGCCTGCGTGTTCGCCGCTGTTGCCGCGGGTGAGGGCTGCCTCCGGGTCGGCGATGCCGGGGCCTGCGTCGGAGACCAGGACGATCACCGCGTCCTCGCCGTTGTGCACGTCCAGGGAGAAGGGCGTGCCCTCCGGGGTGTGGCGGAAGACGTTGCCGAGCAGGGCGTCCAGGGCCGCTGCGAATTCGGCGCGGCCCACCGGTATCCGGACCGGCCGGTCGACGCCCGCGAGGCGGACCTCGCGGCCCTCGTCCTCCGCCAGTGCCGACCAGAATTCCATGCGTTCGCGTACGACCTCTGAGGCGTCGCACCCGGCGCCGGGGCCCGGGACGGGCTGGGTCTGCGGGCGTTGTTCGCGTGCCGTGCGGATGATCGTGTCGACCTCGCGCTCCAGCTGTTCCACGGCCGCCCGTGTCTGGTCGGCGGCCGGGCCGTCCCCGAGCGAGGCGGCGTTGAGGCGCAGGACCGTGAGGGGGGTGCGCAGGCGGTGGGAGAGGTCTGCGGCCAATTCCCGTTCGTTGGCGAGGAGTTGGACGACCTGGTCGGCCATCGAGTTGAAGGCGACGGCGGCGGACTTGAGTTCGGTGGGGCCCTCCTCGGGGACCCGTGCGCCCAGCTTTCCCTCGCCCAGGTCCTGGGCCGCGCCCGCCAGGCGCTGGGCCGGCTGGACCATCCGTACGCCAAGACGGTCGGCGACCGCGACCGAGCCGACGATCAGCGCGAGCCCGACCCCCGCCAGGACGAGCCACGCCGTCGCGACTCCGTTGCTGACGTCCTCCTCCGGGACGAAGACCTCGACGATCGCGATGTCGCCGCTCGCGAGTGCCGTCGGCTGGAGCAGGACCGAGCCGCCGGGGGCCTTCGCCGTGTACGCGCGGCCGATCCGCTGGGTCGCCTCCACGTCCTCGACCGATGCCCGGCGGATGCCGATCTCCTGCGCCTGCCCGGCGCCTGAGGGCTCACCGGAGGCGGGGATGTGGATCGCCATCCAGCCCTTGCTGCCGGGTTCGGTGATCGCCAGCGCGCGTTCGAGCTGTTCGCGGTCGGTGGTGATGGAGAGGGTGGGGCCGATGGAGGCCGCCTGGCGTTCCGCACCGGAGAACGCCCGGTCCCCGGCCATCTCCCGGATGACCAGACCGAGCGGCACCGCGAAGGCCACCACGACCATCGCCGTGACGGCCAGGCACACCTTGACGAGGGCCCACCTCATGCGAAGGGGCCGGGCGGTTCGGAGAGTGGGGGTTCGAGCTTCACTCCGACACCCCGAAGGGTGTGCAGATAGCGGGGGTTGGCGGCGGTTTCACCCAATTTGCGGCGGAGCCACGACAGATGCACATCAATAGTCTGGTCGTCGCCATAGCTCTGCTGCCAGACCTCGGCAAGGAGTTCCTTGCGCGCCACGACGACGCCGGGCCGCCCCGCGAGGAAGGTCAGCAGGTCGAACTCGCGCCGCGTGAGGTCGAGTCGGGTTCCGTCCAGCTCCGCCTGCCGGCGCAGCGGATCGATGGCGAGCCCGCCCACCCTGATGACCCGCGACGGCGGCTCCGCCCCCGCCGAGGCACGCGACCTGCGCAGCACGGCGGCCATCCGGGCCGACAGGTGCTCCACCGAGAAGGGCTTCGTCAGGTAGTCGTCGGCGCCGTCGTTCAGCAGCCGTACGATCTCCGCCTCGTCGTCCCGCGCCGTCGCGATGATCACCGGTACGTCGGTGATTCCGCGCAGCATCTTGAGCGCTTCGGCCCCGTCCAGATCGGGCAGACCGAGGTCCAGGACGACCACGTCGAAGCGGAAATGAGCGACCTCGCGCAACGCCTCCAGGGCCGTCCCGACGCTCCGCACGGTGTGGGAGGCCTCGGTCAGGTGCCGGATGAGGGCGGAGCGTACGAACTGGTCGTCCTCGACCACGAGCACACTTGCCATGGAACGGCACCGTACGCCATTCGGCGCACACCCATCCCCCGGGGACAGCGGTGGTGCGCGTGGTGCAGGATGGCCCGGATGCGACGAGGACTCATACATGCCGGGGCGTGGCTGCTGGCCACCGGCGCCGCGGTCACCTTCTCGTGGTGGGGCGTCCACACCGTGATGGCGGGCACGGCGTACGACCCGCCGCGCGCCCTGCCCATCCCCGGCTCGCCGCCGGAGCCCAGCGCCGCCGCACAGGCGTCCCGCCCGCAGTCCTCCTCGACGCACCGGCCGTCGCAGTCGCAGTCCCCGTCGGCGAAGAAGCCCGCGTCCCCCGCCCCCGGCCGCCGCGCCCCCTCCTCCGCGCCGCCCGCCACCGGGCCCCGTAAGCCCTCCCGGCCGCCCGAACCGCCCAGCACCCTGAAGTCGGTCAACACGGAGGCGGGCCGGGTGGTGTTCTCGATGGGGAAGGACTCGGCGACCCTGGTGTCCGCGACACCCGCTTCGGGGTGGGCGATGCAGGTGTGGAAGGACCCCTCCTGGATCCGGGTGGAGTTCACGGCGGGCGCGGCCAAGCTGTCGGTCTTCTGCACCTGGCACGACCACGCACCGATGGTCGAGATCATCAAGTCCTGATCCCCGCACACCGTTCGGGGCCGCTTGAGGTCCCCGCTCGAAGACGGCTTGGGGTCCTACTTGAAGACGGCGGCCGGTGGGACCGGTGACGGCTGCGCGCTCGCGTCCGTGACCGGCGCCGCTCCCCCGGTGAAGTCCGCCAGGTCCCGCCCGTGCTCGACGCGCCCCGGATGCGGGTCGGTCGCCACCCGCCGGGTCCACTCCGCGACCGGAAGGGCCAGTTCCGAGCCGAGCAGCACCGCGTTCCCGAACCGCTTTCCGCGCAGTACGGCCGGATCGGCGGCGAGCGCCAGGTTGGGGAAGACCGCAGCCGCGGTCGCGATCTGGCCCCGCAGGTGCGCGAGCGGCGGCCCGTCCGCGAGGTTCGCGGCGTAGTACCCGCCGGGCTTCAGGACGCGCCGTACGTCGGTCAGGAATTCGGCGCTGGTGAGGTGCGCGGGCGTACGGGCTCCGCTGAACACGTCCGCGATGATCAGGTCCGCCCAGCCGTCGGGGAGCTTGGCCAGGCCCTCACGGGCGTCCGTACCACGCACTCGTATCCGGGCGTTGGAGTCCAACGGCAGCTGCCTGCGCACCAGTTGGGCGAGCTGGGTGTCGATCTCGACGACCTGCTGGGTGGAGCGGGGGCGGGTGGCGGCGACGTACCGCGCCATCGTGAACGCGCCGCCGCCGAGGTGCAGGACCTGGAGGGGCGCTTTGGCCGGGGCGATCAGGTCGACGATGTGGCCGAGCCTGCGCTGGTACGCGAAGTCGAGGTGCGCGGGGTCGTCGAGGTCGACGTGCGACTGGGGTGCGCCGTCGAGGAGGAGGGTCCAGCCGCGCGGACGGTCCCGGTCGGGTATCAGCTCGGCGAGTCCGCCGTCGACCTTCTCGACGACGGCCTCGGCGGCAGCGGTGCGCTCGCGCCGCCTGCCGCTGGTGGATCGGGCCGCTGACGTCGAGGCCGCAGCCTGGGATTTCTTTGCCACCCGGCCAGTATCGGCGTACGGGCGGACATCGGCGCACCGGCGGGTACCGGCGCCCGCCGGCACGGTGCGTCAGCGGCAGCGGTCGGCCGCCTCGATCAGACGGGCCGCCTCGCCGAGCGCCCTGCGCAGCGCCGCCGGATCGGTGACCGGGACGGTGTCGTCGGTGGGCGGCAGCAGCCAGCCCGTGCCGGTGACGGGGGGCTCCGACACGGACGCAGAGCTGCGGAGCGGGGCGGAGGCCGAGGGGGTCGCGGAGGCGGCGGCGCCGTCCACGCCGTCAGCACCGTCCTCGCCGTTCACACCTCTGGACGCATCAGCACCGCCCCCCGCCGCCTGCCCCGGGATGTCGAAGGAGACCCCGCGTCCCAGGGTCTGCGTACAGGCGCTGCCCGGCATGTCCCAGCCGTCGGCGGTGCCGGGCGGCACCAGGAAGCCGACCGTGTCGCACGGGCCGTCGTGCAGCACGGGCCCGACGGCGGACAGGCCCGCCCCTGCCGCGCCAGGACACGTGGCGGCGGAGGCGCGGCGCAGGATGTCGACGGCCTCCAGCCCCTGCCGGGCGGGGACGGTGACCAGGTCGAGGGGTTCGGGGCCGAGCAGCTCGGGGCCGGGCGCGGCGCTGCACTCGGAGGTGGGCCAGTACTGGGTGGTCGCATGGGACGCGGGGGTCGTCGCGTGGGGCGCGGGGGTCGTCGCGTGGGGCGCGGGAGCGGCGGTAGCGGTTGCGGTCGTACGTGGTGCGGAGCCGGGCGCACCGCAGGCTCCTGGGACTCCTGCGGGCACCGATGCGGGCACCGATGCGGGTTCCGTAACGGCTTCCACGGTCTCCATGCCGGCCTCCAACAAGGGAACCTCCTCGCTCGGGAGGGAGCCGCACCCCCTCCGTTCCCTGTCAACGCGGCAGCGGCGTCAACGCTACGGCGGCTCGCCGCCGCAAAGGATGGCAGTTCATGGCAGATCGTGGATGAGATATCCGGTTTGTAGGCAAACTCCGCGTGTCGACCCAGTGACAGCCGGTACGTTCATGCCCCGTCCGGGGTGAATGCATCCGCCCCGGCACAGCACCATCGCACCATCCGCCAGAGAGGGCCCGGCCATGGCGTCGTCACCAGCGAATCACCGGCCGTTCGATCCCCACCCCGATCCCAACCCCGTCTTCCGGGCCCTGCGGGGACACCGCTCACCGGGGGAGTTCGCGGCGGCGGTGCGCCGCGCGGCCCGCGAGATCGGCGAGCAGGTGGCGTGCGACGCCCGGTACATCGGGCGGGTGGAGGCGGGCGAGATCCGCTGCCCCAACTATGCGTACGAGCGGGTGTTCCTGCACATGTTCCCCGGTCTGACGCTGACCGATCTGGGGTTCGCCGAGCGGGAGGCGGTACGCGGCCGCAGGGCGCGCGGTGGCGTGAACGCGCTGCTGCCGCACCTCAGTGCGCCTGCGGGTGCGGGTGCGGCTGCTTCTTCCGTGCCTGCTTCCACGCCTGCTCCCGTACCTGCTTCCGTGCCCGCCTCCGCGCCTGCGCTCGCACCTGTTCTCGTGCCCGCGCAGTGGCCCGCGCAGTCCGTTCCGGGCCTCCCCGGACCACACCCTTCCCATCTTGACGAGGAGAGCGACGTGCTGCGTCGCGCGTTCATGACGAGCGGTTCCACCACGGTGGCGGCCGCGGCCACACTCGGGTCCCTGGGGACCGCCTTCGCGAGTACGCCGGACGGCCCCGGCCCGGTCGGCAGAGGCGCCGGCGCCTTCTCGGGGCGGCCGGGCGCGAGCGAGGCCGCCGCCGTGGAGGAGGCGGTGCGGAAGATCCGGCTGCTCGACGACCGGCACGGCGCCGACGCCCTCTACCAGCACGCGGGCAAGCCCCTGCGGACCGCGTACGCCCTGCTCGACGCGGGGACGGTCCGGCGCAGGGTGTCGGACCGGCTGCACTCGGCGGCCGGTGAACTGGCCCTGTCGGTGGGCTGGTTGGCGCACGACTCGGGCCGCTTCGAGGAGGCCCGCTCGCACTACGCGGAGGCGCTGGCCACCGCACGGGTCGCCGGGGACGGGGGGCTTGAGGCCCACGCGTTCTGCAACACGGCGTTCCTGGCCAGGGACGCGGGCCGCCCCCGCGAGGCGCTGCGGGCGGCGCAGGCGGGGCAGCGGGCGGCGGCCGGGCTCGGCTCGATGCGGCTGCTGTCGCTGCTGACGCTGCGCGAGGCGGCCGGCTGGGCCGCGCTGGGCGACCGTACGGGCTGCGTCGAGGCGCTCGTACGGGCCAAGTCGCTCTTCCAGTGCGGGCCTTCCGCCAACGACCCGGAGTGGATGACCTTCTTCGGGCCCGCCGAACTGGCGGGGCTTGAGGCGCAGTGCTGGTCGGCGCTGGGCGACTGGCAGCGGGCGGCCCAGTACGCGCACCGGGCTGCCACCCTCCAGGACCCGCACTTCGCCCGCAACCTCGCGCTCTACAGCGCCGAACTGGCCGACGACCTCGCCAGGGCGGGCGTGCCCGACGAGGCGGCGGCGGTCGGCCAGAAGGTGCTCGACCTGCTGGAACAGGTCCAGTCGTCCCGGGTACGCGCGCTGCTGGCCGGGACGATCAGGACGCTGCTGCCGCACCGGCGCTCCCCGAGCATCGGCGCGTTCCTGACGCGGCACGCGAGCACGGTGCGGCGGGGCCTCTGAGGGGCCCTACCGCTCCAGGTGACCGGTGTCGTTCCACCGCTCGACGGCGGGTTCGCCGTACGCCCAGCCGAGTACGGACAGCGAGGTCGGGTCGAGCCGGATGTGGGCGCCGAAGCCGATGTCCAGGCCCAGCCAGCGGGCGCCCAGCGAGCGCAGGATGTGGCCGTGTGCGAAGACGAGCACGTCGCGGTCCTCGGAGCGGACCCACTCGATGATCCCGTCGACGCGGGCGGTGACGTCGGCGAGGGTCTCGCCCTCCGGGGCGCCGTTGCGCCAGATCATCCAGCCGGGCTGCCGCGCGTGGATCTCGTCCGGCTTGAGGCCCTCGTACGAGCCGTAGTCCCACTCCATGAGGGCGTCCCAGTCCTGGGCGCGGTCGCCGAACCCGGCGAGGTCGCAGGTCTCGCGGGCGCGGAGCAGGGGGCTGGTGCGGACCGTGACGTCCGGCAGGCCGTTCCACGGGGCGCGGTGCAGTCGCTCGCCCAGCACCTTCGCGCCGTGGCGGCCCTCGTCGAGCAGCGGAATGTCGGTGCGGCCGGTGTGCTTGCCGGACAGCGACCACTCCGTCTGACCGTGCCTGGCCAGCAGGATGCGGGGTGCCATGTCGATCTCTCCCTGGACGCTGAGCGAAATGGACCGGAATGGGACCGGCCCGTTCCATCATCGCGCACGGGGTGCGGGAACTGATGCGGGGGTGTTGCTCCGTCTTGCTCGGTGGCGGTACGGGGGTGTTGTCAGTGGTGGATGCGAGACTTCGGAGGGTGAACGCAACCCTGGGCAGCGGACCCGAACCCACACCTCCGCCCGTACACAGCGAACCGGCTGCTCCGGCGCATGTTCCGGTACGGCAGCGGCTTGCCGAGCTGCGTGGCGCCGCGGTCGCCCCGCACCCGCTGGACGCCCGCGCACTGGCCGCGCTGGCGGCGAACCCGGGGTGCGAGCGGCGGACGCTGCTGGACGGGGCGGGGGTGAACAAGGCGGTGCTTGCGCAGGCGTTGGGGTCGCCGGCCGCTTTCGGGCAGTCGCAGTTCGCGTTCATGCGCGGCAATGCGTTCGAGGCGCGGGTGAAGTCGGACGGCGGGATGGAGCTGCTGCGGCTGCTGGGGGTGGAGGATCCGTCAGGGGCGCTGACCCCGGACGTGTCGGCGGCGGGCCCCGAGGGGCGTACGGCGCGCACCGCGCTCGCGCTGCGCGAGGCGACCGCGGCGAAGGCGTGGACGCTGCTCGACCACCCGATGCTGGCACTGGAGGTCGCGGGCACGCCCGCGTACCTGGAGCCGGACGCGGTGGTGGTGCATCCGGACGGCCACTGGACGGCCGTGGAGATCAAGTCCTTCCCGATGCTGGACGGTTCGGCCGACGCGGCGAAGGTGGGGGCCGCCGCCCGGCAGGCCGCGGTGTACGTGCTGGCGCTGGAGCGGGTGGCGGCGAAGGTGGCGGGCGCGGAGGTCGGGCACCGGGTGCTGCTGGTCTGCCCCAAGGACTTCTCCAACCTGCCGACCGGTGCGGTGCTGGACGTACGGAAGCAACTGTCGGTCACCAGGCGGCAGTTGACCCGGATGCGCCGCATCGAGGACTTGGCGGCGGCGCTGCCGGAGGGGACGACGTTCGACCCGTCGTCGTGCTCGGCGGAGGAACTGGCCGCAGCGGTCGAAACGGTGGACGCGGCGTACGCACCGGAGTGCCTGGCCGCGTGCGAACTGGCTTTCCACTGCCGGGAACGGGCGCGCGGGGCGGGCGCGGTGGAGGCGCTGGGGCGGAGCGTACGGGGGGAACTGGGCGGGCTGACGACGGTCGAGGCGGTGCTCGATGCGGCGGAGGGGCTCTCGGGGGACCCCACGGACCCCACGGTCGCCGCCCTGAGGAGGGCGGCGACGTTGCGCGCCGAGGCGCTGGGGGCTGCCGCGGGGGCCGGGGCGTGAGGCTGCCGGGCGGGGTGGGGCGGTGGTGGTTCTCGCGCGGGTGCGTCGTGGCTGATCGCGCCCACGCGGCGGAGCCGCATATCAACACAGCCCCGCGCCCCTATCGTCAGCCTCCTTGGGCAGCGGGGCCGCCCCCCGGGGGCGGGACGGGTGGGCAAGGGGGCGGCCCCCACGCAGAGCACAACCCCTCGCGACCGCACGCCCCCGACTCCGCCCCCACTCCCCCGAAAGGCAAGCCCGACATCCCATGTCGCTGATCAGCACCCTCGCCCGGCTGGAAGCCACCCGCAGCGGTCGCGCGCAGCCCCTCGCCACCGTCCGCCACCGGCACCTCGCCGAGCGGCCCATGGTCGTCGTGCCTCTCACCACCGCCGGTGAGGCCGGGGCGCCCCTCGGGGCCCTCGTCGGGACGGACCGGGACTCCCCGCGGCTGCTCGCCGTCGCGCAGCCCCGCGACCGCGACCTCCGGTTCGCGTTCCTTGCCGAGCTGGCCGACGCCGTGCTGCCGTACATCGACGCGTACGCCGACGACACCGAGCCCGCCGAGCGGGGCGAGACCGATCCCGAGACCGGCAAGCGCGTGAAGGTGGAGGTCGAACTCTGCCGGGACGCACCGCAGTTGATCGTGCCGAGCCGGGCCGGCATCGAGTACGTACGGCTGCTCGGGCGGTCGATGCGGTTCCGCCGTACCGCCGAGCAGGATCCGGACACGCCCTATCCGGCCCCTCCGCACATCCCCCTCCTCGGCCGCTGGCTGACGCATTACGGGGAGCGGGCCCGCGTCCCCGGCTCGTCCCTCCTCCTCTCCGCGACCGACCTGCTCGGCCGGCACTGGGCCACCGGGCAGAGCAGCCTGGAGGACCAGCACCTGGGCGCGCTGCTCGCCTGGATCGACCCGCCGGAGGGGTCGGGCGGCGGGGCGGCGGCCGCGCTGCGGGCCGAGGCGGGGCGGGACGCGAACGGGCAGCTGGTGTGCCCGCCCGCCGGTCCTGCCACCGACCCCGCGTTCGACAACGCGCTGCTCGCCCCGGCCATCGACGCGTACGACCTGGCCAGGCAGCAGTTCGCCGCCGCCGAGGACGGCGAGAGCGCGGACGCCCAGCTCGGCGGGCTTTCGGCCGCCGAGCGCCGCATCCGCGAGCTGCTCGCCACCCAGCTGCGGCCCACCTGGGACTCGGTGTGGCAGGCCCTGGACCTGTTGCGGGCCCTGCCCGAGGGGGTGCGGGCGGGCGAGCGATGGACCAGGGACCGCTGGTCGTACACCGGCCACCGGGACCGCGTACGGGCCGGGGAGCCGCCGCAGCCGCGCCTTGACAGCGCGGTGGGCGCCGCCCAGAAGCTGGCCTCGCGGGAGACGGAGCAGGCGCGGCTGGACGCCCAGGAGGCGTTGGACGATCCGCTGGCCATGGCGGCCAGGCGGCTGTCCGGCGAGGCGTTCACCAGCGAGGTCCTCGGTGTCGAGATGAGCTGGAGCGAGGGGAAGCGGCCGAGCCCGCGGCCGCTGGTGACCGTACGGACGACGGATCTGCCGCAGTTGGGCGGCGGCGACGAGCGGGTGAAGGTGTACCGGTCGCTGGAGGGGAAGCCGCAGACCGCGGAGTTCGTGGAGCGGGTGGGCGAGGGCCTGCTGGTGCTGCGCGTCGTCAACGCGATGGGCCGCTCCAAGGAGCCGGCGCCGGGGACCGTCCCGGAGGTCGGCGACCGCATCTGCTGGACCCTGTTCGAGCACGAACAGCGCGGCGGCCCCCAGCTCCCCGACCCGGAGGAAACCCCGTGGACCCACGGAGGTCCCCCGCCCACGGACGGCGAACCACACCCTTCCGGCCCGTCCGGCGTTTGAGGACGCGCGGCGCAGCCGTGCACCGGGCGCGGCCCGGGACGCCCACCCCCACCGGCGCAAGCCGTGCACCTTCCCGGCCCCGCAGCCGGCACCACGCGCCGGAGCCGCAAAGTGTCACAGCGGGGAGGGCCGGGGAGGGGCAAGCGCCGCAGGCAACACCAGCCACCCACCGCCCCGCCCCGCGCACACCAACCCGCACCACGCCCCGCCCCGCGCACAGCGGCCCGCCCCCGAAGGACCCCCGTGAAGCCCGACTTCCCCGCCCCCGGCCCCGACTTCGACCCCGCCGCCGAGGCCACCCGCGCCACCACCGCGATCCTCCACGACACACTCCACAGCGCCCACCGCGGCGTGGTCGTGGACTCCCCGCCGGGCGCCGGGAAGTCCACCCTCGTCGTGCGCGCGGCCCTCGAACTGGCCGCCGCCGGGCGCCCGTTGATGGTCGTCGCGCAGACGAACGCCCAGGTGGACGACCTCGTCGTACGGCTCGCCGAGAAGCAGCCCGACCTTCCCGTCGGCCGGCTGCACAGCTCCGACTCCGACCCGCACGACAAGGCCCTCGACGATCTCGCGCACGTGAAGAAGTCCGCCAAGGCGGCGGACCTCGCCGGGATCGACATCGTCATCTCGACGGCCGCGAAGTGGGCGCACGTCAAGGGCGTCGAGCCGTGGCGGCACGCGATCGTCGACGAGGCGTACCAGATGCGGTCGGACGCGCTGCTCGCCGTGGCGAGCCTCTTCGAGCGGGCACTGTTCGTGGGCGACCCGGGGCAGCTCGACCCGTTCTCGATCGTCGGCGCCGACCAGTGGGCGGGGCTGTCGTACGACCCGTCCGCGAGCGCCGTCTCGACGCTCCTCGCGCACAATCCGGAGCTGCCGCAGCACCGGCTGCCGGTGTCGTGGCGGCTCCCGGCGTCGGCCGCGCCGCTCGTCTCGGACGCGTTCTACCCGTACACGCCCTTCCGCAGCGGTACGGGCCCGGAGGACCGGCGCCTCACCTTCGCCGTCCCCTCCGACGGCTCGGCCGCTGACCGGGTGGTGGACGAGGCGGCGCATTCGGGCTGGGGCCTGCTGGAGCTGCCCGCCCGGCACACGCCCCGTACCGACCCGGAGGCGGTGGGCGCGCTCGCCCAGGTCGTACGGAGGCTGCTCGACCGGGGCGGGGCGGCACTCAGCGAACGCTCCCCCGACCCGGCCCCCCTCACGGCGGACCGCATCGCGGTCGGCACCGCACACCGCGACCAGGCGGCGGCGGTACGGGCGGCGCTGGCCGCGCTCGGCGTGAGCGGAGTCGCGGTGGACACCGCGAACCGGCTCCAGGGGCGGGAGTTCGACGTGACGGTGGTCCTGCACCCGCTGTCGGGCCGCCCCGACGCGACCGCCTTCCACCTGGAGACGGGCCGCCTGTGTGTACTGGCCTCCCGCCACCGGCACGCGTGCATCGTGGTGTGCCGGGAGGGCGTCGCGGAACTGCTCGACGAACACCCCTCGACCGAACCGGTCCAGCTGGGCGTGACAGTGAAGTTCCCGGACGGCTGGGAGGCGAATCACTCGGTGCTGGCACACCTGTCCGAGCACCGGGTGCGCTGGGCCCCGTGAGGCCTACTTGCGCGCACCCGGACAATGGAGGGTGGCCATCTGCCCCCTGGGTGGCCCGAATGGGAGGAAGCACATGGCGGAAACCGAGCCGAACGCGCGGCGGCTGCGCCCCGCACCGCTGCTCTTCGAGCCCGCGGAGGCGTCCGCCGATCCCGAGCACTTCTTCGACCTGGAGTCCATCGCGGACCCGAAGGAACTGCTGTCCCGGGCCACCGAGCTGACCCACGCGTTCCGTGCGGCGACGGACCGGGCCGTGGAGTTCCAGGCCATCGCGGCGGCGCAGCTGGCGGACCCGAAGAGGTTCGACCGGCTGACGGCGGCAGACATCGCGGAGCGGGCGGCGTGGACCGAGGACTACGCGAAGAAGATGGTGGACTTCGGCCGGGGGCTGCTGCGCGACGGAGCCACCGGCCAGTAGGCCACCGACCCAGTAGGCCACCGACCCAGTAGGCCACCGACAGCGCCAGGTGGCATATGCGGCGGCGGCAAGATACTCCCCTCCTGGGCGCCCTGTCCCGGTTTCCGGCAACTCTCGGAAACGGACTGCTCACCCCCAGTAGACCTGTGGCATGACCACCCACGCCCCCACACCCCTGCGCTCCCCGCTCGATTCCCCCTCCCCGTCCCCCGCACCGAGCCCCGCCCCCGCGCTCGACCGCGTCACCCCCTGCGGGGCCGCCTGGCTGGTCTCCGCCTCCGCGTATCCGCGCAGCACGCTCTCCACCTGGGAGGCGCGCCCCACCGCGCCCGCCGTGCTGCCCTGCGGGACCGCCTTCGACGTGGTGAACGTGCCCGCCGTCTTCGGCCGCCGGATGCTCGACGCGCTCTGGGCGGAGGGGCCGGGGTCGGGGCCAGTGGCCGGTCAGCGCGGGCGGATGCTGCTGTTCGCGACGCCCGGCACCGCCCAGCGGCTGCCCGCGCTCCTGGAGTGGGACCACCGGGCCGAGGACGTACCGCCGCTGCTCTGTCACGGGACGGGCGACGCGGTGACCGTGCCCGCGCTGGCCCCCGGGCCCGAGAAGGGACCCCGTTGGGTGGTCGCCCCCGATGTGCGTCACCCCTGGCTGCCGGGGCCGGAGGTGCTGTTCTGGGCGTGCGTGCGGGCCTCCCGGTTATCGATTTTTCCTCCCGCCGATCAGGGTGCTAATGTCTACGACGTCAGCAGGCGCCGCTAGCTCAGTTGGTTAGAGCAGCTGACTCTTAATCAGCGGGTCCGGGGTTCGAGTCCCTGGCGGCGCACAGACGGGAAAAGTCCCCCGAGCTTCGGCTCGGGGGACTTTTTCGTACGCCCGCCCAAGCCCGCTACGTACGCACTCCTAAGCCCCGCTTCGTACGCACTCCTAAGCCCGACATACGCCCGCCCAAGCCCGCACGGCGCCTACGAGCGAGCCGGTGTCCCCCGCCCCGTCGTGACCTGCACCGTCCACCCGCCCGAGCCGGTCCGGTCCGCGACCTCCACCCGGGTGCCCTGGTCGGCCACCGTGTACGTCTCGCCGACGCCCAGAGGGGCGTCCGCGAGCGGCGGGTACACCGAGCGGTCCGCGCACGCCTCGGTGCGCGGATGGGTGTCGACGACCTCGATCGGGCCGCCGCCGGAGGCCGCGCCGTTGCGCACCCGGTAGATCAGGACGCCCTCGACGCAGGCGCCCCGGTCGTTGCCCGTGCCGCCGCGCGCCTCGACGGCGAGGGCGGTGTTCTCTCCCGTACGGACGACGGCGAGCCGTGCGTTGCCGCGCTGGCCGCCGGCCGGGGCGGGGGCGGCCAGCGGGTCCAGGGTGAACCGGCTGGTGGCACCCCAGGGGACGCAGGCGACCTGCTCGGCGTCGAGCCAGCCGAGCTTCCACTTGTGCCAGCCGAAGAGCTCGGGGGCGAGTCCGAACTGGCTGCCCATGACGTCCCAGTCGCCGACGTGCGTGTCCCAGTCGCCCTTGCCGTCGGACGGCCGATGGTAGAGGTCGGGGAGGTCGAAGACGTGGCCGGTCTCGTGGGCGAGGACGTTGCGGTCCGGCGGGTGCTTCTCGAAGACGGTGACGATGCGGCGGATGTCCTTGCCGTCGGCGTGCAGCGGGGTGTCGAAATTGACCACCTTGGTGGCGTCGGAGTCGACACCGGGGGCGTCCGGGTCGGCGACCAGGTAGACGACGTCGTACTGGGAGAAGTCGACGCGGCTGTCGGCGGCGGCCACCGCGTCGCGCAGATAGGCGCTGCGCCGCTCCGCGCTCCAGTCCCGCTGTATGGCGTACGAGGTGGAGGTGGCGGGCATCCGCACCCAGTCGGTCAGCGGGTGCGGCTTGAGCTGGAACTTGCCGTACGAGGCGCGGCGGAAGAAGTCGCTGGTCGCAGGGAAGTGGTCGGCGGCGAGCTCGCGGGGGGTGACCAGGGGCTCGGAGTCGGGGAAGGACAGGAAGATCATCACTGCGTTGAGGGTGCGCACCGGGCGCGGGTAGCTCTCGTTCCAGCTGTCGAGGCCCAGCGAGTGGTGGGCGGAGGTGCGCGGCAGGGCGCACAGTGCGGCGGACTGGCCGGCGGCTGCCGGGCCCGCGACGAGGCCCGTCGCGGCGAGCGCCGCGAGGGAGGTCAGGAAGGCCGCCGTGCTGCGCAGCCGCACCTTGGACCGGTCCGCTCCACCGAATGCCCCCTCAGCCTTCCCCCCGGCCCCCTCGGGCGGCTGCTCGGGCACTCCCCCGGGTGTCAACTGGTCCAGCACATCGACCTCCGGGCCTCCGCTGCGGAATTCGGAACACCTCACCCACATTGTTCGGTTTTGTGGGGGAATGCCCTGTTCCAGTGCGCCACTCGGGTACGCGGGGCGACCCGTGGCGACACCCCGACAGGTCACAGAAAGTCACAAGCGGTCAGGAGGGTGGCAGGTCAAGGCACACCCGTGCAGAAACGATCGGCCAGTGGGGTGAGCCACCATGGCGCCCGGTACCGGTCCGGGATTCGGCGACGACGGAGCTGGATCGGCCGTCGCGGCAGCCTCTATGATCGGCACACTTTCCCGCCTGGGATCCGCATCAGGACCGCCGACATCAGGACCCCCCGACCACGCCCGACGAAACCTGTACGACTCCATCGCCCTGCGGGAGCACACCGTGAGCGGAATCCACGAAGAGTCCGGATCAGGCCCCGACCCCGTCTCCCTCGCCCCTCTCGTCCCGTCCTTCGTCACGGAGCGTCATCCGGAGCACGGAGGGTTCCGTCCGGAGTACGGAGAGTACGGAGCCCCTGGCGGGCCGGACGACCCGCGCCCCCGCGACGACGCCGGCGCCCGCGACTACCGGGCCGCCTTCCGGGCCGCGCAGCTGGCGATGGCCCTGGTCACCCCCGGCGGCGCCGTCCTCGCCGCGAACACGGCGCTCGGCACGCTGCTCGGCACCGACTCCGGGCAGCTGGCCGGTACGGAGGCCGCCGAGCTGGTGGACCTCGCCTCGGACGCCCGCACCTGGAACGCGTACCGCGAGGTCCTGGACGGGCGGCGGACCAAGTTCCGCTGCACCCGCCGGCTCAAGCACCGCGACGGGCACGCCCTGTGGGTGGAGGTCGCGCTCGCCCCCGTACCGGACAGTGAGAACGTGCTCCTGTCGGTCTCCGACATCGGCGACTGGCGCGAGCTCCAGGCGCGGCTGCGGCACCTCCAGATGCACGACCCGGTGACCCGGCTGCCCAACCGCGCGCTGTTCTTCGAGCGGCTCTCGGCCGCCCTGGAGACATCGACGTACGAGCGCGGCGGGACCGGCCGGGTCGGGCTCTGCTATCTCGACCTGGACGGCTTCAAGGCGGTCAACGACACGCTCGGCCACCGGGTCGGCGACCGGCTGCTGACCGCGGTGGCGACCCGGCTGACCCGGTGCGCGGACCAGAGCGGTTACGGGCCTGGCGGCGGGTTCCTGGTGGCCAGGCTCGGCGGCGACGAGTTCGCGCTGCTGGTGGAGGACTCGACCGGCACCGAGCAGCTCTGCGAGCTGGCGCAGACGGTGCTGACCGCCCTTCAGCAGCCGTTCGACCTGGCCGGGCAGCGGCTTTCGGTGTCCGCGTCGATCGGCGTGGTCGAGCGGTCGGCGGCGGGCACGACGGCGACGGGGATGATGCAGGCCGCGGACACGACGCTGTACTGGGCGAAGGCGGACGGCAAAGGCCGCTGGACCCTCTTCGACCCGGAGCGCAACGCGCACCGGATGACCCGCCAGGCACTGTCGTCGACGCTGCGGCCGGCCCTGGAGCGGGGCGAGTTCGTGCTGGAGTACCAGCCGCTGGTGGACCTGGAGGGCGGGCTGGTGCGCGGGGTCGAGGCCCTCGTGCGGTGGCGGCACCCCCAGTTCGGGACGCTGGCGCCGAATCGGTTCATCGGAATCGCGGAGGAGGACGGCTCGATCGTCCACCTCGGGCGCTGGGTGCTGCGGACGGCGTGCCGGCAGGCGCGGCAGTGGCAGAAGGACCACCCCAGGACCGAGCCCCTGTTCGTGTCGGTGAACGTGGCGGTGCGTCAGGTCTGGGATTCGGACCTGGTCGCCGACGTGGCCGACATCCTCGAAGAGACCGGTCTGGCACCGGAGTTGCTGCAGCTGGAACTGACCGAGTCGGCGGTGATGGGCTCTGCGGGACGGCCGCTGCAGGCGCTCCAGGCGCTGAGCGACATGGGCGTGCACATCGCGATCGACGACTTCGGGACGGGCTACTCGAACCTGGCGTATCTGAGCCGGCTGCCGGTGTCCGTACTGAAACTGGACGGCGCTTTCGTACGGGGCTTCCAGGACGAGGCGCACGCCAACCCCGCCGACGAGACGATCGTGGAGGCGCTGGTGCAGCTCGCGCACCGCCTGGGCCTCACCGTCACCGCGGAGTGCGTGGAGACGGCGGGCCAGGCGGCGCGGCTGCGGCGGATCGGCTGCGACACGGGCCAGGGCTGGCTGTACTCACGGCCGACGGCGCCGGACCGGATCGCGGCGATGCTGTGCGAGCGGACGGCTTCCTAGTTGCTGTGCGAGCGGACGGCTTCCTGGTTGCCGGTTCCGCCGGGGAGTTGGTACGCGTCGGCGATCAGCTCGTACGAGCGGAGGCGGACCGAGCCGGTGTGCGCGTTGGCGGTGAGCATCAGCTCGTCGGCGCCGGTGCGCTTGGCGAGGTCGTCGAGTCCTGAGCGGACGGCCTCTTTGGTGCCGTGGATGACGTTCGCCAGCCAGCTGTCGACGAACTCCCGCTCCAGGGAGCTGAATTGATACGCGGCGGCCTCCTCGGGGGTGGGGATCAGGCCGGGGCGGCCGGTGCGCAGCCGGACCATGCTGAGCGCGCCCGTGAGGACCTGGCGGCGGGCTTCGGCCTCGTCGTCGGTGGCGAGGGCGGAGACGCCGATGACCGCGTACGGGGCGTCCAGTACTTCCGACGGGCGGAAGGACTCGCGGTAGAGGTCGAGGGCCGGGATCGTGTTCTGCGCGGAGAAGTGGTGCGCGAACGCGAAGGGCAGACCGAGCTGGCCGGCCAGCCTGGCGCTGAAGCCGGAGCTGCCGAGGAGCCAGACCTGGGGGGTGTTGCTGTGACCCTGCACAGGACCGGGGACGGCGTGGATGCGGGAGTACGGGTGGCCGTCCGGGAAGTCGTCCTGGAGGAACCGGGTCAACTCGGCGAGCTGGCGCGGGAATTCGTCCGCACCCTCGTGGGGGTTGTCACTGCGGCGGAGCGCCGCGGCGGTGGCGCCGTCGGTGCCGGGGGCGCGGCCGAGACCGAGGTCGACGCGGCCGGGGGCCATCGCTTCCAGCGTGCCGAACTGCTCCGCGATGACAAGCGGGGCGTGGTTGGGCAGCATGACGCCGCCCGAACCGAGGCGGATGCGGTCGGTGTGGGCGGCGAGGTGGGCGAGGATCACGGCCGGGGAGGAACTGGCCACTCCGGGCATGGAGTGGTGCTCGGCCACCCAGTAGCGGTGGAACCCGCGGGCCTCGCCGAGCTTCGCGATCTCGACGCTGGTGCGCAGGGCGTCACTCGGGGTGGCACCGACGCCGACGGTGGCCAGGTCGAGGACGGAGAGAGGGGTGGGGGCGAGGCCGGTGGCGCTGGCACGGATGGGGTGGGGGGTGGGTTCCACCGGGGGTCCTCCTGGGGCGGGCGGGGCGTGTTCCGTACTTCCGTATCTTCCGTGGGCGTAACAGGAGGGGGTCTCCGGTTATTCCCGCCGGGACGATACCGGAGCATGGGCGGGTTCAGCCGTCCTGCGTCAGCCGTCCTGCGTCAGCCGCCCTGCGTCAGTCGTCCTGGGTCCACGGCCGCAGCTTCTCCGGGTTGCGGACCGCCCAGATCCGGGTGACGCGGCCGTCGGCGACGTCGAACGCGGCCACGGTCATGACCACGCCGGCCCGCTGGGCCACCAGCCCCGGCACACCGTTGACCGACCGCTCCAGGAGTTCGAGCCCGGGAGCCTTGTCGGCGATGGCGACCATGTACGCGGCGATGAGCGCGCTGCCTTCGATCGGGCGCAGGGCGGCACCGACCATGCCGCCGCCGTCGGCGGTCATCACGGCGGCCGGGTCGAGGAGGTCGACGAGGGCGGCGATGTTCTTCGTCTCCCATGCCTCTTTGACCTTCCGCACCGCGTCGGACTGCCGCACTCTGTCGGACTGCCGCACCGCGCCGGGCTGCCCCAGCACGTCGGACTGTCCGGCCACATCGGACTGTCCCACCACGTCGGACTGTCCGGCCGCCGTCGACGGAGCGCGCACCCGTCGCCGGGCGGAGGCCGCGAGCTGCTTGCAGGCCGCGGGGGTCCGGCCGAGGACGTCGGCGATTTCGGCGAAGGGGTAGCGGAAGACGTCGTGCAGGACGAACGCCACCCGCTCGGCGGGCGTCATCGACTCCAGGACGACGAGGAAGGCCATGGACACCGACTCGTCCAGGACCATCTGGTCGGCAGGGTCGGTGGAGGCGGCGCCCCCGGTGCCACGGCCGTGGTCCCACTCGGCGCGGTCGGGCAGCGGCTCGGGCAGCCACGCGCCGACATAGCGCTCCCGCCGGGCCCGCGCCGAGCCGAGCACGTCCAGGCAGATGCGGCCGGTCACCGTCGTCAGCCAGGCGCCCGGGGACACGATCTCCTCCCGCCGGGCCTGCGGCAGCGCGTACCAGCGCGCGTAGGCCTCCTGCACGGCGTCCTCCGCCTCGGCCAGGGAGCCGAGCAACCGGTAGGCAACATTGAGCAGTTGCCGCCGCTCGCCGACTGTCCCGTCGGTTCCCGTCCCCGCCGTCCCCACGCCCCCGGCCACCGCCTCGCCTTACCTTTCGCAGGCCCGCGTCGTCGGGCTGGTGAGACCTTATCGATCTACTGCCCCCGGGCGGAAAAGGGGACCGCGACATGGCCACCCAGGCGACGACGGCACCGCGCAGTTTCTCGTTCCTGCAGAGCGCGATCGCCCTGCAGACCCTGACCATCTTCCTTCAGGCGGTCTCCGCCGGGCTGCTGCTGGCCACGCCCTACGGAGAGACGCTGCACAGCGCCGGAGCCCGCGTGATGTACGGGGCGTCGATGCTGTACGTGCTCGCGGCGGTGCTGGCGTGGAAGCCGGGCGGCGGCTCGCCCCGGCCCGTCGCGTACGCGTCCGGCTTCCTGGTCCTCGCTTCCGTCCAGGTCGTGCTCGGCATCGCGCACGTACCGTCGGTGCATCTCCCCCTGGGCGTCCTGATGTTCGGACTGAGCCTGCTGGCGCTGGTACGGCGCTGAAGGACGAGCCCGCCGCCACTACCCCTCGAACAGCACCCCCAGCCCCTTCGCCCGCACCCGCCGCTCCGCCAGCCGCAGGCCCTCCCAGACCGTGACCTGGTTGGCGGTCAGCACGGGTTTGCCCAACTCCCTTTCCAGGTCGGCGAGATACGCCGCCGTATGGAGCGCCGTGTCCGGCAGGAGAACCGCCTCCGCTTCCGGGTGGTCGCCCGCACGGGCCAGCGCGAGGACCTCCGCACGGCCCCAGGTGCCGACCTCGGCCGCCGTGACGATGCCGCTGCCACGGGTCGAAACGACCTCCGTACCGGCCGACTTGAGGAAGTCGTGGAAGAGCTCCGCGATGTCCGACGGGTAGGTGGCGGCGACCGCGACGCGGCTCGCGCCCAGTGCCCGTACCGCATGGGCGAAGGCGAAGGACGTGGAGGAGGCGGGGAGGCCCGCGTGCAGGGCCAGCCGGCGGACCTGGTCGTGGGCGCCCTCCCAGCCGAACACGAAGCTGGCGCTCGTACAGGCCCAGACGACTGCCTCCGCGCCCGCGAGGCGCAGCTCCTCGACGCCTGCGGCGAGGCGGGTCTCGGAGCCCATTTCGAGGAGTGCGTCGACGCGGTGGGCGTCGGTGCCGATGTCGGTGTGGACCAGCGGCAGGCGGATGTCGGGGGCGGCGAGCATCATTTCGATGCGGGGGTAGTCGTCCTCGGCGGAATGGCCGGGATAGAGGAATCCGATCGCTGTCATGTCAGGTCGGTCCTTCCTGCTCGGGGAACGGAGGGGGCTCCTGGAGCGCCGGCGGAAGCACCGGCGGGGCGGCCGGCGGGAGGGCCGGCGGAAGAGTCGGTGGCCCTCCGGGCGGGAGCGCCTCCGAGAATGCCTCCGAAAGCACCTCCGGCAGCACTGGCAGCACCGCCGGGGCCGGCGGCTGTGGCTGCGACGCCATCAGCAGCTGCTGGTACGGGCCGACCGCCTGCGCACCGAGGCGCCGCAGCGCGGACCACATGGTGACCTGGTTCGCGGAGATGACGGGCATCCGCAGTTCCGCCTCCAGCTGCGGGATCACGTCGTACGTGGGGAGATTGGTGCAGCTGATGAAGAGGCAGTCGGCCGCGCCGACCACCGCCTGCCGGGCCATGTCCACCACGTCCCGGTACGGAACCTTCCAGATGTGCCGGGTGAGCCCCAGGAACTCCCTTCCCGTGACGACGATGCCCGCCTCCGCCAGATACTCCTCCAGCGACTGCGTCACCGACTCCGTGTACGGGGTGACCAGGGCGATCCTTCGTGCGCCCAGTTCACCGAGCGCCTCCAGGAGTGCACCCGACGTGGTCACCGAGGGCAGGTCCCCGGCCTGTGTCTCACCGGCCCGGGACATGGCCTCGCACATGGCGCGTTCCCCGGCGACACCGCCGACAAAACTCCCGGAGGTGCAGGCGTACGCGACGACCTGTGGTTCGACCGCGATCAGCGCCCGGACCGCCTCGCGCAGCGTCTGGTGCTCGCTGACCAGCCGGGCCAGGTCGAGGCTGACCTCGACGGGGACGAAGGGAGTACGGGTCAGATGGAGGGAGATGCCGTCCGGCACCCACCGCCAGAGCTCCCGGTCGAGTGCGAAGTCGAAGGGGGCCACCACTCCCACGCCGCGCTGCGGCTGTGGCCCACCGAGAAAGTCAATGTCCAATGCGGCCCCCAGGTACGGGTGTTGACGACCGTAAGGTGCAGGTACGAGTGTGGTCAATCCGTACATCATCTGCGTATGTCAGACGTTACGAAACGGTTTCTCCGCCATGACTGATGTGAC
Organism: Streptomyces sp. NPDC048442; assembly: GCF_040651475.1. Taxonomy (NCBI): domain Bacteria; kingdom Bacillati; phylum Actinomycetota; class Actinomycetes; order Kitasatosporales; family Streptomycetaceae; genus Streptomyces; species Streptomyces sp. NPDC048442. The sequence continues at coordinate 579,186 of NZ_JBEZKB010000001.1, forward strand.
CCTTCTTGTCCTCGACGCCGAACCGCTGCCGCGACTTGGCAGCCTGACCGGACGGACCCGCATTCTGCACGGTGACGATTCGACGATCCGGAGTCAACTGCCACAAGCAGATGTGCTTCTGGTGTGGGACTTTCTTTCGGACGCGGTACGGCGCGCATGGCCGGGTTCCGGCGCACGCCCGCGCTGGGTACACACGGCGAGCGCCGGGGTGGACCATCTGATGAGTCCGGAACTCGCCGCTTCCGACACGGTCGTCACCAACGCGCGCGGCATCTTCGAGACGCCAATTTCAGAGTACGTCGCCGGGCTGGTCCTTGCCTCGGCGAAGGACTTCCTGGGGACGAACGAGCTGCAGCGGCAGCGCCGCTGGCGGCACCGGGAGACGAAGCGGGTGGCCGGGACGCGGGCCGTGGTGGTGGGCTCCGGGCCCATCGGCCGGGCCGTCGCCCGCACGCTGGAGGCGCTCGGGGTGAGCGTCGACGTCACCGGCCGCACCGCCCGCCCCGGCGTGCACGGCCCCGACGAGCTGCTCCCCCTCCTGGCCCGCGCCGACTGGGTGGTGTGCGCGGCACCGCTGACGGACACGACCCGGGGCATGTTCGACGCGCGGGCCTTCGACGCGATGAACCCGGGGGCGTACTTCATCAATGTGGGGCGGGGACAGCTGGTCGTGGAGAACGATCTCCTGGCCGCGCTCGCCCAGCGCCGGATCGCGGGCGCCGCACTCGACGTCTTCGCCCAGGAACCGCTCCCCCCACAGAGCCCCCTGTGGGACGTCCCCGGTCTCACCGTGTCGCCGCACATGAGCGGCGACGTGATCGGCTGGCGGGACGAACTGGCCGACCAGTTCCTGGAGTTGTACGGACTCTGGGAGAGCGGGAAGCCGCTTCCGAATGTAGTGGACAAGAATGTTGGGTACGTCCCCCACCATGACCTCACCCAGGAATGAGCCGACCGCCCTCACCGCCCGCCAACTGCTCGCCGCGTACGAGCAGGGCGAGCTGTCCCCCGTGGAGGCGACCCGTGCCGTACTGGAGCGGGCCGAGGCGATCCAGCCGACCCTGAACGCTTTCGTCTCGATCGACCACGAGGGCGCCCTGGCGCAGGCCCGCGCGTCCGAGGAACGGTGGCGCAGGCGGGAGCCCCAGGGCCTGCTCGACGGCGTACCGGTCACGGTCAAGGACCTGCTCCTGACCACGGGCACGCCGACCCTGCGCGGTTCCCACACCGTCGCGGAGAAGGGGAACTGGACACAGGACGCCCCCGCGGTGGCGCGGCTGCGGGAGCACGGGGCGGTCCTGGTCGGCAAGACGACCACCCCCGAATTCGGCTGGAAGGGCGTCACGGACTCGCCGCGCTTCGGCGTCACCCGCAATCCGTACGATCCTTCACGGACCTCGGGCGGTTCGAGCGGCGGAAGCGCAGTGGCCGTGGCCGCCGGCGCCGGCCCGCTGTCGGTCGGCACCGACGGAGGGGGCTCGGTCCGTATTCCCGCCTCCTTCTGCGGAATCTTCGGCATGAAGCCCACCTACGGCCGGATCCCGCTCTACCCGTCGAGCCCGTTCGGCACGCTCTCGCACGCGGGCCCGATGGCCAGGGACGCGGCCGACGCCGCCCTGATGCTCGATGTGATGGCCGGAGAGGCGGACTGGCGCGACTGGTCGCAGTCACCGGTCACGGACGACGCGGAGACCAGGACCGGCCTGCGGGACGGGGTGCGCGGCCTGCGGGTGGCGTACTCGCCGACGCTGGGCGGACAGGTGAAGGTGGCCCCGGAGGTCGCCGCGGCGGTACGGGGCGCGGTCGAGAAGCTGGCCGAGCTGGGCGCGTACGTGGAGGAGACGGACCCGGACTTCGCGGACCCGGTGGAGGCCTTCCACACCCTCTGGTTCAGCGGGGCGGCGCGGGTGACGCAGAACTTCGGGCGCGCCCAGCGGGAAGGACTGGACCCCGGTCTGCGCGAAATCGCCGGGACCGGGGCGCGGATGAGCGCCCTGGACTACCTGGCCGCGGTGGACGCACGGATGGAACTGGGCCGCCGGATGGGCCGCTTCCACACCACCTACGACGTGCTGGTCACCCCGACCCTGCCGCTGACGGCCTTCGACGCGGGGCCCGAGGTCCCAAAAGGCTCGGGCCTGCGCCGCTGGACGGGCTGGACCCCCTTCACGTACCCCTTCAACCTGACCCAGCAGCCGGCGGCGACGGTGCCGTGCGGGGTGGACGGGGGCGGACTGCCGGTGGGGGTCCAACTGGTCGCAGCGAGGCACCGGGACGGGCTGGTGCTGCGGGTGGCGGAGGCGTTGTACGGGGCGGGGGCGGGGATTCCGGGGGCGGTGTAGGGGGCGGTCGCGAGCGCGTGCGGTCGGAGGGCGGGGCTCCGCGTGGGGGCCGCCCCCTTGCCCACCCGCCCCCAAGGGGTGGGCGGGAGGGAACGGCGGCCCCGCTGCTCAAGAGGGCCAGGGGCGTCTACCTCCTGAAGCCGTAGTCCAGCAGCCTGCCCGCGTCCTTCGCCCGGTTCACGTCCGACGACGAGGACAGCAGGGTCCCGTAGAGGGTCTTGTTGCCGCGTTGGGTGGCGAAGACCAGGCAGTACTTGGCGTTGGGGCCCGAGCCCGTCTTGAGGCCGAGGGTGCCCGGGTAGCTGCTGAGCAGCGGGTTCGTGTTGGTCCAGGTCATGTCGCGGTGGCCGCCGGCCCTGGTGACGGTGCGCTGTTTGGTGGACTTGGTCCTGACCACGGCGCGGAAGGTGGGGTTCTTCATCGCGTTCACCGCGAGCCTGGTCAGGTCGCGGGCCGTGGAGTAGTTGCCTGTGCCGCCCCCGCCGTCGAAGGAGTCGAAGTGGGTGTTCTTCAGGCCGAGTGAGCGCGCCGTCGCGTTCATCTTTCCGATGAAGGACTTCACCCGGGCCTCGCGCGTCGCACCCGTACCGAAGTTGTCGGCCAGCGCGTACGCCGCGTCGCAGCCGGACGGCAGCATCATCCCGTACAGCAGCTGGCGGACGGTGACCTTGTCGCCGACGATCAGGCGGGCCGAGGAGGCGCTGTTCCTGACGATGTAGTCGCTGTACGCCTTCTGGACGGTGACCTTGGAATCCAGGTTGAGGCCCTTGGCGGCGAGGACCACCTTCGCCGTCATGATCTTGGTCGTCGAGCCGGTGGGCAGCCGGGTGTCCGCGTTCTTCGCGAACAGGGCCTTCCCTGTGGCCGCGTTCATCAGGAAGGCGCCCCTGGCGGTGACGGTGGGGGCCTTGGGGGCGGCGAGCGCGGGGACGGCCGTGGCGGCGGTCGCCGGGGTGAGGGCCTGTGCGGGGGCGAGGGACGCCCCGGTGGCCAGGACGGACCCGGCGGTGGCCGCGGTGACCGCGACGGCCGACACACGGCGCGCCCGCATCTTCATATTTCCGCTGATTCCGCTGATTCCGATCATTTCGGTCTTCATGCTGAATGCTCCAGATGCCCATATCGTGCGGCCACATGAGGTTGTCGCCTACCCGCCTGACGAATGAGGCGGCACGGTGGGCACGGTTTCCGGCGGAATTTCCCACCGGATCGTCATCCGCAGGGGCCAGGAACGGCCGAGGATCGCCTTTTCCGTGCCATCCGTCCCGTGTTCCGATGCGTCCCATGGATCACATCGTGCGCAAGGGATACGAAGGCACCGGGCCCGGAGCGATCACCCCCGACGGGTGTGCGGTGGAGCTGTACCGGCGGCTCCCCGTCCTCGACGAGCCGAAGTGGCTGGCACTGGCCGCCCCTCCCCGGCCGGGTGCCCGTCTCCTGGAGCTGGGCTCCGGCACCGGCCGCCTCACCCGCCCCCTGACCGAGCAGGGCTTCGCCGTCACCGCGGTCGACGAGTCCGCCGAGATGCTGGCGGAGGTACGGGAGTGGCTGCCCGGGGTCCGTACCGTACGGAGCCCGATCGAGGCCCTCGACCTGCCCGGCGAGCGCTTCGACGTCGTGGTCCTCATGTCCTTCCTCGTCCACGCGGGCGCGGAAGGACTGCGCGAGGGCTTCCTGCGGGTCTGCCGCCGCCATGTCGCCGACGACGGCGTCGTGGTGATCCAGCGGGAGGCGGCGGGCCGGCACGAGGGGCTGCCCGCCGTGCGGCACTATCCCGACGGCGGGCTGGTCCGCATCGTCTCCTCGGAGCCCGCGCCGGACGGGGGCCGCCCCGGGGCCCGGTCCGTGCACGTCGAGTACGAGTTCCCCGACGCGAACTGGACGCAGACCTTCATGGCGTGCCCGCTGACGGAGAAGGAGTTCGAGACGGCGCTGCAGGAGGCCGGGCTGGCGGTCGATGCCTACCTGGACCCGGACCGGACGTGGGTACGGGCCGTGCCGGTGGGCACCCGGCCGGTCTGAGTCAGCCCTGCGGAGGGTCGGCCCTGCGGAGGGTGAGTCAGTCCTACGGCGGACGATTCAGCCCTGCGGAGGAGTGGCGTTCAGCGCGGCGAGGCGGGCCTCCAGGCGGTTCTGGCGGGCCTGGACGCGGGCCGCCACGCTGAACGGGGAGGCCAGGTAGCCGCCCGCGGCGAGCAGCAACAGGCCGAACAGCACGTTCCCCGCGAGGAATTGCAGGAGCGCGATCAGCAGCAGCAGCGCGACGCAGAGGGGGCGCGCCCAGAGCGCCCCCGCCTTCTTGCTGTTCTGGAACGCGATCAGGCGGGCCATCGCATGCCGGACCACCGGATCATTCGGTATCTGCTCCCGCCGGGCGAGCCGCATGACCGCCACCAGCCTGCAGTGCGAGAGGCCCGTCTCGGCCCTGAGCCGGTTCAGCGCCCTGGTGTTCAGCCAGATCAGGAAAGCCGCCGCCACCAGGGCGATCACGCCCAGCCGGATTCCGGCCCCGGGGCCCGACACCCAGCCCACCCCGGACACGGCGCAGGCGCCGAGAATGATCAGCGCGTTGCCGGCCCACATCGCGTCGTGCCAGCGCCACTCCCCGTCCCAGTCCACATCGCTGCCGCCGATCTCGTAGACGGGGCTCTCGTCGTCGGGTCTCGCGTCCACAGTCTGTTTCCGTTCTTCCGGTCCGGTGTCCCGGCCGGATCGTACGGAGTGGGAGCGCGGTCGCCAACTGCCGTGCGGTGTCGGACTTTTCCGGCTCAGCCCGCCGCCGACCGCCGGAAGCTCAGCGTCTCCCCCACCGCCCCCGCCCGCCACAGGTCCTGGCACGCGTCGGCCATCCGGTCCAGGCCCTCCACGACCGTGCCCCACACGATGCCCGGGACCCAGCCCTGGTCGCCGTTGAGGAGCAGGTTGTTGCGCTCGTAGAAGAGGGCGAGGTCGACGATGGTGGGGCGGTCCTGGCGGATGTGGTCGGCGGAGTAACCGTGGGAGCCGGTGGCCAGTTGCGTACCGGCGAAGGAGAAGTAGCAGAGGTCGCCGGGGATGGGGGTGACGGTGGGATTTTCGAGTGGGGGCTCGGTGGCCGCGAAGGACGGGAAGAGCGCGTAGATCTCATTACGGGCGTACTTCGCGTGGTAGACGTCACCGCCGAGCGGGAGCGCGTCCCAGACTGCCCGGCAGGTGATCGGGGCGAGGGAGTCGAGGAGTTTCGCGGTGCAGTGCACACCACGCTTGTCGAGCGAAATATCCACGAATCGGTCGGTCATCCTCCCATCGTGCTCAGGGGGTTCCTCCCGTCAAGGGGGCATCTGGAGCCCCGTGGGCCGGAATTGAGTGGAGTAATCCGTGCGGTCTCGGGTAGCCGCGCGCCCATGGCTCCTACGAGAAGTGAAGAGAGCAAAAGACGAAGGCCGGTGTCGAGGCGTGCCCTGTTGGCGGGCGGTGCGGCGCTGGGCGCTGCGGGGGCGCTCGGGGTCGCGGGCTGCAGCAAGGTGCCGACCGGGGACACGCTCGCCCGGCTGAAGTCACAGGGCATCGTGCGGATGGGAATCGCCGGTGAGGCGCCGTACGGCTTCATCGACGACCGGGGGAACTTCACCGGCGAGGCGGTCGAGCTCGCGAAGGTGATCTTCAAGCGGCTCGGCATCGGGAAGGTGCAGCCGGTCGCGACGGACTTCTCGTCGCTGATTCCCGGGCTCAACTCCCAGCAGTTCGACGTCGTTTCCGCCGGTATGTACATCAACAAGGAGCGGTGCGCACAGGTCATCTTTGCCGACCCGGAGTATCAGATGCTGGACTCCTTCATCGTGCCGAAGGGCAACCCGAAGAAGCTCAACTCGTACCAGGACATCAAGAAGTCCGGCGCGAAGATGGCCACCGGCAGCGGATACGCGGAGATCGAGTACGCGATAGCCGCCGGCATCCCGGAGAAGGAACTGGTGATCCTCCAGGACCCGGTGGCCGGGCTGAACGCCGTGGAGTCGGGGCGGGTCGACGTCTTCGCCGGTACCGCGCTCACCGGGCGCGAAGTGGTGCGCAAGAGCCGGAAGGCGGAGGCCACCGCGCCGTTCGCGCCGGTGGTGGACGGCAAGAAGAAGATCGACGGCGGCGGCTTCGCCTTCCGCGCTCTGGACGCCGAGCTGCGCGACGCCTTCAACGTGGAGATCCACAAGATGAAGAAGAGCGGCGAGCTCTTCCGGATCGTCCAGCCGTTCGGCTTCACGAAGGCGGAGATGACGACGCTGACGGCCAAGGAGCTGTGCCGATGAGCGCGGGGCTGTGGCAGCACTGGATTCTGCCGGGGATCTGGACGACCGTTCAACTCACCGTTTACTCGGCCCTGTTGGCGGGTTTCGTCGCCTTCGTGATCGGGATCGCGCGGACCAACCGGCTGTGGATCGTTCGCTTCCTGGCGGGTGTCTACACCGAGGTGTTCCGGGGGACCTCGGCCCTGGTGCTGATGTTCTGGCTGTTCTTCGTGGTGCCGGGACTCATCGGGTGGGCGTTCGTGCCCCTGTGGGCCGCCGTGCTCGCACTGGGTCTTTCGTACGGTGCGTACGGTGCGGAGGTCGTGCGCGGTGCGCTCGCCTCGGTCACCCCGGCGCAGCGCGAGGCGGGGGTCGCGCTGAGCTTCACACCGTGGCAGCGGATGCGGCTGATCCTGTTGCCGCAGGCGGTGCCGGAGATGATCCCGCCGTTCAACAACCTCTTGATCGAGCTGTTGAAGGGCACCGCCCTGGTGTCGCTGCTCGGCATCGGCGACGTGTCGTTCGCCGCGTACCTGGTGCGGCTCGCCACCCAGGAGAGCGCGCAGATCTACTCGATCACCCTCGTCATCTACTTCGTGATCGCGTTCGTCCTGACGCGCGGCATGAAGGCGCTGGAGCGCAGGACCAAGGCCGGGATCGGGATTGACGTGAAGGCGCAGATCTCCGGGGGGACGCGATGAGCAACTGGGACTGGTCCGCCGTCGCGGACTTCATGCCGCGCTTCTGGGACGGGGTGCTGGTCACCCTCCAGGTGCTGGCACTCGGCTCGCTGCTCTCGTTCTCGCTCGGTCTGGTGTGGGCCTTCGGGCTGCGCTCGGCCTCGCGCTTCGTACGGTGGCCGGTGAACATCGTCACCGAGTTCATCCGCAACACCCCCCTCCTTGTGCAGCTGTTCTTCCTGTTCTTCGTGCTGCCGGAGTGGGGGATCCAGTTCTCGGCGCTCACCACCGGCACCGTCGCGATCGGGCTGCACTACTCGACGTACACCGCACAGGTCTACAAGGCGGGCATCGACGCCGTACCGGTCGGCCAGTGGGAGGCGGCGACCGCGCTCAGCCTGCCCCTGCACCGCACCTGGTTCGCGGTGATCCTCCCGCAGGCGATCCGGCGCATCGTGCCCGCGCTCGGCAACTACGTCGTCTCGATGCTGAAGGACACGCCCCTGCTGGCCGGCATCAGCGTGCTGGAGATGCTCCAGCAGGCGCGCCTGGAGAGCGCGGCGACCTTCCAGTACACCGAGCCGCTGACCGTCGTCGGCATCGCCTTCATCCTCATCGCCTACCCGGCGTCCCTTCTGCTGCGAGCCCTGGAGCGTCGTCTTGTCCGCTGAAACCGCTGATTCCCTCCAGGCCCCGGCCGCTGCCGACGAGCTGATCAAGTTCAACAACGTCACCAAGCGGTTCGGGAAGAACACCGTCCTGGACAACCTGTGCTTCTCGGTCAAGCCGGGCAAGCACGTGACCCTGATCGGGCCCTCCGGGTCCGGCAAGACCACCATCCTGCGGCTGCTGATGACGCTGATGAAGCCCGAGGAGGGCACGATCCACGTCAATGGCCAGCAGCTCTTCCCCTCGCGGGGCGAGAAGCAGCTGCGGGAAGTGCGCAAGAACATCGGGATGGTGTTCCAGCAGTTCAACCTCTTCCCGAACATGTCCGTGCTGCGCAACATCACCGAGGCGCCGGTCCGCGTCCTGGGCCTGTCCAAGGACGAGGCCGAGCAGCGGGCCCGCGACCTACTCGACCTGGTCGGGCTCGGCGACCGGGTCGACGCCAAGCCGACGCAGCTGTCCGGCGGGCAGCAGCAGCGGGTGGCGATCGCGCGGGCACTGGCCATGCGGCCGCAGGTGCTGCTGCTCGACGAGGTGACCTCGGCGCTCGACCCGGAGCTGGTGGCGGGCGTACTGGACGTGCTGCGCGACATCGCCCGTACGACCGACATCACCATGCTCTGCGTGACGCACGAGATGAACTTCGCCCGGGACATCTCGGACGACGTCCTGATGTTCGACTCCGGGCGGGTCATCGAGTCGGGGCCGCCGGAGAAGATCTTCGGCGACCCGGAGCACGAGCGCACCCGGGAGTTCCTCGGCGCGGTTCTCTGAAGCGTCCGGGCACGGTGGTCCGAAGCTTCCGGGCGCGGTGATCCGAAGCGTCCGGGCGTGGTGATCTGAGCATGCCTCTGGCATATGCCGGAGGTGTACAGGCCCAGCTCACGGGGATCGGGCCGAATGCCCGCGCGAACTCATTTGTCAACCCCCGCCCCGCGGGCGGGGGTTGACGGCTATCGTGGCTTGACGACGCAGAAACGACCACACAGAACCGACCACACAGAGCAGCACACGCAGAGCAGCAGAGCTAAGGGGAAACCGTGGCGCTGAAGCCCGAGCCGACCACGCCACAGCCACCACAGCCACGCCGGCCGCAGCACTCGGTGCAGCACGCCCTGCGCGTGCTGGAGTCGGTGTCCCGGCACAGTGACGGCGTCACCGACACCCAGCTCACCCGCGAGACCCGTCTCTCCCCCGCCGAACTGCGCCCACTGCTGCTGATGCTGCGCCGCGAGGGGTACGTGGAGCAGATCGCCGACGGCGCGTATGTGGCGGGTGAGGCGCTGGACCTCGTCGGGGCGCCCGGCACCACCCGCCGCGAGCTGGTCGAGCTGCGCCTCCAGCAGACCCTGGACCAGCTGCGGGACTCGGTCGGCGCCGCGATCTACCTCGGCCGGTACGTGGACGGCGAGATCAAGGTGACCCGGGTCGCCGAGGGCCCGCTGACCCCGAAGGTCAACGAGTGGGTCGACTTCCGCTCCTCCGCACACGCCAGCGCGGTCGGAAAGTGCCTGCTCACCCAGCTCGACAGAGACGGGCGCCGGGACCACCTCTCCCGGCACAAAACCGCACGGCTGACCTCGCGGACGATCACCAGCGAGCGGGTGCTGTTCTCCAAGCTGGACAGCCAGCCGCCGACCGTCCCGGTCCTCGACCTCCAGGAGTACGCGCTCGGGACGGTCTGCGCGGCCGTGCCGCTGACGGCGGGGGCGGCCGTGGGCTGCCTGGCCCTGTCGCTGCCGGTCGAGCACGCGCACCGGCTGCGGCAGGCGGCGGACGCACTCAACCGGCGGGCCACCCCGATGGCACTGTCGCTCTCGCTGTAACGGCCCCGACTACCTCTCGTGCCTGCCCGGCTACCACCCGTGCTGGTCGCGAGCACCCCCTCGGACCAGGTACGATTTACGAGTCAAGCGCCGCTAGCTCAGTTGGTTAGAGCAGCTGACTCTTAATCAGCGGGTCCGGGGTTCGAGTCCCTGGCGGCGCACAGACGAAGGAAGGCCCCCCGAGCGAAAGCCCGGGGGGCCTTCCTCATTCCCCGCCACGTTCTTCGCGCCCGGCCCTCCGGTACCACTCCACCGTCTCCGCCAGCCCCCGCGCGAACGGCACCTGTGGCGCGTACCCCAGCTCCTCGCGGATGCGGGTGTCGTCCAGCGCGTACCGCAGATCGTGGCCCTTGCGGTCGGCGACGTGCTCCACCAGGTCCGCCGAGGCACCCGTCAACTCCAGCAGGATCTGCGTCAGTTGGAGGTTGGTGAGGGCGTTCCCGGTGCCGACGTGGTAGATCCGGCCGGCCGTGCCCTTGGTGAGGACCAGGTGGACGGCGCGGCAGTGGTCCTCGACGTGCAGCCATTCGCGGACGTTCTCCCCCGCGCCGTACACGGGGACGGGCAGGCCGGCCAGGAGCCGGGTGGTGAAGCGCGGGATCAGCTTTTCCGCGTGCTGGCGGGGGCCGTAGTTGTTGGAGCAGCGGGTGATGCGGACATCCAGGCCGTGGGTGCGCCAGTAGGAGCGGGCGATCAGGTCGGCGGACGCCTTGGACGCGGCGTACGGGGAGTTCGGTGCTAGCGGGGAGTCCTCCGTCCAGGCTCCCTCGGCGATCGAACCGTAGACCTCGTCGGTCGAGACCTGGACGACCGGGCCGACGCCGGTCTGCACACACGCTTCGAGGAGGCTCTGGGTGCCCTCCACGTTCGTACGGACGAAGGCGCCCGCGCCGGCGATGGACCGGTCGACGTGCGATTCGGCGGCGAAGTGCACGACGGCGTCGTGACCCGGCAGCAGCTCAAGGAGCAGCGGCAGGTCGCAGACGTCGCCGTGGACGAAGCGCAGGCGGGGGTGGTTCAGGGGCAGGTTGTCGGTGCTCCCGGCGTAGGTGAGCAGGTCGAGGACGGTCACCCGGGCGTGCTCTTGGCCGGGCAGGCTGCCGTCGAGGAGCATGCGAACGTACGACGAACCGATGAAACCGGCGCCGCCGGTGACGAGGATCTTCACGCCGAAAACCGTACCTGCCGGCCCTGTCCGCCCCTTGTCGCGGGCGGGCGACCGTCACTACCCTCACTCGGATGACCAGCGACCCCACCCCGGCGGGGCTGGGAGGAGAACCGGCTGCTGAACGACGCGGGCACCAGCGTCGTCGTCCGCGGCACACCACCCCGGTGTCCCGGATCGAGGCGGACACCGAGGCGGACAACGTCGCGGAGCGGCGCGCCCTGGAGAAGTGCGGCTTCACCCAGGAGGGCGTGATGCGCGGGCGTACCTTCCGGGCGGGGGCGTGGCGGGACATCGTCCGGTACGCGATCCTGCGCGACGACCCGCTGCCGCCCCTCTGAGGGGCGCGGGGCTGTATCGATTCGCGGCTCCGCCGCGTGGGCGCGACCAGCCACGACGAAGCCGCAGGTCGAAGCACCCACGTCCCGGGCTAGGGCCTGTCCGGCGGATCAGGCCGCATGGGAGTGACCTTGCCCTTTCACTACCGCTGAGCGGGGCATGGTGCGTGCAGCTGCAAGGCGGAGGATTGAGGCGACGCGGAGCGTCGTCGATTGACGACAACGCGGCAGATGTGCGTGCCAGGGCACGCGACCGCGGCAAGATCCGCCGGACAGGCCCTAGCGCTCAGCAGCAGTCCCCCTCGCGCATCAGTGCCGTGACGGCCGCCCAGTCGCCGCCTTGAGCGCCGCTCCGCAGCCGGGTCGGGGCCTTCTTCCCGTACGCGGCCTCCAGCCCCGCCCGTTCGTGCACGCGCCCTCCCACCAGCACGCCGCTCACCTTCACCAGGTCCTCGAAGTCGGCGAGCGGATTGCCGTCGACGAGGGTCAGGTCGGCGATCTTTCCGCGTTCGACCGTGCCCAACTCTCCCTGTACGCCGAAGAGTTCGGCGGGTGAGGTGGTGACCGAGTGCAGGGCCTGGGCCGTCGTGAAGCCGCTTCGTACCATCGCCCGCAGCACCAGGTGCAGGGTCAGGCCGACCGGGGTGATCGGGGTGTCCGTGCCGATCGTCATGCGGCCGCCGTCGTCCACCAGCTTCCGGTACGTGCCCATCTCGCGCCGCAGCGCCAGCCGTTCGGTGGCGGTCGGGGACTTGGCGGCTGCCGCGCGGACCTTCTCCGCGTCCCAGGGCGGCATCATCGCCGTCACCCGCGGGTCGTCGGCCAGTTCGGGGAAGTCGCCGAGGAGGGGGGAGGCGACGAAGGGGGTGGCGAGGAGGTTCAGGCCGCCGCGCGCGTAGTGGTCGATGGTGTCCTGGTAGGTGAAGCCCTCGCTGGTGGCGCCGTGTCCGCGGTCGGCGCGCTCGGTGGCGACGAGGTGGCTGGTCAGGTCCTGGCCGCTCTGCAGGCCCTGCGAGACGAGGTGCGAGCCGGAGAGGACGCCGAGCCGGTCGTGGCCAAAGCGGGCGGCCTGTTCCATGTACGCCATCGGGGCGCGTACGTACGTCTTGACGAAGTCCCAGTCCAGGGCCGCCCCGCGGGCGAGCGAGCGCCGCAGGCCCTCCTCGGTGCGGTGGGCGCGGCCCATGCTGTAGGCGACGCGGGACCCGTCGAGGAGTTCGCCGGTGGTGAGCAGTCGGGGTCCGGCGAGCTGCCCGGAGACGACGGCCTCCCGGATGCGGGCCTGTTCGTAGCTGAACCCGGCGAGCGAGACGGTGGTGGTGATGCCGTACGCGAGGGAGAGCGAGGTCTGGCGGGCGCCGTAGGTGTACTGCCAGGGGTGGGTGTGTGCGTCCCAGAGGCCGGGCAGGACGGTCTGCCGGGAGGCGTCGACGTGGCGGGCGGCGCGCCGTCCGGCCCGGTGCGGTTCGATGCCGGTGATGCGGCCGTCCCGGATCAGGATGTCGACGTCGGTGCGGAGCCGACCGTCGACGGCGGTGCCGTCCCAGAGACGACCCGCGTGGACGACGGTGTCGACGGGGGTGGAACGGCGGCGGTCGAGGCGGACGGGGATCTCCCGTCCGGGACCCGTCCCGTCGAGGGTGGTCAGCCGTACCTTCCCCTCCGCCAGGTAGAGCAGCGTCCGCGAGTCCGCCGCCCAACTCGGGTGGTCCGCGCCCAACGTGGAGAGCTTCCGGGCCTCGCCCGCCGGGCTGCCGTCGCCCCCGACCGGCAGCGCCCACAGTGCGGACTCACTGACGCACGCGAGCCACTTCCCGTCCGGCGACCAGGCGGGCCCCGACGCGTACCGGTCGGAGAGGGAGGCGAACGGGGCGAGGGCGTGCAGGGCCGTGGCGCCGGTGACCGTGTCGACGGTCCGGATGAGGTTGTAGCCCTCGCGGTAACGGAAGTTGAGCCGGTTGCGGTCGCAGTAGGCGAGGTGGCGGCCGTCCGGGGACCAGCTCGGCGGGCCGGGCAGTCCGCCGCCGCCGAGCGGGGCGGCGAGCACCTTCTCGGTCCCCGGGGCCAGGTCCCGTACGACCAGACCTCCCGCCATGTCGATGCAGGCCAGCCGGGTGCCGTCCGGGGACAGCGCGGGGTGGGTGCGTCCGCCGCCCGCCAGCAACTCGTTCTTGCCGGTGGCGAGTTCGTGGCGGTACACCCCGTTCAGGCCCTCGCGGTCGTCGACGTACAGCAGCCAGCGTCCGTCGCGGCTGAAGGAGGGGCCCTGGAGGTAGCTGGTCGGCGTTCCCCGGACTACGCACTTCGGTGCCAAGTGACCCGAAGTCGACTGGATCCAGAGGGAGTTGAGGGCGACGAACGCGAAGGAGCGGCCGTCGGGGGCGAGCACCGGCTGCTGGATGCCGCGCACCCTGCGGGTCCGCCGCGGCTCCAGTTCGTAACTCTTGACCCGGTACGAGGGCCGCTCGACCGGCAACGTCGCGTCGAAGGCGACGACCTGCCCGGTGGTCGCGCGGTGCGGGCGGACGATCTGGAAGTGGCCGTCGAGGGTGACGAGCATCCGCTCGTCGTCGAGCCAGCGCGGCGGCGAGTCGGCGAGCGAGCCGTCGACCGGGGCGGGTGTGCCGTCGACGACCAGCGAGACGGGTTCGTACCGCTGGCCCGTTGCCGTGGTGCGCAGCCAGGCGGTGCGGCCGGCCGGGGAGACGGCGGGGGCGAGGAGCCCGCCGGGCGGGGCGGTGTCCGGTTCGGTGTGGACGACGGTGACGGGGCCGCTTCCGCCCGCGGCGACGGCGGCGATCGTACGGGCCTTGAGGGCGGCGCCCTCGACGGTGCCCCTGACGAACAGGACCCGGCTGCCGTCGGCGCTCCAGGTGGGGTCGAAGTCCTCCCAGCCGGTCGCCTTTCCGGGGCCCGACTGGCCTGCCAGGCCGGTGAGTTGGACCAGTTTCCCGCTGCGCACCTCGACGGTCCAGATGCGGTACGGGCTGCCCTTGACCGGGTCGCCGCCGCGCTCGGAGGAGAACGCGAGGCGGGTGCCGTCCGGCGACCAGGCGGGGGCCCGGTCGTCCCACGCGCCGTCGGTGAGGCGGCGCAGCCCCGAGCCGTCCGTGTTCATCACCCACAGGTGGAACTGGCCGCCCCGGAAGGCGGCCATCGCTACCTGGCGGCCGTCGGGCGACAGGACGGGCCGGTTGGGTTCGAGGTCGGGCGGGGTCAGGGCGGTGGCGGGTCTGCCGTCCTCGCCGAAGGACCACAGGACGTTGTGGACCTCGGCGACGTAGCGGCCGGCGTGGCCACTGCCCGCACCGTTGGTGGCGGTCCTCAGGCGCAGCAGCCGCTTGCCGGGGGCGGCGGCGGGAGCACCGGGGACGGGGACGGGGACGGCGGGGGCCGCCTGGGCCTGAGCCGTCGCCCCGCCGCCCACGGCGAGGGAGGCGGCCGTGACGGTGGTGGCCTGAAGGAAGGTGCGGCGCGGCATGGACGGCAAGGTGCTCCCCCTGGGTTCTCATGTGTGTGCCTGAACCCCACCAGCAAACCGTCGACCGCCCCGCCCCGTCCACGGCGGCACGCACTCCCCGTCACATTCCGGCCGACAATTCACGCTCCCGCAACGCCTGTTGACCTTTCGGTAGCACCCCATAGGGGCGCGGGGAACTGCGCGACCAGCCACGACGGCGCCACAGCCGGCCGACGGCGCATCGCGGCCAATCCGGCGGAGGGGCCGGCTCAGGCGGAGGGGCCGGCTCAGGCGGAGGGGCCGGCTCAGGCGGAGCGCTCAGCCCTTGGCGAGCATCCCGTTCAGTTCTTTGAGCCGGGCGCCGAACCACTTCAGGTCCTCGTCGTACATCTGGACGCACGGGAAGCAGCCGCGGTCCGGGACGTCAACGCGAAAGGCGACTCCCCCATACGGCGTGAGCCGCCCCGCAGGCGTCGGGGCGGCTCAACTCAGGGGAAGGGGAAAGGGGGGAAGGGGAGGCGGATCAGAACTTGACGTCCGAGCAGGCGTAGAACGCGTTGGCCGTGTCGTAGACGTTCCACACCGCGAGCACGATGTGCTTGCCGGACTTGCCCGTGGGCATCGTTCCCTGGTGGGTCAGCGTCGCGGGCGGCTGCTGGCCGCCGTACGGCACGTTCAGGAACGGCTGCGGGTCGAGCGAGGCCCGGGTGAGCGGCTTGGTCGGGTCCCAGCCCTGCTTGGTGATGTAGTACCGGAAGTCCGATGTGCGGTGGCGTGCGGTGAACTGCCAGCGGAACGAGTAGCTCTGGCCCGAACTCACCTGCGTGGCAGGCCAGTTGCCGCCACGCGGATCGTCGAGCTGCGCGAAGCCGCCGTTGCCGCCGGAACATATCCTGCCGTCGGCGGGTCCGGCCGCCGGGAAGCCCTTGGGGCCCTCGACGCTCTGTGGCTCCCACTGGATGGAACCGCAGCCGGTGACGGTGCCGTTGGCGCAGAGCTTCTGGCGGCTGATCGGGGAATCGGTGTAGCCGTGGCTGCTGGCGCTGCCGGTGGCGAGTACGGTGCTGCCCGCTATCGCGAGGCCGAGGACGGCAGCACTCATTGCCTTCTTCTGCATGCTTGGCTCCAGGAGAACGTGGGGGAAGTTCGTTCGTCGAACTGCGAGCTGTGCCGGCGCACACACGCCTGGGTAGGGCGTGCGGGTAAAGAGATGAAGCAGAACTTCCGGTCTAGACCAAGACTCAATGTAGGGACGGCAGTTGAACATGTCCAGACCAATGTCCAAAGTTAAGAGGACTTAAGAAATTCACCTCCCCCCGAGGTACGCAACCGTCAACTCCCTTACCAACGCCTTGCGTTCGTAGTCGTCCAGCTCCCCGACCAGGCCCCGCGCGGTCAGCCTGCGCACCGTGTCCTCCACCGCGTCGACCACCGAGGCCAGTGCCCGGTCCCGGTCCTTGGCGTCCAGTGCGGCGACGTTCCTGTGACGCATCGCCTCGGCGACCTCGGGCGCGTAGTCGATCCGTACCGGCTGCACCGAGAAGACCTCGATGCCGGCCGCCGCCGACCGCGCCGCCACCTGCCGGGTCAGCGCGTCCCCGACCGCCGCCGCGGCGGACGGCGCGTCCACCGGCACCCGTGCGAGACCCGCCTCGACCTGTCCGCGCAGATACCCCGTGTGGTCGGCCACCGTGAGCGTCGCCCGCGCCGTGTCCGCGACCCGCCACACCACGAGGACGACCACCCGCAGCGCGATCCCGTTCCGGTCCACGGCCGGCAGCGGCTCGCTCCGCCAGTGCTTCAGCCGTACGTCCACCCGCCGGCGCACCAGCAGCGGGCTCAGCCACACCAGACCCGTCCGCCGCACGCTCCCCCGGTACGCCCCGAAGAGCGTGAGCACCGACGCGTACCCCTCCCGCCCCCGCGTCAGACCGCCGAACGCGCACAGCCCCACCGCCGCCAGAGCGGCGAGCGCACCCCATCCCGCGGTCCCGATCCCGTCGTACGTACGCGCCGGCAGCCCGAGCAGTACCCGCAGCGGACCCGGTACGAGGCCCACCCACCACAGCACCGAACCGCACCCGGCCACCGCGGCGAGCCCGGCGGCCACCGCCGCCCAGCCGGGGCCGGAAGGACCGGGCCGCTCGACGGGACCCTGCGCGACGGACGTCTGCGCGAGGGGGGCCTGCGCGAGGGGGGCCTGCGCGACGGGGGCCGGTTCGGGGACGACCACCTTCCGCTGCTCGCCCGTCCCCCTGCGCCGCCCGACGACGGTCGCCCCGGAGGGCACGGACGGCACCGCGGAGCCCCCGGCCTCGTCGCGGTAGAGGAGATGCACGGGGATTACTACGGGGTCGTTCCTCACTGGTTCCCCTCCGTCGTTCCGGTCGTGAACAGCCGGCGCCATGTCTCAGGACCCGGATAGCCGTCCGCCGCCTTGCCCCGCCAGCCCTGGGCCTGCTGGAACGCCTCGACGTTGCGCCGGTCCGCCTCGCTCCAGCGCGGTCCTGGCCCCACGGTGTAGTGCTTGCCGAACCCTCGCCGCACGAGCTGGCGCCCCAGCTTCTCCACGTACGTACTGGCCTGCCCCGGCCGGAAGTGCCGCGCCCCCGGGAACACCGACGCACCCGGCGCACCCTGGACGACGGCGCCGCCGACGAGGCCCCGGTACCGGTACCCCACATAGCGGTCGGCGTTGTTCCAGTAGCCGATCGGGGTGGCCTGCCTGCGGGTCTTCGGCCGGGTCTGCTCGTACGCGAGGTAGTGGCCGCGGGTGTAGTCCGTCCAGCCGCCGAAGATCGTCACGTGCGAGCCGTCGTGCGGGTCGGCCGCGTTGTGGAAGAGGAGGATGTCGCCGGGCTCCAGCTGGTCGCGGCTCACCTTCACCCCGTAGTCGGCGAGGCTGCCGGTCCACTCGTTGCCACTGAGCCCCCAGGCCATCGAGACGTACCCGGAGCAGTCCTGCCGGTATCCGTCCGTCCAGAACTTGTCCATGCTGTACGGGACGCCGGCCGCGACCCACTTCTTGGCCCGGTTGATGATGTCGGCCCGGGAGGCCGGCTTGAGCTTCGGCTCCGCGGCGACCCCGCCTGGCCCCGGCGCACCTGTCGCGCCCGATCCTGCGGGAGCCACGGGGCGCCCGTGCAGCGGAGCGGTCTGCCCCTGCGGAGCCGGAGCGTCCAGCTGCTCCTCTCCCCCGACCTCCTCCTCTTCACCCTCTGTACGTACTTCGATGCGCACTTCGAGCCAGTGACGGGCACCGTGATCGTGGCGGCGCTCCCCCTCCGGGGCGTGGTCCGCCGCCCCGGCCGTTCCCCCGCCGCCCAGCACCATCCCGGCGGCGGTGACCAGCAGTACGGCCCGCCGTGCGCCGTGCGCCGCCGCGTGACCTCCGTCACGCACCGGAAGAGACCTCGTTCTGCGGACCCGGCGCTGGGCGGCGCATCCGGCGCAGGGGCAGTCGGCTGCGGGCTGAATCTCCTGGAACTGGATCACGGGCACAGTGTCCCAACTGCCCGGACATAACGCATCTTGACGGTGCGAATGATAATCAAACAGACATCACGGACGCTTGTTGGTTCAAACTACTCCTGAGCATCCGGTAGAGTTCTCCGAGTCAGCAGGCGCCGCTAGCTCAGTTGGTTAGAGCAGCTGACTCTTAATCAGCGGGTCCGGGGTTCGAGTCCCTGGCGGCGCACGCGCAACCGAGACCCTTCCACCACCGGTGGGAGGGTCTCGGTCATTCCCACGGTTCCGGGCCCTCCCCGGAACCGCCCCGGGACTCCGGCTCCCCTGCGATCAGCGACCCTTGCGATCACATGAAGAGTCGGGGAACCTATCCTGGAGCCCGTGGCTCCAATGGGGCGGACGGTTCGACGAGTTGAGGCTCGGACGGCCGACGGGGAGACGGCCGGGCCATGCGGGGTGCATCAGCACCCCACGGGGTGGGGGCCCCTATCGCCGATGGATATCGGGGCGGGCATCATGCAACCGGAAGGTTGCCGTCCTGTGTCTGTGGTGATGGCGGGCCGACCAATGATGCGTTCGGGACGGTCGAGGGGGACCGCCAGCGAGCGACCAGACCTACGAACACACGCAGCCAGCCTTGCGTGCGGGGGGATGACTCATGACGTCGACGCCGAGCGGCGCCGGGCAGTACCACGACCCTACCCATGACCCCACCCAGACGACGCAGCTCCGGGTCCCCCCGCAGCTGGGTTCCGAGGGTCCGGGCCGCCGAAAGCAGAAGGCGCTGCCCAAGTACGACTACGAGCACTACAGCCGGCTGGCCGGTCCGCTGACCCAGCCGGACCCCAGTAAGCCGTACAAGGTCCAGTACCGGTCGCTGATCTCCCAGGAGACGCACCGCATCCGGGCGGCCCTGCTGCTCGGTGCCGCACCGCTGCTCTCGCTGGCCCTGTTCGTCTGGCTGATGCAGCCGAGCCACTGGACCGACCGCGACCCGAACCTCCAGGACGACCTCCTGCGTGCGCTCGACGTCGTCATGCTGGTGTCGATCGGTCTCATCGAGCTCTTCCGCACCCTGAACGTGCTCTCCAACGCGCACGCCACGCTCGTCGCGCGCGACCCGATCCCGGTCGTCCCCGAGACCGGCACCCGGGTCGCCTTCATGACCTCCTTCGTGCCCGGCAAGGAGCCGCTGGAGATGGTCACCAAGACCCTGGAGGCGGCCGTCAAGATCCGCCACCGGGGCCTGCTGCACATCTGGCTGCTCGACGAGGGCGACGACCCGGCCGTCAAGGAGGTCTGCGCCCGTCTCGGCGTCCACCACTTCTCCCGCAAGGGCATCGCCAAGTGGAACCAGAAGAAGGGCGCCCACCGCGCCAAGACCAAGCACGGCAACTACAACGCCTGGCTGGACGCGCACGGTGACGACTACGACTACTTCGCCTCGGTCGACACCGACCACATCCCGCTCCCGAACTACCTGGAGCGCATGCTCGGCTACTTCCGTGACCCGAACATCGGCTTCGTCATCGGCCCGCAGGTCTACGGCAACTACGACTCCTTCGTCACGAAGGCCGCCGAGTCGCAGCAGTTCCTCTTCCACGCCCTGATCCAGCGCGCGGGCAACCGCTACGGCGCCCCCATGTTCGTGGGCACGTCCAACGCGGTCCGCATCAAGGCGCTGAAGCAGATCGGCGGTCTGTACGACTCGATCACCGAGGACATGGCGACGGGCTTCGAGATCCACCGCGCCAAGAACCCGGCCACCGGCAAGAAGTGGCGCTCGGTCTACACCCCGGACGTGCTGGCCGTCGGCGAGGGCCCGACCGCCTGGACCGACTTCTTCACCCAGCAGCTCCGCTGGTCGCGCGGTACGTACGAGACGATCCTCAAGCAGTACTGGAGGGGCTTCGGCACGCTGCCCCCCGGCAAGATGTTCAACTACACGATGATGATCATCTTCTACCCGATGTCCGCCATGAACTGGATTCTGGCCGCGCTCTCCTGCGCGCTGTTCCTGGGCATGGGCGCCTCGGGTGTCCAGATCGACCCGGTCATCTGGATGATGCTGTACGGCAACGCCTCCGCGCTCCAGATCGGCCTCTACATCTGGAACCGCCGCCACAACGTCTCGCCGCACGAGCCCGAGGGCTCCGGCGGTCTGGCCGGCATGGCGATGTCCGCGATGTCCGCACCGATCTACGCGCGCTCACTGATGGACGCCGTGCTGCGCCGCAAGTCCAGCTTCGTCGTGACGCCCAAGGGCGACTCGTCCAGCCCGGACACGCTCACCGGCACCTTCCGTATCCACATGTTCTTCATCGTGATCTTCGGCGGGTCCATCGCAGCCTCGTACTTCCTCGGCCACTCGCACCCCGCGATGGTCCTCTGGGCCTCGCTCGCCCTGCTGGTCACGGCGGCGCCGATCATCGCCTGGCGGCTGGGCATGCGGGACGAGAAGAAGAAGGGCAAGCCGGGCCCGCAGCAGGGACCGGGTTCCGCGGGCAGTACCCCGGAGTACGACGCACCGGCCGGCTACCCCGGGCAGCACCCCGAGGGCCACGCCCCGCAGCAGAAGCCGAGCTGGGCCGCGGCCGATCAGACCATGCAGATTTCTTCCCTTGGGGGACGTAAGAAATGAGTTTCCGTCCGAGCCGCCGGGCCAAAAGACTGTCGATCACGGCCGCGGTGGTTGTTGCTCTGGCGGCGTTCAACGGGCCGGCGCTGTACCGCTTCGGTTCGGAGCAGTACCACGAGTACAAGATCAACCGTCCTGAGTACAAGGCAGAGAACGGCCACTGGGACTTCCTCGACGTCCCGACGGACAAGAAGATCAACACGATCCACTCGGCGCTGCTGAACACCGGCAAGGTGCTGATGATCGCGGGCTCCGGCAACAACCAGAAGAACTTCGACGCGAAGAAGTTCGAGTCGATCCTCTGGGACCCGAAGGCCAACACCTTCAAGAAGATCCCGACGCCGAAGGACATGTTCTGCTCGGGTCACACGCAGCTGCCCGACGGCAAGCTGCTGGTCGCGGGCGGTACGAAGCAGTACGAGAAGCTCGAGGGTGACGTCACCAAGGCCGGTGGCCTGATGGTCGTGCACAACGAGAACCCGGACAAGCCGATAACGCTGCCCGCCGGCACGGTCTTCACCGGCAAGAAGAACGGCAAGTCGTACGTCACCAAGGACCCGGTCCTGGTCGAGAAGGCCAAGAAGGTCTTCGACAAGAACACCGGCCGGTTCCTGCGCAACGACCCGGGTCTCGGCCGTATCTACGTCGAGGCCAAGCAGACCGGCAAGCAGTACGAGACGGGCGCCCAGGACAACTACGCCATCCCCTCGCTGACCGGCGTCGACGCCCGCAACACCTACGGCGTGGCCGAGAAGCTGGCCCTGGATAAGAAGGACTTCCAGGGCATCCGGGAGGCCTACGAGTTCGACCCGGTCTCGGAGAAGTACATCACCGTCGACCCGATGAACGAGGCCCGCTGGTACCCCTCGCTGACCACGCTCAAGGACGGCAAGGTCCTGGCGACGTCCGGTCTCGACGACATCGGCCAGATCGTCCCGGGCAAGGACGAGATCTACAACCCGAAGACGAAGACCTGGAAGTACACGGGCTTCGAGCGGCGGCTGCCGACCTACCCGTCGCTGTTCCTGCTGGACGACGGCAAGCTCTTCTACTCGGGCTCCAACGCCGGTTACGGCCCGGCCGACGTCGGCCGCGAGCCCGGCATCTGGAACATCGACAACAACAACTTCAAGAAGATCCCGGGCATGAGCGACCCGGACCAGCTGGAGACCTCGGCGTCGGTCATGCTGCCGCCCGCGCAGGACCAGAAGTTCATGGTCATCGGCGGTGGCGGCGTCGGCGAGTCCGAGAAGTCCTCCGAGAAGACCCGGCTGGTCGACACCAAGATGCCCAACCCGGCCTTCAAGGACGGGCCCTCGCTCGACAAGGGCACCCGCTACCCCAGCGCCTCGCTGATGCCGGACGACACGGTGCTGGTCACCGGCGGCTCCGAGGACTACCGCGGGCGCAGCGACTCCAACATCCGTGAGGCCCGTACGTACGACCCGAAGTCCAACCAGTTCAAGCGGCTCGCGGACCCGAACGTGGGGCGCAACTACCACTCGGGTTCGGTGCTGCTTCCCGACGGACGGGTCATGATCGCGGGTTCCGACTCGCTCTACTCGGACAAGGCCAACACCCGGCCCGGCGTCTTCGAGCAGCGCATCGAGATCTACACCCCGCCGTACCTCTACCGCGACTCGCGGCCCAAGCTCACCGACGGGCCGAAGAAGATCGCGCGGGGCGGCTCGGGCACCTTCAAGTCGCAGCACGCGTCGTCGATCAAGACGGCGAAGCTGATGCGGCCGAGCTCCGTCACGCACATGACGGACATGGACCAGCGCAGCATCGCGCTGGACGTCAAGAAGACGGCCGACGGCATCACGGTCACCGTCCCGGCGAACCGCGCACTGGTGCCCTCCGGGAGCTACATGCTGTTCGTGACGGACGACCAGGGCACGCCTTCCGAGGCGGTCTGGGTCGAGGTTCCGTAACCACGGCACGGAGCACATGAGTGCATACGAGTAAGGGGCGCCCTCCGTGGAGGGCGCCCCTTACTCATTGCGTCACTTACCTGGCACTTGTTGCGTCACTTACTTGGCGTTCTTCGCCAGCTCCACCGCGTAGTCCGCGAACCAGCGGCCGGCCTGCGGGCCGCCCTTGCAGTCGCCGTCCGACTCACCGGGGCGCTTGATCCACAGCAGCGCGTGCACCTGCGGGTCACCGGTCGCGGTGGTGGGCGCCTCGCCGAGGGCGCGTCCTGGCGGGTTGCACCAGCGCTCCTCGGGCTTGCCACCGGTCCAGGGCCCGTTGCCGTTGCGGCTGGTGTCGATGACGAACGGCTTGTTGCCGACCTTCGCGGAGAGCTCCTTGCCGTACTTCTTGCTCTCCTCGGTGGTGTAGAAGTTCGACACGTTCACCGAGAAGCCGTCGGCCGCGTCGACGCCCGACCACTTCAGCGGCTCGAAGATCTGGTCCGGCTTGCCCCAGCCCGCGTTGCCCGCGTCCAGGTAGACCTTGGTCTTCGGCTGCTGCTTGAGGGTCTTGATCGCGCCCTTGAGGAGGTCGTAGCGCTCCTCGTGGAACTTGTCAGGGGTGCACTTGTCGACCATGTGCAGCACCGCGTCCGGTTCCAGGATCACGGTGGCCGGGCGGTCGCCGATGCCCTCGGCGACCTCCTTGACGAAGGCGCGGTAGGCGTTGCCGTCGGCGGCGCCGCCGCCGGAGAAGTTGCCGCAGTCGCGGTGCGGGATGTTGTAGACGACCAGGATCGCCTCGCGGTCGGCCTGGGCGGCGGCCTCGGTGAAGCCCTTGGCCTGCTCCTTGGCGTTCTCCGGGATCAGCCACTCGCCGGCCGGCTGCTGGGCGATCTTCTTGATCAGGTCCTGCTTGCCCTTGTCGTCCTCGTCGGCGAGCGCCTTGGCCGCCTTGGCGTCCGGATTGACCCAGTACGGGTCGTCACCCTTGGGCAGTTGGGAGACCGGCGGATTCTTCCCCGCACTCCCGCCGTCGCCCCCTTCGCCGCCCGAAGTGCAGCCGGTCAGGAGCAGCGCGGCCCCCACCGCGACCGCTCCCACTGCTCGCACTCGTCCGCTGTAACTGCCGTACATCGACTCCCCCTTGGGCGCCTTTGCGAAGACCGACCTTCTCGAAAGCTCTCGAAGGTGACCGTCTCGAAGATGAAAGAAATTCCGAGGCAGCCCCCCAGGCGCCCCTGCCCGGACAGATCCGGTCGAATCCAATCCTGACACACCGGGCCCCGCCCCCACGCGGCGTGCCCTGCTTCGTCGAGAACCTGTTGCACCGCGTTCAACCAGCCCGTTCGGGGGCATCCGGATACGATGAGGCGGTCCGAAGGACACACTTCTATCCTCTTCGCAGCACACTTCCGACACACTTGGCAGTACCCGGACAGCACCCTCGGAGGGAGTGCGTGGTCAGCACCCGTATGGCCGCCCTGCTCGACGAGCTGGCGGTCCGCCGCACTGCCGGACTCGACGAGTCCTTCGCCCGCCACTGCTCCGAGGCCCTGGGAGTGGACGGGCTTGCCGTCACGCTCTCCCGCGGCACCCCCACGCAGCAGAGCGGCGAACCGGTGTGGTTCTCGGGGTCCGCGAGCGTGGCGCTGGAGGATCTCCAGTTCACTCTCGGCGAGGGGCCCGGCACGGACGCGCTGCGCACCGGCCGGCTCGTCCTGGAGGGCGACCTGGGGCTGGTCTCGCGGGAGCGCTGGCCCGGTTTCCTGCCCGCCGCCGAGATGCTCGGGGTGCGGGCGGTGTTCTCCGTACCGCTGCAGATCGGCGCGATCCTGGTGGGGGTCCTGACCTGTCACCGGGCCGACCCCGCCCCGCTGGACCAGGAGTCGCTCGCCAACCTGCTGGTGTTCGCGGACGCGCTGACCCTGACCCTGCTGGGCAGTACGGAGAGCGCGGGACCCGGCACCGGCAGCTGGCTCGCGGCGGACGCGTCCCTGTACCGGGCGGAGGTGCACCAGGCCACCGGGATGATCTCGGTCCGGCTCGGCGTGCCCCCCGCGGCGGCCCTGGTACGGCTGCGGGCTTATGCGTACGCCGCCGAAGCGCCCATCCTGGAAGTAGCCAGGGATGTGGTGGCGCGGCGGCTGCGCTTCACCTCCGACGGGGCGCTGCGCGACGGCGACGGATCGGAATCGACACGATGACTCATGGGAAGCGCCCCGGGCGCCCCGCCCGGCAGCATGACAGATGTGGGTGACAGGCATGGACAGCAACGTGCGCGAACAGAAGATCGCGACGGCTTTCGTCGAGCTGGCCGACACTCTGGTCGACGACTTCGACGTGATCGAGTTTCTGCAACGGCTGGCCGTCCGCTGCGTCGAGCTGCTCGATGTGTCGGCCGCCGGGCTGATGCTGGTCAACCAGCGCGGCCAGCTGCAGACCGCGGCGTCGTCCGACGAGCGCGCCTGGCTGCTCGACCTGCTGGAGATCCAGCACCAGGAGGGCCCCTGCCTGGACTGCTTCCACAGCCGTACGACCGTTCTGCCGGTCTCCCTGGACACCGCGGAGATCCTGGAGCGCTGGCCGGTGTTCGCTCCGCGCGCCCGGGAGTACGGCTTCCACGCCACGTACGCGATCCCGCTGCGGCTGCGCGACACGGTGATCGGCGCCCTCAACCTGTTCGTCACCACGCCCCGGCTGGAGCTGGGGCCCGGTGACGTGGAGCTGGCGCAGGCCCTCGCGGACGCCGCGACCATCGGCATCCTCCAGCAGCGCACCATCCGGCAGAGCGAGCTGCTCACCGGGCAGCTCCAGTCGGCGCTGACCAGCCGGGTGCGCCTGGAGCAGGCCAAGGGGATGCTCGCCGAGCGGTGGGCGGTCTCGGTGGACGAAGCGTTCGCCGGGATGCGGTCGTACGCACGCCGGAATCAGCTGGCGCTGTCGGAGGTGGCGCTGGAGCTGGTACAGGGGACGCTGGACTCGGAGGCGGTCCGTGCGAAGCCGCGTACGGAACCCCGCAAGGAATCCCGTAAGGAGTCCCGCGGGACGCCCCGCACCCAGGACAAGAGCGGAGAAAACGGTTCTCGCTGACGCGGTGGGGACAACTGGGGCTACACCCGCAGCGACTTTGCTGTGACATTGCGTCAATTCCCCTATGGAGAACGGAGCTTGAGCCCTCTAGAGTGGGAGGGCGGCCCCAGCCCCCGGCCCGCAGTTCCGAGTTGGTTTCTCCAGAACCTCCCGCGACGGCGCCGGGCTTCTCCCGCAGTTCGTGCGCGCGCGGTCGAGGACCGGCCCGGCCGACGGCTCCGGGGGGAGCGAGCAGTCGGCCGGGCCAGGTGCTTCTCACGCCCCCCTGAGCGTTCTCGCGCCCCCCTGGGGCGTATTGACAGTGCACTGCCAGGCTGGGACTCTCCGGAGGACAACTCCACACTTCGAGGCGACGGTAAGCAGGAACTCCGGTGCGATTCCGGGGCGGTCCCGCCACTGTGACCACAGCTGCCGCATGCGGCTGTGGGAGTCAGGAACTGACCCGTCGTCCTCCTGCCATGGGGCGTGGAAACCCCAGAAGGAGGCTCACCCGACATGTCCGTGTCTGCCCAGCAGTCCGCACAGACCACCGACCTGGCTGCCGCGACCACCCGCACCCGGGATCTGATGATCCTGGCCGCCGCGGTGATCGTGGCCCTGATCGCGCTGTACGCCGTGTTCATGGACAACGGCCACATCATCTCCGCGACCGGCAGCTACCTGCACGAGTTCTCGCACGACGGCCGGCACCTCTTCGGTGCCCCTTGCCACTGATCGGGGCCGTACGCACCATGAACAACCCGAGTCCCGTACTTCCCCTGCTCGGCCGCGGTCTCGCGGCGGGCGGGGCCGCAGGCCTGGTCACCGGCCTGTTCTCGCTGCTGCTCGCCGAACCCGTGATGGACAGGGCGATCGTCCTCGAAGAGGCGCGTTCGGCCAAGGCGGAGGCGGCGGAGCACGCGCACGCGGCGGCGGGCGCCGTCGCGGAGCACCACGAGGAACTGTTCTCCCGCTCCCAGCAGCACTTCGGCCTGGTCGTCACGGCCGTCGTCGCCGGCCTGGCCCTGGGCGCGCTGTTCGCGGTCGCCTATGCGCTGGTGCACCGCCGTACCGGCTTCCTCGTACGGGCGTGGCCGCGGGCCCTCGCGTTCTGCGCCGCCGCGTTCGTCGCGGTCGCGCTGCTGCCGGGGCTGCGTTACCCGGCAGCCCCGCCCGGCGTCGGCGACGCCAACACCGTCGGCGAGCGCCAGACGCTGTGGCTGGCCGCCGTCGTCATCTCGGTCCTGGGCATGCTGCTGGCCTGGCAGGTGTACGTACGCCTGGCGGGCAAGGCGGACCCGGTGCGGCACGGGGCGGTGTTCCTGATCGGGGCGGCCACCCTCGCCGTACTGTTCCTGCTGCCCGGCAATCCGGACGAAGTCCCCGTACCCGCAACGCTGTTGTGGGACTTCCGGGTGCTGTCGCTCGGGTCGCAGGTGCTGCTGTGGGCCGTGTTCGCGGCGGTCTTCGGCGGTCTTGGGCTGCGTGCCACGAAGCGGGCCGGATCACCCGCCCCCGCTCGGGCCGCGTCCTCTCAGGCTGCGTCTTCTCAAGACTCGGCACCGGCGACCGCCGGGGCCTGAGTGACGCCCGTCAGATAGGCGGAGACGACCACATTGGCCGTGTAGGAGCGGGCGTTGTGGTCGTACGTACCGCCGCAGGTGATCAGGCGCAGCTCGGCGCGGCCGTCCTCGCGGGGTCCGTAGACCTTCTTCGCGTCGAACTTGTCGCGGCTGAAGACCTGGACGTCTTCGACGGTGAACTCGGTGACTGTTCCGTCCGCCCCGGTGATCTTGATCTTTTCGCCGGGACGGGCGGAGCTGAGGCCGTAGAACACGGCCGGTTTGCTCCTGGTGTCGACGTGCCCCACGAACAGGGCGACTCCGCTCGCTCCGGGGCGGGTGCCGTTCCGGTACCAGCCGACCTCGCGCGGCTGCTCGTACGGCGGCGGGTCGACCGCACCTCCGGCGTCGAGTCCGCGCGCGCTGACCGGCGCTTTGATGCCGAGCGAGGGGACGTCGAGGCGGCCGGGGCGTACGCCCGTGACCGGTTCGTGCGCGTCGGGCAGTTCGACCTGCAGCAGTGGGCGTCCCACCGCGGCCACGTCACCGGTGGTCGGAGCGGCGTTGCCGCTCGGGCCGTTGGTGAGGTCGCGGCCCCACAGCCACAGTCCTAGGAGCAGCACCGCCCAGGCGATGCCGGTGAGCATCCGGCCTTTGCCGGAAGCGGTCTGGTCGGAGCTCATTGCTGCGGGGCTCCCTTCGGGCGGGTTTGTTGCCTTCGTGCGGGTTCGTTGTGGCTGGTCGCGCCCACGCGGCGGAGCCGCAGATTCGACACAGCCCCGCGCCCCTAAAGGCGCTTGCGGCGGCGGGCCGAGCGGCCGGCGATGGCGATGGCGGCGGCGGCCGCGAGGCCGAGGCCGATCAGGGTGTGCGAGGTGCCGGGGCCGTCGGACTCTGCAGCCAGGGCGGTGCCGCCGCCGCCCGCGCGGACGGGGGCGGTCGGTTCGGTCCTGTGGTGGACGACGGTGACGTTGCCGCTGGCGCTGCCGTCGCCGTCCTCGCACTTGACGTGGATGCCGTAGTCGCGCCCCTGGGCGTCGGAGCGGATGCGCGCCTCGGCGAACAGGCCGCCGTCGGCCGCGGGGTTGAAGTACGCGGGCGAGGAGAACGCCTCCGACGTGCCGACGGCCTTCTTGCCGTTGCAGATGTGGACCCGCAGATCCACTTCCCCGCCGGCCGCGATGGTGGACGGGGTGACGGTGACGTTGCGGTTCTCTTCGTTGTTGGTGACGGTGACCGGCGCGGGGACGGCCGGTACTGCGGCGAGGGCGGCGGGCGCGGGGACGAGTACCGCCGCGAGTGCCGCACCCGCACACAGAGTGAGATGCGATGAGCGCATGGTGAACCTCCTGGTACTTCGAAGATTCACCCGTACGCGAGGTTCCGCATCCGCAGGGGCCCGTCACTGCGCCGTACGGGCCCCTGCGGCGTCGTCGGAGCCGTCAGATGCGCGTCAGATGCGCTCGACCAGGTCCGCGATCGAGTCGACGACGGTGGACGGCCGGAACGGGTACCGGTCGATGTCGTCCTTGCCGGTCAGCCCGGTGAGCACCAGGAACGTCTCCATGCCCGCCTCCAGGCCGGCCAGCACGTCGGTGTCCATCCGGTCGCCGATCATGGCGCTGGACTCGGAGTGCGCGCCGATCGCGTTGAGGCCGGTGCGCATCATCAGCGGGTTGGGCTTGCCCGCGAAGTACGGGTCCTTGCCGGTCGCCTTGGTGATCAGCGCGGCGACCGCGCCGGTGGCGGGCAGCGGGCCCTCGGCGGAGGGGCCGGTCTCGTCGGGGTTGGTGCAGATGAAGCGGGCGCCGCCGTTGATCAGCCGGATCGCCTTGGTGAGGGCCTCGAAGCTGTACGTACGGGTCTCGCCGAGCACCACGTAGTCCGGCTCGTGGTCGGTGAGCACGTACCCGATGTCGTGCAGCGCGGTGGTCAGTCCTGCCTCGCCGATGACGTACGCGGTGCCGCCGGGGCGCTGGTCGTCCAGGAACCGGGCGGTGGCGAGCGCGGAGGTCCAGATGTTCTCCACCGGCACGTCCAGCCCCATCCGGGCGAGGCGTGCGTGCAGGTCACGGGCGGTGTAGATGGAGTTGTTGGTGAGTACCAGGAACGGCTTTCCGGTGTCCCGGAGCTTCCTGATGAAGGCGTCGGCACCGGGGATCGGGACGCCCTCGTGGATGAGGACTCCGTCCATGTCGGTGAGCCAGGATTCGATCGGCTTGCGCTCTGCCATCTGGTGGGACTCCCGCCGTGCGTACACATGAAGACAAGGGGCGCGCACAACCCTGTGCACGCCCCCAGCCTAATGTGAGTAAGCCCCAACCTCAGGCGGTGATGTGGACGCCGTCGATCGTCCAGTACCAGTTGTTGCCGCCGGTGTAGCGGAAGCGGACCTGGGCGGTGGTGGCCCCGGCCGGGACCTGGAGCACAATCGTCTCGACCCGGGACGAGGCGTTCGCCGTGTACGTCTTCACGACGGCCGGCGCCCCACCCCCGTACGAGACGAGGACCTCGGCCTTCTGCGGGGCCTCGTGCCGGTAGTACGAGGTGTACGTGAGCGTGGCCGGGCGGCCCGCCTGTACCGGGAACGCCGGGCTGACCAGCGTCGAATCGAAGGTCCCGGTGCACGCCTTGTCGGACCACTCGTCGCCGTCGCACACCGCGAAGACGCCCCGGGCGCGGACGTTGAGCTCGCGCTCCTGGCCCTTCTCGGCCTTGGTCCAGAACTCGTCGGTGGTGAAGGACCAGCCGCGCCACTCGGTGACGCCGCCGGTGCCCATCCTCGCGTTGTCGACCGACCAGCCGGCGGGCGCGACGTGCGTGAAGCCGAGGACGTCGGCGCCGATGTCTCTCTCGTCGACGGCCTTCTGGAGCGTGCCGCGCAGCGAGTCGAAGGAGTCGGTGACGGGCTGTTGCACGGCCCGCCCGTCAAGCTTCCATGCCGGGTCGAGGGGGATCCCGAGGTGGACGAGGGCGGAGACGGCGACGTCCGGCATCAACACGTCGTACCGGGTGACGCCGGCGGGCAGCCCCGCCCCGGTGGCGATCAGGAAGGTCTGGCGCTCGTCCCACGAGTTGCCTCCGTGGCCGCCGGTCGCGGTGTGCCCGTGGTCGGCGGTGACGAGGATGAGCCAGTCCTCGTTCCCGTACGTGGCACGGGACTTGACGGCAGCGTGGATCTCGCCGACCTGGGCGTCGACGCCGTGCAGCGCGTTGAGGTACGCCTGGCTGGCGTTGCCGCTTGCGTGGCCCGCGTGGTCGACGTTGTCGAGGTGGACGAAGACCGCGTCGACGTCCGTCTTGACCCTGGCGACCGCGCGCTTCGTCGTACCGACGTCGTACTCGGCCTCCGGGGTGGAGACGCGCTCGTCGACCTTCGCGGAGAAGATGAGGTCGGTGACCGGGTTCCAGGACGCCACCGCGTACGTCTTGAGTGCGGGGTTGGCCCTCTCGGCGCGGGTCAGGAAGTCGGGGTAGGTGGTGAAGTCGGCGCCGGTGAACTCGTTGTTGACGACCTTGTGCTTGTCCGGCCACACACCGGTGATCAGCGTGGACCAGCCGGGGCCCGAACTCGTCGGCGCCATCGGGTTGGTGTAGATGCTGGACGGCGCGGTGACGCCGGACGCCATCAGCGCGTCCAGGTTCGGCGTGTCGGCGTCCTTGATGCGGCGGAGCATCGCCCCGTCGAGCCCGATGACCAGGACCTTGGGGATCTTGGCGGCACGGGCCGTGCGCCCGGCGGCGGCGGCCTGGGTGACGGAGGCGAGGGGGCCGGCCGCGGTGGCGACGGCGGCGGCACCGAGGAGGACTGCGCGGCGCGAGATGCCGGAGGACATGTCTCTCTCCAGGAGGGGGAAGGTGGTGCGTGGGACGGGGGACCGTGCCGTACTTCCTTGCCGTACTTCCTTGCCGTACTTACTTCGGTCAACAAGGCCTGGTCTCAGCCCAGTTGGACGTTGTCCACGGCCCAGTACCAGTTGTTGCGGGCGTCGCGCAGCCGGAATTTGACGCGGACCGTGCGGGCGCCGTCCGGCACCGGGACGGTGAGCTTCTCGGCGGTGTTCCTCGCATCGGCGGCGTACGTCTTGACCAGCTGGTCGGCGGCGCCGTCGAAGGACACCAGGACGTCACCGCGCTGCGGCCCGTCCTGGAGGTAGTGACTGAAGAAGGTCAGCGTGACGGAGGACTTCCGGGAGATGCGGTACGCGGGCGACACCAGCGTCGAGTCGAACTCGCCGGTGGTGCTCGGGCTGCCCTTGTCGTCCCACTCGTCAGCGTCGGCGACGGCGATCACACCGCGCCCCCTGGTGAAGTTCTCGCGGTTCTGGCTCTTGTCCGCCCTGGTCCAGAACTCGTCGGTGGTGAGGCTCCAGCCCCGCCACTCCTCGACGCCGGTCGCCGGCATCCGGGAGTTGTCGATGCTCCAGCCGCCCGCCGGGCTGTGCGTGAAGCCGAGCACCGACGCCGGGGTGCCGGTCTCGTCGACGGCCGCCTTGAGCAGCGGGTACGAGGCGTCGAAGCCGTCGGCGAAAGGCCGTTGGAGGGGCTTTCCGTCGAGCCCCCACGCCGGGTCGGGGGTGATGCCGAGCGCGTGGAAGACGGTGGCGACGCCGTCCACGTGCCGGGCGTTGACCGGCTTGGCGCCCACCGGGACACCCGGGCCCTGGGCGAGGGTGAAGACCCGGCGCTCCTCGATGGAGGGGGCGCCGTGGCCGCCTGCGTCGGCGTGCCCGTGGTCGGTGGTGAGGATGATCGTCCAGCGCTCGCGGTGGTAGAACTTGCGGCCCTTGATCGCGGCGATCATCCCGCCGACGTAGCCGTCCATGAGGTCGATCTGTTCCAGGTACTTGGGGCTCATGGCGCCGGAGTTGTGTCCGACGATGTCGCTCTGGCCGAAGTAGATGAAGCAGACGTCGGGGTTCTGGTCGCGCAGGATGCTCTCCGCTGCGGCGGCGATGGTCGCGTCGTGCTGTACGTACCCGTCGGCGTCACCGTCCAGGGCGATCTTGGCACTGGCTCCCGCGGTGACGGTGCCCTCGGAGTCCAGGGGCTTCCAGTCGATGGCCGCGAAGGTGGAGAGGTCCGGGCGCACCTGACGGAGGCGGGCCAGGAAGCCGGGGTACTCGGCGTAGTTCTTGCCCTTGAAGCTGTTGTCGACCACACCGTGCTTGTCGGGCCAGACACCGGTGGAGACGGTGGACCAGCCGGGGCCGGAGGACGTCTGCGCGAGCGGCGGGGCGTACAGCAGGCTGGTGGCGAAAGTGCCCTGAGCCATCAAGGACTTGAAGGTGGGCGCCTTGGCCGCGTGGATGCGGTCGTGGCGCAGACCGTCCATGCCGACGAAGAGGACCTTGTTTCTGCTGGTGCCGTGGGGGAGCTTGGGCACATCGGCGGGGGCGGCGGCGCGGGCAGCAGCCTGGGCGGGCCCGGCGAGGGCTCCCGGTACGGCGGCTGCCGCTGCGGCGGTGGCGCTTGTGGCGAGCACGGTACGGCGTGACATACCTCGGGGCATGGCGAACCTCCAACGGGGACGGGGCTGTTGAGATCGAGGCGCACAAGAATTTGGACCAGACCCGTTACCTTTGCGTGATAACGGTGACTGGTCCAGACTCTTGCGGTGAACCTTGGCCGAATGGTTACCGACGGACGTCGCACCGGCTTCCGGCCGGGCACAACTCCGCCTGTGCAGGGATCGGTTCAGCTTCCGGTGGCGGTCTTCCAGGCGTCGACGTACGCCTTCAGGTTCTTGTCGATGTCCGCCCAGTCCGGCTGGAAGACGTCAACTCCATCGAGCAGCTTGGTGAGTTCGATGGCGTTCGCGTCGGTCGGCTGCACGTCGCCGCGGGCCGGGAAGCCGCCGCCGACGGAGCTGACCTCCTTCTGCGCCTCCTCGCCGAGCATGAAGTCGAGGAGCTTCTTGCCGTTCTCGGTGTGCGGGGCCTTGTTGACGAGCCCGGCAGCGTACGGCAGCGCGAAGGTCGTGGGCTTGCCGCCCGCCTTCGCGGGGAACCAAATGCCGAGATTCGGGGCGGACTTGGCCTGTGCGAAGTTCATCTGCACATCGCCGTTGGCCACCAGGATCTCGCCCTTGTCGACCTTGGGTGCGAGCTTGGAGGTGGAGGAGGACGGGCCGACGTTGTTGACCTGGAGCTTCTTCAGGTACTCCATGGCGGCGTCCTTGCCGCCGAGGTCGTGCATCGCCTTGATGAGGACGGCGGTGCCGTCACCCGCCACACCAGGCGTCGAGTACTGGACCTTCCCCTTGTACTTGACGTCCAGCAGCTCTTCCCAGGTCTTGGGGGTGTCGCCCGCCAGCTCCTTCTTGTTCTTGATGAACCC
The DNA here is from genome assembly GCF_040651475.1 of Streptomyces sp. NPDC048442. Lineage (NCBI taxonomy): Bacteria > Bacillati > Actinomycetota > Actinomycetes > Kitasatosporales > Streptomycetaceae > Streptomyces > Streptomyces sp. NPDC048442. The sequence goes on from NZ_JBEZKB010000001.1 coordinate 612,917, forward strand.
GAAGTAGTTGTTGACGACCGAAGTCCACTTGCCCTCGCCCGACTTGTCGCCGCCCTTCACCTGGTCGGAGCCGGCCGGCTCGTACTTCTGCAGCAGCCCCTTGGAGTCGGCCTGCTGGATGAACGGCGGGAGCGTGACGATGACGTCGGCCTGCGTGTGGGACTTCTCGCGGACGGCGCGCTGCACCATCTCGCCGGAGCCGCCCTCCACGTACTTGACCTTGATGCCGGTCTTCTTCTCGAAGTCCTTGAAGACCTTGTCGTACCAGCCGTCGCCCTTCTCGCCCTTGAGGCCGTCGGCGCTGTAGACGGTGACGATCTTCTCGTCGGAGGAGGCGGAGGAGGCCCCGCCGCAGGCGGAGAGGGAGCCTGCGAGGACGAGGCTGCCGGTGAGGGCGGCGAGCGGCTTGAGGGTGCGCTGCATGACGTTTCGTATCCCCATCTGTGGAGTGACGTTCAGCGGAGTGACGTTCAGCGGAACGAGGCTTTGGTACGAATGCGGGAGACCGCGAGCAGCACGAGCAGCGTGGTTCCCATGAGGACGACCGCGACGGCCGATCCGGTGAAGAGGGACCCCCGGTCGGTGGCGGTGAAGATCTGCACCGGCAGCGGCATCCAGTCCGGCGGGTAGAGCATCATCGTGGCGCTCAACTCCCCCATGGACAGGGCGAAGCAGAGTCCGGCGGCCGCGTTCAGAGACGGCAGCAGAAGGGGCAGCTTCACCCGCCACAGGACGTACGAGGGTCTGGCGCCGAGCGACGCGGCGGCCTGCTCGTACATCGGGTCGAGACGCAGGATCGCGGCCGAAACCGACTGGTAGGCGAACGCGGTGACAAGAATGGTGTGCGCGAGGATGACGATCCAGCGCGTCCCGTTGAGCAGGAACGGCGGCTGGCTGAAAGCCACGAGCACCGCGAGCCCGACCACCACCGAAGGCACGGCCACCGGCAGCATGAACAGCGCGTCCAGCACCCTCTTCCCGCCCTTCTGGAGAGCTGCCGCGGCGAGGGCCGCCCAGCTCCCGAAGGTCAGCGCGAGGGCGCTGGCGGCGACGGCGGTGACAAGGCTCGTCGTGAGCGCCTGCAGCGACTCGCCGCGCACGGCGGCCCCGTAATTCTCGACGGTCGGCCCGGACGGAAACGCCCCCGACCAGTGCGTCGAAAACGAGGCCCCGAGAATCACCAGCAACGGCAGCGCGAAGAGCGGCAGGAAGAGGAGAAAGAAGACGACCCAGGTCGCCCATTTCCCGGTCCGGCTATGCACCAACACGACGGCTCACCACCCGGTAGATCCCGTAAAGCCCCACAGATATCGCGATGTTGACGACCGCGACCACGCACGCCGCCGGATAGTCCGACTCCAGGATCGCCTTGCTGTAGACCAGCATCGGCAGCGTGGTAACGCCCTTCGCCCCCGTGAAGAGCACGATCCCGAACTCATTCAGACACATCACCAGCACTAGCGAACCACCGGCGGCGAGCGCGGGCAGCGCCTCGGGAAGGATCACCTGCCGCACGATCCGCCAGCTCCGGGCCCCGAGCGAAGAGGCCACTTCCAACTGCGCCGTATCGATCTGCGAGAAGGCCGCCAGCAGTGGCCGCATCACGAAGGGCGTGAAGTACGTGATCTCCGCGAGCAGCACCCCCCACGGCGTGGTGAGGAAATGAAACGGCCCCTCGACGGCCCCCGTCACCCCCGTCCACACCCCATTGGCCATGCCCACGCTCCCGTAAATGAAGAGCAGAGCGAGCGTGATGAGGAAGGACGGAAAGGACAGAAACACATCAATGAACTTCGCGACGGCTCTCCCGCCGGGGAATGGCACAAATGCAATCACCAGCGCAAGGAAGAACCCGAGCACAAGACACCCGACGGTAGCGCCGAGAGCAAGCCACACGGTGGTGGTCAGCGCTTCCCGAAAGACCTCGGAAGCGAATACGTCCCCGTAGGGATCGAACGAGACTTCCCCGCTGTCCGCCGTGATCGACTGCTGGACCACCAGCGCCAACGGATAAAGAAAGACAAGCGCCAACACTGCCACCGGTGGCAGGGCCCACACCCAGCGGGGCACGCCGCGCCCCTGCCCCTTGAAGCCGCCCCCCTTGCGCACACCAGGGCCGCCCCCGCCACCCCTGCGGGCAGCAGGGCCGCCGCCGTCCCTGTGGGCAGCAGGGCCGCCCCTGGGGGCGGAACGGGTGGGCACAGGGGCGGCCCCCGGCGGAGCCGCTCCCCCTGTTCGGCCCGCGCTCGCTACCGCCCGGCCCCCACCCGCTACCGCTCCCACGGACGCCACCTCACCCACCAGAAACCCCCGCCCCCAAAAGCACCGCGTCCTCAGACGCAAAGTGCAAAACCACCGAGTCCCCCAACACCGGCGTCTCCCGCAGCTCCCGCACATCCGCCTTCACCCGCTGCCCCGCCCCCACATCCACGTACAGCCGGTGCGTAGACCCCCTCCACTGCACCTCGCTGATCTTCCCGCGCAGCGCATTGGGCCCTTCCCCGAGCCCCACCAGGTGCGGCCGTACGCAAAGAGTCGCCGTGGCACCTTCGCGGGCCCCCTCGGTGGAGACCTTCAGCTCGACGCCGTCGAACCGGACTCCCCCCGACCCCACCTCCACCGGCAGCAGATTCGCATTGCCCACGAACGAAGCCGTGAACTCCGTCCGAGGCCGCCGGTAGAGCTCCTGCGGCGTACCGCAGTCCTGCAGCCGCGCCTTGTCCATCACCGCGATCCGGTCGGCAAGCGTCAGCGCCTCGACCTGATCATGTGTCACATACAGAATGGGAACGTCGGGCAACTCCCGGTGTAGCCGGGCCAGTTCGGCCAACATTCCCGACCGCAACTGCGCATCAAGCGCTGACAAAGGCTCGTCCAGCAACAACACACCGGGCCGAATCGCCAACGCCCGCGCGATCGCCACCCGTTGCTGCTGCCCTCCCGACAACTCCCTCGGATAACGCTGCGCATAGGCAGCCATCCCGGTCATCTCCAGGGACTCCGCGACCCGCCCCGGGATCTCCGCCTTGGCGACCTTCTGCGCCTTCAGCCCAAAAGCGACATTGTCTGCCACCCGCAGGTGCGGAAAGAGCGCGTACTGCTGGACGACCATCCCGATGCCCCGCCGGTACGGCGGCAGCCCGGTGACGTCCCGCTCCCCGATGAACACCCGCCCTGAAGCGGGCTGTACGAACCCCGCCACCGCCCGCAGCGCGGTCGTCTTCCCGGACCCGGAAGGGCCGAGCAGCGCCATCACCTCGCCCGGTTCGACGGTCAGGTCCAGCGAGTCCAGGACGACGTTCTTCCCGTACGAAACCGATACGGAATCGAAGCGTATGCCGCTGCCCATACCGCTGCTCATCGCCCCAACTCCACGAGCATCGCAGGCAGTTCGGCCACGGACCCGAGCACATGGCTCGCCCCGTGCGCAAGCAGCGCGTCCCGCCCGTGCGCCCCCGTCAGCACACCCGCGACCATGCCCGCCCCGGCCCGTACGCCGCTGAGCATGTCGTACGAGGTGTCACCGACGACCGCGACATCGCCGACCCCCGCCACCGCACCCGTGCGCAGGAACGCGGCGAGCACCATGTCCGGGTACGGACGGCCCCGGCCGCCCGCGTCGGCCGGGCACAGCGTCAGCCCGACCAGGTCCTGCCACCCCAGGGCGGCCAGGATCGCGTCCTGGGTGACCCGGGCGAAGCCGGTGGTCAGCACCACGGTGCGGCCGTCGGCGGCCAGCTTCTCGATGGCCTCCCTGGCCCCGGGGATCTCCTCGATCCGGCCCCCGTCGACAAGCTCCCCGTACGCCTCCTCGAAGGCGGCGTTGGCCTGCTGCGCCAGCGCCTCGTCCCCGAAGAGGTGCCGGAAGACGGAGATCTTGGACTCGCCCATGGTGGCCCGTACGTAACCCAGCTTCTCCTCGAAGTCGGCGGACCCGGGCTCCACCCCCAGCCGCTCGGCCGCCGCCGCGAAGGCCTGCTCGACGAGCCCGCCGTCGGCGACGGTCGTCCCGGCCATGTCGAGGACCACCAGTTCGATCCTGTTGCTGCTCACAGTCGTGCTCATGGAGATACTCACCAGCCCAATTCGTTCGCGGTCTTCTCGGCGATGGCCGGCGAGCAGGTCATCCCGCGTCCGCCGGGTCCGGTCACCAGCCACACCCCACTGCGCACCTGCTCCCGGTGCACCACGCGGCTCTTGTCGGTGCACTGGGCGTACACTCCGGCCCAGCGTCGCTGGATCTTCGGAAGCGGACGCCCCAGGAAGCTCTCCGCCACGGCCTTCACATGCTCGTACGGCTCCTCTTCCACATCGAAGCGGAACGGGTGCTCGTACTCGTGGGTGTCGCCGATGGTCAGCCCGCCGTCGCGCCTCTGCACCATCAGCAGCTGCATCTTGTGGGCGGCGGCGGTCGGCGTCTGGTCCTGCCCCGCATTGAGGGCGTCCAGCGCCTCCCCCGCGTACGCGGGGTAGTAGCGGAAGCTGTCGCCGTCGGCCACCGAGGTGGTGAGGGTCTCGCCGAGAGGCTCGGTCTGCATCATCTGGAGCCGCACCCGCCGCACCGGCAGCGAGGGCACCAGCTCACGCACGAGCCCGCCGAGCCACGCTCCGGTGCACAGGACGACGGTGTCTCCCCGGTGCACGACTCCGTGGTCGTCCCGTACGGCCCCCTCACCGACCACGTCCCGCACCTCGCGCCCACCGAGGAAGGCGTACCGGCCCGACGCCAACAGCGCCTGCTTCAGGGCCAATTGAGCAGTACGGGGTTCGACGGCCGCGTCCCGCTCGCACCACAGCGCGCCGAGGAAGTCGCCGCGCAGGGCGGGGTTGAGGGCCCTGGCCTCGTCGGCCGTCAGCAGCTTGTAGCCACGGGCAGCGGCGTCGTCCCGCTCCAGCACCCCTTGCGCTACGGCGAGTTCGAGTTCCGTACGTACCGGGGTCAGGGACCCGTTGGCCCGGAAGCCCAGTGCGGGAATGCGGGCTCCGATGCCCTCCCACAGCTCGCGGGCCCGCAACGCGGTGTCGAGCTCCTCGCCGGCCGCACGCCCGCTGACCCATATCTGGCCGAAGTTCCGCAGGCTCGCGCCGCGTGCCTCGCTCTCGCGCTCGATCTGTACGACCTCGTGGCCGCGTTCCACTGCGTGCCAGGCGTGCATGGTTCCCACGACGCCGGCTCCAACGACTATGACTCTCACGGCGGCAACAGTCCTCGGGACGGATGACGCGGCCGGATCCACATGGCAACGGCACGGTGAACAGCCACCCAAGGATGGACCAGACCCGTTACGTTCTCGTTATCAACGCAAGCCGTATCGGCCTGCCCCCGGAGCCTGCCCCGGAGCCCCGCTTACGTCAGGAGCTGCGTGGAGAAGCTGAACCTGTCTCCCCGGAACAGCATCCGCACCCGCTCCAACGGACGGCCGCCGACGTCCTGCGACCACCGGTGCATCAGCAGCATCGGCAGCGCGGGCGGCGTCCCGATGAGCAGCGCCTCGCGCGGAGTGGCCAGGACGGTCTCGATACGTTCGTGCGCCCGGCCGAGCCCCACCCCCACGCCCTCGCGGAGGTAGGCGTAAAAGGAGGAGTCCGGCTGGAAGTCGACGTCGAGACGCGGCACGCGCTCCACGGCGACGTAACAACTCTCAAGCCCCACCCGCTCGTTGTCGGCGAGCAGTACCCGCTCCAGGTGCCAGACGGGCTCCCCTGGCTCGATCCCGACGTCGGGTGCGAGCCGGGCGGGGCAGGGGAAGCGCTCCAGGCCGATCAGGTTCCGTCCCGGCCTTCGCCCCTGCCTGCGAACCCCTTCTGTATAACTGGCCAACGACAGGGGCTGTTCGAGCTTGGGCCCGGCGGCGACGGTTCCACGCCCCTGCCGCTTCACCCGCCCCTCCAGCAACAGTTCGCGCAGCGCCTGGCGGACGGTGTCGCGGGCGACTTCGTAGCGCAGGGCGAGGTCGCGCTCGGTGGGCAGCAGCTGGCCCTCCGCCAACTCGCCGACCAGGTCGGAGAGATGGGCCTTGACGGCGTAGTACTTGGGGATGCGTCCGTGCTCCGGGATGCCGGACCGGACGGGCGCGCCGGGGTCCTGGTGGTGCGTGTTCGGGTAGTCCACGTCAGGGATCGTCGCAGATGACGGCGGGCGGGGGCGGTTCGGTACCCGGAGCGCTCGGCAGCGCCGGTCAGCGCTCCGGCGGCGTCCGTCAGCGCTCGTCAGCGCTCGTCAGCGCTCCGATACGGCGTCCGCATCAGCCGCCTCGTCCGCACCGCCGTCCGCATCAGCGTCCGCCGGGAACCCGCCACCAGGGCTCCGCCGCCGAGGACGAGAGCGACGGAGGAGCCCCCCAGCCCGAACAGAAGGCTCGGTCCCGACTGTGCGAGCTCGGGCAGACTCCCGGCCGCTTCCGAGTAACTGCTGTCCCCGGTGAGGATGTTGGGGTCGACGGCGAACCGGTAGTCGGCGGACTGGCCGACCCATTCGCCGTCCTTTCCCTTGCGCTGCACGACGGCGGTGTTGGCGACGACGGTGTTCGGCCGGGCGGCCTCGGTGAACGCGAGCCGCACCTGCACGCTCGCCGTACGGCCAGCCCCGACGGTGAAGCCGGGGGTCCCGTCCCCTCCCCCGGTGCCGAAGACGCCGATGAGCTCGTCCTCGTCGGTACGGATGAAGGGGACGGGGTGCCAGGTGTCGGAGGCGGTGTCGTAGAACTCGGCCCTGACGTGGTCGGGCCAAAGGTTTCTGCTGTGGTCCACGAGGATGAGGACGGGGTGGATGTCGTGGCAGGCGGCACCGGTGTCATTGGTGAGGTCGAGGTACCACTCGGCGCTGTCGCCGCCGGGCTGGTAGGTGCCGGGCCCGCCGTGGATACGCGTACCGAGGGGGAAGTCGACGCTCCGGGGGTCGCCGCAGGAGGGCTGCTGCTGGTCGGCGCGGGGAGCGGTGCCGATGCGGCGGGCCGTGCCGATGCGGGGAGCGGTGCCGATACGGCGGGGGGCGGCGGCTTCCTGGGGGAGGTGGCTCTCCGCGCACTCCGCCCCCTGCCAAGAGGACACCGCACACATCTCCCGCTGCGGAAGAAGGCCGCCGGCCACGGCGGAGGGTGCCGGTACGAGCGTCGCGGCGGTGACTCCCAGTACAAGTGCACTGCACAGTCGCATGAGTTGGCCTCTCCAGGATCGCGAAGGAGCAAACGCATGGCCGAGCACCCGCGCCCGGCCATGGTCCGTGACCCTGCCATGCGGATCAGTTGCGAATGCAGCGCCACGCCCCATACGGCCGAACAGCTCTCAAAACCCCCTCCATCAGCCCCCTGTCGGCTCCCTTTTTGCACTTCCCCACCTGCGTTGTTTAAGTGGAAACCATGACGCCCACACCTGTCTCGCCCGTACCCGCCTCCACCCCTGCCGCTCCCCTCCGGGTGGCCCTGATCGGCTACGGACTGGCGGGTTCCGTCTTCCACGCGCCGATGATCGCCGCAACCGACGGCCTGGTCCTGGACACGGTCGTCACGTCGAGCCCGGAGCGCAGGCAACAGGCCCTCGACGAGTTCCCCGAGGTACGTTTCGCGGACTCGGCCGACGACCTGTGGCCCCGCGCCGGGGAACTCGACCTGGTCGTCATCGCCTCCCCGAACAAGACCCACGTCGCGCTCGCGAAGGCCGCGCTGCACGCCGGCCTGCCGGTGATCGTCGACAAGCCGCTCGCCGGCACCGCCGCCGAGGCCCGCGAGCTGGCGGCCCTCGCCGACGAACGCGGACTCCTCCTCTCCGTCTTCCAGAACCGCCGCTGGGACAACGACTTCCTCACCCTGCGCGCGCTGATCGCGGAGGGCGAGCTGGGCGACGTACAGCGCTTCGAGTCGCGCTTCGAGCGGTGGCGTCCGCAGCCGAAGGGCGGCTGGCGCGAGTCCGGCGACCCGGCCGAGATCGGCGGCCTCCTCTACGACCTGGGCAGCCACGTCGTCGACCAGGCGCTGACTCTCTTCGGGCCGGTGACGCAGGTGTACGCGGAGTCGGACGTACGGCGTCCTGGCGCGGCTGCCGACGATGACACGTTCATCGCCCTCACCCACGCGAACGGGGTCCGCTCGCACCTCTACGTGAGCGCGACCACCGCCCAGCTCGGCCCGCGCTTCCGTGTCCTCGGCTCCCGGGCGGGCTACGTGAAGTACGGCCTGGACCCCCAGGAAGCGGCGCTCCGCGAAGGCAAGCGCCCCTCGCCCTCCTCTGGCTGGGGCGAAGAGGCGAAGGAGATGTGGGGCCGCATCGGCTCCGGCGAATCCCCCCTCACGGGCGGCGGTGTACCGGTCCCCACCCTCCCCGGCAACTACCCCGCCTACTACGAGGCGATCGCCGAAGCCCTCCGCCACCGGACGCCCCCGCCGGTCACAGCCCTGCAGGCGGCCGAAGCTCTCACCATCCTGGAAGCCGCCCAAAAGTCCGCCACCACGGGCACCACCATCCACCTCTGACCCACCTGAGGCCGCTGGCACCCACCCTTAGCCCTCCTGGGCAGTGGGGCAATGTGCGGGTGCGTCGTGGCTGGTCGCGCAGTTCCCCGCGCCCCTAACTGCCTGCCCCTTACCTCCCTAGCCCTCTTGGGCAGCGGGGCCGCCCCCCGGGGGCAGTGGGGTCTCCCCTGCTCGAGCGAAGCCGAGAGCTTGGGGAAGGGTGGGCAAGGGGGCGGCCCCCACGCGGAGCCGCACCCCTCGCCCCAGCCCCAGCCCCCCCCTACGCCCCCTTCAGCTCCTGCCTCTGCCTCCCCAACCCCCCCACCTCAAGCTCCACCACGTCCCCCGCCCGCAAGTAAGGCTTCGGCTCCGGCTGCCCCATCGCCACCCCCGCCGGCGTCCCCGTATTGATGACGTCCCCCGGGTACAGCGTCATGAACTGCGACACGTACCGCACGACCTCCCCCACCCCGAAGATCTGCTCGCCGGTCCGCCCGTCCTGCTTCAGCTCCCCGTTCACCCAGAGCCTCAGTTCCAGCTCCTGCGGATCCGCCACCTCGTCCGCGGTCACCAACCACGGCCCCAGCGGGTTGAACGTCTCGCAGTTCTTCCCCTTGTCCCAGGTGCCGCCCCGCTCGATCTGGAACTCCCGCTCGGAGACGTCGTGCGAGGTCGCGTACCCCGCCACGCACGCGAGCCCCTCCTCCGCGCTGTCCAGGTACCGGGCCGTCCGCCCGATGACGACCGCGAGCTCGACCTCCCAGTCCGTCTTCTCGCTGCCGCGCGGCACGAGCACGGTGTCGTAAGGGCCGACCACCGTGTCCGGCGCCTTGAAGAAGAGGATCGGCTCCTCGGGGATCGGCGCCGCGGTCTCCCGCGCGTGGTCGTGGTAGTTCAGCCCGATACACACGATCTTGCCGATCCGCCCCAGCGGCGGCCCGACCCGCAGCCCCGCCGCGTCCAGTACGGGCAGCGTCCCCGCCCGCGCCGCCTCCCGGATCCGCTCCAGACCTGCGGCATCGGCCAGCAGAAGGCCGTCGATGTCGTCCACGACACCGGACAGGTCCCGTACGGTCACTCCGTCGCCGTCGAGGAGCGCCGGACGTTCAGAACCGGCAGTTCCCACACGCAGCAGCTTCATACGATTGATCTCCTTGTGGTCGAAGGTCGCGCCCAACCCGACCGCTGATGATGTGCTGCGGCCCGGCCACCGGAGAATTGTCCGATCCTCCAAGGTCGACGCCCTCTCCGCAAGACCACGCCCACTGCGTGGACCACCCCCGGCCCCGCGTCAGCCCTACGCCAGTACGGGAACCTCGCTCGCACCCTTCTGCTCCCGGTGCAGCCAAGCCCGCTCCGCCACGGTCCACGCGGTGGTCGTGGCCACGTACAGCCCGGCCGCCAGCGGCAGCACCATCGCGGAGATCAGGGTCCCGAACGACAGCAGCGGCATCCACTTGACCAGCCCCGCCCCGACCCCCTCGCCCGCTCCACCCGGAAGCTGCGGAACATCGGAATGGGCCGCATTCCGCCGCGCCCGCAGGAACGACCAAGTGGCAACCCCCGCCATCACCACGAAAAGCCCCACATACACAAGCCCCTGCGCCCCAAAAACGCCCCCGTGTGCCAGTGCATCACTCCACCGCGACCCGAGCGGCGCAGCAAAGAGCCGGTGCCCGAGAAGCTCATTCACCTTTCCCCCGACCTCCGCCGAGGAGAACACGTGATACATCACGAAGAAGACCGGCAGCTGCACCAGCGTGGGCAGCATCCCGGAGAAGGGCGAAACCTTCTCCTTCGTATGCAGCGCCAGGATCTCCTTCTGCATCCGCTCCGGATTCTTCGCGTACTTCTTCCGTACGGCGGCCAGTTTCGGTGCGATCTTCGCCCGCGCCTTCTCGCCGCGTACGGCAGCCCGTGCCAGCGGATGGAAGGCAATACGTACCAGCATCGTAAAGACGACAATGGCGGCGGCGGTCGCGAAGACGGCGAAAGCGGGCTCCAGAAGCGCGGCAAGCCACTCGACAAGGGAAGCGAAAAGGGAATACACGGAAGAGCCCTCCGGGGGTCTCGTCGTACCGAAGAATGAGAAAAATCAACATCGGTATGACGACCCACGAGGGGCTGTCGGCAAAGGTGTACAGCTACACCGTGCAACTATCCCGTGCAGCTGTCCCGTGCAGTTACCCCTACGCGGCCGTCGGAGACAGCCGGCCCGGGGCTCGCGGACGGGGCCTGCCCGCCGCGTCGGGGTCACGCTGGGCCAGGAAGGCAGTACGCCGCTCCCGGTCGCGGATGGCGGTGCGCACCTTCGTACGCGGCACTGTCGGCACAGTACGCCCGGAGATGACCGCGCAGGCGATGAGCGCGGCACCGGCGGTGGCGGTCGCGGCGAGCGCGACAGCGCCCGCGAAGCCGAAGCCGCCGAGGTCGAAGAGGACCTGGGTCAGCAGGAAGAACATCAGCAGCGCATAGCGCGCACGCCCTGCTTTCCTGATCACACCCACCCCTCCCGCTCTCTCTCCGTGACTGCCCCGGCACCCGCCGCGACAGTCTTCCACTACTCAACTCGCGTCAGCTTGCCACGAGTTCCTCGCCCTTGACCAGTGGGCCCGGCTGTGGATCACGGGCCAGCACTTCGTCGTCGGGCCGCTCGTCACGATCGCCCGGCCCGCAGAAGGAGACGGTGAGAGCGACGAGAAGGTTGAGTGCGAGCGCCAGAATTCCGGCGTTCATGCCCCACACGGGATCGTGCCCGCTGAACACCAGCGCACACACGGCCCCCACCCCCACCACCAGCCCGCTCAACGCCCCGGCAAGGGTCAGCTTCCGCCACACCAGCCCCAGCAGCAGCATGGGCAGAAGCTGCGCCATCCCCTCGTACGAGATCAGCGACAGCCGTACGAGGGTGTTCGGCGCGGTGTACGTGAGCACGAGCGCGAGCGCCCCCGCGACGACCACCACGACCTGCGAGGCCAGCTTCTCCCGCCCGTGCCACTTCGGTACGAGCCCAAGCACGCTGCGCCCCCACATCGTGCCGATGACCAGCATGAACACGGCCATCGGCACGATCGACGACAACGCGGCGGCAACTCCGACGACCCCCACCACCCAGGCCGGCAGCGAGTCGACGACCAGCTTGAAGAGCGCCAGGTTGGAATCGGCCCCCACGAGCCCGGGCACCACGAACAACGCCGCGATCCCCAGCAGCATCGGAATGAACAGCAGCACGTTGTAGGCGGGCAGCCACATCGCGTTGCGCCGCAGCCCGTCGGCGGACCGCGCCCCGAGATATCCGGCCACCGTCGTCGGGAAAATAACCACCGTCAGAGAATTCAAGAAAGACGTGGTAATGAACCACACCTGCCCGAACCCGCTCTCCCCGTGCCCGGGAAACGTCAGCCACTCCGACTTCTCCGCCACCACCCGGTCCAGGAACGGCTCGTACCCCCCGAAATAATGCAAGGGCACATATACGGCCAGGAACCCCAGTGTCAGAATCACCATCCCGTCCTTCAGGACGGAAACCCAGGCACTCCCCCGGAGCCCGCTCACCACCACAAAGCCAACGGTCACCGCAAACCCGATGAAATAAGCCCAGTTGAGACTGATCGCCCCGTAAGAAATGGTCGAAACGACCACGCCCATCCCCGTGATCTGCAACTGGATGTACGGCAGCAGAAACACCGAAGCGAGCACGGCGACGACCGCCCCCACCCACTTCTTCCCGTACCGATGGGCAACCATGTCCGTAATGCCGACCAGCGAATGCCGTCGCGCATAAGCCCACAACATCGGCCCGACGACGTACCCCACCGCATAACCGCAGGACATGTAGGCCACGACGTACAACACCGGAGCCCCGTAGTTGTACCCCCACCCCGCAGCACCCAGATAACTGAAACTCGTATAACCCTCGCCCGCCATCAGCACCCAGATAAAGACGGCCCCCAGGCTCCGCCCACCCACGGACCACTCGGCAAGCCCCCCGCTCCCGCCGCCACGCCCCCGCATGGCAAGCAGCCCGAGCCCGACCGTCCCCACCATGAAAGCGCCAAAGATGGACGTAGCCACCACTGCGGAACTCATCGCCTGTGATCCCCCCGCCAGGTCATCCACACGGCAACGGGCGTGAGCAACGTGGCCCCCAACAACCAGACAAACAAGAACGGCAGCCCCAGCACCACCGGCTGCACCCGGTTCACCAGTGGCAGCGCCCCCAGATACAGCACATAGGGCACCAACAACCACAACAACTGAGGCCGCCGCCGAAGCACATGGGGCACCTGGGGCACCTCCGGCTCATGCGGCTTCCGGGACTTGCGGGGCTCACGCGACGTACCCGAGGCACGGGGAAGATCACTGGACACGCCCGCGACCCTAAGGCCTCACCCCGTGGCGCGTCCTCAACTCGCACCCTCAACTCGTACTCAACGCGTCCCCCAACGCCTCCTCAACGCGTCATTGACCGGCCACGGGGCGGCTCCGGTGGCGTCCAGTCCGCATGCCGCAGGATGGCGCGGACGGTCGCGCCGGAGGGAGCCAGCCGGAGAACGGTGTTGCGCGCGGCGACGGCCAGGGGATGCGCCAGTTGCTGACCCATCCGGCCGGCCCGGCGGGCGTCGCGTGCGACGGACTGGCTGCGCGGCCGGCGCTCGGCGTCGTACCGGGCCAACGCCGCTTCGACGGTGGGCCCGGTGGCGAGCGCGGCGGCCAGAACGGCCGCGTCCTCCAGTGCCTGACAGGCGCCCTGGCCGAGGTTCGGGGTCATGGCGTGGGCCGCGTCTCCGAGCAGCGTGATCCGGTCTGCGGTGAAGGCGGGCAGGGGCGTCGCGAGCTCGTGGATGTCGTGGTGCAGGACGGCATCGGGCCGGGTCGCGTCGAGCAGTGCGGGGATCGGATCGTGCCAGGAACCGAAGCGGCGGCGCACCGCGGCGAGGGCGTCCGTATGCCGCACCCCGGGCGGCGAGTTGAGCACGGCGTGCCACTCCGCCCGGCCGTCGGCGAATGCGATGTGGCCGAACTCGGCGCCCTTCCCCCAGGTCAGCTCGAAGTCGGTGGCCAGCGCGACCGGGTGCTCGGTGAGGGCCCGCAGTACGGTCGACCCGCTGTAGGCCGGGCCGGGGTGCTGGGGGAACAGCTGGGCCCGCAGCCGGCTGCCCACTCCGTCGGCGGCCACCACGAGATCCGCCTCCAGGTCCGTCTCGCGGGTTCCCTCCAGGGCGCTGCCCTTGAGTAGGGGTATCCGTACGCGGCCCGGGTCGGAGCGGTCGACGGACGTCACCTCGGCCCCGACCACCAGGCACTCGGCGGGCAGCGCGGCGCGCAGCACCTGGTGCAGTACGGCCCGTGGAATACCCACGATGGGCGTGCCCAGCTCGCGTTCGAGGGCGGTCCCGTCCATCCGGGCCAGCCAGCCGCCACCGGGGACGCGGGTGCCGCCGGTGTACTGAGGCCGGGCGGAGTACCAGGCCGCCGGGGAACAGACGCCGATGCCGCAGAACGCCGAGGAACTGGTGGCCGGACTCGCCGCCTTCATCGAGCAACGGCTCACGGGCGACGGACGGCTGCGCTCCCTCGCGCGCTACGCGTGCGCGATCGAGAGCGTGCACCACTCCGAGCTGCGGGAGATCCTCGTACCGCGCCAGAACGCAGCACGCCAAGCCGTCCACGAATTCCTGGCCACGCAAGGCGTCGAAGCCGCCGACGACCGTACAGTCACGCTCCTGACCTGCGTGGACGGATTGGTCTATGACCGCCTGGTGGGCGGCGGATCCGTGTCGGAACAGGAGATCCGAGGACTGGTGACGGCGGCACTCCGCTAGTCACCCAGTCACCGCTGGTCACCTAGTCACCTAGTCACCTAGTCACCGAGGCCTCATCCGCACCAACTTCCCCCACACCACCAGCCGGTACTTCGACGTGAACTCAGGGGTGCAGGTGGTGAGGGTGAGGTAGTAGCCCGGCTCGCGATACCCGTACCCCGCCCTGACCCCACTGCGCGGCACGCTCCCGATGACCTCCACATCCCGGGCGGACGTCTGCGGCACACCCCCACTCACCACGTACGTAAAAACAGCCTCACGCGTCTCGACGGTCAGCTCGTCCCCCGCCCGCAACCGGTTGATGTAGCGGAACGGCTCCCCATGCGTATTGCGATGCCCGGCCAACGCGAAGTTCCCGGCCTGCCCCGGCTGAGCGGTCCCGGGGTAATGCCCGACGTACCCCTTGTCCAGCACGCCCCGCTTCCCCACCCCCTGAGCGACAGGCGCCACCACGCCCACCTTCGGAATCCGGATCACGGCATAGGCCTGATCCCAACGAGGAGGCCCCACCCGCTGCTTCCCGCCCTCGCCCCCGCTCCCGGCCCCGCCTCCGGTTGTCCCGGATCCACCTCCTCCGCCGGATCCGGCCGAGGCCGCACCCGCCCCCTCGCCGGCGGACCCACCCGAGGAGCCGACTGACCCAGAGTCCGCCGAGGAGCCCAAGTCCCCAGAAGACCCCCCGCCCCCACCGGACTCGCCCTCCACTCCAACCCCAGCCCCCGTGCGCACGCCCCCGCTCTCTCCCGGCCCCTCCCACTCCCTCTCCAAGGCCCGAACGGTCTCCTCAGCCCCACCCCTGGCCTCGCGATTCGTCCACCACACCTGATGCACCACCAACAGCATCAGCAGAACCCCACAGGTCACAAAGACCTCACCCCCCACCCAGAGCCCCCGCCCCACCCGCCCCCGCCGAGGCCTCCACCGCTCCCCGGACGCCCGCCGCCAAACCCCCACACCTACACGCCACCGCCACCCTGCGGGCACGCGTGCCCGCCCCCGCTCTGTGGGCAGCTGGGCCGCCCAGAGGGCGGAACGGGTGGGCACAGGGCGGCCCCCGCGCGGAGCCGCTCCCCTAGCTCCGGCCCACGCTCGCCCCCGTACAACCGCACCCCGTACAACCGCACCCCGCACCCGGCCACGCCCCCGACCGCCCCACCACCCCCGCACCGCCACCACTCCCACCACCACCCATGCCGCCAATGCCGCCGCCACTCAACAGGCCGCGCAAAGTAACGCCTCCCTCCTCAACTCACCACCCCCACGAGCGACGTTCCCACCCCACCCCGCCGGGGAACGCTCCCCTCATGCCCAACCCCACCCCCACCCCTCCCCCCGCTTCCGCTGCTTCCACCACCACCGCGAACACGGACCCCCAGGTCCCTCTCACCCGCGCCCCGTACAGCAGTACGGTGTCCCACATGCGCCCCGACACGCCTTCGCCCGCCGACCACACCACCGAAGCCGAGCGTCTGCTGCGCACCGCGGCGCAGTACCCGGAGGACCAGGAGCCACTGCTCCTCCAGGCGGCGGCCCACCTCGAACTCTCCGGAGACCGGGCCCGAGCCGCCACCCTCTACGACCAGCTGCTCACCTCGACCGCTCCGGTCGCCGAGAACCCGCCCCTCATCAAGGCGCTCAAAGCGGCGAACCTCTGGGAGTACGGGCACGAGGCCGAGGCCCGCGCGATCATCGACGGGATCCGCGCCGCCGCCCCCCGTACCCCGGAACCGTGGGACATCATCGCCGAGGCCCTCGAACAGCACGACGACCTCCAGGCCTCCCACGACTGCTACACGACGGCCCTGACCCTCCTCGTAGACCCCTCCGACGACGAGATCCCGTACACGACCCAGTCCCTGCTCGCCGGCCGCCACCGGGTCCGCCGCATGCTCGGCAAGGCGCACGACAACTGGGACGCCCTGGCCGACCGCACCCACACGTCCACCCACACGGACGGCATCTCCCTCGACGAACTCCACGACCCGAAGCGCCTCTGGGCCCTCGGCTCGGACAACCCGGCCGAGCTCAAGGCTGAAATCGCCCGGCTACGAGCCGAGTTGGGCAGCTACCGGGCCGCGCTCTCCCGCCCGTTCCCGGTAGCACTCCTGCACTGGCCGGCCGCCGACCTGACCGAGCTCCTCGCGACGTACCCCGGCCTCCAGCCCGAGTACCCCTCCCACGAGGCCCACCTCACCCGCCTCGAATCGTCCCTCCGCGAACTGGCCGCCACCGGCACCCCCAACCTCGGCATCGTCACAGGCTCCATCCCCTCCTACGAAGCCTTCGCCGCCTCCGAACGCACCACCCCCGACTCCATCCCCCTCCTCGCCGAATACGCCACCACCCTGGCCGCCCGCGGCAAGGCCACCCCCTGGCCCCCGGCAAAAACCGCGACGTGCTGGTGCGGCTCCGGAACCACATACCGGGACTGCCACGGGGTGCCGGATCTGGCCTAACGCTCACGCCTGACGCACGAACTGCACGAGGCGCCCCACACAAGGCGCCCCACTAGAAGGCCTTTCGGCCAGGGTTCCGCGACTTTCACCCCTGGCCACGCCTCGTGCAGTCGCCTCCCCCTGATGCCCTGCACGTGGAGGCGAGGCGCTGACCCACCAGGGCTACAGCTTCGAGGCAGCGGTCGCTGACCTCGTCGATAACTCGCTCGACGGCAGAGGCGTCATCAGCTTCCTCCATGACAGAGACCGATTGGTCCGCCTCCTCATAGTCGACGACGGCCAGGGTATGGACGAGTCCGGCCCAACGATGGAATCGCGCCAGTTCGCAGGCGCTGGCACAGACTCCGACAGGTAGCCTCAATGCCCGCCTGACCAGCAACTCACAGAACTGGACTGCCACTTGCTCCAGCCGGATGTATCCGCCGCTGTCAACATGCACTCACAGCTCTTCCTTCAGGAAGACCCAGAGCTGGCGGCGGTGTACGCGCGCCTTGGACAGCTCGACCCCACCGGCCAGCGTTTCGCAGCAGTCCTCCGGAACACGATCGACCAGTTGCTCAACGGAGAGGTCACCGGCCGCTACGACTGGAAGGATCTCTTCAAGACTGAGAAGACCCACGCAGGCACGATCGTCGAGATCAACCTCCAGCGGGAGTTCAGGTTCGACGACGGTGTCGACATGGACTACCAAATCGCAGGCTTCGACGTGGACTGCAAGTACTCCCAGACCTTCGGCGGCTGGATGATTCCCCCCGAAGCCGTAGGACATCTATGCCTGCTCGTATGGGCTAACGATTACCAGAGCCGCTGGAGCGCGGGCTTGCTCCGGATAGACCGGGCATGGCTCAACACGGGGAACAACCGCGACAAGAAGCTGACCGTCAAGGCCGAACACCGGAACAAAATCCTCTGGCTCTGGCACGACGCGGACCTCCCCGAGAACGTTCTCCTGCACCTCAGCCCCGTGGACCAGGCAGCCGTCTTCGCGCCGAAGTCCGGCCAGGCCCGCCTCAACGAGCTCTTCCGGCGCGCCCAGGGACGCCGCATCGGCCGCAATGTCGTACGCACGGTCGCGCAGCAGAAGGACTACATGAAGCGCGTACGCGGGAACGGTGGTGCACGGTCCGCGCTCCGGGATGAAGGATTCCTGATCATGGGGGACTACACCAGCCATCAGGACATCGCACGCCAACTGCAACTCCCAGTGCCGCATGAAGGCGAGTTCGTCAGCGCGCGAGTTGTCACTGTTGTCCCTGAAGACGTGGCACGCCCGCACATCTTCCTTGACGGCCGGCACTGGGCTCTCGCCCACTCTGAGGACCTCCCGGCCAGAGGTCCGGTTCTGCCGGACCTCCGTGCGGCTCAGCGCGCCGAGTAGCGAACTCCCTGAAACGGGGCCCCCACCTACGCGTCAGATGAATCCAAGTGGCCCAGAAGTGCCCGGATATCCGCCGTATCCATTCCTTCAGTGGCAGGCGCCTCCTCTTGAAGGTCGCCAAGTTGCTGAACGGAAGGGTCATCCAGGATTCGGCCCATAAACTCCAGTTTTTCCTGCAGCCGCATGGCTACGATCTCGTCAACGGTCCGGCGCGCTGCAAGTACCGTCACTCTGGTTTCGGTGCCCGGCGCAAGGCCAAGCCGGTGGATTCGGTCGAGACTCTGAAGGAATCGGCCCGCCATGAAGTCCCGGTCCACGTAGACGGCATCGTGGCAGATCTGGTGGAGGCTAATACCCTCACCTAGCGTCGCAGGGTTCGAGATAAGGACCATGCAGTCCGGATCCTCACGGAAGCGGCGCAGTTGCTCCTCCCGGTCGGGCGTCCCGCCATGGACGGCTGCCGGCTCGTACGGGGCGAGAAGTTGTTCCAGCGTCGTGAGACTACGAACAAAGGTCGTCCAGACCAGCGTCTTACGTCCCGCAGTGGCATTCCTCCGGACAATCTCCTGAGTTTCCCGGTATTTGGGAGAAAGTTCATGGCTCGGCAAGCTCCGCAGCAACGACCTCAGGGAAGCGTCTGGTGAAGCCTCGACCAACTGTGCAGGATGGGAAAGCGGCTCATACCGGGTTGCTCCTTCCGCGAGCAGCGCCGGACTCGTTGCGGCCATGAGCATGCGCAGCATGGCCTTCCCCAGTGACTCAAGGTCCCCACGCCGACTTGAGGCTTCTCCCTTGAGCGCCTTGTAGATCTCCTCGTGGAGCGGTGGCAGATCTACGTACTGGATCTTGGGTTCGAAAGGCGGAAGGCCTAGCTCGTTCTTCGTCGTACGAGTGAAGAGCGGACGAAGGACAGAGCTCGCGTGAGCCAGGTCGCCTCCGCCCACCGCATCTGTCACCACCCGCTTTCCATGCCCTGGCCATACGAAAGAAAGCAAATTCTCAAGGTCTCTGGCTCCATTAGGGGCTGGGGTGCCCGTCAAGATCAATCGTCGCTCGGCAAGAGGTCCCAGCGCCAGACAAGCCGCCCCATAGGTTCCGCTAGCGCCGAGTTTCATCCGATGCGCCTCATCGAGAATGATCATCGAAGGGGCGGACCGGAGCCACGAGGCGAGACCAGCAACCGAACGGCCCAGCCGCTCATAGTTCACGATCAGTACTTCGGCGCTCGGATCGGGAGAGCTCCCCATGATGGACGTACGCAGAGGGGTCTTGAAGCAGGTCGTACTCTCGTACTGCCAGGCTTCATAAGCCGACTTGGGGCCAACCACCAACAGGCGCTGCACCGCCCCCCGCTCCCTCATCGCGGAAAATACCGCAAGCCCCACCCTGGTCTTGCCCGCACCGGGAACACTGAAATTCGCCCCATGCCGCAGGGACAGCAAACGTGCAATATCCCTGCGCTGGAAGGGAGTGAGGTCAGCGGTCCAGTCCGAGCCGATCAGTGCATCAAGGTCGTCAGGCTCGACCCTGTCTTCGGGGTGCGGGGCATCTCCCTGGATGCTCTGTTCAGCCGTTGCGGCATCGTCCAGAACTCCGTTCACGAGGCCGACAAGAGCGCCCTCCCACTCGACACCTTCGTGCGCCCAGGTTGCGAGTTCACTCAAGCCAACGAGGAAATCATCCAGATCCAGCTCTGCAACCAGCGGACTCCTCTGGCCTCCCACCGAAAAGCGGGCAATCAACGCAGAGAAGTCGCTGGTGAACTCGGACCGGGTACGCAGGACAACCCGAGTACGGGAAGCGTCAAAGTCGAGCCAGAGCGAAGGACCCCCGGGGTCAGCCATCGTAGTTACCGGCCCTCAATAGTTGCTTCGCGCAGCCAGCTGACACCCTCTCCCGGCAGCGGGATGCTCTTACCCGCCTCCACGGCAAGGCGCCCCATCACAGTGCGCAGGACGATCAGGGCATCATCAAAGGCCCCCTCATCCAGGCTGCCGTTTCCTCGCGCCAACACGAGGTCAGTGATGCACTGCTCCAGATCCTTGCCGGCGTCCAGTACCCGGTCTGGGGCCGCCTGCCGCTTCTTCCGCAGACGGTGATCCTTCCCGGCGAACTCGATTGCCTCCTCAAAGGCATCCTTGATTTCCGTAACTGCCTGAGAGGCGGTGCTGAGCTGTTCCGGCGTTGCTTTGTCATCCGCGACCTGGACCGCCCTGGCGCGCAGCAATGAGTCCGTCAGCGCACGGGCTGCCGCAACCGGGGCGCCGGCGGACTGAACCACCCTGTTGAGGCCCGGAATGGAAACTGCAGCAGGAGCAGCAACGGGCCCCTTCACTGATGCCGGGAGGCGCTGTTCGAGGAAACGGGCCTGGAAATCGGAACTGATATAGCGAACATCGGTCTTGGAGAAGTCAAGGGCGATAGCTGCCAGTCGAGCCTCCTTGAGAAGATCGGCCTTCTCTTTGTTCTTTCCATGCTCTTTGGTGTACGCACGGAAGAGCTCGAACAGCTTTTCCTTCGCTTCTTCGAAGTCCATGAGCCGCAGGGAGAGGCCGCCCGTCGAGCTACGCCGGACCAAATCGTGAAGCTGGCTCAGGATCCAGAGGTCCCGCTCGCAGGCAGGCTGGGTCGTACGGAAGTTTCGGGCCACTTCTGAGAGCGGCCTGCCAATCTTGACCTGCTCCTCCAGGGCGAGCAAGTGGTTGATGTAGGAATAGGGCCGTCGCTCGTCGGGGCGCAGCTGGAGCGACAGCTCCACCGCATGGATGTCTGCCTCAGTGCACGAAGCCGGCAGCACAGCAACCCGGATGCTGGGTACTCCGAGTTCCTTCAGAGCAGCGCGGCGGGTGTTGCCATTGACGAGGATTCCCTCGCGGGTAATCAGGCCAGGCTCGTTCTGTTTGTGCTGCTGCAGGCTTTCCATCAGCGTTATGAATGCCGGGTCCCGCTTCTTCGGGTCCGCCGGGAGCGCAGTCAGCAGGTAATGCAGATACTCCTGGCTCTCATCGCTCCACGGGTCTTCATCCAGTTCCTGGTCTTTGACCGGGTCATGGCTGCGCTGTGCTCGGATCCGATGGGTTCCTGGATTGTAGAAGAGCTGATTCACAGGCATATCGATAACTTCGATGTGCCGGGGCTGCCCACGAAATTCGACCGTCAAGGTCTCAGCAACGCCCTGCCCCTCGTGAACCTCCTTGAGCCTCTGCTCTACCAGAGCTTGATTCTCGTTCGAAATCGGCGGGATACCGAACTGCGCAGACATGTCATGCCTTTCATGCTTACAAATATTCTCAACAGTGCTTCGGGTGCGGGGACAGCCCTTGTGTCCCCGTACCCCCTACCCGGTGGACCTACTGCAGACCTTCCTTGAAATGATCACGGGCATCGGTCGGCAGGGTCCGGAACGCTGCCCACAGATCTTCGATCTCACTGAACTCCCGGCGGTCCTGCTCCACCCAGCCAAGAAGGATCTTCTTTTCGATCGCCGGCAGAGCGGTGGCACGCGCCAGAAGCGCACCCATGTCCGCGACAAGATCCCGGTCACCCACACGGCAGCGGTTGCACTCGATGATCAGCTGAAGTTCAGTGGTCCCGTCCGCCACCCGGACAGGCCGACGGGCGATGTCGAGCTGTGAGGTCACATCCGTACCCACATAGTTCTCACCGGGTCCGATTCCACATGAGCGGCACTTGTGCCCGTCGCGCGTGAGAAGCGAACGCCGCTGAGAGGCATTGACCGCCGCGCCGGCCTTACGTGTCGCCTTACCGGGTTCCCAGACCGGCTCTCCCTGCCGGACAAAACGCTGCTCGTGCGCATCGAGAGTTACGTCTTCGCGCTTCGTGTCGATCTGCCAGTCAAAGTCACGAAGGTCACGCATGCGACGGTCAATCTGAGCAACTTCAGGAAACGCTTCCCTCAACTGTCCCTTGGTGAAGCTATTCCCCACACCTACCTCCTGAACGAGCCAGAGCCCAGCGCGCTTCATCGTGCCGAGCTTCTCATCCGTCCAGATGGGCATGTTCATGCGCACACGTCACCTTTCGTATGGGCGTCGCAGCCGATAATTCGGAACCCGGCATCAGCTCGCATCACCCCGTTGGCTTCTTCCTCCTCAAGAGAACGGCACCAAGCAGCTGAACGGAAGCTCGTTTCTGTCCCACTTGAAGTCAGGACAGAAGGCTCTCCCCACAGCCCTCACCTGCAGGTGACAATCTCTCAGGGAGAACCCCCAACAACGTGGCTCAGCCAGGGAGTAGAGATGCCGAAGCGCGGTAGGTACGGGCTGCTGACCTGCCCGCCCGGGCCACAGAGAGACCTGGCCTTGGCCGTCCGGGACCTTTGCGCCGCCATCAAGATCTCCAAGACCCCTCCCGCACAGCAGCCTCAGCAGCTCTCACTTGCAGGCATATGCAGGGAACTTGACCAGCGAGGCGCAAACCCTCCCGTGTCAAAGTCAGTCCTGTCCGATCTGATCCACGGCAAGCGCAAGCGACCCGCACTTGAGCCTCTCAAGTCCGTACATGCTTTGGCATATGAGCACGCCAGCAGCACCGGAGACCCCGTTATCTCCTGGGAGGATCTGGCAAAGCTGTGTCAGTCCGTACGGGAGCACACCGGTCCCTCACCCTCAATGCCCTGCGCGAACTGTCCTGCCCTCCATCCCGAGGACAAGCCGGCTGGTCTCGCCGTGAATCACCTGAGCAGCCCCCCTGAGCTTCCAGTTGTGTTGCCGGTCCCCCTCGCGGAGGGGGACCGGCAACACAACGGAGATGCAAGCCCACCCTGGCCGGCCCTGCAGGGACTCACCGATCGGTTCGCGGCAGGGCAACACGCAGACGCGGCTGGTGTGCTGCGTCACCTCGGCAGGCAAGCAAGCGTCCCAGAGACGGCCCTGGCCATCGCCACATGCCGGCATCATGGGCTGCATGAGGCGGTCGATGTGATACTCCACTACGCGTCACAGAGGGACGAGCGGGCAGTGATGTCCCTGACGCAGAAGCTGCTGAACGATCAACAGCAGGCCACTGCCGGCATACTGCTCGACTTAGCACTCGGCTCCTGAACCCGCCGTACATACTGCCCGCCGCCGGCAGTATCGGAAGGCCGGCTGGACCTCAAGGGAAAAGATCATTGGAAAAAGAAGATCCCCAGCCGCTGCCTGCTGACTCGTGGGCATCCTCTGCGGCTCGACGCCGGAACATGCAGGCGATCCGCAGCCGGGACACAGTCCCGGAACGCCTCGTTCGTCGCCTGCTGCACGCCCAGGGCCTTCGATACCGCGTCTCTGCGAGGCCATTGCCAGACCTCCGCCGAACCGCAGACCTCGTCTTCCGGCCGGCGAAGGTCGCTGTATTTATCGACGGCTGCTACTGGCACGGCTGTCCGGAGCACTACGTACCGCCAAAGACCAATCCCGGCTATTGGTCAGGAAAAGTGGCCGGCAACATGGCGCGGGACCGGGACACCAATCGGCGTCTCAGCGAAGCAGGTTGGCTCGTGCTCCGCTTCTGGGAACACGAGCCGGCTGCGGCTTGCGCGGCGCGAATCGCAGCCGAGGTCCGGGAGCGCCGCCAGCGAGATCCCGGACGTACCAGCAACGAGTGACAGAGCCCGCTGCTATCGCTGCGGTGCGTCCCGCTCACGGGCTGCCCGCAGAACCTCGATGATCGATTTTCCGACCGCCGTCGCAACAGGCGGCGGGAAGGCATTGCCAACCTGCCGGTACTGCGCGGTCTTGCCGCCCTCGAACTCCCAGTCCGACGGGAACCCCTGGATGATCGCTGCCTGCTGCACCGTAAGCATGGGGCCGCCTGGGCCGAACAGGTCCCGGTCTTCGGTCTCCCTCTCCTTGCAGAGCTTGACGTCGTTAGCGACACCAAGCCCGGAGATACCGAGCAGCTTCCAGGCGGCCTTCGCCCGGCTGGGGCCGAGATCCGCGCCCCCGTGCTTCTTCGAACCGCCGACCAGGGTGGGGGCGATGCCGCCCCCCTTGCCCTTGAGCTCTTCGCGCCGCTTCGTGGCCATTTCGAGCCAGGCCTCGTACTTCGCGCGGGCGACCTCCGCATGGGTGCCTTCGAAGTACTTCCCGTACCTTTCGAGCATGCTCGGCCCGAGAGCCTCGACGACGCTGACCGGTTCCTCATGTGTAGCCGTCGGCCACTCGTACTTGAGATCCTTGAGCACGTCGTCCCGGATGGCCACCAGAATCGCCCGCGGACGGAGCTGCGGCACACCGAAGTCACTCGCCTCCAGCACACCCCAGTGGCAGACCTTGTATCCAAGGCCTGGGTCGGACACCTTGGCTCCGTCCTCGCCCCGGTAGGTACCGCCTTGCAGGCGCGCCACGATCCAGTCCCGGTAGTCCGAAAACTTCGGGTCCATGATCCCGCGCACGTTCTCGATCATCACCGCCCGCGGCCCGAGCTCCTCGACAAGCTCCAGCATCCTCGGAAACAGGTCACGCTCGTCGTCCTTGCCCAACTGCTTGCCCGCATGGGAGAAGGGAGGGCAGGGGACTCCGCCAGCCAGCAAATCCAAGCCGTTCCGCGTGAGCAGCTCTCCGCTCTTCTTCAAGTCGTTGGCCGGAGAGAAATCCTTGACGTCAGTGGGCGGCAGAACATCGCAGTGGGCTCTCTCCCACTCCCAGCCCTTTTGCCTTTCGACGTTCATTTTGAGCGTCTTTGCCGCGTGGGGGTCGATCTCGATCAGCGCGAGGTGCCGGAAACCCGCCCGGTGCAGGCCGATCGCCTGCCCACCAGCTCCTGCACAGATTTCGATAGAAGTGAACCCCGCCTCAGTGCTGTTCATGCACCCTCCTTACACACAGACACGACGGACACTCTTTGCGAACCGCCACTCACAGAGGGTGACATGCCCCACTGACAACGCAGCCCCCAGTGTGCGGCATGCACTGCCCTCGGTCAGAATTCCCCCCGTCGGCACAGCGAACACACATACGATATTGCCTATGGCTAACCCCACATGGACACCGGATGAGCTACTGCTGGCCTGCGCCCTGGTCGTCAAAAACGGCTGGCGGGAGCTCCGGGAAGGGGACCGCGCCGTGGCAGAGCTCTCCGAATTGCTTCGTTCGCTCCCGATCCACGACGGCGCAGCCAAAGCGCCTGACTTCCGGTCCCTGGGAAGCGTGAGCCGCAAAACCACAGACCTCGCCACGAACCACCCCGCTTACCCGCGCAAGCCCACTCGGTGCGGGAAGGGTGACAAAGCAATCATCCAGGCCTTCATCGATGACGAAGCTGGAATGCTTCAGGCCGCCCAAGCCCTCGAAGAGGGCATCGCCTCCGGCGAACTCTTCCTTATCCCCGCACAGCCAGAGGAAACCGACGAAGACGGCATATCTGCGGTCGAGGGGAAGCTCCTCACTCGCTGGGCCATCTCACGCGAACGGGATCCAAAGCTCCGCAGAAGCAAAATCGCGCAGGCAAGGAAGCGCAACCAGCCGCTCCAGTGCGAAGTGTGCACATTCGACTTCGGTCAGACCTACGGGGACGTCGGCAAGGACTACATCGAGGTACATCACCGCCTCCCCCTCCATGTCTCTGGGCTGCGCAAAACCAAACTCGACGATCTCGCCTTCCTGTGCGCGAACTGCCACCGCATGTGTCACCGGCACTATGAGGGCACGCGGTGGCGGACACCCGAAGATGTACGGGCAGCCAGGAAGGCGCACACCGGAGCCGACGGCACGTCGTAGCAACCGGCCCCGCTTCTGGCGCAGCATGGGAACGCTAGACCGCGTCAGCCTCAAAGTGCACCTGCGCCCGGTCCAGCGCCTCATCCGGGTCGCAGCCGTGCGCGCGCAGCCAGTGGAGGAGGTCCGCGATCAGGTCGATGGCCGCCTCTTCCGCGATCGCCGTACCGAGCCTGCCCGTGGCCGGCGAGTGGAGATGGCTGGCGGGGCGGTAGAGCGTGAGGTGTTCCTCTGCCCGGGAGACCCGGGGGCTGCTGGCGTGACCGTTCTCCGCCGTGAGGCTGGTGGCCAGTTCGCACCACACCACCTTGGTGTCCGCGCGGAGAGTCACGCCCCAGCGGTCGGTGACCGCGTCGACCAGTGCCATGCCCCGGCCGGACTCCTCGTCGTTCTCAGCGTCCAGGAGGGTGGGGAGAGCGCGTGTGTCCGGGTCGTGCAGTTCCACGCGCAGGTACGTCCCATTCATGGAGACCGCGAGCGTCGCCGGGGTCCCGGGACCCACGTGCTTGATGACGTTCGAGGTCAGCTCCGTGGCGCAGATCTGCGCTGCGTCGATCAGTTCCGGCAGGCCCCAGAGGGTGAGGTGGAGGGCCAGCACTCGCCTCACGCCCGCGGCTTCCTTCGGCTCCGCGCAGAAGGGGAGCTCCCAGGGTTTCCGCTTCACGCACCCGCTCTCGCCTCCGGCGTCGCTTCCTTCTCCGTAGGTCAACATTCGCTTCTGCCTCCCGCGCACCTCGCCGTGCACCGCGTGACCATTAGTCACTCTTAGTGAGAGGATTGCAGTGCCCATCCCGCCGTGCAATGTGCACGGCGGGATTAGCTCGAATGAGTGATTGGCGAAACGCCCGTCTTCCTATGGGATGGAACTTCCGCTATTACACAGGGAGTTGAGGCAAGTGGCCGGTTCACCCACCGCGCGGCGCCGACGGCTGGCGATCGAGCTCAAGAAGCTGCGCGAAGAGAGCGGGCTCACCTGCAGCCAGGTGGGCAAGGAGCTCGACTGGAGCGGGTCCAAGGTCAACCGGCTGGAGACCGGGCAGGGGCGCGTACAGCCTTCGGACATCGACGCGCTGTGCCGCTTCTACGAGACCTCTGACGAGATGCGTGACCTGCTGAAGTCCCTCGCCAAGGACTCGAAGACCAAGGGGTGGTGGCATGCGCACGGCAGCGCGGTGCCGGCCTGGTTCTCGGTGTACGTGGGCCTGGAGCAGGCCGCCTCTGATCTGCGTACGTATCAGAACGAATTCATCCCTGGACTGCTCCAGACCGCGGACTACGCAGCCGAACTGAGCCGGGCATCGAGCGACCACAGCGCCGAGGAGATCCAGAGGCTTGTCGACGTACGGCTGCGGCGCCAGGAACTGCTGGCCGAACCGGCCCCGCCGGACCTCTGGGCTGTGATCCACCAGAGCGCTCTCCTGCACATCATCGGCAGCCGCCAGGTGATGGCCGTACAGCTCGAACGTATGCTGGAAATGGCGAAGTTGAGCAATGTGACGGTGCAGATCCTGCCTTTCGACGCCGGGGCATATCCGGTGACGGGGACGTACACCATCCTCGGCTTCCCCGAGCAAGAGGACCCCGACGTGGTCTACCGGGAAGGGCTGACCGACTCGGTCTACCTGGAACAGCCCACAGACGTGCACCTCTACACGAAGGCGTTCGATCACCTCCGGGCGATGGCGCTGAGCCCGCAGAGATCAGCCACGCTGATCCGGAAGACCTTGGAGGAACACTCCCGATGACCCGGTCCACAGAACCGAGTTGGCAGAAGAGCAGCTACAGCAACGGCACGGGCGGGGAGTGCGTCGAGGTCGCCCGCGTCTCGGCGCACACCGCCGTACGTGACTCGAAGATGCCGGAGGGGCACCGGATTGATCTGCGGCATGCCACGTGGGTGGAGTTCATACGAGCCATCCAGGATGGGGAGATGCGATGACGGATCGCTCTTGGAGCTGGTTCAAGTCGTCCTACAGCGGGGGCGCAAACACCGAGTGCGTCGAGACGGCATACGCGGGCGGCTCGGCCGCCGTACGCGACTCCAAGTCCCCCGGCGGGCCCCTCATCGCCGTACGCAGTACCGCCTGGGCCGACTTCGTAGGAGCGGTACGGCGCGGGGACCTCAGCCCGGAGTGAGCGGGGCGAGTGGGTTGGCCTGAACCCTCAGCGGAGCGCTCCCCCCCCCCCACTTGGCCCACAACGTAGCGAGTAGCGGCTCCGACTGGTCCGGATTACCCCACTTCACGGTACTTCCATGAGGTACGAGAGGTCTTGTGAACAGGGGTGTTGCTGGGGCGGTCCGTGGCGTACCTTGCGCGAATTCGAGCCGCCGTTCTTGGATTGCGGACTGTGGCCTGTGGAATTTCGGACGAACGCCTTGGGGAGCACATGTCGTGGGTGAGAGGTGCCGCGCGTCGGCGCGCAGCTGTGGTGAGTGGGGCTGCTGTGGCGTTGGCGGTGGCGCTGGTCGGGTGCGAAGGCGGCGCTTCGGCCGATGAGAAGGGTGCGGGCGCGAAGGCGGGTGGTGACGCGGGGGTGGTGAAGGCGGACGCCGCCGCCCATCCGCCCGTACTCCAGCTCGTCGACGACGCGAAGAGTACGGAGGGCGGGCGGCGGGTCGTGGTGGAGGTGCTGACCAATGACACCTTCGCGGAGGGCGGTGGCGCGAAGGGTGCGCCGCTCCTCACGGCCCTGGGCCAGGCCGAGTACGTACTGACCCTCGATGCCAAGCCCCGGCACGGCACCGCCGTACTCAGCGGGACCCGCATCACCTACACGCCGGCCGCCTCGTACATGGGCGAGGACGACTTCACGTACAAGGTGAGGGTCAAGGGGACCGGTGTGGGCGCGGGAGTGGGCTCGACTCCCCTGGAGGGGACGGCAGTTGTGCGGGTCACGATGAACAGCGCCGCAGCCGCCCCGGTCAGGAAGAAGACATCTGCGGCGAAGGTGTACTTCAAGAACTGTTCGGCGGCACGGGCCGCCGGTGCCGCGCCGGTCAGGAAGGGCGACCCCGGGTACGGGCGGCACCTGGACCGGGACGGGGTGGGCTGCGGGTCGTAGGGAGTCGATGCGGGCCGACCTCGGTACGGCTGGGGGTGCTGCTGTCGCGCCCGGGGTGCGTCGGCGGCATGGCCGGGGCGTGCGCTGGGGCGTGCGCCGAGGCGGCATCCGCGGGCGGCTCGGGCTCGGCCGCCCCACGGCGCCGCTGCCGCGCCGGACTGCCGCCGTGCGGGCTCCCGAACTCGGTGGCTTTGCGTCGTCCGGCGGGCCGTTCGTCTTCGTGCGTTCGGTGTTGGCTGGGACGGCTTCGTGCAGACGGTACGAAAGCGGGGGCCTCAGCGCGGTGTGAGCGGGGTGACCCGTACCGCCGGCAGTGCGTCCCTCGCTCCGCCCCGCGCCAGCTTTGCCCGCAACGCCTCCACCAGAGAACCCGGTTGGTCGCGGACCGTGGCCGGGGTCGTGGTGACCACCTCCAGACCGTGCGCCTCCATGCGCAGGCGGCGGCGGACCGTGTGCTGGTACGCGGCGGGTGTGAAGTGGAATTCCTGGGAGTCGACTTCCAGGGCTACTCCGTGGTCGGGCCAGTAGGCGTCCGGGGTGGCCAGGAAGGTGCCCGACGGGGTGTGGAGGGTGGGGTTCCAGAGGGGGGTGGGGAGGTCCGTGGTCAGGAGGAGGTCGCGGGCCTGGGCTTCGGCGAACGAGAGGATGCCGGCGAGCAGTTCAGTGGCTGCGACGGCTGTCGGCGCGTGGTGGAGGGCCCTTGGCGGCGCGGAGTTCGGCGAGGAGGTCCTCCGGGTGGCAGAGGGATCTCTGGACGGTGTTGGCGAGGATTGCGCGGATGCGGTCCGGCGCGGGTTCGTGGGCGGCGAAGTCCGCTGCGGCGCGGACCGCGCGTACCGAGGGGACGCCCTCGACCAGGAGCACGGAAAGGTAGCGCCGGGTTCGGTGGACGCGTACGAAAGCGGTGCTCCGGATGACTCGGGGGTTTGGAACGAGTACGTGTACGGGAGTGGGGCGCGTGTCGCGTACGCCTCGGAGGTAGAGGGCCGTTTCGGCGGTCACGGCTGCTGATCTGCCGCTGAGGGGGCGGGTGTGGGGGTCCGCCGCGTAGAGGACCGCGGCCAGTGCGTACTGAGTGGGGGTCGGGATGCCGGTCTGCATCAGGTAGACGCGCGGGAGTACGTACTGCCAGGGGCCGCCGGGGGCGGAACGCCGGCGGGCGGTACTGGCGGCGAGGCCGAGGGTGCGGAGCTGGCGGGCGGTGACGAGGTTCTGCTGGGAGCGGGCGAGGCGGGCGAGAGCGGTGGCGTTGACCTTGGTGGGGGTGGGCATTTCGGGGGCTTGCCCTGCATCTGGGGTGATTGCGCGCGCTGTGGGTGAACTGTGACAGGACCGCGTGTTCTTTTGAGCCATCATCGCAACTTTGCCTACACGGAGGGGGGTTGGAGCGGGCGGCGGGCCGAGCTGGGGTGACTTGGGAGGTGATGGGGAGGGAGTCGGGGAAGGGGTGGCGTAAACGGCCTGTTCTGGCCAATTGGCCACTAGTTCCTTACTAGATCTTCACATGGCTGCCATCATCAGCCTCTCAGTTCACTTCCAACGCCTTGGGGGGCACATGCAGTTGAGGAAAGGCGCGGCGCGTCAGCGCACAGCAGTAATGAGCGGGGCTGCCGTGGTCATGGCGGTGACGTTGGTGGGGTGCGGGGGCGGCACTCCGACGGACGCCAAGCCGGTGGGGGCCGCCGGGTCCACGGCCGGGCCCACGAAGGCGGCGACGCCCAAGGCTGACGTGACGCCTTCGCCCGCCGCCGCGACGCTCGGCCTCGTCGACGACACCGCAAGCGTGATGAGTGTCAAGCCGATCACCGTGAACGTCCTGGCGAACGACACCTTCACCGCCGTTGGCGGGGGTGCTGCCGCGCCCTTCAAGAAGGCTGTACGGAAGGGGGCATTCACCCTGTCCCTCGCCGAGGAGCCGTCCATGGGGACTGCTGCCGTCAGCGCGGACGGGAGCGGCTTCACCTACACGCCGAAGGCGGGGTTCGGTGGTGAGGACGAGTTCACGTACAAGGTCGTCGTCGTGACGGGTGAGGGCGGGGCAATACCCGTGACGGGCACGGCCGTTGTCCGGCTGAAGGTGTCCGCGCCCAAGCCCGCTCCGGTGCGGACCAAGAAGCCCGCGCCGAAGATCTACTACAAGAACTGTGCTGCGGCACGTGCCGCCGGCGTCGCCCCGATCAAGGAGGGCCAGCCCGGGTACGGGCGCCATCTGGACCGGGACGGGGACGGAGTGGGCTGCGACTCGTCCTCCGGCGGGTCGGGAGGAACCTCGGGGGGCGGGTCCGGGTCAGGGTCCGGGTCCGGGAGCACTTCCGGGGGCAGCAGCAGTGGTGGTAGCTCGGGCGGCAGCGTCTCGTACAAGAACTGCTCCGCCGTGCGTGCCGCCGGCGCCGCACCGATCCATGCGGGCGACCCCGGGTACGGGCGCCACCTGGACCGGGACGGGGACGGGGTGGGCTGCGAGTCGTAAGGGTTGAGTACGGAGTGTCGACCGGGTGCTGCCGGGCCTCGGAGGGGGAGCAGCGGCAGCACCCGGGGGGGGAGGCGGCTCAACCGGTCCTGTTGGTCTCGTCGGACCTGGCAGACCTGTCAGACCTGCCGGGCCCGTCGGTCCCGTCGGTCATGCCGGTCCCGTCAGACCCATCGGACCTGCCGAGCCTCCGTCCGTACGCCCAGCCGGCCAGTGCCCCCACTCCCACCGACACCAGAATCGCCCCGCCGTCGATCACATGCGGGAGCCCCGGGAAGAGTCCGAAGAACGCGAGTGATCCGAGCAGGCCCGCCACGAAGGCGATGCCCTTGAGGAGTCGCCGGCGTTCCTGCGGTTGATTCGCGTTCACCATGACTCGCTGCTCACTTCTTGTGTGTAGCGGTGATCTGCATCAGGCCACCCCTGCTCGTTTGAACCATTGAGCTGACATAACTACGAGCGGTCAGCTCCGGTTCTGGCGCATGTCCCGAACCAGCCCTGCGGGTGGCTCTGCGTGACTAGCGCGCTCGTCCGTCGTGAGGAGCGCGTGGAGGGGCCCGGATCCCGGCCGTCCGGGGCGGTCGTTAGCCTCGGTGGGAGAGGCTTGCGTCCTCGGTGGCGCAGCAGAACTGGAGGCAGTAGTCATGGCCAAGGTGCCCGCATCCGTCGTTGCCGCTACCGGGTTGGTGGGGGGCTACGGGGTTGCCCGTTGGACCAAGAAGCGGCCGTTGGGCGGGGTGGCGCTGGCTGCCGCCGGGGCTGTGGCCGCTCGGCAGTGGCAGCAGGAGGCCGGGGGGAAGGTCGCGGCCGGGCTGACCGGGCTGTACGTGGCCGGGTTCGCCGGGTCGCACCCGTTGGCCAAGAAGGTGGGGGCCTGGCCTGCGGTGTCCGCTGTGGCGGGTGGGGTGGCTGCTGCTTCTTGGGCTGCCACGCGGTGCGGCGGCAAGAAGAGCTGCGGCGCGTAGCGATAGAGGGAGAGGGGGCGGGGCGGCACGGGACTTCCCGTGCCGCCCCGCCCCCTCCCCCGTAGCCCCGCGATCTACGCGCCCAACGCCGTCGACACCGTATAGATCAGCAGCCCCACCAGCGCTCCCACCACCGTTCCGTTGATACGGATGAACTGGAGGTCGCGGCCGATGTGCGCCTCGATCTTGCGTGAGGTGTGGTCGGCGTCCCAACCCGCGACCGTGTCCGTGATGAGGGACGTGATCTCGGAGCGGTACGTGGTGATGACGTAGACCGCCGCCCCCTCCACCCAGCCTTCGAGCTTGCGCTGGAGGCGGCCGTCCGTGGCCAGGCGGGTGCCGAGGGAGATGAGGGAGGCCCGGACTCGGAGGCGGAGTTCGGACTGGTCGTCGTCGGCCGCGGCGATGATCATCGAGCGGACCGCGGACCAGGCCGAGGCGATGACGTCCTGGACCTCGGGGCGGTTGAGGATCTCGGACTTGATGCGTTCGGTACGGGCCCGGGTGTCGGAGTCGGACTGAAGGTCGGTCGCGAAGTCGGACAGGAAGCGGTCGATGGCGCCGCGGGCCGGGTGGGTCGGCATGTCCCGTATTTCGGTGATGAACCGGAGGAGCTCGCGGTAGACACGGTCGCCGATCTTGCGGTCCACGAAACGGGGGGTCCAGCCGGGGGCGCCGCCCTGGACCGCGTCCATGACGGAGTCGCCGTGCTCGACGAGCCAGTCGTGCGCGCGGGTGCAGACCAGGTCCACGGCGCGGTGGTGGGCGCCGTCCGCGACCACCTTGTCGAGGGCCTTGCCCAGGCCGGGGGCGATCTCGGCGGCGTCCGCGCGGCGGGTAATGGCCTCCCCCACGACGGCTTGTACGTCGGAGTCGCGCAGGACCGTGAGCGCGCCGCGGAGCGCGGTGGCCAGTTCTTCGGTGACTCGGTCCGCGTGCGCGGGTTCGGCGAGCCAGGCGCCCAGGCGGCCGCCCATGTCGAGGGGGGCCAGGCGGGCCTTGATCACGTCTTCGGAGAGGAAGTTCTCGCCCACGAAGGAGCCCAGCGAGACGCCCAGCTGGTCCTTCTTGGTGGGGATGATCGCGGTGTGCGGGATGGGGATGCCGAGCGGGTGCTTGAACAGCGCCGTGACCGCGAACCAGTCGGCCATCGCACCCACCATCCCCGCCTCCGCCGCCGCCGCGACATAGCCGGGCCAGCCCGTGAAGCCACTGTGCTGGGCCCACTTGGCGAGGACGTAGATCAGGGCCACCAGGACGAGGAGGCCGGTCGCCGTGGTCTTCATGCGGCGGACGCCCTGGCGCTTCTCCTCGTCCGCCTCGCTGAAGGCGAAGGGTGGGCGGGGGGTGGAGCGGGCAGCCTCTGGCGAGGGGGCGCTGAGGGAGGAGTCGCCTTTCGAAGGGCCGGGGCGTGCTGCGGAGAGTGAGGGGCCGGTCGTGCGCTCCTCGCGCCCCTCCGGCCCCTCGCGCCCCTCCGGCCCCTCACGCCGATCAGGCCCCCCGCGTGCCTCCCGCTCGGTCGCACCGTTGTCTGTACGTTCCATCCGCTCCGCCCACTCCGCTCGCCCGTGCCAGTGACGGCGCTGCCGCCCGTACCCGAACCCGTGCCGATGTCGATGTCGATGTCGATGTCGTGCATGACGTACGTACGTGAAGACCCGTACGCAATGTCCCTACCTGACCTACTCCCGGAACGCACCTGGAGTTCCCGACGTCTCCCTTCCCGACGTCATGGCGCATCATGGTGATCAGTTCGAATGATGATGAGGAGTCCCCCACCGCATGACCAGGCGCAATGGTTATGCCCTGCTGGCCGGGTTGGCAGCAGTGGTCGTCTTGATCTCCTGCGGCATCTTCGCCCTCA
Source organism: Streptomyces sp. NPDC048442 (assembly GCF_040651475.1). NCBI lineage: Bacteria > Bacillati > Actinomycetota > Actinomycetes > Kitasatosporales > Streptomycetaceae > Streptomyces > Streptomyces sp. NPDC048442. The sequence continues at coordinate 647,100 of NZ_JBEZKB010000001.1, forward strand.
CCGGGCTGATGACCGGCGACGGCCCCCCGCGCGAGGGGCGCGACGCGCGGCAGGACCGTGGAGACGGAGGCCGGCACGGCAACGGTACGGGGCTGCGGCCCGCCGCCGTCGGCCAGTGGATCGGCACCTGGTCCGCCTCCCCCGTCGGCCCGGATCCGCGTGCTCCGCACGGACTCCCCGGGCGTTCCGTACGTAACGTCGTGCACACCAGCATCGGCGGAACCAGCGCCCGCATCACCCTCTCCAACCGCTTCGGCACCACACCACTGGTCCTCTCGCACGCGTCGATCGCCGTCGCCGCGGCCTCAGGCGCCCCGGCCGCCGAACCCGGCACCATGCGGCCCGTGACCTTCCGGGGCAAGCCGTACGTGACCATTCCGGCCGGCGGGTCGGTCGTCGGTGACCGTACGGCGATCAAGGTGCCGTACGACGCCGAGCTCCTGGTCACCCTCTTCTCCCCGGTGCCGAGCGGCCCGGTGACGTACCACCCGCACTCCCGGCAGACCGGGTACACCGCGGTCGGCGACCACACCGAGGACCCCTCGGGCGGCGCGTACCGCAGCCGGAGCAACAACTGGCGCTACGTGACCGGCGTCGAGGTGCTGAACCCGGACGCGGACGGGGCCGTGGTGCTCTTCGGCGACTCGATCACGGACGGGATGACGTCCACGGTCGACGCCAACCGGCGGTACCCGGACGTGCTCTCCGACCGGCTGCGGGCCGAACCCGGGGCGCCGCACTACGGCGTCCTGAACCAGGGCATCAGCGGAAACCGGCTGCTCAGCGACAATCGCGGGCCGAGCGGGCTCTCCCGGTTCGGCGCGGACGCGGCGAACCGGCCCGGGGTCCGGGTGTCCGTGGTGCTGCTGGGGATAAACGACATCATCGCGCCGCCGCACGAGCGGGATCCGGCGCGGATCGTGGCGGGGCTGCGGGAGCTCGTACGGCAGGGGCACGCGCGGCAGCAGAGGGTGGTCGGGGGCACGCTGCTGCCGTTCGGCGGGCATTCGTCCTGGACGCCGGAGCTGGAGAGCGTACGGAACGCGGTGAACGAGGAGATCCGGGCGGGGCGGGTGTTCGACACGGTCGTGGACTTCGACCGGGCGGTCCGGGATCCGTACGCGCCGACGCGGCTGCTGACGGCGTACGACTCCGGGGACCATCTGCATCCGAGCGACGAGGGGTACCGGCGGATGGGTCAGTGGATGGACCTGCGGGTACTGAAGGGCGGGACGCAGGTACGGAGTGGGAAGGGGAGCGAGGCGGGGGTGGGGGCGCAGGCTTCGGTGCGGTACTGAGGGGACGGGGGGGTGTGCGGGCGTGCTGTGCGGGGGCGCACCGGGGTGCGGTCCCGCAGGGCCAGCCCCTGAGGCGGGGGTTGTGCGGGCCCGTGCGGCTGCGTTGTTGGTGCGGGTGGGGGCGGGGGTGCTCCTACCCGGAGCGAGGGGTTCCGCTGTGCCCACCCGTTCCGCCCAGCGGAACGATTGCCCACAGCGGTGGGGGGAGGGGCCGCGCATGCCCACAGCGGTGGAGGGAGGGGCCGCGCATGCCCACAGCGGTGGAGGGGAGGGGCAGCCCGTCTCCGCCCGCCTCAGTCCAGTTCCTTGCGTCGTTCAGCCCTCAGGCGCTGCTTGTCCGACCTGCGGAGTTTGCGGTCCACTCCTACGCCGCCCATCAGGGCGAAGCCCGTGACGCGGACGGTCGGGGAGCCCGGGGTGCCCTGGCCGGTGGCCTTGTCGTCGAAGCCGCCCATGATGCCGAGGCCGGAGACCTGGACGGTCAGCTCCGGTGGGACCTTGACCACCATTCCGCCCATGATCGCGATGCAGCGGATCGTCACTTCGCGGTCCTCGAAGCGCGCCTCGCGCAGGTCGATCTCGCCGCCGCCCCACATCGCGAACGCGGTGAAGCGGCGTGCCACGCTCCACTGGCCCCACCGCTTGAACCCGCCCCAGAAGGCGAACGCGCCCTTGGAGGTGGCGGGGACTCCCACCCGGCCGGCCCAAGTGGTCAGTTCCCCAGCGGATCCGCTCGCCCCGTGAGCGGGGAGTACCGCCGGCGCCGCCCCCGCTGACACCGGCAAGTCCCTTACGAGGAGCTGGAGTTCGCCCTGGGTGCGTGACTTGTACGCCGCCTCCAGCCGCTCGTCGAACTCCTCCATGTCGAGCCGCCCCTCGGCGACCGCGTCGCGCAGCACCTCGGCTATCCGCTCGCGGTCGGCGTCCGATGCCCGGAGTTCGGGAAGGTCACTGGTCATACGAGTCAGCCTAGCCGGGCGCCTGTTGCCCCGCTCGCCCCGCCTGCGTACATTTTCGCGATCACCGCCTCGATGTCCGGCTCCCGCACCGAGAGGTCGAGCAGGGGGTACTTGGCCGCCAGTTGGGCCACCAGGGGCGCCGCCGACACCGACGCCGGGAAGGCGAGCCACTGCCGGGGGCCCTCCACCTTCACCACCCGCGCCAAGTCGGTCTCCACAGGCGGGAGTTCGTGCTCCAGGTCGACCACCAGGGTGCGTTCGCTCTCCCCCACCTCGTGCAGCCCCGCGAGCGCGCCGTCGTACATCAGCCGCCCGTGGTCGATGACCATCACGCGCTTGCACAGCTGCTCGATGTCGGTCAGGTCATGAGTGGTGAGGAGGATGGTGGTGCCGTTCTCGGTGTTCAGGTCGCGGAGGAATTCGCGGACCTTGGACTTCGACACGACGTCCAGGCCGATGGTCGGCTCGTCGAGATAGAGGACCTCGGGGTCGTGCAGCAGGGCCGCCGCGATGTCGCCGCGCATCCGCTGGCCGAGGGAGAGCTGGCGTACGGGCACGTCCAACAGCTCGGCCAGGTCGAGGAGTTCGACACAGCGGGCCATGTTCGCGGCGAACCTGTCGTCGGGGATCCGGTACATCCGGTGCATCAGACGGTACGAATCCTTGAGCGGGAGGTCCCACCACAGGGTCGTGCGCTGACCGAAGACGACGCCGATGCGCTGGGCGAGACGGGTCCGCTCGCGGGAGGGGTCGATGCCCGCGACGCGCAGCCGGCCGCCGCTCGGGGTGAGGATGCCGGTCAGCATCTTGATGGTGGTGGACTTGCCCGCCCCGTTGGGCCCGATGTAGCCGACCATCTCACCGCGCGGAATCGTGAAGCTGATCCCGTCGACGGCTCTGACCTGCCGTTTCTCCCGTCGCATAAAGCCCGTTTTACGCCGTACGTCGAAGACCTTCTCGACGCCCTCCAGCTCGATCAGATCACCTGTGCCCACAGCTCCCACTCCGCCCTCAGCTCCCCGTACTCCGGTACGACCTCAGCCCCGCCCGCCACAACAGCCCCGCCACCACCCAGAACCCCACCGCCACCACCGGCGACAGGAACGCGAACCACTCCGGCACATCGAGCGGATACGGCCGCCCCAGCACGTACATCGCCGGAATCCAGTTCACGAACCCGAGCGGTACGAGGAAGGTGACGCCCCGCACAAGGTCCTTCGCGAACACCGTCGGCGGGTACTGGAGCAGCGCGTTCCCCCCGAAGGTGAACGCCGACTGCACCTCCGCCGCATCCTGCGCCCAGAACTGGAACGCGCCTCCCATCGTGAACACCGCCGCGAAGATCACCCCGCCGCTCAGCACCGTCAGCGGCACCAGCAGCACCTTGAGCGGCGTCCAGTCCACCGCGTCCACCGCGTTCAGCTGTACGAGCGCGTACGCCAGCACCGCCAGCGACTGCGAGGTCCGCCCGAGCCTGCGCAGTGCGAACCGGTCCGCCGCGAGCTGCGCGAGCACCGGCGCGGGCCGCACGAGGAGTACATCCATCGTGCCGTCGCGCACCTTCTCACCCAGGCGCCCCATCGTTCCCATCGCGAGGTCGGCGAATCCGAGCGCCGCACCCGCCAGCCCGTACAGGAAAGCCACCTCGCCGAGCGAGAAGCCGCCGAGCCTGTCGACGTGCTGGAACATCAGCAGTACGGCGACGAAGTCCAGCCCGGTGCCCGCGAAGTTGCCCAGCGTCGTCATCACGAAGGACGCCCGGTACGCCATCGTCGAGCGGATCCACATCGCCGCGATCAGCCCGTACGCCCGCAGCCCGTCCCGCGCGAGCGCCACCCGGCCCCGTACCGGTACGACCAGTTCCGCAGCTGCCCCACGCATCTCAGCCACCTCAGCCACCTCACCCCCCTCAGCCACCCTGCACCACCACCCGCCGCGTAGCCGCCCCCTGCAACAGCCTCCCGCACACCAACAGCGCGACCGCCCAGCCCGCTTGGAAGGCGTACGCACCCGCCAGGTCCCAGCCCGTCCGCTTGCCCAGGTACACGTCCGCAGGCACCTGGAGCAGCGAGGACCACGGCAGTGCCCGCGCCACCTCGCCGAGCACCCCGGGGAAGAGGGTGAGCGGCAGCAGCATCCCGGAGAAGAACATTCCGGCCAGCCAGGAGAGCTGCGCCACCCCCGCCCCGTCCATCAGCCAGAACGCACTCAGCGCCACCAGGTACCGCAGCGCGAAGCTCACCACCAGCGCGAGCACCACCGACCCGAGGAACGCCACCCACACCCCTCCCGACGGCGGCAGCGCCACCTCGAAGGCGAGCGCCCCGGCCACCATCGGGATCACCCCGCGGCCCAGGAGTTGAAACACGCCGCGCCCCAAGTCGCTTGCCAGCCACCAGAGTTGGAGGTCGGCGGGGCGGTAGAGGTCGGTCGCGATCGCACCCGTGCGGATGCGTTCCATCAGGTCGTTCTCGAAGCCGCCGCCCATCAACGAGGCGGCGGCCAGCAGGGCCTGGCCCAGCCACACGTACGCGAGAGCCTGCGGCAGCTCGTACCCGCCGAGGCCCGGACGCTCGCCCCACAGCGCGGTGTAGGCGTACGCGAGGATGAACCCGAAGACGGTGTTGGTGAACACTCCCGCCACCGTGGCCGCCCGGTACGTCGCGTACCTGCGGAAGCCGCCGGCCGCCACCAGCGCGTACAACCGCCAGCGCACCCGCCCCTCCCGCACTCGCCTCTCCCGCAACTGCCCTTCCCGCACCCGCATCTGCCGCACCCGCACCTCCCCCACCCCCTCACTCGTTGTGCCACTTGGCCCGCCGCCCGCTTCCGGCACCAAAGCGCACGACCCTAGCCCAACGGGGTCACCGTCCGCGAGTGATTACTCGCCGAGTGCGAGGACGAATACGAATCGCGGTAATGCACGGTGTTTTATGGAGGCGCAAGCGAATCGCCCGATACGACACTGTTATGCCGGAGTGTGAACCTCTGGCCGCGCCCGAGGAGTCTTCACAGGCATGAGTGACGAGCCACAGCAGCCGCCGGGCTGGGCCCCCCGGGACCCCTCCGTCCCGGGCCCGGACTCCGCCTCGAACCCCGACGCCTCGGGCCCCAACGCCTCGAACCCCGACGCCTCGGACCCCGACGGCGGGCAGGCGGCCTCAGGGAGCGGCAAGAAGGGCAAGAAGCCCAAGCGCCCCAAGCGCAAGGGCTGGCGCCGGCTGATCCCCACCTGGCGCATGCTGCTCACCACGTTCCTGCTGGTCGCACTCCTGCTCTGCGGCGCCTTCGTGGCCGGCTACACCATGGTCAAGATCCCCAGGGCGAACGACACCGCGACCGCGCAGTCCAACGTCTACCTGTACGCCGACGGCACCCCGCTCGCCCGCGACGGCGAGGTCAACCGGGAGAACGTCAAACTCGCCCAAATCCCCAAGGCCGTCCAGCACTCCGTGCTCGCCGCCGAGGACCGCGGCTTCTACAGCGAGCCCGCCGTCGACCCGCAGGCCATGGTCCGCGCCGCCTGGAACACCCTCACCGGCAAGGGCAAGCAGTCCGGTTCGACGATCACCCAGCAGTACGTGAAGAACTACTACCTGGCGCAGGAGCAGACCGTCACCCGCAAGGTGAAGGAGTTCTTCATCGCGATCAAGCTCAACCGGGAGGAGTCCAAGGACTCGATCCTGGAGGGCTATCTCAACACCAGCTACTTCGGCCGCAACGCGTACGGCATCCAGGCCGCGGCCCAGGCCTACTACGGCAAGGACGTCGAGGACCTCGGCGCCCCCGAGGGCGCCTACCTCGCCTCGCTGCTGAACGCCCCCAACGCGTACGACGTCGCCACCCACCCCGAGAACCGCGGCAAGGCACTCGGCCGCTGGAACTACGTCCTGGACGGCATGGTCAAGGAGGGCTGGCTCACGCAGCCGGCCCGGACGAAGATCAAGTTCCCGCAGCCGCAGCAGGCCAGGCCCGCCGCCGGGCTCTCCGGACAGCGCGGCTACATCGTGCAGGCCGTCGAGGACTACCTCACCGACAACAAGGTCATCGACGAGGAGACCCTCAACACCGGCGGCTACCGCATCACCACCACCCTGGACAAGCCCCGCCAGGACGCCTTCGTGAAGTCCGTCGAGGACAACGTCATGAAGAAGGCCGACGCCAAGAAGCGCAAGGCCGACCGCAACGTACGCGTCGGCGGCGCCTCCATCGACCCGGCCACCGGCAAGGTCGTCGCCATGTACGGTGGCATCGACTACACCAAGCAGTACGTCTCCAACGCGACCCGCCGCGACTTCCAGGTCGGCTCCACCTTCAAGCCGTTCGTCTTCACCGCGGCCGTCGAGAACGGCTCGACCACCCAGTCCGGCGTCCCGATCACCCCCAACACCACGTACGACGGCACCAACAAGCGGGCCGTCGTGGGCAGTTCCATCCCGTTCGCCCCGGAGAACGAGGACGACCGCTCCTACGGGCAGATCACCGTCCGCACCGCGACCGACAAGTCCGTCAACGCCGTCTACGCACAGATGGCCGTCGACGTCGGCCCCGCGAAGGTCAAGGACACCGCGGTGACCCTCGGCCTCCCCGAGACGACGCCCGAGCTGAACGCCTACCCCTCGATCTCGCTCGGCGTCGCCACCGCGAGCGTCCTCGACATGACCGAGGCGTACGCGACCCTCGCCAACCACGGCAAGCGCGGCACGTACTCGATCGTCGAGAAGATCTCCAAGAACGGCACCGACCTCCCCCTCCCCAAGCAGGAGGTCAAGCAGGTCGTCTCGCGCGCCGCAGCCGACACCACCACCTCAATCCTGCAGAGCGTCGTCGACGGCGGTACGGGCGCGGCCGCCAAGGCGGCGGGCCGTCCCGCCGCAGGCAAGACCGGCACCGCGGAGGAGGACAAGGCGGCCTGGTTCGCGGGCTACACCCCGGACCTGGCGACGGTCGTCGCCGTGATGGGCGCCGACCCCGACACCGCCGTCCAGACCCCGCTGTACGGGGCGCTGGGCCAGCAGCGCGTCAACGGCGGCGGCGCCCCCGCCGAGACCTGGGCGCAGTACACGGCCGCCGCCCTGAAGGGCAAGGAGGCCAAGGACTTCGAGCTGGAGCTGGAGGAGGGCGCCGAGGCCCCGGTCGTACCCCCGCCCACCCAGCAGCAGCCCGTCCGGCCCACGCCAGGCGACACCGCGGGCCAGGACCCCGGCGCCGACACCGGCGGTGCCACCACGGACGGCGGCCGGCAGCAGGGCGGCCAGACCGGCACCGGAGGCGCGGCCACCGGCGGCAACACCACGGGCGGCGACCAGACCGGCGGCGCCACCGGAGCAGCGGCCACCGGCGGCGGCGACACCGGCGGTGCGACCGACGGCGGGATCATCGGAGGAACCGCGGACGGCGGCGACGACACCGGCGGCACCACCAACCCGGTCGGCGGCCTGATCGGCGGCGGAAACGGGGGCGGTGACGACGGCGACGACACGGCCGGCAACGGCGCCGCCCGCCGCCCGGGAGGAAACTGAAACGGGCAGCCCGGCCGGCCCAACTACCTTCTAATGACCGGAAGTTGCCTTCAGCCCCACCACGGCGACCAGCAGCAGACACACGAAGAAGATCCGTGCGGCGGTGACCGGCTCGTTCAGCGCGACCATGCCGACCACCGCCGCACCCGCCGCCCCGATACCGACCCACACGCCGTACGCCGTACCGATCGGCAGCGTCTTGGCGGCCTGCGAGAGCAGCAGCATGCTGACGACGATCCCGGCACCGGTGAACACGCTCGGCCACAGCCGGGTGAACCCCTCGGTGAACTTCATCCCGATCGACCAGCCGACTTCGAGCAGACCGGCGACGACCAACAGAACCCATGCCATGACGGCACCTCCGGAACGAGAAACGCGAACTCACGGGGTGCGTCGTCTTTGCAGTACAGCTCTGCCCGGTACGGCGCGTCTCGTCGGGGTCCCCCCACGGTAGCAAAGGGCAAGCAGAAGGGCCCGGTGACGATGGTCACCGGGCCCTCTCACGTACAGCTCGCAACAAACAGCTCTCTACAAACAGCCCGCCACAAACAGCTCTCTACAAACAGCTCTCTACAAATACAAGCCGGTCGAATCCTCGGACACCCGCTCCGACGCCACCGCGTGCAGATCCCGCTCCCGCATCAGTACGTAGGCGGTGCCGCGCACCTCGACCTCGGCGCGGTCCTCAGGGTCGTACAGCACCCGATCGCCGGGCACCACAGTCCGTACGTTCTGCCCGACGGCTACCACCTCGGCCCAGGCGAGCCGCTTGCCGACGGCAGCCGTGGCCGGAATCAGGATGCCGCCGCCCGAACGGCGCTCGCCCTCGGGCGAGTCGGACTTGACCAGCACCCGGTCGTGCAGCATCCGGATCGGCAGCTTGTCGTCGTGGTCGCTCTGGGGGTGGGTCTTCTCGCTCACGCCACGAAACCTACCTGCCCCGGCCACCGCCGTCCGGACGCGGGTCAGCCCTTGCGGCGCCGCGTGGAGACGACCAGCAGCCCCACGACCGCCACCGCGACCACGGCCACCGGCACCAGCCGGTCGAGCCGGGGCGCACCCTCGTCGTCCACGAACTGCGCCCGTACGTCCGTGACCTTGCGGTTGATCGCCACGAACGCCCGCCCGGCCTTCTCGTCGACAGTCGACCTCACGTGGGCCTTCGCGTCGCCCACGATGGTCCTGGGGTGCAGCCGTACACCGATCTCGTCGAGCGTCACAGCGAGCTCGTCGCGCCTGCGGACGATGTCCGCCTCGATCTGCGCAGGGGTCCTGGCTTCCGACACTGCGCCGCCTCCGTGGTCCGGTCCGGTATTCCGTCATGAGCAGTCTGTCAGCTCCCACGCACTCACACCCATCGGCACCCCCATTACGCTCAAGCCATCACCCGGCCCCTACCCCACCTGGGAGTCCCCATGAGCGAGCGCCTCGTCCCCGGCGACACCGCCCCCGCCTTCACCCTCCCCGACGCCGACGGCAACGACGTCTCCCTCGCCTCCCACAAGGGCCGCAAGGTCATCGTCTACTTCTACCCGGCCGCCCTGACCCCCGGCTGCACGAAGCAGGCCTGCGACTTCACCGACAACCTGGACGTCCTCGCGGCCGCCGGCTACGACGTCATCGGCGTCTCCCCGGACAAGCCGGAGAAGCTCGCGAAGTTCCGCGAGAAGGAGTCCCTGAAGGTCACCCTGGTCGGCGACCCCGACAAGTCGGTCCTGACGTCCTACGGCGCCTTCGGCGAGAAGAAGCTCTACGGCAAGACGGTGACCGGCGTGATCCGCTCCACGATCGTGGTCGACGAGGACGGCAAGGTCGAGCACGCCTTCTACAACGTCAAGGCGACCGGCCACGTAGCCAAGATCATCAAGGACCTGAAGATCTAAAAATCTGTGACGGAAGTCCCAGATATCTGGGACTTCCGTTTGCAACGGTCACGACTGTGCAGAAGAAACCCTTGGATACATGTCCGAGGAAAGGAACCTGCACATGACGCCGACCGCCCCCGAGAGGGCCGAGGACCCCGAGGCGGTAAAGCGTCACCGCGTCCTCTTCCGGGCCCTGAACCGCCGCAAGAACCCGCCCCTGCGCCGGTCCGACATCACCATCACCGACGAAGCGGCCGTGAAGAGAGCCGTGAAGGCCGCCTCCCTCGGCAATGCCATGGAGTGGTTCGACTTCGGCATCTACAGCTACCTGGCGGTCACCCTCGGCCATGTCTTCTTCCCTTCCGGGAACGACACGGCCCAGCTCCTGTCCTCCTTCGCGACCTTCGCCGTGGCCTTCCTGGTCCGCCCCCTGGGCGGCATGTTCTTCGGCCCGATGGGCGACAAGATCGGCCGCAAGAAGGTCCTCGCCCTGACGATGATCCTGATGTCGATCGGCACCCTCGCCATCGGCCTGATCCCGTCCTGGGACTCCATCGGCATCTGGGCCCCGGTCCTCCTCATCCTCTTCCGGATGCTCCAGGGCTTCTCCACCGGTGGTGAATACGGCGGCGCGTCCACCTTCATCGCCGAGTACGCCCCCGACAAGCGCCGGGGCTACTTCGGCAGCTTCCTCGAATTCGGCACCCTGGCGGGGTACGTCGGCGCGGCCGGTCTGGTCACCGCACTGACCGCGATCCTGGGCAACGACGCCATGCGCGAATGGGGCTGGCGCCTGCCCTTCCTGGTCGCCGCACCGATGGGCCTCATCGGCCTCTACCTCCGTCTGAAGCTGGACGAGACCCCGGCCTTCCAGAAGCTGGAGTCCGAGAACGCACGCGCCTCCGAGGCCGCCGACGCCGTCGAGAAGACCACCAAGGGCGACCTCGGCCGCATCTTCCGCGACTACTGGCCGACCCTCATCCTCTGCATCTGCCTGGTCGGCGCGTACAACATCACCGACTACATGCTGCTCTCCTACATGCCCACCTACCTCTCCAAGGAGCTGGGCTACTCGGAGACCCACGGCCTGCTGATCCTCCTCGCCGTGATGGCCTTCCTGATGGTGATCATCAGCCAGATCGGCAAGCTGAGCGACCGCTTCGGCCGCAAGCCCCTGCTGATGACCGGCATGATCGGCTTCTTCGTCCTCTCCCTACCGGCCTTCCTCCTCCTCGGCCAGGGCAGCATCCCGGCAATCATCGCGGGCCTGCTGATGCTGGGCCTGTCCCTGGTCTGCCTCCTGGGCACGATGTCGGCCGCTCTCCCGGCCCTCTTCCCGACCTCGGTCCGCTACGGCTCCCTCTCCGTCGGCTACAACCTCTCGGCGTCGATCTTCGGCGGTACAACCCCGCTGGTCGTCACGGGCCTGATCGCCTGGACCGGCAACAACCTTATGCCCGCCTACTACTCGATGGCGGCGGCTCTGGTCGGCATCATCGCGGTGGCCTGCATGAAGGAGACCGCCCAGAAGCCCCTCGCCGGCTCGCCCCCATCGGTCGAGACGAAGGAAGAGGCGGCGGAACTGGTCGAGTCCCAGGCCCGCGAACCGAAGTTCTAGCCTCCGCTCGGTCCCGTATCCGGAATGCCGTGCACCAGTTCAACTGGGGCACGGCATTCCGCATTTCGGACGTGACCATCCGATAAACGGCTCGTTTCTCCGTACGAGGCTGCGAACGCGCGGCCGGGACGAGGAGGCGAGCATGGCGGTTCGGTACACGCCCGAGATGCTGGAACGGGCGGCACGCGAGGCGAAGAGCTGGGACGAGGCGGTCCGGCTGTGCGGGGGGATAGCCACGGCGGGGAGCAGGCGGTATCTGCGGGCGAAGATGCGGGACGCGGGCATCGACGCGTCGCACATTCCGACCCGGTGGGTGCGGCACAGCGACGAGACGCTGCGGGGGTTGGTGGCCGTTTCGCCCAACGTGGCCGAAGTCATGCGACACCCCTACCGTCCACGGGAGCTATCGCACTTGTCCGGGGCCCTGCTCCCAGACCGCGCCACCCATGCGGAAGCTCTCATGACGCACCTCATCCGCTCCAAGGGGGTGTGCCGTGACTGATTTCTACGCGCCGGACGTGTTGGCCCGCTCTGTTGCCGAGGCCAAGAACTGGAATGACCTCATGCGGCGGCTCGGGCTCAAGACAACCGGCGGCAGACGACGTGTGCTTCAGGCGAAGGTCGCCGAGTACGGAATCGACACAGGTCACTTCCAGCAAGAACGGCAGCGCAAATACACCGACGAAGCGATAGCCGTCGCAGTCAGATGCTGCACAACGCTCCGCGAAGTCGCCGTCCAACTCGGTGCAGTCCCCGCTACCGGCACGCTGTCGCATCTCAGCCATCGGATCACGGCAGCAGGGATCGACGTCGCTCACTTCCAAGGCAGCGGACGAGCCGTGACGGAGCTGCCGTTCACGACGGAGGAGCTTCGAGCTGCCGCTACGCAGACCGACAGCGTACGTGGAGTCGCGCGGGCGCTGGGGATACCCGACGACGGCCGCACCCGGGCCGCGTTGGGAGCCTTGCTCCGCCGCCGGAACGTAGACATGTCCCACTTCCGCAACGCGCGACGAGAAGTCCTTGAGCACGCCCTGCGGGCTGTCGTTCCGACGGCCACCAGCTTCGCAGACGTGATGCGCGCACTCGACCTTGAGGTCAACGACACCAATCACCGGCGAATACAGCGCAAAGCACTCCAACTCGATCTCGATACCAGCCACTTCACCCGCCGCGCCCGCCGCGTGACCAAGGTGCACGAACCCCGGCGTACCGCTCACAGGGTCCTCGTGGTGCGGGAGGAGGGGTCACCACGCGTGAACCGAGCTCAGCTCCACCGCGCCTTGCAGGAGATCGGCGTCCCGTACTGCTGCACCGTCTGTGACAACCCTGGAGAGTGGCGTGGGCAAGTCATCACGCTCCAGATCGACCACATCGACGGCAACTGGCTCGACAATCGCCCCGAGAACCTTCGCTATCTGTGCCCGAATTGCCACGCCCTGACGGAGACGTGGTGCCGCAAGCGCAAGAAGCACCCGACCACTTCATAACCCGCACCGCACACCCATCAGCTCCCCGGTACGATGTCTGTCGTCTGGCGGCGGTGGTGCAGTGGCGACACAGCGGAGTTAGGTTCCGTGGCCTGTGAAAAGGCTTGAGGGTTCGAATCCCTTCCGCCGCACAGCAACGGCCTGCGAATCGAAGGAATGATTCGCAGGCCGTTTTCGTACGCGAAGGCCTCAGCCCAACAGCTCCCGCAGCACCGGCACCAGCGCCCGAAACGCCTTCCCCCGGTGGGAGATCGCGTTCTTCTCGGTGGGAGACAGCTCCGCGCACGTCACCTCGTACCCCTCCGGCTGGAGGATCGGGTCGTAGCCGAAGCCGTTCGTGCCGGCGGGGGTGTCGCGCAGGGTGCCCGGCATCGTGCCGGAGACGACTCGTTCCGTGCCGTCCGGAAGGGCGAGCGCCGCCGCGCAGGCGAAGTGGGCGGCGCGGTGTTCGGGTCCGATGTCGGCGAGTTGGGCGAGGAGGAGGTTCAGGTTGGCCTTGTCGTCGCCGTGGGTGCCGGACCAGCGGGCGGAGAAGATTCCGGGGGCGCCGTGCAGGACGTCCACCGCGAGGCCGGAGTCGTCGGCGATGGCGGGGAGGCCGGTGGCCTTGGCCATGGCGTGGGCCTTGAGGAGGGCGTTTTCGGCGAAGGTGACGCCGGTTTCCTTGACGTCGGGGATGTCGGGGTAGGCGTCCGTGCCGACCAGGTCGTACCCGAGGTCCGCGTCCGCGAGGATCGTGCGGAGTTCGGTGATCTTGCCGGCGTTGCGGGTGGCGAGGATGAGGCGGGTCGTCATGCGTAACAAGTTACCGACCTCGTTACGGCGTGCAGACCTTGCCGATTTCGGCTGCGGCGTCCGTGACCGGCTTCAGGTCGGGGGTGGTGTCGCCGGAGTCCAGGGACTTGCGGACGTTGTCGACGCCGGTGCCGAGGTCCTTGACCGCCTTGGAGAGGTCGGCGTTGTCGGTCTTGTCGCCGAGGGTCTTGAGTTCCCGGTCGATGTCGTTCAGGGCCTGCTGGGACTGGAGGGGGTTGTCCGCTGCCGAGGAGATCGCCCGGGTGAGCTTGTCGACGCTCGCGGCGATGGTGGTTGCGGTGTTGGCGCAGTCCATGGCCTTGTCGAGGGCGCCGCAGCCCACGAGGGAAGTGGCGGCAAGTGCGGTGGCCGCGAGAGCAAGGGCGGTACGGCGTACGTACGACTGCATGGAGCGGGTCCTCCCCCGAGGAGCGAAACGGATGACGGATGGACGGGCGCACGGGGTTGAAGCCGTGCGCCCGTATCCGTCAGGACGCGTCGGGGGTCGCCACGGTTGCCAGGGCCCGGCTCTGGAGTGCGGAGAGGTCCGCGCAGCCGCCGGCGGCCAGGTCGAGCAGGGCGTTGAGTTCCTTGCGGTCGAAGGGCTCGGCCTCGGCGGTGCCCTGGACCTCGACGAAGCGGCCGTCGCCGGTGCAGACGACGTTCATGTCGGTGTCGGCGCGGACGTCCTCCTCGTAGCAGAGGTCGAGGAGGGGGACGCCGTCGACGATGCCCACGGAGACGGCGGAGACCGTGCCGGTGAGGGGCTCGCGGTTGGCCTTGATGAGCTTCTTGGACTTGCCCCAGGCGATGGCGTCGGCGAGGGCGACGTACGCGCCGGTGATGGCGGCGGTGCGGGTGCCGCCGTCGGCCTGGAGGACGTCGCAGTCCAGGACGATGGTGTTCTCGCCGAGGGCCTTGTAGTCGATGACGGCTCGGAGGGAGCGGCCGATGAGGCGGGAGATTTCGTGGGTGCGGCCGCCGATCTTGCCCCGTACGGACTCGCGGTCGCCGCGGGTGTTGGTGGCCCGCGGGAGCATCGAGTACTCGCCGGTGACCCAGCCTTCGCCGCTGCCCTTGCGCCAGCGCGGGACGCCTTCGGTGAAAGAGGCGGTGCAGAAGACCTTCGTGTCGCCGAAGGAGACGAGGACGGAGCCCTCGGCGTGCTTGCTCCATCCGCGTTCGATGGTGACCGGGCGGAGCTGTTCGGGGGTGCGGCCGTCGATTCGAGACATGGGTCGAGCGTAGTCGGTGGGGGTGGGCGGTCCGGTCCGGAATGTGCGAAGGCCCTGTTCCGGTGGCTGGAACAGGGCCTTCGCGGATCGGGCCCGAGGGGGCCCGGGAGCACTCAGTGGCTCAGTGGCTCACATCATGTCTTCGATCTCGCCGGCGATCGGGTCGGCGTCGGTGCCGATGACGACCTGGACTGCGGTGCCCATCCTGACGACGCCGTGGGCGCCGGCGGCCTTCAGTGCGGCCTCGTCGACGAGGTCGGGGTTGACGACCTCGGTGCGCAGGCGCGTGATGCAGCCCTCGACCTCTTCGATGTTGTCGAGCCCGCCGAGCCCGGCGACGATCTTCTCAGCCTTGGTGGCCATGTGTTTCTCCCTGAATGGTCAAAGGTCGCTGCATCACGCTGCGTCGGCCCAGCGTTGGCCGCTTTGTCACGTTAACCCACCGTTGGCCCAACTTCTCGGGCGCACAGGGTTGTCGTGGCGAAGGATGACGATCACCGGTGGTGCGTGATCAGTCGTACCCCGGGACCGTATCGCAACTGGTCTACACCAGTGTGCAGCACCCGTGAGGGACGGCTTGTTCCGGGAGGACTTCCATGAGTGTGCAGAGCGCGGCGGCGCCGTCGCCGAAGTGGTGGAACGGCCTCTTCCAGGGGCTGCAGAAGATGGGGCGCAGCCTTCAGCTGCCGATCGCGGTCCTCCCCGCTGCGGGCATTCTGACCCGGCTGGGCCAGCCGGACGTCTTCGGCAAGGACGGGCTCGGCTGGAACAACGTCGCCAAGGTGATCGCGGGGGCCGGCGGGGCGCTGCTGGACGCGAACATCGGGCTGCCGCTGCTGTTCTGCGTGGGTGTCGCGATCGGCATGGCCAAGAAGGCGGACGGTTCGACGGCACTCGCCGCGGTGGCGGGGTTCCTCGTCTACTACAACGTGCTGCGCCAGTTCCCCCAGGACTGCGCGGGCGGCGCGAAGCCGGTGGCCACGGGGTGCCAGGCGGCGGACGGTGCCGTCACTGCTTTCACCTACCAGAATCCGGGTGTGTTCGGCGGCATCGTGATGGGGCTGCTGGCCGCGTACTTCTGGCAGAAGTACCACCGCACCAAGCTGGTCGACTGGCTGGGATTCTTCAACGGCCGACGGCTGGTGCCGATCATCATGTCGTTCGTGGCGATCGCCTTCGCCGCGCTGTGCCTGTGGGTGTGGCCGCCGGTGGGCAACGCGCTGGAGAGCTTCAGCGACTGGATGATCGGGCTCGGCGCGATCGGCGCGGGCATCTTCGGCATCGCCAACCGCGGTCTGCTGGTGATCGGGCTGCACCAGTTCCTGAACGTGCCCATCTGGTTCCAGTTCGGCAGCTACACGAAGCCGGACGGCTCCGTGGTGCACGGTGACATCAACCGCTTCCTGGCGGGCGACCCGACGGCGGGGCAGTTCACCACCGGCTTCTTCCCGATCATGATGTTCGCGCTGCCGGCCGCGGCGCTCGCCATCACTCACTGCGCCAAGCCGCACCGCCGCAAGGTGGTCGGCGGTCTGATGCTCTCGGTGGGTCTGACGTCCTTCGTCACCGGCATCACGGAACCGCTGGAGTACTCGTTCCTGTTCATCGCGCCGCTGCTGTACGCGATGCACGCCGTGCTCACGGGTGTCTCGATGGCGGTGACGTGGGGGCTCGGCGTCAAGGACGGCTTCACCTTCTCGGCCGGTCTGATCGACTACGTCATCAACTGGAACCTGGCGACGAAGCCCTGGTTGATCATCCCGATCGGGCTGTGCTTCGCGGTGGTGTACTACGCGCTGTTCCGGTTCGCGATTCTCAAGTTCGACCTGCAGACCCCGGGGCGTGAGCCGGAGGAGCTGGAGGAGGAGATCGAGCAGGCGAACGTGAAGTAGCCGGCTCCAGGCGGCTGACACGCCACAGGTAGCCGGCAGACGGCAGGAAGCCGACACAAGCAGGCAGTCGGCGCACGGCGCACGGTAGGCAGTCGGCGCACGGCAAGTAGCTGCATTTGACAACGGGTTAGGGGCTTTTGCCCTCCCCCGCAGGCCCTCGGACCCACTCGGTCCGAGGGCCTTTGTCTGTTCCGTACGGATGTGTCCCGGACCACCGGAATCGAGGGTTCCTTATCTCGCCCTCACCGTGTTACAACTGGTCTACACCACTGAGTGGTGTAGACCACGCGAGCCCGACCGATTCGGCCGTGTGAACCCCCGGAGACGCCGCCGTCCCCCTCTTTTCCATGTCCCTGGCGGCGCCTTGCCCCCATGGAGGATCAGATGTCCAAGGCCAGCGCCGCCGCACCCGCGGCCGACAAGAAGAAGAAGGGCGCGGGCGCGATGGCTGTCATGCAGCGCATCGGCCGCAGCCTGATGCTGCCGGTCGCCGTGCTGCCCGCCGGAGCGCTGCTCATCCGCCTCGGCCAGAAGGACATGCTGGGCACGGAGAGCTTCCCGACCTTCATCACCAAGATCGCCTCGTTCATGGAGGCCGGTGGCAGCGCGATCATCGACAACATGGCGATCCTCTTCGCCGTCGGTATCGCGATCGGCTTCGCGAAGAAGTCGGACGGCTCGACCGCCCTGGCCGCCGTGACCGGTTACCTGGTCTTCCAGAAGGTGCTCGCCACCTTCACCGACAGCAACCTGCCGAAGGTCGCCAAGGTCGTCGACGGCAAGATCGCCATGACGGACGCCCCCGTCAACGCCGGTGTGCTCGGCGGTGTCGTCATGGGCATCATCGTCGCCCTGCTCTACCAGAAGTTCTACCGGACCAAGCTGCCCGACTGGGCGGGCTTCTTCGGCGGCCGCCGGCTGGTCCCGATCCTCTCCGCCTTCGCGGGTCTGTTCGTCGGCGTCATCTTCGGCTACATCTGGCCGGTCCTCGGTGCGGGTCTGCACAACTTCGGTGAGTGGCTGGTCGGCTCCGGCGCGGTCGGCGCGGGCATCTTCGGTGTCGCCAACCGTGCGCTGATCCCGGTCGGCATGCACCACCTGCTGAACTCCTTCCCGTGGTTCCAGGCGGGTTCGTTCCAGGCCGACGGCGCCACCCACTCCGGCGACATCGCGCGCTTCCTGCACGGCGACCCGACCGCCGGCCAGTTCATGACCGGCTTCTTCCCGATCATGATGTTCGCCCTCCCGGCTGCCTGCCTGGCGATCGTCCACTGCGCCCGCCCCGAGCGTCGCAAGATCGTCGGCGGCATGATGTTCTCGCTGGCGCTGACCGCCTTCGTGACCGGTGTGACCGAGCCCATCGAGTTCACCTTCATGTTCCTGGCCCCGGCGCTGTACGCGATCCACGCGGTGCTGACCGGTGTCTCGATGGCCCTGACCTGGGCGCTCGGCATGAAGGACGGCTTCGGCTTCTCTGCCGGTCTGATCGACTACCTGCTGAACCTCGGCAAGGCGTCGAACCCGCTGGGCCTGGCGCTGGTCGGCCTCTGCTTCGCCGCCGTCTACTACGTGGTTTTCCGCTTCGCGATCACGAAGTTCAACATTCCCACGCCGGGCCGTGAGTCCGACGAGGAGCTGGCAGAGCTGCAGAAGGCCGAGGCCAAGTAGGGCTTCGCCGGTCTGCAGAGCTGCTGCGGAGCTTCTGCAGAGCTTGTGGGAAGGGCCCCGGAACCGTCTGGTTCCGGGGCCCTTCCGCGTATCCGCGTACGTATCCGCGTACGTACGCCTGATCTCCGTACGTCTAGATCTCGTAGACCGCGCCCCTGGCCGCCAGGCAGGCCGGGCCGCCGTACGTGTCGCGGGCGTCGCGCAGGTTGCGGGCGGCGTCCGTCCACGGCGGGACGTGGGTGAGGACGAGGCGGCCGGCGGCCGCGCGGGCGGCGTACTCGCCCGCTTCGCGGCCGTTGAGGTGCAGGTCCGGGATGTCCTCCTTGCCATGGAGGAACGATGCTTCGCAGAGGAAGAGATCGGCGCCTGCGGCGAGCTCGTGCAGGGCGTCGCAGGGGCCGGTGTCCCCGGAGTACGTGAGCGTGCGCCCGCCGTGTTCCAGGCGGATGCCGTACGTCTCGACGGGGTGGCGCATCTTCTCCGTACGGACGGTGAAGGGGCCGATCTCGAAGGTGCCGGGCTTCAGGGTGTGGAAGTCGAAGACCTTGCTCATCGAGTCGGGGGTGGGGGTGGCGCCGTGCGCCACGGTCAGGCGTTCCTCGGTGCCGTCGGGGCCGTAGACGGGGATCGAGGGGGCCATGCCGCCGTCGTGGCGGTAGTAGCGGGTGACGAAGTAGGCCGTCATGTCGATGAAGTGGTCGGCGTGCAGATGGCTGAGGAAGATCGCGTCCAGGTCGTACAGACCAATGTGGCGCTGCAGCTCGCCGAGGGCGCCGTTGCCCATGTCGAGGAGCAGCCGGAAGCCGTCGGCCTCTACGAGGTAGCTCGAACAAGGCGATTCCACGGACGGGAACGACCCCGAGCAGCCGACGACGGTGAGCTTCATGGAGCGGGAACCTCCGGGTGCGGGTGCGAGTGCGGGAACCGGTGCGGGGATTCGGGGGCGGGGAGGGGTGCGAGGAGGGCGGAATGCGCGCGGCGCGGGGCGGGGAGCGCGCGGATGGATCGAGCGTAAGTCGCGGCGGGGGTGCCCGCTCCTCGGTGGTGTGCCGTTGTGGGGGAACTCACCCGCGCTGTCACCGGTTCGGGGGGAGTGCGCGGGGGCGCGTGGGTGGGGGTGAACTGGGGGCGTGGAGGGGGGCGTTGGGATGGGGCGGAACGGGTGGGCACAGCGGGCCCCCTCCGCTGCCCAAGGAGACGAGGTGGCCAGCGGGGTAAGGGGCAGTCATTTAGGGGCGCGGGGCTGTGTTGATTTGCGGCTCCGCCGCGTGGGCGCGATCAGCCACGACGCACCCGCACGACGACCACCGCCCAGCCACACCGCACCCGCACGACGACCACCGCCCACCCCCACCGCGCCCGCACAACGCCCACCGCCCACCGCCCACCCCCACCGCACCCGCAAATGCCCCGCTCCCCAAGGAGGCGAGGGTGTGGGGGCGGCGGTAGCGTCGGGCGCATGGATACCTCGTGGTGGCTGGCGCTGCTCGGTGTGGTGGTGCTCGCGCTGGTCGCGGCGCTGACCGACGGGTGGGGGCGCGGCCAGCGGGCGAAGCGGCAGCGGCAGCGCCCCGGTGGGCGGACCCGGCCGCCGGGGCGGCCCACCGGCCCCCGCCGGAAGCCGGGCAGGCTGCCCGCGCGGACGCCGCGGGCCGGGGAGATCTGGTGGGCGGAGGTGCCTTACGAGGACGGGCCCGGGTCGAAGGACCGGCCGTGCCTGGTGCTGTCCGTACAGGGGGAGAACGCGCTCGTCGCGAAGATCACGAGCAAGTGGCAGCACGACCGGGCGGGAGTGATCGCGCTGCCGCCCGGGTCGGTGGGCGATGCGCAGGGGCGGCCGAGTTTCCTGGAGACGGACGAATTGCGGGATGTGGCGCTGTGGGACTTCCGGCGCCGGGTGGGGGTCGCCGACCCAACTGTTTGGGATCAGGTACGGCATTTGTCCCGCTGAGAATCGAGGCTGCCCGCACCCTTGTGCGAACTGTGGCGCAGCGGTTCGGAACGAACAGGGGCGGCGTAGCTCACACCGGGAGGCAGAAGGGGCCGTTGGGGCGCTAGCCTGACCGCTCTTGGGCTTTTTCCCATGATCACCACGTGCCCAGAGACCCGACAAGCACCTTTGCAGAACGTTCCCACTCCGTCCCCGACGTACTGAGATGCCTGTGACTGCGACGCTCGCTGCTACCCGCCCAAGCTTCGTCCCCGCGCCGTTCCGGCCGTCGGACCTGCCGAGGGCGTTGCCGAACCGGCTGGACTCCCTCACCAGCCTCCGATTCTTCGCCGCGTTCGCGGTCTTCGCCCATCACTTCTCCGGGCACGGAAAGGGCACCGGCTACGGCACGGCGCCGCTGATCTTCCCGTACTCGATGATCGGTGGCCACGGCGTCACCTTCTTCTTCGTGCTGTCCGGTTTCCTGCTGACCTGGGTCTTCAAGCCGCAGGAGCACCCGCTCGCCTTCTACTGGCGGCGGATCGGCCGGATCTGGCCCGCCTCGCTGGTGGCGGCCGTGCTGGGCGTCTACGCGTACTACATCGCCGCGCACCACGCGATCGACTGGCCGAGCCTGATCTCGTCGCTGTTCCTCGTGCAGACCTGGTTCCCGGGCGTCACGCCCAACCTGCCGGGCAACGAGGTCACCTGGACGCTCAGCGTCGAGCTGCTCTTCTACGCCTTGTTCCCGCTGGCCGCACGGATCGCGGTGCGGCTGCGCACCCGGACGCTGGCGCTGCTGACCGGGCTCGGTCTGGTCGGCATGTGGGCGGTCAACTGGTGGGCGGCCGCGACCTTCTCCAGCCCCGCTGAGGGCTGGATCATGCGGAACCCGCTGATCTACCTGCCGCAGTTCCTGCTCGGCATGACGGTGGCACTGGCGGTGCGGCGCGGCTGGCGGCTGCCGATGCGCCCGATCGTCCCGGTGCTGCTGCTCGGGCTGTACGTGTACGGGTACTACCAGGGCCGCGCCCGGCTCTCCGACGCCGTGGTCGGCCAGCTCGACTACATGGTGCGGCCGACCATCGCCCTGCTGTCGATGCTGATCATCGTGGCGTTCGTACAGCGGGAGATCAACGGCCACCGGGGCATCCTCAACAACAAGGCGCTGATCCTGCTCGGCGCCTGGAGCTACGGCTTCTACCTGCTGCACCACTCGGTCTCCCGGCTGGCGACGTACGCCTGGGGCCGGGCGGGTGACGACAACAGCGTGCTGTTCGACCTGCTGGGCGTCGGTCTGGTGGTGACCGCGATGTCGTGGGCGCTGTTCCACTTCGTCGAGGAGCCGGCCGCGAAGTGGCTGAACCGGAAGATGCCGCAGCGGCTGCGCCGCAAGGTGGGGGTGCCGCCCACGCCGGAGGAGACGATGACGGCGGGCGTGCCCGCCCCCCGGTAGCGGCTTCGGCGGTACGAAAGGTACGAGCGGTACCAGCGATACGCGCGGTACCAGCGATACGCACGGTACGAGCGATACGAGCGGTACGTACGACGGAGGGCCCGGCGCGAGGGAATCGCGCCGGGCCCTTCGTCGTACGGCGGGCGTTACGCCCAGAGCTGGCCGTGCAGCGTCTCGATGGCGGCCTCGGTGGTGGGGGCCGTGTAGACGCCGGTGGAGAGGTACTTCCAGCCGCCGTCGGCGACGACGAAGACGATGTCGGCGCTCTCCCCCGCCAGAACCGCCTTCTTGCCGACGCCGATCGCGGCGTGCAGGGCGGCGCCGGTGGAGACGCCCGCGAAGATGCCCTCCTGCTGGAGGAGTTCGCGGGTGCGGGTGACCGCGTCGGCGGAGCCCACGGAGAAGCGGGTGGTGAGGACGGAGGCGTCGTACAGCTCGGGTACGAAGCCCTCGTCGAGGTTGCGCAGGCCGTAGACGAGGTCGTCGTAGCGCGGCTCGGCGGCGACGATCTTCACGTCCGGCTTGTGCTCGCGGAGGTAGCGGCCGACGCCCATCAGGGTGCCTGTGGTGCCGAGGCCCGCGACGAAGTGGGTGACGGAGGGGAGGTCGGTGAGGATCTCGGGGCCGGTGGTGGCGTAGTGGGCGCCCGCGTTGTCGGGGTTGCCGTACTGGTAGAGCATCACCCAGTCCGGGTGCTCGGCACTGAGCTCCTTGGCGACGCGTACGGCCGTGTTGGAGCCGCCCGCCGCCGGGGAGGGGATGATCTCGGCGCCCCACATGGTGAGCAGGTCGCGGCGTTCCTGCGAGGTGTTCTCCGGCATCACGCAGACGATGCGGTAGCCCTTGAGCTTGGCCGCCATGGCCAGCGAGATGCCGGTGTTGCCGCTGGTGGGTTCGAGGATGGTGCAGCCGGGGGTGAGGCGGCCGTCCTTCTCGGCCTGCTCGACCATGTGGAGCGCGGGGCGGTCCTTGATCGAGCCGGTCGGGTTGCGGTCCTCCAGCTTGGCCCAGATGCGTACGTCCGCCGAGGGCGAGAGCCTGGGCAGGCGTACGAGCGGGGTGTTGCCGACGGCGGCGAGCGGCGAGTCGTACCGCATGTCAGCGGGAGCCGCCCGCGACGGCGGGCAGGATCGTGACGCTGTCGCCGTCGGTGAGCGGGGTGTTGATGCCGCTGAGGAAGCGGACGTCCTCGTCGTTGAGGTAGACGTTCACGAAGCGGCGCAGCTCGCCCTTGTCCTTTTCGACGATGCGCTCCTGGATGCCGGTGTGGCGGCTCTCCAGGTCGGCGAGCAGGTCGGCGAGGGTGGCGCCGCTGCCCTCGACGGCCTTCGCGCCGCCGGTGTGGGTGCGGAGGATGGTGGGGATGCGGACCTCGATGGCCATGGCGTGGGCTCCAGTCAGGGAGAGCGTGCGTGGGAAGGGCGCGCGGCTTTGCTCCCCCGCGCGAGGGGCGTGCGTGCTGGCGGGCGGAGATACGCGCGTCAGGCCGTACAGATGGCGCTGTCGAGCCTGCACAGGTCGACGTGCAGGCGCGCAACGAGCAGCACGGTGCTGATCGGCGTCGTCTTCGCTGTCACGTCGTGGGCAACCATGCGGTCATCGTATAGATTCCCGGCCCGATTCCCGGCATGTGATCTCACGCCTCAAGACGATTCTGTTCGTCAGGTGGACGGCGGAAGGTAGACGACGGTCGGCGCACCGGTCGTCGGATGCATGCTGACCTCGGCGTTCACCCCGTACACCCGCTTGAGGAGATCGGGGGTGAGGACCTCTTCGGGGGTGCCGTCGGCGACGATGCGGCCGGCGTTCAGGACGTAGAGGCGGTCGCAGTAGTACGCGGCGAGGTTGAGGTCGTGCAGGGCGAGGAGGTTCGTGGTGCCCAAATCCCTTACCAGGGAGAGGACTTCGAGCTGGTAGCGGATGTCGAGGTGGTTGGTGGGCTCGTCGAGGACGACGAGGGCGGGTTCCTGGACCAACGCCCGTGCGACGAGGGCACGTTGGCGTTCGCCGCCGGAGAGGGAGGGGAAGGAGCGGCCCTCCAGGTCGGCGATCCCGACCCGCTCAAGTGCGTCCCGTACGAGAGTGGCGTCGGCGGCGGTGTCGGCCTCCCAGAACTTCTTGTGCGGGGAGCGGCCCATGGCGACGACCTCGCGCACGGACAGCTCGAAGACGGCCTGGCCGTCCTGCGGGACGGTGGCAAGCCGCTGCGCACGCCGCTTGGCACCCATGGCGTGCAGGTCCTCGCCGTCGAGGAGGGCGCGGCCGTGGGTGGGGGCGAGGGTGCCGTACACACAGCGCAGCAGGGTGGTTTTGCCACTGCCGTTGGGCCCGACGAGACCGACGGTCTCCCCGGGCCGTGCCTCGATGTCGACGGAGTCGACGAGGTGCCGCCCGTCGATGCCGTACGAGAGTCCCTCGGTACGCAGATGGCTCATGCTGACACTCCTGACGGTGGCGGGGCTTCTTCCAGGGACGCCCCGACAGGGGCGCGGGGAACTGCGCGACCAGCCACAACGCACCCGCACGTACGCACCCGGCGGCCTGAACAGCACCCCGCCCCCGGACGCCGCACACTCACGCCGGCACCCCCTCCGGCCGCCTCCGCAGCAGCCACAGAAAGAACGGCCCGCCGATGAGCGCGGTAAGGATCCCCACCGGAATGTCCTGCGGCTCGGCAATCACCCGCGCCCCAAGATCGGCAAGCACCAGAAACGCCGCCCCCGCAAGCGCGACAACGGGCAGCAGCGTCCGGTGCGAAGCCCCGACAAGCATGCGAGCCGCATGCGGAACAAGCAGCCCGATGAACCCGATCGCCCCGGAGACGGACACCAGCACGCCCGTGACCAGCGACGTCAGTACGAACACGGCCGCCCGGAAGCGCGAAGTGTCGAGCCCGAGGACGGTCGCCCCCTCCTCCCCCACCAGCATCAGATCCAGCGGCCTGGCCAGGGCGATGAGCAGCACGGTCCCGGCCGCGAGGACGACCGCGGGCAGCAGCAGCATGTCCCACCGCGCACTCCCCAGCCCGCCCAGCGTCCAGTACATGGCCTCCTGGAAGTGCTCGCGCTTCGCGGAGGTGACCATGACGAGGCTGGTCAGCGCGGACAGGATGTACGCGACGGCGACCCCGGCGAGGACGAGGCGGGTGCCGGTCATCTGCCCGCCGCGCCGGGCGAGGGTGTAGACGAGGACGAGCGCGAACAGCGACCCGGCGAAGGCCCCGGCCGGCATGGTGACGGTGGTCGCGAGCCCAAGACCGCTGCCGATCCCGAAGACGATGACGAGCACGACGCCCGCCGACGCCCCCGAGGAGATCCCCAGCAGGTACGGGTCGGCGAGCGGGTTGCGTACGAGCGCCTGGAGCACGGTTCCCACCACCGCGAGCCCCGCCCCGACGATCGCCCCGAGCAGCACGCGCGGCATCCGTACGTCGAGGACGATCGTGCGGAAGGGGCTCGGTTCGGCGCCGCCCGTGACGATGTCGAGGACCTGTCCGGCCGGGATCCGGACCTGTCCGAGTGCGAGACCTGCGACCATCGCCGCCGCGAGGGCGGCGGCGAGGACCGTCAGGACGAGGGTGTAGCGGAGCGGCCCGCGGGCGGGCGGAGTCCTGCAGCCCACGGCGGGGCTACTTCTTCAGCTCGGGGTGGAGCTGAAGGGCGAGGCGTTCGATGGCGGCGGGCGCCCGTACGCCCACCAGGATCTCGGACAGCGGCATCACCGCGAACCGCTTGTTCCTGATGGCCGGTACGTCCTTCAGGGCGGGGTCTTCGAGCAGCCGCTTCTTCTTCTGCTCGACGGTCGTCGACCCGTAATCGATGATCATGACGACGTCGGGCCTGCGGGTGACGAGCTGCTCCCAGGAGGCGTCCATGAAGGACTTGGGGGTGTCGGCCATGACGTTCTTGCCGCCCGCCCGGGTGATCATCTCGTTGGCCATGCCCTTGCCGCCGGCGGTCTGGGCGGTCTTGTCGCCGCTGTCGTACGCGAAGACGCTGACCGGCTTGATTCCCTTGAGCCGCGCGGCGGTGCCGTCGATGGTCTTCTTCGCGTCCGCGACCCACTTGTCGGCGCGGGCGCCGACCCCGAAGGTCCGGCCGGTCTCGGCGACCTCCCGGTAGATGTCGTCGATGGCGCTGCTGCCCTCGGTGCAGTACTCGATGTTCAGCCGGGACTCGATGCCGGACTTCTTGAGGACCTCTCGGCTGCGGCCCTGCTTGGCGTCGAAGGCGGAGGCGTAACCGCCGTACACGAAGTCGGGGTTGGCGGCGAGGAGCTTCTCCTTGGAGGGGTACTCCTTGGCGACGACCGGGATCTTCGCGTAGTCGGCCGCGTACTTCGGAAGGATCTTGTCGTCGAGGTACGCGCTGCCGGTGACCGACTTCGCCAGGCCCAGCTCCAGGAGGACCTCGGTGGCGTGCTGGTTCATGGGCAGCGCGCGCTCGGGGGCCTTGGTGAAGGTGGTCTTCACACCGCAGTTGTCGACGGTGTACGGGAAACCGGGGGCGGCCTTCGCGGCGGCCTTGGTGTCGTCCTGCTTCGCGTCGATCCCGCCGCAGGCGGTGAGCGGAAGCAGGACGGCGGATACGACGAGCGCGGTACGGGCACGGCGTGACACGGTCACGGACAGGGGAACGGGCATGGGAATGGGCACGGCGGTGAGCCTCCTCCGGGGATTACCTCGTCCCCTGGTGGTGCGGTGGAGGCGGCAGGTCAGTTCCTGGCTTCCGGACGGGCTGACGGGTTGTCGGGCCGCGTCCGGTCACAGTGGCGGGACCGTGCCGGATTCGCACCGGCTTCCTGGGTCCTGCCGCCCAAGTCGGGCACAGTCTCTCACCCGTCCCACCTGGCAATTCGCCCCGCCCTACTCGGGCCAGGCGGACTCCTGGACCGTCGTCACGAAGTCGCCGCGCTCGTAGCCGGGCAGGAAGTGCGCCAGGACGTCGGCCTTGACGTTGCCGAAGGTGGTCTCCGGCTTGTCCTTGACGCCGTCGGTGAAGGCGTCAAGGATGCGGCGCTTGAAGTCGGGGCGCGGGTGCAGGGCGGTGATCGCCGCCCGGTCGGCGGCGCTGATGTCGTCGTACCCGATACCGAGGACGTCGTACTCGACACCGGCCGTGACGAGCGCGACCTCGGGCTCCATGAACTCGGGGATGCCGGGGGTGGTGTGCAGGGCGATCGCGGTCCAGACGCGGCGGATGCTGTCCTCGGGGACCCCGTACGACTGGAGGAAACGGCGCGCCTCGTCCGCCCCGTCCACCTCGAAGCGGCGCCCGCTGGTGCGGTGCTGCTCGCCGAGGCCGAGGTCGTGGAAGATCGCGCCGAGGTAGAGCAGCTCGGGGTCGAAGGAGAGACCCCGGTTCCCGCCCTGGAGGGCGCCGAAGAGGAAGACGCGGCGGGAGTGGTGGTAGATCAGCTCGCTGGTGGTGTCACGGACGAGCTCGGTGGCGGCGGTGGCGAGCTTGCTGTCGGGGACGGCGATGCCGGCTGTAGTGGTCATGCCTACAGCCTGCGCCGCCGCTCGGACCCCCACCATGTCCCTACGGACAGACATCCCACAGATCCGGACACCCCGGCCCGCCCGGCGCCTGAGGACACGCGAACGCAGGAGGCACACACCTCAGCCCGTCCGGCGTTTGAGGACGCACGGCGCAGCCGTGCACCGGGCGCAGCCGTGCACCGGGCGCAGCCCGGAACACCCGCCCCCACCGGCGCCGGCCGTGAACGGGTCCGGACGACGCCCAGGGACCGGACCCAGCCCACCCGACGTACCAGGAGGCACACTCTCAGCCCGTCCGGCGCTTGAGGACGCACGGCGCAGCCGCGCACCGGGCGCAGCCCGGGACACCCGCCCCCACCGGCGCCAGCCGTGAGCGGGTCCGGGCGGCGCCCGGGGAACGGTGGAAGGGCGGGGAGGGGACCGGCGCCGCAGGCAGCCCCGGCCACCGACGACATGCTCAGCCCACCACCTCCACCTCCTCCTCCGTGATCACCCCGTCCACAATCCGGTACGAGCGGAACTGGAACGGCCCGGCCCCGTCGGTGTCCGCCGTCGACACCAGGACGTAGTGCGCCCCGGGCTCATTCGCGTACGTCACGTCCGTCCGGGACGGATACGCCTCGGTCGCCGTGTGCGAGTGGTAGACGATCACCGGCTCCTCGTCCCGGTCGTCCATCTCCCGGTACAGCTTCAGCAGGTCGCCCGAGTCGAATTCGTAGAACGTGGGAGAGCGCGCCGCGTTCAGCATCGGCACGAACCGCTCGGGGCGGCCCGTGCCCTCCGGGCCCGCGACCACGCCGCACGCCTCGTCGGGGTGGTCGGCGCGCGCGTGGGCGACGATCTGGTCGTGCAGGGTCCGGGAAATGGTCAGCATGCGCGCCAGGATATGCAAAGGGTCCCGCCCGTACCGAGGAATGGTACGGACGGGACCGAATGCCGAGACGACCCGTTCTGCGCCTACTTCTTGGCGGCGAACTTCTCCGGGTTCCTGGCCTTCATGATCAGGTACGAGACGCCCAGCAGCAGCGCCCAGAACGGCGCGCAGTACAGCGAGATCCTGGCGTCCTTGTCGATGCCCATCAGCACGATGACCATGCCGATGAAGAGCAGTGCGAACCAGCTCGTCCACGGCGCGCCCGGCGCCCGGAACGAGGACTTCGGCAGCACGCCCGCGTCGGACAGCTTCCGGTACTTGATCTGCGAGCAGAGGATCATGATCCAGGCCCACATGCCGGAGATGGTCGCGAAGGAGACGACGTAGTTGAACGCCTCACCCGGCCACTGGTAGTTGATCCACACGCCGATCAGCATCAGCGCGGCAGAGAAGGACGTTCCGGCCAACGGCAGCCCGCGGGCGGTCAGCTTGGTCAGGAACTTCGGCGCCTGGCCGTTCAGCGCGAGGTCGCGCAGCATGCGGCCGGTGGAGTACATGCCGGAGTTGCAGGAGGACAGTGCCGCCGTCAGGACCACGAAGTTGACGATCGCGGCACCGACGCCCAGGCCCATCTTCTCGAAGGCCGCGACGAACGGGGAGACGCCCGGCTGGAAGTGCGTCCACGGCACGACCGACAGGATCATGATCAGCGCGCCGACGTAGAAGACGGCGATGCGCCACGGGACGGTGTTGATGGCCTTCGGCAGGACGGTCTTCGGGTCCTTGGACTCGCCCGCGGTCACACCGACCAGCTCGACGGCGAGGAAGGCGAACATGACCATCTGGAGCGTCATCAGCGTCGAGCCGATGCCCTTGGGGAAGAAGCCGCCCTCGGACCACAGCAGGGACACCGAAGCGGTGTCACCGGCGTCGGAGAAGCCGATGGTGAGGATGCCGGCGCAGATCAGGATCATGCCGATGATGGCCGTCACCTTGACCATCGAGAACCAGAACTCCAGCTCACCGAAGAGCTTCACCGAGATCAGGTTGGCGCCGAAGAGGACGACCGTGAAGATCAGTGCGAAGACCCACTGCGGCTGGTTGATCCAGCCGGTCGCGTCCTTCGTCCAGTACTGCATGTACTCGGAGGCGGCGGTGACTTCCACGATGCCGGTGACGACCCAGAAGAGCCAGTACGTCCAGCCGGTCACGAACCCGAAGAACGGGCCGAGGAACTCACGGGCGTACTCCGAGAAGGAGCCGGAGACCGGGCGGTACATCAGCAGCTCGCCGAGCGCCCGCATGATGAAGAAGATGACCAGGCCCGCGATGGCGTACGCCAGGATGATGCTGGGGCCGGCCTTGGAGATGCCCTTGCCCGCACCGAGGAAGAGGCCGGTGCCGATGGCGCCGCCGATGGCGATCATCTGGATCTGGCGGGCGCCGAGTCCTCGCTGATAACCCTCGCCGGACTCGCCCTGCGCGTCCGCGGCCTCATTGCCGTCGCCCGGCTTGTTGTCGACCTGCACTGAGGTCATGGTGGTGCGCCTTTCTCCATGCGATCCGGCCGTATTCGCTCAAAGTGCGCGGCTCGGACCGACTGTGACGATCCTTGCTCGGGGCGTGTGCCCCCGGATGTGGATGGAGTGCATCGCCGGGTTCCTCCGGCGTCAGCGCCCCCACGGGACAGGGGTGGCGTCCGTGGGTGGTCGTGCAGATCTATCACGCTCGGCGCGGTGATCGACTAGCGCTTTGTGCCCTATTGCACAGGAAAAACCGGACAAAACTCCCCTGCGGCAGCAAAGCGCACAGGGGAGGTAACCCGATCGTTATTCGGATTTGAGCGTCCGCTGAGCGAACGCTTGTGTTTCGAGCTCTGGTACGGACGTTCCGAGGGCTGATACGCGGCCCAGCTCAGCGCCGATTCGCGGATGGCGGATTCGCGGATCGCGGATTCGCAGATCGCAGCATCGCCGGTACACGGCTCACGGCATCAGGGTCTCGACCAGGGTCTCCTGCAGCCCGCCCAACCACAGGTACGCCATCACCATCGGCTTGCGCGGGTCCTCGTCCGGGAGGTGGAGGAGCATCTCGCCCTCGTCCTCGTCGGTGATCTCCAGCCGGGACGCGATGGTCAGCCGCAGGTCGTTGAGCGTGCCGAGCCAGCGCCGGGACTCCTCGGGCGTCAGCTTCAGCACGAGACGGCTCTCGCCGCCCTGATCACCCTCGTCGGCCGCCGAGGCCAGCGCGTCCAGGTTCCGTACGACGGACAGCGCGTCCTCGCGCTTGCGGGTACGCAGGTCGTTCTCGGTGAAGCGCCTGAACTCGGCGGAGGCGGCCTGCTGTTCCTTGTCCGGCTCACTCCTCGGATCGGCGTACGCCTCGGGGAAGAGCCGGGCCAGCGCCGGATCCGTCGGTGCCTCGCTGGGCCCTTCCGCGAAGAGCGCGGCGAGCGGATCCTCGCCCTCCACGGGCTCGTCGCCGGGCCCGACCAGTTCGAGCAGCTGCACGGCGAGGGAGCGCAGGATGGACGTCTCGACCTCGTCCAGGGCGACGGCCGCACCGCCGCCGGGGACCGCTTCGAAGTAGCCCGGCATCAGTTGCGGTCCTGGGAGAGGGTCGCCCACAGTCCGTACCCGTGCATGGCCTGCACGTCGCGCTCCATCTCCTCGCGGCTGCCCGCGGAGACGACCGCCCGGCCCTTGTGGTGGACGTCGAGCATCAGCTTCTTCGCCTTCTCCTTGGAATACCCGAAGTACGTCTGGAAGACGTACGACACATAACTCATCAGATTGACCGGGTCGTTGTGGACCAGAGTCACCCAGGGGGTGTCCGGCTCGGGAACGACGGACGTTTGCTCGGCCGACTCGGGGCGTTCGGTCTCTACGGGGGCGACACTCACCCTTCCCATGCTGCCACCGGAGGGCAGCCGTCGCACAAACGGGCCCTCCCACAGCTCTCCCCGACCCCTTCTCCCCGTTCGGCCGACCCCATTTCGTCACTCTGACGAAATAGGGGGTAGCATCCGTCGTATGAACACAGCGGATCTCGGCCTGCCGGTGGATGTTCCCTCGACAGCGCTCTTCACCGACCAGTACGAGCTGACGATGCTCCAGGCGGCCCTGCGCGCCGGGACCGCCGACCGGCGCTCCGTCTTCGAGGCCTTCACCCGCAGACTCCCCTCCGGCCGTCGCTACGGCGTCGTCGCGGGTACGGGGCGCGTCCTGGACGCCGTCGAGAACTTCCGCTTCGACGCGGACGTACTGGACTTCCTGCGCGAGCAGAAGATCGTCGACGAGCCGACCCTCGAATGGCTCGCCTCGTACCGCTTCAACGGCGACATCTGGGGCTACCCGGAGGGCGAGGTCTACTTCCCCGGCTCGCCGATCCTCCGCGTCGAGGGCAGCTTCGCCGAGTGCGTGCTCCTGGAAACGGTCATCCTCTCGATCCTCAACCACGACTCGGCGATCGCCGCCGCGGCCTCCCGGATGGCGGCCTCCGCGGGCGAGCGCCCCCTGATCGAGATGGGCGCCCGGCGCACCCACGAGCTCTCCGCGGTCGCCTCGGCCCGCGCCGCGTACGTCGGCGGCTTCACCTCCACCTCCGACCTGGCGGCGGGCTTCCGCTACGGCATCCCCACCGTCGGCACCTCGGCGCACGCCTTCACGCTCCTGCACGACAACGAGCGCGACGCCTTCGAGGCCCAGGTGGCCTCGCTCGGCAGCGGCACGACCCTCCTCGTCGACACGTACGACGTCACCTCGGCGGTCCGCACCGCGGTCGAGGTCGCGGGCCCCGAGCTGGGCGCCGTACGCATCGACTCCGGCGACCTCCTGCTGGTCGCCCACCGCGTCCGCCAGCAGCTCGACGAGCTGGGAGCGACGAAGACCAAGATCGTCGTCACCTCCGACCTCGACGAGTACGCCATCGCGTCCCTCGCGGCGGCCCCCGTGGACGCGTACGGCGTCGGCACCCAGCTCGTCACCGGCAGCGGCCACCCCACCTGCTCCATGGTCTACAAGCTGGTCGCCCGCGCGGAGTCCTCGAACCCCAAGGCCCCTCTCCTCCCCGTCGCGAAGAAGTCCATGGGCGCCAAGTCCTCGCGCGGCGGCCGCAAGTGGGCGGCCCGCCGCCCGGACGCGTACGGCGTGGCGGAGGCGGAGGTCATCGGCACCGGCCCGATCCCCGCCGAGCTCCTCGACCACCAGCTCCAGGTCGAACTCGTCAAGTCCGGCCAGGTCGTCGCCCGCGAACCCCTGGACGAGGCCCGCGACCGCCACAAGGCGGCCCGCGGCGCGCTCCCGATGTCCTCGGTGCAGCTCTCGCGCGGCGAGCCGGTGATCCCCACCGAGTACATGTAGCCGCGTGTAGCTGCATGCAGCCACGTACTGCCTCGAACGCCCACTCCCACAAGGCCGCCGGAGTCTCTACGCTCGGGAGTGGGTCCAGTGCCGGCCCCGACCGCCAGTCGCCAGTGAGGAACACACCATGCACCGCGCCCTGATCGTCGTCGACGTGCAGAACGACTTCTGCGAGGGCGGCAGCCTCGCGGTCGCGGGCGGGGCGGACGTCGCCGCCGCGATCACCGACCTGATCGGCGAGTGCCAGGCCGGTTACTGCCACGTCGTCGCCACCCGCGACCACCACATCGACCCCGGCGACCACTTCTCCCCGAACCCCGACTACGTCGATTCCTGGCCCGTCCACTGCGTCGCCGGCACCGAGGGCGTCGGCTTCCACCCCAACTTCGCCCCCGCGGTCGCCAGCGGCGCGATCTCCGCGGTCTTCGACAAGGGCGCCCACTCGGCGGCGTACAGCGGCTTCGAAGGCACCGACGAGAACGGTGTCTCCCTGGCCGCCTGGCTCCGCACCCACCACGTCACCGAGGTCGACATCGTCGGAATCGCCACCGACCACTGCGTCCGCGCCACCGCCCTGGACGCGGCCCGCGAAGGCTTCACCACCCAGGTCCTCCTGGACCTGACCGCGGGAGTCGCCGCCCCGACGACGGAAGCGGCCCTGGAGGAACTCCGCGAGGCGGGCATAAAGCTGACCGGCAAGCCGGTGGTGTAACCCCCGGAACCGAGCCCGCCGCTGCTCGCCTCGGCCGGCGCTTTCCCGTCCCTCAAGCCTCGTCTTCACCCCCCTCGCGGCACCGGGGCGGGACTCCGCTGCCCACCCGCCCCCGGCCGCGCCGTCACGTACGCCGCGCGCTCGGCGTGCCCGGCGTCCGGGAATGCCCCGCCGTCGGGCCGGCCGACGGGCGGGGCCGGCGCCCCGGACAGCAGGCCGGTGGAGGAGGTCACTCCGGAGGTCTGCTGTACCGCTCCAGCGTCGCCTTCGACGTACTGGTCTCCTTCTTGACCAGCTCCCAGGGGCCCGTGTTCACGTCGAAGTCCTTGCCGAACCCGACCCACTTGCCCGCGAGCCGTCGCCCCGTCGGCTCTGCCAGCATCTGGAGGGCACCGTGGTAGCGGGCGCCCTGGTAGTAGCCGTCCGTCGCGGTCTGCTCCGTCCATGAGCCGGTGACCACGTTCCGGTCAAGGGTGAGGTCCAGGGTGAGCGGGCTGTCGGGGTTGGCGGACGCGCCCGGCAGCGAGCGGCCGGTCAGCCGGTTGCCGTGCTGGATCAGCACGACGTAGTGCGCGCCCACAAAGGTCTCGTCGCGGCTCGACGAGTAGAACTCGTACCGGGACAGCCACACGCCGTTGTACTGGGGCTCCCCGGCCTGCTGCGCCTTGGGCCGGGGCGATGACGCGGGCAGCGCCGAGGCCACCCCTTCGGGGCCCGGCTCCATGTCGTGACCTCCCGCACCGTCCTCGTGCACCCGGGCCGTCGGCACCGCCAGGCTGAAGCCCAGCGCTTCCACGGACAGACCCGTCACGCGCTCCAGCGCACGTGCGTACACCGGGCGCGGGGTCTTGCTGATCCCGGACTCCCACCTCTGGACGAGACGCTTGGAAGCGTCGTTGGGATCGCCTGCTTCGTCCCCGGCACGCCTGATCGCGCGGGCAAGGTCGTCCTGGCTCATCCGCAGGCCGATGCGTACGGCCCGCAGCACGTCGTTCGACACCACGGCTGTCGTCGTCATGCCTCCACGCTAGACCCAAGTGGCGCCCTCTGACACCGAATTGACGCCCTTCGAGTGACGTCCTCGCGACGCCTCGAATGCCGTCGCAGTGGCCGACAGCGACCGGGAACATCGGA
Organism: Streptomyces sp. NPDC048442; assembly: GCF_040651475.1. Lineage (NCBI taxonomy): Bacteria > Bacillati > Actinomycetota > Actinomycetes > Kitasatosporales > Streptomycetaceae > Streptomyces > Streptomyces sp. NPDC048442. Next base: position 681,409 of record NZ_JBEZKB010000001.1, read on the forward strand.
GCCGTCACCCACCGCACGGAGGCCCCCGTGAGAACACTGAGGACGGGCATGGACGCCCCGGTCCACCTGGCCCTGCCCCCGACCCGTCCGAAACCCGCACCCGGCTGCGGAGTCCGCGCCGCGTTGGCCGACCAGCGACAGGAAGCCCGGGACCGGGGCGACTACTCCGCCGCCACGGATGCCGACGTGGAGATCCGGAACCACCCCCACCGGACTCGGGCACGCTGACCGACGCCCTTCCGGCAACGGCACGGGGACCGTTTCCCCGCACGTACGACGAAGGGACAGTTCGCCATGACCGCGACCCTCAAGTTCGAGTTCCGCACGTCGAGCATCTGCAAGTACGACAACAACGACCCTCGTTGTGTCGAGGTGGCAACGAACATTCCCGGCAAGGTGGCCGTCCGCTCCACCACCACCGGCCGGGAGGTCGAGTTCACGTCCGCTGAATGGACCGACTTCCTGAGCGGTGCCAAGCTGGGAGAGTTCGACCTCTCGGTCTAGGAGACACCTTGCAGGAGTGCCCCCGCTGCGGCGGCGAATCGGTGCGGGACCCCGAGCACAAGCGGATGGTCCACTGCCTCACGTGCTGGCACGCTTGGGCACTCCCGGAAGAAATCCTGTGCATGGGCCAACTGCCCCGCCGCACGGCCTCGTTGCGGAAGCTGGATGATTACCGCGACCTGAACCGCTAGCGCTGCAAGAGCCCCGTTCCGCAGCACATGGAGCGGGGCTTACAGCTGCGGTCGACGGTCCGGCAATGCGTCAGCCCGGCCCGACCATGCACGTGGTCAACCCCCCTTGGCCTGCTCGCTCCGGTCGGAGACGTACGTCCCTCGGCTCGGCACCGTATAGACGAGCCCGTTGTCCCTGAGCACCCCGAGGGCGGAGCGCACCGTATTGCGTGCCACGCCGTACCGCTCGACGAGCTCCTTCTCCGACGGGACCGGACGACCCGGGGCCAGCTCGCCCCGCTCGATCTCTCCGGTCAGGTCGGCGGCGATCTGCCGGTACGGCGGTTCCGGTGCCCGGTGGTCAATCTCGCGCGCTGCCATGGACGGAAGCGTAGACAACAGGCCTTCACTTCACCGCAATGTGGACAGACTTGATCCGGGCTAGACGGACCTATACCGGTTGTCCTAGCGTCACGCATGAAAACGCCCCGACGGACCGCTTAGGACCGGTCTGCCGGGGCTCGACCGAACAGCTTTCGAGGAGCTGAACGACGTATGCGCGATCGTATCGCCCACACTCTCGCACAGGTGCTGTCCGTCCTGGCGCTGTGGGCCTGCCCCCGCAGGCCCGGCAGGCACACTGCCGCCTACCTCGCCGCCCAGCCCGCGCCCGCTCCCGGGCCCGCACCGGTGAGCCCGTGGTCGCAGCCCTGGACCGGCCCCTCCAAAGAGGAGGCGCGACGGATCTTCGAGCTTCAGGCGGAGGCATCCGCACGCCTCCTGGCCAGGCAGGAAGAGCGTCGTCTTGCCCTGCACGAAGCTGCCTTGGGGCGGGAGTACCCGTACAGCTACCCCGGTGCTCCCTTCCCTCGGGCCGCCTTCGTGGCGGGGATGGCGGCAGCCGCATGACCCGGGACGCTCTCACTCAGCCACCTCCGCCGGTACTCGTCGCACTCTGCATCGGCTGCGACTCCACCACCACCGCACCCGTACCCATCCGGTGGGCTCAGAGCGGCGGGGGCATCGGAACCATGCTTTACGGCTGCCCAGCGTGCACCCTGACGCTCGGGGCGGGGCCGACACCCGGAGAGCTGATCAGCCGCCGGTAGACCGCACCCCCGGAGGCCTCGCCGAAAGCGGGGACTCCGCGCAGCGGGACGGCTGCAACGACTGCCGGGCCGCGCGAGTCTGCGGCCCGCGCCGGGGGGTGGGTGGGCAACTGAGCATGCCCTCGGTGCCGCGAGGGGGGTCAGAACGGGGCCTGGAGGCGGGCCGGAGGCGGCTCGGAGACCAGGAGGCGGGCCCGGAGGCCGGGAAGGGGCTCAAGCGGTCAGGAGGCGGGCCTCATCAGGGCGCGGATCGGGTGCCAGAGTTCTTGGCGGGACTGGGGGGCCGTGCGCCAGAGGAGGCCGTCGGGGTGGTGGAGGACGGCGGTGATCTCGTCGAGGGTGGGGGGTTCGGTGTTGCCGCGGAGGTAGACCGCGCGCAGACCGAGGTTGCGCAGCCGGGTGAGGGCTCGGGCGCGGTTGGCCGCGTGGACGAGTATGCGGACCTTGGCGCCCGAAGGGCCGGGGCGGGGCAGGGTCAGTGCCACCACCACGCTCCCGTTCGGGAGTCTGTTGAAACCTCCTGCGGACATACCGAATCACTCCCCCGTGAGACGTCGCGTCAATAGTGAGAACCTAAGAGGCATCTAAACGCGATCGGCCGCCGCCCGCTAGAGGGGCGACGGCCGATCATGCTCTGACCTGGGGTTATGGCTTGAAAATGACCCTTTAGCGGCCGGCCTTGCTGACCAGGATCGACATCGTCTGGCCGTTCAGCGGCTGGCCGACGATCGAGATCCGGGTGTTGGTGTCAGTTGTCTTGACACTGCCCGTGGGGTTGTCCTTCGACCAGTAGGTGTTCTTGTGGTCGTCGAAGTACGGGACGCCCAGCTGGGCCGGGATCTTGGTGGCGACGCCTTCCTTGTGGAGGGTGAAGCCGGGGTTCGGGTACCAGCTGAAGGCGGCGTCGTACGGCTGGATCTTGTTGGAGATCAGCTTGCCGGTGTTCTGCCACTTCAGGGGCTTGGAGTGCGCGTCGATCGGCAGCAGCATGCCCTCACCGGGGTGCTCGCTGACGTTGTTGTTGCGCTGCGAGGTGTCCCACTGCCAGATCATGAGGCCGGGGCGGTACGCGTAGTGCTCGACCCAGTCGGGGCGGTCCGTCTTCTGGAAGCCGAAGTTGTAGGGGCCGTATCGGAGGGTCTTGTCGTACGAGACGTACTGGCGGTTCTCGGCGATGTAGTACTGCTCGAAGTCGCCGTTGATCGAACCGCCGACGCGGGAGAAGCCGCGGACGGTCCAGCCGTTGTCGTCGCCCTCGGCGTTGTCGGTGAAGAGCGCCGCGCCGTCGGCCTGGACGGTCAGGTTGTCGGCCGTGAAGCCCTTGCCGCCCGCGCCGCCGTCGGTCTTGTAGCGGAAGCGGATGCCGATCTTCTTGCCCGCGTACGCGTCGAGCGGGAAGACGAGCTTCTTGTGGGTCTTGGAGACGCCGGTGATGGCGGGCTTGTCGCCGCCGTCACGGGTGATCGGCTCGCCGTCGGCGGTGCCGTCGATCGGCTTCCAGCTCGCGCCGCCGTCCGTGGAGACCTGAGTGTAGAGGTAGTCGTAGTCGGCCTCGATGTCCCACCAGCCGGTGAGTTCGAGGGAGGCCTTCGACTTGCCGGTCAGGTCGACGTCGCGGGTGAGGGTGTTGGAGAGGTTGTCGCCGTAGTCCGACCACCACTGCTTGGTGCCCTCGGCGGGCTTGACCACGTCGGTGGTGACGTTCTTCTTGGGCAGCTCGACGAGGACGGCCTGCGGGTTCTTGGTGTTGTACTCCGAGACGCCCAGCTTGTGGAGGGAGGTCTTGCCCGCCTTCGCCTTCTCGTAGTCGAGCCAGCCGAGCTGCAGCTTGTCCCAGGCGGTCATGTCGCCGGGGAGGTCGCCGATCTCGCTCTTGCCGGTGCCCAGCCAGGAGCCGGCCGACATCAGGGACCAGAAACCGACCGAGTTCTCGGCGGTGTTCGTGGTGTCGTAGAGGTCCGGGAGACCGAGGTCGTGGGCGTACTCGTGGGCGAAGACGCCCAGGCCGCCGTTCTCGGGCTGCGCGGTGTAGTCGCCGACCCAGATGCCGGTGTCGCCGATCGGGGTGCCGCCGGCCTTGAAGCCCGCCGGGCCCGTCTCGCCGTCGTCACGGCCGAACGCGTAGCCGCGGTGCGCCCACACGGCGTCCGTGCCCTGCTCGCCGCCGCCCGCCGAGCCGTCCTCGCCGGCGTGCACGACCTGGAAGTGGTCGATGTAGCCGTCGGGCTCGTTGAAGTTGCCGTCGTTGTCGTGGTCCGTGCGGTCCCACGCGTCGTACTTCGCGAGGTCGGCCTTGATCTGGGCGTCGGTGCGGCCGGCCGCCTTCTGCTGCGCGACCCACGCGTTGACGCCGTCGCGGACCAGGTCCTCGACGTTGGGGCAGTTGTTGCTGCCGCAGTAGTCGGAGCCGTAACGGGCCTCGTTTGCCTCGACCTTCACCCAGTCGGAGACCTTGCCCTCGACCGAGTAGCGGCCCGAGGAAGTCTTCTCGTAGTACGTCTTGAGGGATTCCAGCGGCTGCCCGTCGGGGCCCTTGCCCTTGCCGAAGTACAGGTCCTGGAAGTGCGCCTGGTTGTAGTCCTTCTTCCAGGCGGTGGAGTTGTCCTTCGTGCGGTCGGGCTCGGCTATTTTGTTGTGCAGGGGGCCGGGCTTGCCGCCGTACTTCTTGATCGGCGGCTTGGGGCCGCTGCCGTCCGGGTCGTACATCGTGGTGTCGTCGACCTTGTCGCCGAACTCGACCAGGATCGTGAAGATCTGGTCGGTGCGCTCACGGCCGAGCTCGACGTACTTCTTGTCGGCGAGCTTCACGACGCTCGAACTGCCGCGCTTCTCCGCCTTCTTGGTCCCCTTGAGGACCTCCTCCAGGGCGGTCTTGCGCTGCTCGGCCTGCTGGGCGCTGTACGGGCCGTCGATGACGTGGCCCTTGTCGCCCTTGCCGCCCTTGCCGCCGTCGTCCGGCTGCGCCGGGTCCTGGTGGCCCACGGCCGCCGGGACCTGCGCCGCCGGAGCGGCCTGCGCGGTGGCGAAGGCCGAGGCGGTGGCAGCGGTCGCAGCCAGCGCCACGAGCACGGCGGTGCCTCTGAGGGCATGTCTCTTACTGGTCACTTGGTGGTGTCCTCCCCCGCGGGCCGCCCGGCCCGAAGGGTGAGGGGTTCCGTTCGCGGCGCGCGTCACAAGTGACGTCATTCGACCGGAGTTACGAAAGAAAAGACAGACCTTGACATGAACTCCACATGCACGCTAGGCAGTTCACGAACTCCGCTATACGGACTTCCTGTAGGTCACAACTTCCTCACGGGCCACCGCGAAACGCCGTCGGCTCTCCGCGTACGGGCGCTCACGTCTCAGTGGGCGGACGACGTCATGACACTGTGCGCCCCCCATGCATCGGCACCGTGGGTTAGGTCACGCTTACCGGCCGTTCCGTGCGGGAACCTCATGGTCGTAGGGTCAGCCAGGACCCCGCGACCCCACCCCCGTGCTCCGAGGACGGAACTGCCATGCAGCGGACGACGCGCCAGACTCCGATCCGGACCCAGCTTCCGGCCCCGACGGTCGCCCAGTGCACGTACGGCGCGATGACCGTGGTCTTCTCCACCCTCGCCATGCTGTTGCTGTCCCAGACCACTTCGGGCGCCTGGATCGCGGTGATCGCGTGTGCGGCGCTGGGACTGGGGCTGCTGGTGGCGATGACCGTACCGATGCCGCAGGCGAGGGCCGCGCGGGCCGCGAAGAAGGCGGCTCGCGGGGCCCGTACGCGTACGAGTCCCACGGCCGCCTCCGTTCCTGCCACCGCCCCCGAGGCGTACGACGAGGTCCGGGTGCCCGGACCCCGCGCACGCGACTCGGTGTCCTCGGCGTCTTCGGCGTCCTCGGTGTCTTCGGCGTCCTAGGCGTCCTCGGTGGGCGAGCACTCGCTGCGCGGCTAGCCTCGCAGCCGCGCAGCGGACCGGCTACGGGGCTGCGGTGACCACCACGGTCTTCGCCGCCTTGTCGTGCAGACCCTGCTTGTACGGCTTGTCGACGGCGATCACCACCAGCGTGATCAGCCACCACAGGCAGGGGCAGCAGATCAGCGCGGGCAGCAGCAGCACCGCGGCGCGCATCAGTGCGGCGTTCGTCTGCGGGACGGTGCCGTCGTTGAGCATCGCGACCCGCAGACCCAGCAGGCGCTTTCCGACCGTCGCGCCGTTCTTCTTGGTCATGTACGTGTCGTAGGCGAGGTACACGACGATCGAGAGCAGCTGGAAGACCACGCTCTTTCCGCTGCTGACCTCGGTGATGGTGTCGCCGAAGTCGTCGGTGGTCTTCGTGATCCGGTCGTACGTGCCGAACGGGATGCCGATGATCGCGAGCGGGATCGCCACGATGAGCAGGTCGACCAGCCGGGCCAGGAACCGCTTGCCGAGCGGCGCCAGCGGTGGCATCCCGGCCAGCGGGTCGTCCCCGCCGTAGCCGCCGCCGTAGCCGCCGCTTCCGTAGTTGCCGTCGTACGGTCCGCCGCCGTAGGGGGGCAGCGGGCCTCCCGGGTTGCCCGGAGGCTGGTCGTAGGGGCTGCCGCCGCCCGGCGGGGGCGGCGGCGGGGGCGGCGGGTACTTCTGGAACGGGTCGTTCTCAGGCGGCACGCCGGGCGGCGGCTGGTCGGTGCTCATACCGGAAGTCGAACCCCGGTGCCCAGGGCCCGCAACGGCTCGGACGCCGTTCGGGGGACGGCGGGGCGGGGCTGGTGGGGCGGGCCCGGTGGGGCCGGGCCGGTGACGCCGGGTCAGGCGCCCGCGACGAAGGTACGTGCCGCCTTGTCGTGCCAGCACTGGCGCCACGGCCGGTCGACCAGGCACCACAGCACGTTGAGCACGCCGATGCCGAGGACGCCCAGCACCCCGTACACCAGCCAGCGGCGCAGCGCTCCGCCGAAGCGGGGCGGCTCGTGCTCCTCGATGTCGCGGACCTGGAGACCGAACGCCTTCTTGCCGAGCGTGCGCCCCCACTTCGCGGTGGGCACCGCCTCGTAGAGGACGCCCAGCACCAGGAACGTACCGAGGATGATGCCGAGGATGGAGAGCGTGGTGGCGTCCAGCAGATAGACCGTGACGGTCGTGCCGGACAGTTTCGCCGCGCGGATCTTCTCGTCGATGTGGTCGACGGCCTGCATCGCCAGGGGTACGGCGACGGCGGCGACAGCCGCACCGAGCACGACCGTGTCCAGGAGGCGGGCCGCGAGCCGGCGGCCGAGACCGGCCGGGCGGGCGGCGGCTTGCTCACGGGCAGCCTTCGCGAAGACGTCTTCGACGGGGGGCTTCCAGGGAACTACGGGCTGGCCCTCCGCTGCGGGGGTGGGGGCGGGGGCGGATCCGGATGCGGATCCGGATGCGGGGGCAGTGGCGAGCTGGTTCACCTGCTGGGCCCAGGAGGCGGCGGGGGGCGTCGGCTGATGTCCCTGGGCGGGGAGTTGGCCCTGTGGGCCCTGTGGGGCGGAGGGCTGTTGCGGTGGTACGGGGTGGGGGTGGGCCGGAGCGGGCTGTTGGCGCTGGCGGGGCTTGACCGTACGGATGGACAAGGTGCCGTCGGGGGTGGCGGTGGTCCGGGGCGGCGTCGGGGTCGCCGGGCCGGAGCGGGGTGGGGCGGTGGCGAGGGGGGCGGCTCCGCGGGGGGCCGCCCCGTGCCCACCCTTCCCCAAGCTCTCGGCTTCGCTCGAGCAGGGGATGCCCCACTCGCCCTCTGGGCGGCCCCGCTGCCCACGGGGCTCGGGGGTGCTGTGCTGCCCACGGGGCTCGGGGGTGCCCTGCTGTCCGTGGGGCTCGGGGCGGGCTTGCTGCGCAAGGGGCTCGCGGGGCTCGGGGCTGCCGTGCCGGCTGTGCGGCTGTGTGGGGTTCGCCCGGCCGGAGGGCGGGGATTCCAGGGCGGGGCGTTGGGCGGGGGCGGGGAGGGCGCCTGGGGCGCGGGGGTCGGCGGACGGGGCTCGGCCCTGGGCGGGGGTCAGGCCGGGGGGTGTTGACGTGGCAGGGTGCCCCGGCCGCAGCCCGTCGGCGGGAGCCGCACCGGCGCCCCGACCAGCACCGGCGCCCGGACCAGCACCAGCACCAGCACCAGCACCAGCACCAGCCTCTCCCGGGCTGTCAGGGGCGGACGGGGACCCCCACGAGACGCGGCGGTCGCGTTCGCCGCCGAAGCCGTTCTGGCGGGCGGTGTCGGCCTGCCAGACGACGGCGGGATCGGCGGAGCGGCGTACCTCCACCTCGTATCCAGTCACCTCGTACCCGGTCACCTCGTACCCGGTCTGCTGCGCGAGGCTGCCCGCCTCGTCCTCCTCGTCGAAGAAGAACGGGCCGGTCTCGTCGACCGGGGGCACGGCCGGGGCCGGGGCCGGGACCGACGCCAGGTTCGGGAGGCCTGAGTGGGGGGCGGGCGAGGGGGCGGCGCCCGGCGGCGGGGTCGGCATCGGCTCGCCGGCCGCGGGGGCCGGCCGGCTGGTCCCGGGCACCCAGGAACTGCCGTTCCAGTAGCGGACGTAGCCGGGGATGGACGGATCGGGATAGAAGCCGTGGCCGGGTGCGTGTCCGCCGTTGGCCGGTGTGGGGGCGCTCATCACCGTGTCCCGTATCTGCTAGAGGCCTCGTTGTCTTGAATTCCGGGGTCCACATCTACCAGACCGCCGCCCACCAACGGGCCCGTCCGTCCGGATGCACCACTTTCCGGTCAATGCCGGTCCTGCGGAAAAAGTTCGCGGAAGTCGCGTAATGAAAGGCGGGGAGCGTGCTCTCACCCGGTACGGCCCGCCCGTGGGCCCCGTACCGGAAGGGAAGCACCACCCATGCAGCACACCGTCGTGGAACGCGAGCTGGAGCTCAACCTCGTTCTGTCCCCCGAGCGCACCATCCCCGTACCCGCACGGCTGATGTACCGGACGAACGACCCGTACGCCGTGCACATGACCTTCCACATCGGAACGGACTACCCGGTCAACTGGACGTTCGCGCGCGAACTCCTCATCGACGGGGTGTTCCGTCCCTGCGGGCACGGAGATGTCCGGATCTGGCCGACCAAGGTCGACGGGCGTTCGGTCGTGTGTGTGGCGCTGACTTCACCCGAGGGGGACGCACTCCTGGAGGCGTCGTCGCCGATCGTGTCGGCGTGGCTGGGACGGACGCTGGCGATGGTCCCGCCGGGGACCGAGGGCGGGCAGCTCGGCCTGGACGACGCGCTGGCCGAGCTGCTGGCGACCTCTCAGGACGGGGAGAGCTAGTCGATCACGTACGTGTGGGTGATGAATTCGAGGAAGTGGTCGTCCGGGTCGCGGAAGTAGAAGCCGCGGCCCTGGTGGTCGTGGTTGATCTGCTGGGGCTTCTGGCCGAACGGGTCGGCCCAGTAGAGGATTTCGCGTTCCCGGACGCGGCCGAGGATGGCGTCGAACTCCTCGTCGGTGACCAGGAACGCCAGGTGCTGCGACACGATGGGGGCGTCGCCCTCCTCGCCGTAGTGCGCACCCCGCGCGTCCGCGTAGTCGAGGGAGACGCCGTTCTCCAGCGGGACCGTGGCGAACGGGCCGAAGGCCTTGGGTTCGGGGGCGCCCATCAGTTCCGTGAGGAAGCGGGCGGAGGCGAAGCGGTCGCGGCTGTGGACGATCGTGTGGTCGAGTCGTGCGGGCACGATTCCTCCTCGTCGGTACGGTCAACAACTGACCTGCCTCCGCACGCTATTCGGGGACGGGCATCCGATGCATCGGACCATCGGACCGCTCCGGCCCCACCGCTGGTCCTACGCCCCCGGCCTCAGAACAGCTTTCCGGGGTTGAGCAGTCCGAGCGGGTCGAAGGCGGCCTTGACGCCGCGCTGCAGCTCCACTCCCACCGGTCCGATCTCGCGGGCCAGCCACTCCTTCTTGAGTACGCCGACGCCGTGCTCCCCGGTGATCGTCCCGCCCAGTTCCAGGCCCAGCGCCATGATCTCGTCGAAGGACTCGCGGGCGCGTCGTGACTCGTCCTCGTCGGCGGCGTCGAAGCAGACCACGGGGTGGGTGTTGCCGTCGCCCGCATGCGCGCAGACGCCGATGGTCAGACCGTACTTCTCGGCGATGGCGGCGGTGCCGTCGATCATCGCGCCGAGCTTCGAGCGGGGTACGCACACGTCGTCGATCATGGTGGCGGTCTTCACGGCTTCGAGTGCGGTGAGCGACAGCCGGCGTGCCTGGAGCAGGAGTTCGGACTCCGCGAAGTCCTCGGCGGGGACGACGGCGGTGGCGCCGAAAGCCGTGCAGATCTCCCCCACGGCGGCGAGGCCGGCGGCCGGGTCGGGGGTGTCGAAGGCGGCGAGCAGCAGGGCCTCGGTGGTTTCGGGCAGGCCCATGTGGGCCATCGCGTTGACGGCGCGCAGGGTCGTACGGTCCATGAGTTCGAGCAGTGAGGGGGCGTGGCCGCGCGCCATGATCTCGCAGACGGCCTCGCAGGCGGCAGCGGCGGACGGGAACTCGGCGGCCATCGCGAGCTGCTGGGGCGGTGCGGGCTTCAGGGCGAGCACGGCGCGGACGACGATGCCGAGGCTGCCCTCGGAGCCGACGAAGAGCCGGGTGAGGTCGTATCCGGCGACGCCCTTCGCCGTGCGGCGGCCGGTCCTGAGCAGCCGGCCGTCCGCGAGGACCACGTCGAGGCCGAGCACGTACTCCGCCGTCACCCCGTACTTGACGCAGCACAGGCCGCCGGAGGCGGTGCCGATGTTGCCGCCGATGGTGCACATCTCCCAACTGGACGGATCCGGCGGGTAGTAGAGACCCTGAGCGGCGACCTCGCGGGACAGGACGGCATTGATGACGCCCGGTTCGACGACGGCGATCCGGTCGACGGGGCTGATCTCCAGGATGCGGTCCATCTTGACGAGGGACAGCACGATGCAGCCGTCGGAGGCGTTGGCCGCGCCGGACAGTCCGGTCCTGGCGCCCTGCGGGACGACGGGGACGAGGCAGGCAGTGGCGGTGCGCATGACGTGCTGGACCTGCTCGACGGTGCGGGGCAGGACGACGGCGGCGGGCGCCCCGGCCGCGCAGAAACTGGCCATGTCGTGGCTGTACGAGGCCATGACGTCGGGGTCGGTGATCAGGGCCTCGTCCGGAAGTCCTTCGCTCAGCAGCTTCCGCAGTTTCTGAAGATCATCCATGCTGCCCAGCCTGGCACCCCGGGGCCATCGGTGTGAACCCGTATGCATATCCGTTCGCGGCGGACGGGTGTGCTCGTCGTACTGGCGCACAGTGAGCGGCATGGACGCCATGGAACCGGAGCCCGCCACGGATCTTGTCAGGGAGCCCGCCGCCGAGTCGCCGGGGGCGGGGGCGGGGGCGAAGTCTGGACCGGGGCCGGGGCCGGGGCCGGGGATTGGACCGGCGGGGCCTGGACCTGGGCCGGGGCCTGGGCCTGGGCCTGGGCCTGGGCCTGGGCCTGGGCCCGTGCCGGGGCTGGGGGTAGGGCTGGGCCTGGGCCTTGAGCCGAAGCCGAAGAAGCCTTCGGTGCTGGTGCGGCGTGCTGCCATCACCACGGTGGCGGCGGCAGCGCTGACCGCCGGGGCGCTCGTACTGCTGCCCCCGTCGGGGGACGGGAAGCGGCCGGCGGCGAAACCGGCGGCGGGCGCCCCGGGGGCCGCGAGCTCGCTGGCCGCCCTGAACGCCCGGGTGAAGACGCACCCGCGGGACGACGGTGCGTGGTCGGCGCTCGGTGCGGCCCTGGTGGAGCGGGGGCTGCGGGCGGCCGACACGGCCTACTACCCGAGGGCGGAGCACGCGCTGAAGCGCTCCCTCTCCGTACGGCCGGCGGAGAAGGGCAACTCCGCCGGAATGGTGGCGATGGCCCAACTAGCGTACGCGCGCGGTGACTTCGCGGCAGCCAAGCGGTGGGGTGAGATCGTGCAGCGGCAGGCGCCCAAGGAGTGGGCGACGTACCCGCTGCTGATCGACACCTACCGGCGGCTCGGCGACCCGAAGGCCGCGGCGCGGGCGGCGGAGGTCCTGATGGAGAAGCGGGGCGGGGCGGCGGCGCTGGGCTGGACGGCGCAGACGTACCGCGACAAGGGCTGGCGGGAGGACGCGGCGGTCCTGGCGGCGGAGGCGGTGGTGGCGGCCCAGACACCTCCGGAGAAGGCGGACCAGCTGCGCCGCGCCGCCGAACTCGCCTGGGAGCGAGGTGACTTGGAGGAATCACTCGGCTTCTACGACTCCGCGATCACCCTGGACCGCAAGCAGGGTGCGGCGGTCGCGGGCCGGGCACGGGTGCTGGCGGCACTGGGGCGTACGACGGAGGCGGTGAAGGCGTACCGGGCGGCCCTCGCCCTCACTCCGCGCCCCGAATACGCCCTGGAACTGGGCGAGTTGACGGAATCCAACGGCGGGAACGGCGAGCCGCAGTACGGGGTCGCCCGCGCCCAGGTCGCCTGGAACAGCAAGCAGGGCGTGGACGGCGACCTGGTGCTCGGCCGCCTGGAGGCCGACCACGGCGACGCGGACACGGCCGTGGAACTGCTGCGGGAGGAGTGGTCGCGGCACCCGGGCCCGGAGGTCGCGGACGCGCTGGGCTGGGCGCTGCACCGTACGGGCGACGACGAGGCGGCCCTGGAGTACGCCAAGAAGGCGACGAAGGAGGGGGTGCGCAGTGCGCTCTTCCTCTACCACCGGGGCGAGATCGAACGGGCGACGGGCGACTACGGGGCCGCGCGACGGCACCTGGAGGAGGCGCTGCGCGTGAACCCGGTGTTCTCCCCCCTCTGGGCGCCGCGCGCGCAGACCTCCCTGACCCGGCTCGGCGATCCGCCGGAGGGCGGACCGCGCAATGTGTGGGAGCCGAAGCCCACGACGAATTCCGGGTCCTTTGGCCAGTCCGGCCAGTCCGGCCAGTCCGCCCGGTCCGGCCAGTCCATCCGGCAGGGCGGGGGTGCGCGGAGCCAGGAGACCCGTACGCAGGCCCCGTCCCCCCGTAAGAAGCGCTGACCCGCACCCCACCGCTCAGCGGTTGAACGCCGGGAACGCGAAGCGCTGCGCGAGGCTCAGGCCGCCGCCCTTCGCGTCGGTCGCGGTGACCGAGTACACGAGGGTGCGGGAGAGGTCGCGGGTCGCCGCGAGGACCGTGTGGTAGCCGGGACGTGCCCCCGTCTTGCCCCAGACCTCGCGGCCGTTCACCTCGAACATCTCCAGCCCGGCCCCGTACCGCGCCCCCGGCACGTCGGGGAACGTAAACATCTCCTTCAGCTGCGGCTCCGGCACGACCCTGCCCCGGAACAGCCCCACGAGCAGCCGCTCCATGTCGGCCACCGTCGAAATCATGTCCCCGGCGCCCTTCCGGTCAGACATGTTCCACTCCGTGACGTCGACGATCCGCCCCTCCATGTCCTCGTAACCCCGGTTGTGCGGGCCGTGGATGCGCGGGTCGGGTCCGGCGGGGAAGGACGTGTCGCGCATGCCGAGCGGCTTGAAGATCCGCGCCTGGGCCTGGTGCGCGTACGAATCGCCGGTCACCTTCTCGACGAGCATGGCCAGTACGAGGTAGTGGATGTTGCCGTAGTGCTGCTCCTTGCCGGGCGCGTGGAGCGGCCCCTTGGCCACGGCGGTCGCGACGACCTCTTCGGGCGGGAGGGTCTCGAAGCGGTGCGGGTACTCCTCGTCGACGGTGTCCCCGAGGGTTCTGCCCCCTTGCAGCCCACTGGTGTAGTTGAGCAACTGTCGTACGGTGACGGGCTCGAAGGCGTCCGAGAGCAGGCCCGGCAGGTACTGCTGCACGGTGCCGTCCAGGTCGACGCGCCCCTCGGCGGCCAGTTTCAGCACCAGTGCGGCGGTGACCACCTTGGTGGTGGAACCGGCCCGGAAGCGGGCGTTCTCCAGGACCTTCGCCCCGGTCCGCAGGTCCCGCACCCCGGCACTGCCCCGCCAGCTCCCCTTGCCGCCCACCCGGACGACCGCCGAGGTGGCGACGGAGTCGGGCAGCCCCTCCAGTGCCTTCGCCAGGGCGGCTCTGTCCGGACCGTGAGCGGGCTCGGTCACCGCCCCGGCGGGGCGTGTGTCTCCGGGTGCCGGGGCTGCGAACGCCGGGGCGGCGAGCGGCCCGGCGGCGAAGGCGAGGACGAGGGATGTGGCCAGGGCGGTACGGGTACGACGGTTCACGGAATTCTCCAGGCGGGTGCTTCGACGCGGCGTTGACGATCAACGGCGCGGTACGCCTCACATCCTGCGACGCGCACCCGTCCCGGGGGGTCGTCACCCAGGAGGAGAGCCCACCTGACCGGACCCCGATCAACTCGCCTCAGAGGGGCTGTCGTTGTCAGGGTCACCCCTTAGGGCCACTGCGGCCCGCCCCTGCCCACCTCGTACAAAACCTGCCTCGCACCCCACTCCTCGTACGAGTCGACCACCCGCATCCCGAGGGCCTCCAGCAGGTACCGGGAGCGGGCGTTCGCCTCCTGGGTGAGGGCGAGGAGCGGCGAACCACCCTCCTGTGCCTGGTACTTGAGGAGCGCGGAGACCGCCTCACGCGCGTACCCCTGGCCCCAGTGCTCCGGCAGGAACGCGTACGAGATCTCGGTACGGCCGGCGAGCCGCTCGTACGGGGTGAGGGAGACGACGCCGAGGAGCGGGCCGGCGGGGGCGAGGGCCACGGCGTACACGCCCGGCGCCCCCACGTACGCGGCCCGAATCGCCGCCATCCGTTCCTCGGTGACCGGGCCGCCGAGATAGCGGCGGACGGCCAGGTCGGTCATCAGCCGGGTGATGGCCTCGGCGTCGCCCTCGGCGAACGCGCGGAGGATCAGACGGGATGTGGTCAGTACGGCCGCGGCCATGGGAACCCTCCTGCTGGACAAAGGGGTTCGAGAGTACGGGAGGCGGAATGCACTGCGGCCCCACGGGGGCAGGTCCGTGGGGCCGCAGGGTCAATCGCGCTCCCGGCAGGGGAAGTTGCCGGGGGCGAGCCGGATGGCTAGAGGTTGCCGCGCTTCTCCTGCTCGCGCTCGATCGCCTCGAAGAGGGCCTTGAAGTTGCCCTTGCCGAAGCCCATGGAGCCGTGCCGCTCGATCATCTCGAAGAAGACGGTCGGGCGGTCCTGGACCGGCTTGGTGAAGATCTGCAGCAGGTAGCCGTCCTCGTCGCGGTCGACGAGGATCTTCTGCTCGCGCAGGATCTCGACGGGGACGCGGGTCTCGCCCGCCCACTCGCCGAGGGTGTCGTAGTAGCTGTCGGGTACGTCGAGGAACTCGATGCCCGCGGCCCGCATGGTCTTCACCGTGGCCACGATGTCGTTGGTGGCGAGCGCCATGTGCTGGACGCCGGGGCCACCGTAGAACTCGAGGTACTCGTCGATCTGCGACTTCTTCTTCGCGATCGCCGGCTCGTTGATCGGGAACTTGACCTTCTTGGTGCCGTCCGCGACGACCTTCGACATCAGCGCGCTGTACTCGGTGGCGATGTCGTCGCCCACGAACTCCTTCATGTTCGTGAAGCCCATGACCTTGTTGTAGAAGGCGCACCACTCGTTCATCTTGCCGAGTTCCACGTTGCCGACGCAGTGGTCGATGGCCTGGAAGGTCCGCTTGGCCGGGGGCTCCACGATCGGCTTCGCGGGGACGAAGCCCGGCAGGTAGGGGCCGTTGTAGCCGCTGCGCTCGACGAGGGTGTGGCGGGTCTGCCCGTACGTGGCGATGGCGGCGCGTACGACGGTGCCGTGCTCGTCCTTCGTCTCGTACGGCTCCTCAAGGCCGGTGGCGCCGTGCTCGACGGCGTAGGCGTAGGCGGCACGCGCGTCCGGGACCTCGATGGCGAGGTCGATGACGCCGTCGCCGTGCTCGGCGACATGGGCTTCGAGGAAGTGGCCCCAGTCGGTGGCGGCCTTGATGACGGAGGTGAGGACGAAGCGGGCCGCGCCGCTCTCCAGGACGTAACTGGCGGTCTCGCGGCTGCCGTTCTCCGGTCCGGAGTACGCGACGAGCTTCATGCCGAAGGCGGTCGAGTAGTAGTGGGCGGCCTGCTTGGCGTTGCCGACGGCGAAGACGACCGCGTCCATTCCCTTGACCGGGAAGGGATCGGCCTCGCGCGCGGTAGTGGGGGTGGCGTGTGCAGTGGTCTCAGTCATAGGTGGAGCGTCGCCCCGCATCGCAAGGTGCGCAATAGTTTGCGTAAATGCTGGTCAAGGTGTGCAGTGAAGAGTGAGTATGGGCGGGCGTTCTGTACAGGATGACCAGTGAATGATCAGCGGTTGACTAGCCCGGGGAGTGCGTGTGGCCGTGGACGAGCTGGACGGGCGGCTGATCGTGCTGCTGGCCCGTGAGCCCCGGATAGGAGTGCTGGAGGCGTCGCGACGGCTGGGTGTGGCGCGCGGGACCGTGCAGGCGCGGATGGACCGGCTTCAGTCGAATGGCGTCATCAGGGGCTTCGGCCCGGACGTGGACCCGGCGGCGCTCGGGTATCCGGTGACGGCGTTCGCGACGCTGGAGATCAAGCAGGGGCAGGGCGCGGACGTACGGGCGCACCTGGGATCGGTGCCCGAGGTCCTGGAGCTGCACACGACGACGGGCCAGGGGGACATGCTGTGCCGCCTCGTCGCACGGTCGAATGCGGACCTTCAACGTGTGATCGACCGGGTTGTGGGTTTTGATGGCATCGTCCGGGCCTCCACGGCGATCGTCATGGAGAACCCCGTTCCCTTGCGGATCATCCCGTTGGTGGAACAGGCTTCCGGTCTGACCTGACGAGGGTTTTCGTCACCCGTCGTCCGACTGTCGTCGCCGAGGAGTGGCCCGTGAATTTCTGGGAGTACCTCGGCAGCCGGTACCAGCAGTTGCTGGCGGATGCCTTTCAGCACGCCAGCGCGGTGTTCCAGTGCATGGTCGTGGCGACCGTACTGGGGGTGCTGATCGGTGTCCTGACGTACCGCAGCGAGTGGGCCGGGAACCTGGCGACCACGACGGCGTCCGGGATCCTGACCGTGCCGTCGCTGGCGCTGATCGGTCTGCTGATCCCGGTGGTGGGCCTCGGTGTGGCGCCGACCGTGATCGCGCTGGTGCTGTACGGGCTGTTGCCGATCGTACGGAACGCGATCGTCGGGCTGCGCGGCGTCGACGCGACGCTGGTCGATGCGGCGCGCGGGATCGGGATGTCGCGGGCGGCGCGGCTGGTACGGGTGGAGCTGCCGCTGGCGTGGCCGCCGATCCTGACCGGGATCCGGGTCGCGACGCAGATGCTGATGGGGATCGCGGCGATCGCCGCGTACGCCTCCGGGCCCGGTCTGGGCAATGAGATCTTCCGGGGGATCGCGTCGCTGGGCAGCAAGAACGCGCTCAATCAGGTGCTGGCGGGGACGCTGGGAATCGTGCTGCTCGCGCTGATCTTCGATGCCGTGTACGTCCTGGTGGGGCGTCTGACCATTTCTAGGGGGATCCGTGCCTGAGCAAGCGACGACGAGTGGTGCCGCGTCCGGTGCCGTGTCGGGGGCCGCATCCGGTGCTGCGTCCGGTGCCGTGTCCGGGGCCGCATCCGGTGCTGCCATTCGGCTGGAGAACCTGACCAAGCAGTACGCGGGCAATCCGTACCCCTCCGTCGACAACGTCAGCATGGAGATCCGGGCCGGGGAGACCGTCGTCTTCGTCGGCCCGTCCGGCGGCGGCAAGACCACACTGCTGAAGATGATCAACCGGCTGATCGAGCCGACGTCCGGGCGGATCCGGATCGACGGCGAGGACGTCACGGACATGGATCCGGTGAAGCTGCGCCGACAGGTGGGGTACGCGATCCAGTCGTCGGGCCTCTTCCCGCACATGACGGTGGCTCAGAACATCGCGCTCGTACCGAAGATGGTGGGCTGGAGCAGGGCGCGGGTGAACGCGCGGGTCGAGGAAATGCTCGACCTGGTGGGCCTGGACGCCGGACAGTTCCGTGGGCGGTATCCGCGCCAGCTGTCGGGCGGACAGCAGCAACGGGTGGGCGTGGCAAGGGCGTTGGCGGCCGACCCGCCGGTGCTGTTGATGGACGAGCCGTTCGGGGCCGTCGATCCGATCACCCGGGACCACCTGCAGGACGAGCTGATCCGGCTCCAGCGCGAGCTGCACAAGACGATCGTGTTCGTGACCCATGACTTCGACGAGGCGATCAAGCTCGGGGACCGGATCGCGGTTCTGCGGGACCGGTCGCACATCGCCCAGTTCGATACGCCGGAGGCCATTCTGACGAATCCGGCGGACGACTTCGTGTCCGGATTCGTGGGCGCGGGGGCCGCGCTGAAAAGGCTGAACCTGACGCGCGTACGGGACGTGGAGATCGCGGACTTCCCGACGGTGACGGTGGAGGATCCGCTTCAGGAGATCTTCGACAAGCTGCGGGACGCGCAGACCAACGAGCTGCTGCTGCTCGACCGGCACCGAAGGCCGTACAAGTGGCTGCGGCGGGGCGACCTGATGCGGGCGAAGGGGTCGCTGGCGCGGGCGGGGACGCTCGTGCACGACACCGTGACCCGGGACGCCACGCTGCGGGACGCCCTGGAGGCCGTACTGATCGACAACGCGGGGCGGGTGGCGGTGACCGGGCGGCGCGGGGAGTTCACCGGGGTCGTCGACATGGCGACGCTGATGAACACCGTGCAGGAGATGCGGGAGGCGGACCGGCTGGAAGCGGACCGGCTGGAGGCAGACCGGCTGGAGGCAGACCGGCTGGAGGCAGACCGGCTGGAGGCAGACCGGCTGGAGGCGGCGGAACACCGTCGTCCGCCGGCGCGGGAGCAGGCGGACCCGGCGTGAGCCCCGCGGACGCGGGCCGGCACCGGCCCGAGGGTGAGCACGAGGTCAAGGGGGTCGCGTTCCGGGACGACGGCGACGGGGCTCCGGAGACCGCCGGGGTCGGGTCGGCGGTGGCGGCGGAGCGGCTGCCGCGCCGGGTGACGTGGCTGAAGGTGGTGCTGATGCCGGCGGTGCTGGCGGTGGTGCTGCTGGGGACCTGGCTGTGGTTCCGCTCCGCCGACCTGGACTCGATCGCCGAGAACGCGCTCGCCGGCGGCAACGTCTGGCTCCGTTTCACGGAGCACGTCGAGCTGACGGCGATCTCCACCTTCTTCGTACTGATCATCGCCATTCCGCTGGGCATCCTGCTGACCCGTCCTGGCCTGCGGAAGGCCGCTCCGGCGGTGACGACGCTCGCCAACATCGGGCAGGCGACGCCTGCGATCGGGCTGTTGGCGCTGCTGGTGATCTGGCTGGGGATCGGAAAGCGGGCCGCCCTGATCGGAATGATCATTTACGCGGTGCTGCCCGTCCTCTCCAACACCATCGCGGGGCTGCGGGCCAACGATCCGACGCTGCTCGAAGCCGCGCGCGGCATCGGCATGTCGAGGGCCGGGGTGCTGGCGAAGGTGGAGCTGCCGCTCGCCGTGCCGCTGATCCTGGCGGGCGTCCGGACGGCGCTGGTGCTGAACGTGGGCACGGCGACGCTGGCCGCCTTCGGCGGGGGCGGCGGGCTCGGCGACCTGATCACGACAGGGATCACGACGCAGCGGATGCCGGTGCTGGTGCTGGGGTCGCTGCTGACGGTGGCGCTGGCGCTGTTCGTGGACTGGCTGGCGTCGCTGGTGGAACTGCTGCTGCGACCGCGCGGACTGGAGGTCGGGACATGAGGCGGCGTCGCGGTGCGGTGGGGCTGACCGCCTTCGGTCTGCTCGTGTGCGTCTCCGGGTGCGGGCTGACCAGTGGCAGCCCGATGGTGGACGACGTACGGCCGGGAACGGTGGGTGCGGGGCTGCCGCTCAAGGGGGCTCAACTGACCGTCACCTCCAAGGAGTTCACGGAGCAGCTCGTCCTCGGGCAGATCCTCGGGCTCGTCTTCGAGGCGGCAGGTGCGAACGTGCTGGACCGGACCGGAATCCAGGGCTCGATCGGGGCACGGGAGGCGGTCAAGGGCGGTGACGCGGACGTGATGTACGAGTACACGGGTACCGCGTGGATCACCTACCTCGGGCACAGCAAGCCGATCACCGACCCGAAGAAGCAGTGGGAGGCGGTACGCACCGCGGACGCGGCGAACGGCATCAGCTGGCTGCCGCCCGCCACCCTCAACAACACGTACGCACTGGCCATGAACAAGGCCAACCAGAAGAAGTACGGCACGAGGACACTGTCCGACGTGGCGGCCCTGTCGAAGAAGGACCCGTCGGCGGTGACGCTGTGCGTGGCCCCCGAGTTCGCTTCGCGGGACGACGGGGCGCCGGGGATGGAGAAGGCGTACGGGATGAAGATCCGGCCGGCCAACATCGCGAAGATGGACAGCGGGATCATCTACACCCAGGTGTCCGGGGGTTCGTCCTGCACGTACGGCGAGGTCTTCACGACGGACGGCCGGATCAAGGCGATGAGCCTGGTGGTGATGGAGGACGACAAGCGCTTCTTCCCCAACTACAACGCGGCCCCCGAGGTCAACACCGAGACACTGCGGAAGTACCCGGCGATTACTGGGCTGTTGGCGCCGGTGACGGCGAAGCTCAGCAACGAGGTGGCGCGGGAGCTGAACGCCAAGGTGGACGTGGACGGGGAGGACCCGCACGCGGTGGCGAAGGAGTGGCTGGTGACGGAGGGGTTCATCAAGGACGGGTAGGGAGGGGCAAGGAGGAGCAAGGAGGGGCAAGGAGGGGCAAGGAGGGCTGGGGAATGGGCAGTTGGGACCGTCCGGACTCGCCCAGACTTGCAAAGAAGTAGTTGCAAAAGAACCCTTGCAACTGAGTCTTTGCAACTTTACGGTGGGGGCATGCCCGAAGACGACGCACCTTTGGCCCCGCAGGATTCGGTACGGAAGGTCCACGAGCTCGACGCACGCACACTGCGCGGGCTCGCCCATCCGATACGTATCCAACTCCTGCGCGCACTGAGGGACTTCGGGCCCGCCACCGCCTCCCAACTGGGGGAGCGCCTGGGCGAGTCGAGCGGCGCGACCAGCTACCACCTGCGCCAACTGGCGGCATACGGCTTCGTGGAGGACGCCCCGGAGCGCGGCAAGGGCCGTGAGCGCTGGTGGCAGTCCACCCACCACGGAACCCGCTACGACGGCTCACTGGCCGACAGCCCCGACCCGGTGCTGCGCGGCGCCTCGGACCTCCTCATGCATGAGCACGCCAACAACCACACCCAGGACCTGAGCACCTGGCTCGGCACCTCACGCGACTGGCCGGACGAATGGCGGCAGACCTCCACCCTGAGCGACTACACCATGCCGCTGACGCCGGAACTGGCCAATGAACTCAGCAGCCGCATCGAAGAGTTGATCGAAAGCTACCGCCCCAAGGGCGAGGGTGCGGCGGGCAGCGAGAAGTACCGCTTCCACCTGCACGGCTTCCCCCTGCCCAAGGGCTGACGCACCCCGCCTCACGCACCCCCCGCCTCACACACCTCGCCTCACGCACACCCCGCGCAACGCAGCACCCCTCCCCCAGGTACGACGAAGACCTACCGAGAGGAAGCACTGCCATGCACTCCGACATGTTCCGCCACCTGCACGCCGCCCGCTCCGCGGAACTGCAGCAGCAGGCCGCCGTTCAACGCCGGGCCCGCTCGGTGGAACGCAAGGGCACGCCCCGCCACGCCATCCGCATCCAACTGGGCTGGACACTCGTCGACTTGGGCCTGCGCCTCGTCCGTACGACCGGCGCTGCCACCGCCGTCACCTCCACCGCCTCCTCCGCCGGCGAGCATCGGTTCCGTACCGCAGGCGCCTCGTGAGCGGTACGAGACAGCTCGCCGGCGGTGCGAGACCGGCTGGCCGGCGCCCGCTCGGCGCACTCCTCACCGCCCCACCATCTCCACCATCGGCAACTCACTAGCAGGCAAGGACGCCGGTGCGGCAGCGGGCGCGGGCGCCGGAACAATTGCGGCAGGCTCTGTCAGCAGCTCGGGACCTTCCCCGTCCCGCCCGGCTTCCCCAGCTCCCTGAGCGCGGTCACCGCCCCGTCGAGGGTGCTCACGGGAACCAGGCGCATCCCGGCCGGCAGGCCGGTCTTCGCCTGCGAGCACTCGTCCTTCGGTACGAGGAAGACGGTCGCGCCGTCCTCCCTGGCCCCCTTGATCTTCAGGGGTACGCCACCGACCTGGCCGACGGTTCCGTCCGCGTCGATGGTCCCCGTACCGGCGATGTCGCGGCCGCCCGTCAGGTCGCCGCCCGCGCCGTTGCCGTCGATCTTGTCGATGATGCCGAGCGTGAAGAGGAGCCCTGCACTGGGGCCGCCGACGTCGGCAAGGTGAAGGTCGACCTTGGCATCCTTGCCCCGGACGTCCTTGCCCTTCTCGCCGAGGTAGCCGAGCGCGGCGGAGACGGCACTGTTCTGCGACTTGAGCATCTCCCCCTTGTTGTACTCGGCGATCTCCTCGTCGTCGCCGCCGGTCGGGTAGACGACGTCGTGCGGCATGACGGCCCGGTCGTCGCGGAACCAGGCGTCGGCCAGCTCGCCGACCCGGTGGTCGATGGACGGGCCGGTCGCCACGATGGTCGTCATCCGCAGCTTCCCGGTGGTCTCCCGGGTCGGCACGCCGGTCACGCTGATAACCGGCCGGCCCTCGCTGTCCTTGCCCAGGACGTCGGTGGCCGACCCGGGCTGGGCCACCGCGAACGGCAGCGGCGCCAGGGCGGCCACCCCGAGCAGTGCGACGACGGGCAGGGCGCAGACGGCGAGACGGCTGTTGCGGGAGAGCCGAGAGAGAAGAGGGAGCACTCCCCCAATCTAACGGCCACCTCCGCACGTCCCGGCGTCCCACCGGGGCGCGCCCCTGCTGCCGCCGGTGGGTACCCCCTGCCGTCACCGGGGCGCGCCTCTGCTTCCACTGGCCTGCCCCTGCTGCCGCGCCCGCCCTCAGCGCAGCGCGTCCGCGACCTCCTTGGCCGCGTCGACCACCCGGGGCCCGACCCGCTCCGGCACCGAGTCCGACAGCATCACGACGCCCACGCTGCCCTCCACCCCGGTGACCCCTATCAGCGGGGCGGCGGCCCCGCTCGCACCGGCCTCCAGCTCGCCGTGGGTGAGCGTGTACCCGGGCTCGGTCAGTACGTTCTGCCGCGCGCTCAGGATCGCCCGGCCTGCGGCGCCCCGGTCGAGCGGATGTCGGAAGCCCGCCCGGTAGGCCACGTGGTAGTCCGTCCAGGTCGGCTCGACCACCGCGACGGCGAGGGCCTCCGCGCCGTCGACGAGGGTGAGGTGGGCCGTCGCCCCGATGTCCTCGGCGAGGGACCTGAGCGCGGGCAGCGCGGCCTCCCGTACCAAGGGGTGGACCTGCCGTCCCAGCCGCAGCACCCCGAGCCCGACCCGGGCGCGACCGCCCAGGTCCCGGCGTACGAGCGCGTGCTGTTCGAGCGTGGCGAGCAGCCGGTAGACGACGGTGCGGTTGACGCCGAGTTTGTTGGACAACTCGGTGACCGTCAGTCCGTGGTCGGTATCGGCGAGCAGCTTGAGGACCCGCAGTCCTCGGTCGAGCGTCTGGGAAGTCTCCGCGGTCACGACGCCCACTCCTCTGTGGTGAGTGCGGGCGGTCCTCTTGCGCATCGTGCACATCACCGGTCCCGTCGGCGACGCGCGCAGAGGCCGCCGGCAGGCCATGGCACCGGCTGCGCTCCGGGGCGGCACTGCCACGGGGCGTTATGCGTTGCGGGAAAGGTAGCGATCCAGTCCGCTCAGCGGAAGACCTCGTCCAGAATCCGGGCGCCGGAAGGGAGTTGATCCTTTTGAGGACCTCCCCCGGCCCTCGGGACCAAAGTCACGACGGGGCGGGACTTTTGGGCATTTCCCCGCGCCGACCGGCACCCTCGTGTGACAGGGATGCCGGGGGCCGACCGGGGGCCGCTCGTGGGGTCGCCCCTCGGACCGATCCCTTCCGCGCGGCACGGACAGGCCCCCTCGGACCGATCCCATCCTCGCGGAACAGACGGGGCGGGACCCGGAACACGCACAGATCCGGAACACGCACAGATCCGGATCCCGCCCTCAGCCGTACCCGGGCCCACGGGACTCACTGGACCCGCCGGGCCTACCTGTCGGACCCACCCGCCGGGCTCACTCCGCCGGGCTCACTCCGCCGGGCTCCGGGCCCCGGGACCGCAGCCTGTGCGGAGCTGCCTCAGCGTGCTGGGGTGCCCGCCCCGCCCCGCCCCGCTCCGTCCCTCGGATGCTCACCGCATCCGGGTGGCCCACTCCTGCACCTTCTTGATCCGCTCCTTGAGCTGCCCGGCCGTCGCCTCGGCGCTCGGCGGCCCGCCGCAGACCCGCCGCAGTTCGGTGTGGATGACACCGTGCGGCTTGCCGCTCTGGTGGACGTACGCCCCGACCATCGTGTTCAGCGACTTGCGCAGTTCGAGCAGCTGCTTGTGGGTGACGACCGGCCGGGCCTCGGCGGCCTTCTCCAGCAGGTCGGCCTCAGAAGCCGGCTTCTGGCGACTGTGCGCGATCTGCCGGGTCTGCCGCTTCTGCAGCAGCAGCTGGACCTGGTCCGGCTCAAGCAGCCCGGGGATCCCCAGGTAGTCCTGCTCCTCCTCGCTGCCCGGGTGCGCCTGCATCCCGAACTCGGCGCCGTCGTACAGCACCCGGTCGAAGACCGCGTCGGACTCCAGCGCCTCGAACGGCAACTGGTCCTCGGTCTCCTCGTCCTCCAGCCGCTCCGCGTCGGCGAGGAGCTTGTCCTCCTCGGAGAACGGGTTCTCCTCCTCGCTGCCCTTCTTGGGCTTGTCGAGGACGTGGTCCCGCTCGACCTCCATCTCGTTCGCGAAGTCGAGCAGCATCGGGATCGTCGGCACGAACACCGAAGCCGTCTCGCCCCTGCGCCGGGAACGCACGAAACGCCCGACGGCCTGCGCGAAGAACAGCGGGGTCGAGATCGTCGTCGCGTACACGCCGACCGCGAGGCGCGGCACGTCGACGCCCTCCGACACCATGCGCACCGCGACCATCCAGCGGGATTCGTCCGCCGCGAACTGGTCGATCTTCTTCGACGCCGCCTTCTCGTCGGAGAGGACGACGGTGGCCTTCTGCCCGGTGACCCTCTTCAGGATCTTGGCGTACTCACGGGCCGAGTCCTGGTCGGTGGCGATGACGAGGCCGCCGGCGTCCGGGATGCCCTTCCTGACCTCGGTGAGCCGCTTGTCGGCGGCGGCCAGCACGTTCGGGATCCACTCGCCGGTGGGTGCGAGCGCCGTCCGCCAGGCCTGCCCGATCGCGTCCTTGGTCATCGGCTCGCCCAGCCGTGCCGCGATCTCGTCACCGGCCTTGGTGCGCCACCGCATGTTGCCGCTGTAGCTGAGGAAGATCACGGGCCGGACGACGCCGTCGGCCAATGCATTCCCGTAGCCGTAGGTGTAGTCGGCCGAGGACCGCCGGATCCCGTCGTTCCCCTCCTCGTACGCCACGAAGGGAATCGGGTTGGTGTCGGACCGGAAGGGCGTACCGGTCAGGGCCAGCCGGCGGGTCGCCGGGTCGAACGCCTCCTGGCAGGCCTCGCCCCACGACTTCGAGTCACCGGCGTGGTGGATCTCGTCGAGGATCACCAGCGTCTTGCGCTGCTCGCACCGGTTGCGGTGCAGCATCGGCCGCACGCCGACACCCGCGTACGTCACCGCGACACCGTGGTACTCCTTGCTGAGCGGCCCCGCGCTGTACTCCGGGTCGAGCTTGATCCCTATCCGGGCGGCGGCTTCCGCCCACTGCTTCTTCAGATGCTCTGTGGGGGCGACCACCGTGATCTGCTGGACCACATGGTGGTGCAGCAGCCACGAGGCGAGCGTCAGCGCGAAGGTCGTCTTGCCGGCACCGGGCGTCGCCACCGCGAGGAAGTCGCGCGGCTGGTCCTGGATGTACTTCTCCAGCGCCCCCTGCTGCCAGGCTCGCAGCTTGTTGGCGGTGCCCCAGGGGGCACGGCCGGGGAAGGCGGGTGAGAGGTGGTGGGAGGCGGTAGTAGTCACGGTCTCCGGTCGCAGCGTCGGGTACGTGGCGGCTGTCGCGGAGTGTGACCGGGGCACGGCCCGGTCCCGTACGACAACCGGGCCACCTTACCGGCGCCCCGACCGGAACGCGTGGTGAGCACGTCCGGCCGGGCCATGGTTGGGACTCAACTCACAGTCCTCACACGGACCTCGCACGGGTCTCATGACGGTCCTTGCACGGGCTGGCACGGGTCTCATGACGGGCCTTGCACAGGTCTCATGACGGGCCTCACACGGACCTCACACGGAACCTCCGGGGCCTGTCCCGAAGCTGCCGCAGGGTCTCCTCGGGATCCCCCGAGGAGACCGCCGCGACGGCACTACGCCTCCCGCTCCCGCAGCCGCGTAGCCACCCAGGCCCCCACCAGCGCCACGCACGCCATCGGCAGGAACACCGCCGCGAACGCCGTCGGGTGGGAGCCACCGCCCGTACCCGCGACCGTCGAGTGCGCCGCGACCGTGCCGCCGCCCAGGGCCGCGAAGACCGCGCCGCCGATCGCCAGCAGCATCACGTTGGACAGGCCGTCGGAGATCTGGAGGGCGGCCGAGTTGGTGCCCGCCTCCTCGGGGGCGGAGAGCTTCAGCAGCAGGACGCTGGTCGCGGCGATGACCATGCCCATTCCGAAGCAGCCGAAGCCCCACGCGACGCCGACCACCCACACCGGCACGGACGGGATCAGCACGGTCGGCACCACCGCGATGGCCGCCGCCACCAGGACCATGCCGAGGGAGACCAGCCGCTCCCGGTACGGCTCCATGCGCGGGCGCGACTGGACGAACGAGCCGAACGCCCAGGTCGCTCCGCCGACCGCGAGCGACAGTCCCGCCATGGTCGGCGAAAGTCCCCGCTCGGTGACCAGCATCAGCGGTACGAACGACTCCGCCGCGATGAACGAACCTGCCGCGATCCCTCGCAGCAGCACCACCGACGGCAGTCCGCGCGCCGCCCGGTACGTGCCCCTGGGCAGCAGCCCGAGCACCGCAGGCACCAGCAGGGCCACGCCCACCGCAGCGGGCAGCAGCGACAGCCACCGCAGGTCCTGGCCCGCGTACTGGAGGAGCCCGGCGCCCAGCGAGATCCCCAGCGCCAGCCGGAGCTGCTTGCGCTCGAAGGGCAAAACCGGTGCCTCCGGGTCGGCGGGACCGGCGGCCATCCGCCGTATCGCCGGCAGGGCGAGCACCAGCGGGAAGACCACCAGGGCCGGGATGCCGACGAACACCCAGCGCCAGCCGAGGCTCTCCGTGATCGCCCCGGACGCGAGCGGTCCGACCACCGACGGGACCACCCAGCTCGCCGCGAACGCCGCCAGGATCGCCGGGCGCAGCTGCTCCGGATAGGCGCGGCTGATCACCACGTACAGCGCGACGATCACCAGCCCGCCGCCGAGCCCCTGGACGGCCCGGCCGAGGATGAACAGCATCATCGTGCTCGCCGTCCCCGACAGCAGCAGGCCGGCGGCGAAGGCGACGATCCCCGTGGTCAGCGGCGCGAGAGGGCCCCGCCGGTCGGCCCACTGACCGGACAGCACCATCGCGAAGAGGCTGGTGGTGAAGTACGCCGAGAACGCGAAGGCGTACAGGGGGATGCCGTGCAGTTCGCGTGCGGCGACCGGCATCGCCGTACCGACCGCCGTCGCTTCGAAGGCGATCAGCAGGACGACCGAGACGATGCCGATGCTCAGCGCCCGGTGCCTCTTGCCCAGCACCCCCTCGGGGGAGGGCGGGGGTTCGGCGGACATCTCGGTCGGTGCGACATCGGCGTCGCGGGGCCCCAGGGCGGTCATAGGCTCAGAGTAAGGTCCGTACCCGGGGTTGAACCCTGTCTCCGGGCGGTACCGGTC
Source organism: Streptomyces sp. NPDC048442 (assembly GCF_040651475.1). Lineage (NCBI taxonomy): Bacteria > Bacillati > Actinomycetota > Actinomycetes > Kitasatosporales > Streptomycetaceae > Streptomyces > Streptomyces sp. NPDC048442. The sequence continues at coordinate 708,976 of NZ_JBEZKB010000001.1, forward strand.
TCCGCCCTTGGTCGTACGACCGGTGCGCGATCCGGTGCACGACCGCTGACGGTTCGGCGTACAAGCAGGGCACGACCGATACGCGATGAAACCGGTGCCGCGGCCAGGACGGGGCAGGTGTACCGCCATGCCGCGCTACCGCTCGTACGACGATGCCGCACTCTCCTACCGAGTGCTCGGCCCCTCCGCCAGCGTCCCCCTCGTCTGCCTGTCGGGCGGCCCCGGCCGGGACGCCGCCCACTTGGGGAACCTGGGCGGCCTCGACCGCACCTACCGCCTCCTGATCCCCGACTCCCGCGGCACGGGCGGCTCGCCGCCGGCCGCCGACCCGGACCGCTACGCCTTCCCCGCACTCGCCCAGGACCTCGAATCGTTGCGCGCGCACCTCGGCCTGGAGCGCTTCGCCCTGCTGGCGCACGACGCGGCTGCCGCCACCGCGCAGTCGTACGCCGCCGCCCATCCCGAGCGGCTGAGCCATCTGGTCCTCGTCTGCCCCGAGGGCCGCATCCAGGGCGTACGGGACGAACTCCCCGACGACACACGGGAGATCTTCGAGTCGCGCCGAGCCGAGCAGTGGTGGCCGGACGCCTCGGACGCCGTGCGGCACCTCGCCACGGTCTCCGAACCGGAGGAGGTCCGCACGCTGCTGGCGCGGGCGGCCCCGATGGCCTACGCCAGGTGGGACGCCCCGCAGCGCACCCATGCGGCGGCGGAGCCCGCCCAGCTCAGCCAGGTCCCCCGGACGGGCTTCCATCAGGGCGTGGACGACCCGGCCCGGCGGGCCGTCCTGGCGAACCTGCGAGAGGTGCCCTGTCCGGTGCTGGTGGTGACCGGCGAACTGGACACGATCACAGGCGTACTCGTGGGGGAAACGGTCGCGGCTTCCTTTCCCCGGGGCGAATGGCGGAGGCTTCCTGGAGTGGGCCACTATCCGTGGGTGGACGATCCCGACCTTTTCCGGGCAGCGGTGACCTCGTTCCTCGGAGCGCTCTGAAGGACGACTCGAAGAGCCCTCTGTGAACGGGGTGTGGCAGTCCCATTGCGGCACCCCCAGGGCCTTGAACGGGGCCCAATTCCGTTCTACCGTTCTGGAGTTGTCAAAGAACGAACAAGCACACGGCCGTGTGCCCGAATGGCTCAGGGGCTCGCCTGCAAAGCGAGTTACGTCGGTTCGATTCCGATCACGGCCTCCATGAGCAGTCTCTTTCGCGCCGCCTGCGGCACCGCCTCCACTCCTTCTCCGTTCCGCGAATTCTGCGTACGGAAAAGATTAGGCGCTGCCACTGACAATCGGCTGTCCGCGCATCAAATCCCCTGCTCAGAGCGGCAGTACGCACACCGGAAGCGGCGCGGCGAGCGCCGGTCCCGCCGAGGTGAGCCGCCCCGTTCCCCGGTCCACGCGGAAGGTCGTCACCGACCCCGACTTCTGGTTCGCGGCGAACAGCAGCGTGCCCGACGGGTCGAGCGTGATGTACCGCGGGTACGAGCCGCCGGACGGTGTCACCGACCGGAGCCGCAACCGTGCGCCGCCACGGCCGACGGAGAAGACGGCGATGCTGTTGTGGCCGCGGTTGGAGACGTACACATGGCGTCCGTCGGGCGAAACGACCACTCCGGCCGGGTAGTTGCGCTCGGCAGGTTCTGTCCCCGGCGGAAGTGTGGCCTGCGGTTCTCCCGGCTTCAGCGCGCCGGTGCGCGGGTCGTATCCGCAGACCACCAGCGTGTTGTCGAGCTCGTTGACGAGGTACGCGTACCTCCCCGAGGGGTGGAAGGCCAGGTGCCGCGGCCCGGCACCGGGGCGCGTCGCCGCCCGCCCCACCTCCCGGAGTTGCCCCTTCCGCTCGTCCAGGCGGTACGTGTGCACGGCGTCGGTGCCGAGGTCGACGGCGAGGACGTGGCGGCCGGCCGGATCCGTGACCACCATGTGCGCGTGCGGCCCCTTCTGCCGCTCCGGGTCGGGCCCGGAGCCGGTGTGCCGGACGAGGTCGGTGGCGTCGCCCAGCGTGCCGTCGCGTCCGATGGGATGGACGGCGATGCTGCCGCCCGTGTAGTTGGCGCTGAGCAGGAACTTTCCGCCGGGGTGCACCGACGCGTGGCACGGATCGGCGCCGCCAGTGGGTCGGCTGCCCAGCACCTCCGGAGGCCGGCCCGTCCTCAACCGGGCGGCGGTGACGGCCCCTTCCACCTGCTCGTTGACGGCGTACAGCGTCCGCCGGTCCGGCGAGAGCGTGAGGTACGAGGGGTTCACGACCCCGTCGAGCACTCCGGTCGTGGCGATCTCGCCACTGCTCTGACGGTACGAAGCGAGGCCGATGCCGGTGCCGCCGCCCGGATTCGTGGTGTACGTGCCGAGGTAGGCGGCTCGTGTCCCTGCCGGAGCCGTTGCCGCGGCCGAGCTCCCGGGCAGCGCCACCGCGGCGATCCCCGCACCTGCGAGAACGCCGAATGCGCGGCGGCTCAGGCCTGCTTGATCACCCCGGCCACCCCATTCACGCCGGCCACCCCATTCACCCCGACCACCCCATCCACCCCGGTCACCCGCAGTCGCCTCTTGCATCCCGCCTGCCTCACGTGCCCCGCGCGTTGCGCCCATGGAATCCCACCCGCCTCTTGAGTCCCACCCGCCAGTCGTGTTGCGCCCCGAATGGTGGCCTGGGCCGTCGTACGGGGGCAAGAGGGCGCGCCCCGGGGCCCGGCCGACAGGCGGAGATCCTCGATTGTCAGACCCGGATGCCACACTCTTTTCCACTCGCAGAATTCGCGTGCGCGAGTGATGCGGGTGAGTCGCCGAGACGACCAGTTCCTTGTGAACTGCATAGAGATGCCTGACTGCTTCGGGCGCCCCAGGCTCCCGGGATGCGGTCCGGGTGTCAGGATTCCTGGGTGCCAGGATTCCCGGGTGGCAGGATTCCGCAGCGGCGGGACTCCCGGGCATCGGGATTCCCGGTGTCAGGGGTTGCTGACCGCCGCCTGCGGCCTGATCGGCAGCCTGTTGATCGGGCGCCCGGTGGCCGCCCGTACCGCCGAGGCGACCGCCGCGGGCGAGGTGACGACCGGTACCGCGCTCGCCGGCTTGGCGCCGAAGGGGGCGACCACGTCGCGCTCCTCGACGAGCTTGACGATGCGGATGTCCGGGGCGTCCAGGGCCGTCGGCAGGGCGTAGTGCGTCAGGTCGGGGTGGCGGACCAGGCCGCGCGAGGTGCGGAGGTTCTCCGTCAGGGCGGCGCCGACGCCCTGGGTGACACCGGCCTCGATACGGGCGGCGAGCTGTGCCGGATTGAGGATGCGGCCGACGTCCTGCGCGACCGCCATCTCCACGACCCGGATCGAGCCCAGTTCGATGTCGACGTCCACGACCGCGCGGACGGCGCAGAAGGCGAGTCCGACGAAAGCGTCGCCCTGCCCGCTCTCGTCCAGGGGCTCGGTGGGGTGCGGGCGGCACTGGGCGGTGGCCCACAGTTCCTTGCCGTCCATGGCCTCGGTGACGGTGGTGCTCAGGACGCCGTCGTACGAGGTGATCTTGCCGTCGGCGATGGAGAGCAGTTCGGTGGACATGCCGAACTTGTGCGCCAGCGGCTGGAGAAGCTGGGTGCGGACCATCTTCGCGGCCCGCTCGACCGCGCCGCCCGAGACCCAGGTGTGGCGGCCGTGGGTGGCCGGTCCTGCCGGGGGCTGGTCGGTGTCGACGGAGGCGACGTGCACCTCGTCGATGCCCAGGGTCTCCTGGACGATCTGCCGGGCCAGCGTCGTGAAGCCCTGGCCGGTCTCGACGGCCGCGCAGATCACGGTGGCGACGCCGTCGTGGACCTTCACGGTGGCGGTGGATACCTCGTCGGTGCCTTCGGCGCCGAGCATGTGCACCATGCCCAGGGCGTAGCCGACGCCGCGGCGCACGGCGCTGGGTTCGCCCGCACCCTCGGGGCCGCCGGGCAGCAGCCAGCCCTCCTCCGGGGAGTCCTTGGGGAGGGTGGGCAGCGGGAAGTCCCGTACGGCGCGCAGGAGTTCGGCCACCGGGGCCGGGCATGTGACGGTCTGGCCGGTGGGCAGGAGGTCACCGGTGGCCAGCACGTTGCGCATGCGCAACTCGGCGGGTTCCAGGCCGAGTTTGGCGGCGAGCTTGTCCATCTGGCCCTCGTACGCGGCGCAGACCTGGAGTGCGCCCTCGCCCCGGACGTGGCCGGACGGGGGGTTGTTGGTACGGACGGCCCAGCCCTCGATGAAGGCGTGCGGGACGACGTAGGGGCCGCACGCGAAGGAGACGGCGGCGGCGAGGGACTCGGAGGAGGCGTCGGCGTACGCACCGGCGTCGAGCAGGATCTGCGCCTCAACCTTGACCAGGCGGCCCTCGGCGTCCGCGTGGTGGCGGTAGCGCAGCAGGGTCGGGTGGCGGTGGGCGTGGCCGAGGAAGGACTCCTCGCGGGTCGCGGCGAGCTTGACCGGGCAGCCCGTACGCAACGCCAGGAGGCCGAGCGGGAGTTGGAAGCCCGCGTCCTCGCGGTCGCCGGTGGCGCCGGGCACGCCGGTGACGACGATCTTCACGCGCTCGCGCTCCAGGCCGAAGCTGGCGGCGGCCAGGTCGCGGTCGGTGTGCGGATCGGTGGAGGCGGTGTAGATCTCGACGCCGCCGTCCGGGCGGGGTACGGCAAGGCCGGCCTCGGCACCGATGGGGGCCGGGTCCTGGCGGCCGATCCGGTAGAGGCCCTCGACGACGACCTCGCCGGTGATCTCGGGGTCGCCGAAGCTGAGCGGGATGTGCCGGATCAGGTTGCCGTCGGGGTGCAGCGGCTCGGCGGCAAAGGCCTTCTCCGGGTCGGTGACCGGTTCGAGGACCTCGTACTCGACGGCGATCGCGGCAGCCGCCAGCCGGGCGGTGTCGGGGTGGTCGGCGGCGACGGCGGCGATCGGTTCGCCGTGGTGGCGGGCCAGGTCGGAGGCGAACACCGGGCGGTCGACGATCTTGCGCCCGTAGTGCGGGTCACCGGGGATGTCGGCATGGGTGACCACGGCGCGGACGCCCGGCATCGCGGCCGCGGCGCTGGTGTCGACGGAGAGGATGCGGGCGTGCGCGTGCGGGGAGCGCAGGATCGCGGCCCACAGCAGGCCCTCGGCCCACAGGTCGGCCGCGTAGGGGAAGGTGCCCTCGGTCTTGGCGCGCGCGTCGGACGCCGGGAGCGAGGCGCCGATGCCGTGGGCGGGCGGTTCCTGCTGCGTGCCGCCGACCGCTGCGGTCGCGGTGGCCGCGTCGTTGCTCACGCCATGCCTCCGTCGTGCGGGTGCTGAAAGGTGTGCTGGGCGCTGCCCGCGCCGGGGGGCGCCTGGTGCGGGATGCGGGCCTCGTCAGTGGTGTGGCCGGTGGTTGCGGCCTCGGCGCTCGCCTCGCGCTCGGTGACGACCTCGCGGACGGCTTCGAGTACGCCCCGGTAGCCGGAGCAGCGGCAGAGGTTGCCGCAGAGGGCCTGCCGGGTCTCCAGCTCGGTCGGCGCGTGGTTGCCTTCGAGCAGGTCGTGGACGGTCATCGCCATGCCGGGGATGCAGAAGCCGCACTGCACGGCACCGCAGTTGGCCAGGGCTCGCTGGACGTCGGAGGCCTCGCCGTCGGTGGCCAGTCCTTCGACCGTACGGACCTCGGAGCCGGCGGTCGTGGCGGCGGGCACCAGGCAGGAGGCGACGAGCCGGCCGTCGACCTGGACGGCGCAGGCGCCGCACTCTCCCTGGGAGCAGCCGTCCTTGGCTCCGGCGAGGCCGAGGCGTTCGCGCAGCACGTAGAGGAGCGACTCGCCGATCCAGGCTTCGGTGACGGGCCGGTCGGCACCGTTGACCCGCAGCACGTAGGAGGCGTGCGGGTGTTCGCTGGGCTCGTTGTGGAAGAAGTGGGCGGGCTCGTGCGGGGCGGCGTAGGACGGTTCGATACCGGCTTCCGGGGCGTGCCCGGGGACGGGGTCCGTGCCGGGGACGGGGTCCGTGCCGGAGGCAAGGTCCGTGCCGGAGGCAAGGTCCGTGCCGGAGGCAAGGTCCGTGCCGGAGGCAATGTCCGTGCCGGAGGCAATGTCCGTGCCGGAGGCAATGTCCGTGCCGGAGGCAATGTCCGTGCCGGGGACGAGGCCCGTGCCGGGTACGGCCGTGGCTCCGGCTTCCGGTGCGCCGGCCTCTGCTGCTCCGGCTTCCGCTGCTCCGGCCTCCGCTGCTGTGCTCAGCTCGGCGGCCGCGTCGGACCCGTCGGGCTCGGCCTCGGAAGCTGCGTCGGCGTCCCCTTCGGCCGGGAAGTCGTCGCCGGGCGGGGTGTCCCCTGCCGGGGCGTCCGTGGCCTGCGGGACCTCGGTGGTTTCGACTGCCTCGGGTGCCCCAGTTGCCACAGGTGCAACAGAGGCCTCGGCGGCGGGGTCCGGCTCCGTGACCTCCGGGCTCTCGTCGGCCGGGTCGGCTCCTACGACCGCTGAGGCATCGGCCTCTGCAACGGCCTCGGCCTCGGCCTCGGCCTCAGATGCTTCCTCGGCGTCGAAGGTGGGCGCGGGCTCGGCGGGCCCGTCGACCGTCGGCTCCTGCGGCACTCCGGCGGTCGGAGCACCGACGGTCGGAGCACCGGCGTGCCGCATTCCGGGGATTGCCCAGGGGGCGGGGGCACCGCCCGGCAGGGTCGCCGGAGCCCCCGGGGCGTGCCAGGGCGCCGCCGATGCGGCAGGGAACTCGCCGGAATCGTCCGGGGCTTCCTCGTCGGCGGACGGCATCGCCCACTGCCCGGTGGGCAGGCCGGAGTCCGGACCGAGGGGGCCCGCGGGGTCAACAGCCGGGGCGGTGTCGAGGGCCTCGGTGAAGTTCCACTGGCTGGTGGCGCCCGCGTCGTGGCCCGCGACCGGCCAGCCCGCCGACGGCCCGTGGGACTGCGGCTGGTGCGACGGATGCGGCTGGTGGGGCTGATGTGCCTGGTACGACGACGCCTCGTGCGACTGCAATGGCGACTGCGCCTGCCCGTGCCCCTGCGCCTGCCCGTGCCCGTGCCCCTGCCCCTGCCCCCCATGAGACGGGAACGGCTGCTGCTGCGGCTCGTGGAACTGCGGCTGGAAGGCCTGCGGGTCCTGGTGCAGGTGGACGTTCCAGGTTCCGGTCTCCAGGGGAGCCGTGATGTGCGGCGGTACGTAGTCGTGGCCGGGCGCGGCGAGCGGGTCGCCGGTTCCGGAGAAGTCCAGCCCCTCGGGGAGTTGGACGAACGCCGTGGCGTCGGCGTCGTACTCACCGCTCTGCGGCGTCGGCAGCCAGCCGGCCGACGCCGGGCCGACGGCCGGTTCGGCCTCGTGTCGGTTCCCCGCGTGGTCAGCGTTCCCCAGGTGGTCGGGGTGGTCAGCGTTCCCCAGGTGGTCGGGGTGCTCGGTGTTGTCGGTCACGAGAGTGCCCTCCCCAGTGCTCGTCGGGCCAGCGCGGCGACCGTGCGCCGCAGGTGCAGTACGGCGGGGGGCAGCGACTGCGGCTCTTCCCCCTCGGCCGGCTCGGGCGGGTCCGGGATGCACGCGGCGGCGACGTACTCGCCGAAGGCCTCGCAGGCTTCCGGTGCGAGCCGGCGCTCGCCGTCCCAGTCGATCAGCGACGCGATCCAGGCCTCGGCCTCCAGCGGGCGCAGCGGCATCTGTGCGATGGCGCCCACCGCACAGCGCACTCCGCGTCGCGCCGGGTCGAGGACCAGGGCGACGGATGCCGTCGCGCGGCCGGGGCCGGTGCGTCCGGTGGCCTTGAAGAAGACCTGCGGGGCGTGCAGCAGCGGGATGCGTACGAAGGCGATGAGCTCGCCCGGCTCCAGCATCGCGCGGCCCGCGAGGAGGTGGGACACGGGGATGTCGCGCTGTCCGCCGGGGCCCGCGACCACCAGGGTCGCTTCGAGTGCGGCCAGCACCGGCAGGGAGTCGCCGGTCGGGGCGGCGGTAACGATGTTGCCGCCGAGCGTCCCGGCGTTGCGGATCTGCGGCGGGCCCGCCGCGCGGGCGGCGGCGGCGAGTGCTGGGATGAGCGCCGCGAAGTCGGGGCGGCCCATGCGGGCGTGGGTGAGGCCGGCGCCGAGGAGGGCGTGCCCGTCCTGGTACTGCCAGCCGCGGATCTCGCTGATCCGGCCGAGGCCGACGAGTCCGGAGGGCCTGAGGTGCCCGGAGTTCACGGCGGCCATCAAGTCGGTGCCGCCCGCGACGGGCACGGCGGCGGGCATGGCGGTGAGCGCCGCCACGGCCTCGTCGATCGAGGCAGGCAGCGTCACGGACTGCGCCGCCTGCGGTGCGTGCGTGGTCAACCCAGCTGCCCCTTCCCGGTGTCCCGCCTTGTTGCGCCGTACGGTACGTGCTCCCGGCCCGGACGTGGCAACTCTGGCACATCTTCGGATCCGTCCGACGCGAGGGTCCACCATGGGACTTCTGGCACGAGTCGGGGCATGAATCCGCTTTCGTCCCCTGTTCCCGAAATCTGCGAAATCCCGGAAATCCGCGAAATCGTGGAAATCGTGGAAATCAACGACATGCGGGCGCCCCGGCCCCGGGAAGCGGTCCCGGGGCCGGGGCGGCGCGTGCAGATCTCACCCACCGGCTCACACGTTTGGGGGCGCCCCCTCGATCGGGCGTCCGATCACCCCGGGTCGCTGCTGGTGCGGCAGCGGCCCGCCCGGCGGGCGGTAGTCGACGCCGAGGGCGTCGAGCCGGCCGTAGTGGGCGGTCATTCGCGACTCGAAAGCAGCGAAGTCCCGTGCGGCGGGGGCGGGCAGGGCCGACCAGGCGACCTCGGCGAAGGCGGCGAGGCGGGGAAAGACCTGGTAGTCGAGGCGGCTGCGGTTCTCGATGACCTCGGTCCAGACGTTGGCCTGGGTGCCCAGGACGTGCCGGGCCTCGTCCTCGGTGAGCTCCGGCGGTACGGGCTCGAACCGGTAGACGTCCTCCAGCGTGCTGACGTACCCGATGGGCACCGGCTCGTCGGGGCCGCCGTGCTGACGGTGGTCCAGATACACCTGCTGCTCGGGGCACATGACGACGTCGTGTCCCGCCTTGGCGGCGGCGATGCCGCCCGCGTATCCCCGCCAGGAGGAGACCGCGGCGCCGGGGGCGAGGCCGCCCTCCAGAATCTCGTCCCAGCCGATCAGGCGGCGGCCGCGGGCGGTGAGCCAGCTGTCGAAGTGCCGGACGAACCACGACTGGAGCTCGTCCTCGCCCGCCAGGCCGAGTTCCTCGATGCGGGCCTGCGCGGCCGGGGACTTCTGCCACTGGTCCTTGGGGGCCTCGTCGCCGCCGATGTGCACGAAGCGGGACGGGAAGAGGTCGAGGACCTCCTCGAAGACCTCTTCGTAGAAACGCAGTACATGTTTCGCCGGGGCGAGGATGTTGGGGTTGACGCCCCAGGTGTCCCAGACGCCGAGCGAAGTCGTGTCGACGACGTCGGTGTTGCCGAGTTCCGGGTAGGCGGCGATGGCTGCCTGGGAGTGGCCCGGGATGTCGATCTCGGGGACGACGGTGATGTGCCGGGCGGCGGCGTACGCGACGATCTCGCGGATGTCGTCCTGGGTGTAGAAGCCGCCGTGCGGGGTGTCGTTCCACAACTCGGACGCCCGGTGGCCCCACTTGGTGCGGGGCCGCCAGGACCCGACCTCGGTGAGGCGGGGGTGGCGCTTGATCTCGATGCGCCAGCCCTGGTCGTCGGTGAGGTGGAGGTGGAAGACGTTCAGCTTGTGCGCGGCGAGCAGGTCGAGGTAGCGCAGGACGTCGTTCTTCGGCAGGAAGTGCCGGGCCACGTCGAGCATCAGGCCGCGCCAGCCGAAGCGGGGCTCGTCGTCGATGACCTGGTGCGGTACGCCCCACCGCTTCGTGTCCGCCGATACGGGCGCGCTGCGGAAGGCCTCGGGGCCGAGGAGTTGACGCAGGGTCTGGGCCGCCCAGAAGAGACCTGCTTCGGTGCCGCCCCGCAGTTCTACGCCCCTGCCGTCGACCACGCTGATCCGGTACGCCTCCGCCGCCAGGGTGGGGTCGAGCAGCAGCCGTACCGCCGCGCCGCCGGAGTCCGCGGCAGGCGCCAGCGGGAGGCCCAGCGCGGGGCCGAGCGTGCCGCGCAGCCACCGCGCGGTGGACTCCGTACCGGTTCCCGCGTGCAGGGCGGACGTCTCGTCCAGCCACTCCGTGCCCGGGTGGGGGCCGTCCACGGCCGCCGGGGCCGGAATCAGGTTCGTCACGTCCATCAGTCCCATCAGTCCCATCAATCCCATCAGTCCTTGACCGCTCCGCCCAGTCCCGAGACCAGGCGCCGCTGTACGAGTACGAAGAAGACGAGCACCGGGACGGTCATCACCGTCGACGCGGCCATGATCCCTCCCCAGTCGTTCTCGTCGGGTTTGAAGAAGACCAGCAGCGCCATCGGCAGCGTCGACTGCGAGGTGTCGCTGATGATGAAGGTCTTCGCGAACAGGAAGTCGTTCCAGGTCGAGATGAACGAGAAGACGCTCGTCGCCACCAGCCCCGGGAAGACCAGCGGGAAGAGGATCTGCCACAGGAAGCGCGACCGCGAAGCCCCGTCGATGTACGCCGCCTCCTCCAGCGCCTCCGGCACCGCCTTCACGAACCCCCGCAGCATCCACACCGCGAACGGCAGCGAGAAGGCGAGGTGCGGCAGGATCAGCGCGCCCAGCGTGTTGAGCTGCCCGAAGTCCCGCATCAGGAAGAACAGCGGGATGCTCAAGGCCTCCACCGGCACCATCTGCGCCACCAGGAACATGATCAGCAGCGTGGTGCGGAACTTGAACCGGAAGCGGGTCACCGCCGTCGCCGCCAGGAACGCGATCAGCGCCGAGAGCACCACCACGGACCCCGCAACCAGCAGGCTGTTGAGGAAGTAGCGGCCGAAGTCCTGCTGTTCGAAGACCCGCCGGAAGGAGTCCAGGGACGGCGCCAGCGTCCAGGGCCTGGCCTCCGTGGACTGGATCTCCCCGGCCGGCTTGAAGGCGGAGAGCACCATCCAGTAGAGCGGGAAGGCGACCACGACGGCGATCAGCAGCGCGGCCGCCTCCGCCGCGAGCCGCCACGGCCGGCGTATCCGAAATCGGGACCGGGAGCGCCCGGCCGTACCAAGAGCACTCACAGCTCTTCCCCCTGACGTCGCATGAGCCGCAGGTACACGAGCGTCACCGCCAGCAGGATCAGCAGCATCACCACCCCGATCGCCGAGCCGAGGCTGTACTGCGAGGAGGCGAAGGCCTGTTGGTAGGCGTACACGTTCAGCACCAGGTTCTGACCGGCGATTCCGCCGCCGTTGGTCATGACGTAGATCTGGGTGAAGACCTTGAAGTCCCAAATGATCGACTGAATGGTGACGACCACCAGGATCGGCCGCAGCATCGGCGCCATCACGGACCGCCAGATCCGCCACTGCGAGGCCCCGTCCAGCGCCGCCGCCTCCAGCACCTCCCCCGGGATCGCCCGGATCCCGGCGTACACCGTGACCATCACGAACGGGAAGGAGCACCACACCACTTCGAGCAGTACGAGCGCGAAGGCGCTGAAGCGGCCGTACGTCCAGGAGTAGTCGCCGAGCCCGAGCAGCCGGTTGACCGGCCCGAAGTCGGGGTCGAAGAGGAACACCCAGACGGTGGAGCCGGTGACCGCGGGCGTCGCCCACGCCCCGAGCGCCGCCATCATCAGCGCGAGCCGGGGCAGCGCCCGTACCCGCGTCAGCAGCACGGCCAGCGCGCAGCCGACCGCGAGCGTGGTGACCACACAGGCCGCGGCGAAGCCGACGGTTGCGGCGAGCACCTGCCAGAACTGCTCGTCGGCGAAGAGGTCGGTGTAGTTGCCCAGCCCCCGGAAGGAGGTCGGCTCACCGCCGCTGACCTGGGCCTGGGTGTATTCCAGGAACGAGATCAGGCCGAGTTGGTAGATCGGGTAGAGGAGGAGGGCTGCGAGGACGACGAGTGCGGGGGCGAGGTAGAACCAGGGCGTCCAGCCGCCCCTGGCGCTCGGCGAGACGCCCTTGCCGCGCCGCGGGGGCTTCACCGGAGCCGCGCCCTCCGCCCGGGGTGCGGGTTCACGGGTCTTCAGCGGTACGGAGCTCACGCCGCCACCTCGCGAGCCGCACAGATCTCACAGATCTCACGGGTCTCACGGATCTCACGGATCTTCAGAGGTACGGAGCGCACCCCGACGCACCCCCGTGCCTGTACGGCTCCGGCTACGGCTACGTGTACGTGTACGTGACTCACTTCGCCGACGCCCCGAACGCCGCGTCCATCTTCTTCGCCGCCTCGTCGGAGGCCGCCGCCACGTCCTTCTTGCCGCTGACGATCTGCTGGAACATCGTCGGCAGTACGAGCGAAGCGTCGATCTTGCCCCAACCGGGTGACGCGGGAACGAACTTGGTCCCTGCGGCGAGCGTCTTCACGAACGGCGCCACGTACGGCTGCCTCTTCGCCGCCGCCGCGCGCACGTCCCCGTACGTCGGCAGGAAGCCCATCGCGTCGAAGAGCTCGCCCTGTGTCTTCTTCGCCGTCAGGGACTTCATCAGGTCGACGGCGAGCGTGCGGTGCGAGCTGCTCTTCAGGACGCCGATGTTGTTGCCGCCGGCGAAGGCGGGCGCCACCGAGCCCTTCTCGATGCCTGGCAGCGGCACCACCGCGTACTTGCCCTTCACCTTGCCCGCCTCGACGGCCGCATGGCTGAAGTCGCCGCCGATCGCCATCGCCGCCTTGCCCGCGGCGAACGCCGTGATGGTGTCGTTGCCGCCCATCTCGGCGCACTTGGCGGCGGGGCAGTTGTCGTCGCCGAAGAGCGAGGTGTACGCGGTGATGCCCTTGCGGGAGGCCTCGCTGTTGATGGCCGACTTGTACGAGGAGCCGCTGCCGGTGGCGAGTTCGCCGCCGTTGGCCCAGACGAACGGCATCGCCCCGTAGGTGTACGCACCGCCGACCGCGAGTCCGTACATCTCCGGCTCCGCCTTGTGCAGCGCCTTCGCTGCGGTGATCAACTCAGCCTGGGTGGTGGGTACTTGGACCCCGGCGTCCTTCAGTACGTCCGTACGGTAGTACAGCGCGCGCACCCCCACGAAGAGCGGCGCCCCGTACACCTTGCCGTCGACGGTGACGGACTGCCTGGCCGTCGGGTCGGTGTCCTTCGCCTCGTTCCACGCCGCGAACTCGGTGCTGACGTCGGCGAGTCCGCCGTCCTTGACGTATCCGGCGGTGTCGGTGTTGCCGTACTCGACGAGGTCCGGGGCGCTCTTCGGGTCGTTGAAGGCGGCCTTGATGCGCTGGGCGCGGGTGTCGACGGGTATGTACTCGACCTCGACCTTCGCGCCCGCATGGGCCTTCTCGAAGGCTTCGACGGCGCGCCCGACGACCTGCTCCTTGGGCTTGTTGGCGACCTCCTGGAACAGCCAGACGCGGAGCGTGCCGCTCTTCTCGTCCCCCTTGGCGCCGCCGCCTGAGGTCTGCGGGGCGCAGGCGGAGGCGGCCAGGACGGACGAGAGGACAAGTGCCGCTGCGGGCAGGGAAGTTCGGGCGATGCGCTTCATGTACGTGAACCCCTGTCGAGTGAGCGCACGTTGCACCATGTGCAACGAGCGTTTCGTACTGCACAACACAACAGGCAGGAGACTAGAGCGCGCCCTCACTGCGGACAAGACCCGCACGCGAAGCCGCACCAGGAGTGCCCGGACGGGCACACGAAAACGGCCCCCGCCGCACGCCGAAGCGCACCGCGGGGGCCGTCCCCGAAATCAGCCGAACAGGAAGGACCCGAACCGGAAGGACCCGAACCAGAAGGATCTGAACCAGAAAGGCTACTTCCTACTTCTTGTCGCCCTTGCCGTCCTTACCGCCCTTGCCACCCTTGTCGCCGAGAGACTCGAAGATCTCCTTGCACATCGGGCAGACGGGGTACTTCTTCGGGTCGCGCCCCGGCACCCACACCTTGCCGCAGAGCGCCACGACGGGAGTGCCCTCCAGGGCACTCGCCATGATCTTGTCCTTCTGGACGTAGTGGGCGTACCGCTCGTGGTCCCCGTCGCCACGCGACGTCTGCGGAACCGGCTCTACAAGGGTCCCCGTACCTGCCCCGCGCTCGGGCTCGGGCTCAAGAGTGCTCATACGAGCCAAGGGTACAAGGCCCCTCACGCCCCAGACCTTCCCAGTTCGGCGAGGATCGTCCGGATACTTCGCACTAGTTCAGCGAAGGATCGTCCGGATACGTCGCGATCATCGCCAGCCCGCTCCGCTGCCTGCGCAGCACCGCCCGCCACAGCCCCTCCGGCTCCGGCGAGGACACGTCCCCAGGCTCGGACTCCACCACGTACCAGGCCCCGTCGGTCAGCTCGTCCTCCAGCTGACCCGGGCCCCACCCCGCGTATCCGGCGAAGATCCGCAGCGAGCCGAGGGCGGCGGCCAGCAGCTCCGGCGGCGCGTCCAGGTCCACCAGCCCGATCGCGCCGTGCACCCGCCGCCACCCCATGGGATCGGCTCCGGGCACCACCGCCACGCCGAGCGCCGAGTCCATCGACACGGGTCCGCCCCGGAAAACCACGCCGGGCGCACCGGCCAGTTCCGCCCACGGGGCGAGGATCTGGTCGACGCCCACCGCCGTCGGCCGGTTCAGCACCACGCCGAGCGAACCCGCGTCGTCATGGTCGATCAGCAGTACGACCGCACGGTCGAAGTTCGGGTCTGCGAGTGCCGGGGTCGCCACCAGCAGCCGCCCTGTGAGCGAGGACACCTCCGTCATGTGCCACATGATCCCGCAGATTCGCTCTCCGCGGGGAGTCCGTGACAGCCGGAAAAGGTCCGCAGCTCAGGGCGCACAGCAGCAGCGGGAGCGCGCGGCGCGCAGCACAAGCGGACCGTAACCCTCCGGTGATGACCCCCGAACAGAGTGTGTTGTGGCGAATTCATGACGTACGTCCACCCCGTTCGCACACGCTGAACCGGGGCATCGGCCCATTACCCTTTCCTCTTGGCCCCCTGTCCGACGATGACGGAACGCGAGATACATGACCGGCACAGACGATGTACTGCTTGTCCACGGCGGCACCCCGCTGGAGGGCGAGATCCGCGTCCGCGGCGCCAAGAACCTCGTACCCAAGGCGATGGTCGCGGCGCTCCTCGGCAGCGGTCCGAGCAGACTGCGCAATGTGCCCGACATCCGCGACGTGCGTGTCGTACGCGGGCTGCTCCAGCTGCACGGGGTGACGGTCCGCCCCGGCGACGAGCCGGGCGAGCTGATCATGGACCCGTCGCACGTCGAGTCCGCGAACGTCGCCGACATCGACGCGCACGCGGGCTCTTCGCGCATCCCGATCCTGTTCTGCGGCCCGCTGCTGCACCGTCTGGGCCACGCGTTCATCCCGGGTCTCGGCGGCTGCGACATCGGCGGCCGGCCGATCGACTTCCACTTCGAGGTGCTGCGCAAGTTCGGCGCGACCATCGAGAAGCGGGAGGACGGCCAGTATCTGGAGGCCCCGCAGCGGCTGCGCGGCTGCAAGATCACCCTCCCGTACCCGTCGGTCGGCTCCACCGAGCAGGTGCTGCTCACCGCCGTACTCGCCGAGGGCGTCACCGAGCTGTCGAACGCGGCCGTCGAGCCCGAGATCGAAGACCTGATCTGCGTCCTGCAGAAAATGGGCGCGATCATCTCGATGGACACCGACCGCACCATCCGCGTCACCGGCGTCGACCGGCTGGACGGCTACACGCATCGTGCGATCCCGGACCGCCTCGAAGCGGCTTCCTGGGCGTCCGCGGCGCTGGCCACCGAGGGCGACATCTACGTGCGCGGCGCCCAGCAGCGCTCGATGATGACCTTCCTCAACACCTACCGCAAGGTCGGCGGCGCCTTCGAGATCGACGACGAGGGCATCCGCTTCTGGCACCCGGGCGGCGCGCTCAAGTCGATCGCCCTGGAGACGGACGTCCACCCGGGCTTCCAGACCGACTGGCAGCAGCCGCTGGTCGTGGCGTTGACGCAGGCCACCGGCCTGTCGATCGTCCACGAGACGGTCTACGAGTCGCGCCTGGGCTTCACCTCCGCGCTCAACCAGATGGGCGCGCAGATCCAGCTCTACCGCGAGTGCCTGGGCGGCTCCAACTGCCGCTTCGGCCAGCGCAACTTCCTGCACTCGGCGGTCGTCTCGGGCCCGACCAAGCTGCAGGGCGCCGACCTGGTCATCCCCGACCTGCGCGGCGGCTTCTCGTACCTGATCGCGGCCCTCGCCGCCCAGGGCACGAGCCGCGTGCACGGCATCGACCTGATCAACCGCGGCTACGAGAACTTCATGGAGAAGCTCGAAAAGCTCGGCGCGAAGGTCGAACTGCCGGGCGGCGCGCTCGTCTAGCACTTGCGTTTCCTGTACGTCCCCGGGGGCGGCCACCGTACATACGGTGGCCGCCCCCGGCGCGTGGAGCGCCTCGCTGCTCCGAATCAGCGCACGTCACTCACGTCCGTGCCCGGCAGTTGCAGCCTGCCGCGCGTCTCGTAGCTGCACCCGGTGTACGTGTAGCCCGCCTGGATTCGCTGCCCGTACGCCGAGTTGTTCTTCCGCCCGTTGTCCGCCGCCTTGTAGAGCAGGTGGTACGTGCCGGCCGGGAGCAGCAGCCTGCCCTTCGGGTACGATTTTCGGCCATCCTTGCAGGCCTTCCCGCTCGCGGCCTGCTTGCTCGGGTACGCGGTGCAGCCCGCGCAGCCCGGGATCGTGACGCTCCCGGTGATCGGCCCGGTGTAGAGGATGACGGTCGCCGTCGGCGCGTCGTTGCTGACGACGACGGGCATCCGGTCCCCGCCGGGCGTCCCCGTCGGCGGCAGCCGGTCGCCCGCGGCCGGCCGTTCGGCGGCGATCTCCGCGGCGATGGCGATGGTGCGGGCGCGGGCCGCGTTGCCGCTCTCCTTGTACGTGGCGGCGAAGTCCGCCATCGTCGTACGGGCCGCCGAGAACCGCCGGTCCCGGAACTGGTCGAGGCCGCAGGACCAGACGCCCGACTCGACCGCCCCGTTCGCGTCGTTGCGCAGGGTGGTGGCCGCGGCTCCCGGGAGCCCGTCGGCGGTGGTGCCGATCTTCCGCAGTTCCTCGGTGACCGGGCAGGGATCGCTGCCGCTCAGCGCCTTCGTACGGTCAACGATCCGGGCCCGTATGCCTGGCTCGACCTTCCCGGCCTGCTCGGAGTCGGGGAACGTCCGCATCAGCTCGCCGAGTTCGCCACCCGAGGCGGAGGCCACTCCCAGCCCCCGCATCCCGCACTCGTACAGCGAAACGGCGAGCGGCCGGTCCGGCCACCCCGCCAGCTTACCGAGCACCGCCTTGTCGATCCGTCCGGGAACGGTCCGCAGATACTTCAACGGCCGCACTGCTGCGCAGTGTTCACCCTGTCCGTACGGGGCGGAGACCGCTTTGTAGTACGCGTCGAGCCGGTCGGGCACGAGCTTCGCCGCCCTCGACTCCCCGTGCTCATCGACAAGTTCCCGGTATCCGCCAAGAGCCGCCCGGTAGTCCGCCTCCCCTGCCGCGAAGCTACGTTCCTTCGCCCGCGCCACGACCCGGTCTGCCTCGGCAAGCCGCCCGAGCAGCATCTTCTCGACAGCCTCGTGCTGCGCGCCGCGGTACACCACCACCCCACCCGCGGGCACGGCCAGCAGCACCACTCCGAGCATCACGGCCAGATACGGCCGCACCGGCAGCGGCCGCCGCGCCCGGAGCCCCCGCCGCGCCCCGTCGAGAGCGGCCAGCACCAGCAGTACGGCATACCCGACGACGAGCCACCCCGACGTCCCGTCCACATCGGCCGGCAGCACAAGCACCAGCAGCGCGGCGGTGGCCGCCAGGCACATGCCGGCCGGCACCCACTGCCGCAGCAGCACATATCCCAGCCCGAGCCCGGAAAGGTTCAACAGCCCGGCCCCGGCGGCCCGCGCACCATCGGCCTCCGGCGGCGGCCCGACGGTCGGCGGCCGCGCCGGCGGTGGAGGAGGCAGCGGAGGCGGAGGCGGCATTGGCGGCGGCCCCCCGAAAGCTCCGCCACCCGGCCCGTACCCGGGAGGCGGGGACGAAGACGACGGCATCCCGAAAGCCCCCTCCGGCCGGCCCTGTTGAGCCGGGGGTCCGGATGGGCCGGGCCGGCCCTGCTGAGCCGAGGGCCCGGACGGACCAGGCCGGCCCTGCTCGGCCGAGGGCCCGGACGGGCCGGGCTGACTCTGCTGGGCCGACGGGCCCGATTCGCCCAACTGACCATGCACGACGGTCCGTTCGGGCTGATCCCGCAGCCGGTCCTGCGGCTCCCGCGGATCCCGCGTCCCCGGCCGGTCCTGCGGTTCACGCGGATCGCGCCGTCCGAGCCGGTCCTGCGGCTCCCGTGGATCCTGCCCGCCGTCTGCCCCCATTGCCGCCCCCCGTACTAGCGCGTCGCTCGGGTGCGTGGGCGAGACTCACCGGCAGTACCGGCCCGCCCCACCCGGCTCCGCCCACGATCCGGCACCGTACCGGGGGCGTCAACGGGTGTGACGCCTGGACACCAGAGCGTTACTTCCCGGCCGTGACCTCGACCTTCACTCCTGCCCCCGACGCACCATCCGTGCCCGGCGAACGCTCCGCCACCAGTACCGGGTTCTCGTGCGGCGTCACCACGCACCGGGCACCCACGCCCAGCCCCGACGCCTCCCAACTCGGCAGGTCCACCTTGAAGTTGAGGCCGGATTCGGTGTGCAGCAGCAGTCGGGTCGTGGCTCCCAGGAAGGTCGCCACCTTGACGGTCGCCGCCACTCCGGGAGCGCCGTCCGTGCCCTCGGCCCGTACGGAGAAGCCTTCCGGCCGCAGCAGTACGTCGATCTCGGCACCCGCCCCGGGGGACTCCCCGTGCACCGGCAGCCGGCGCCCGAAGAGCTCGACGACCCCGCCCTCGCACACGACGCCCGGCACCCTGTTCATCGTGCCGACGAACTCGGCGACGAAGGGCGTCGCGGGCCGCTCGTACAACTCCGCGGGCGCGGCGCACTGTTCGAGCCGGCCGTCCTTCATCACGGCGACCCGGTCGGCCATCGAGAGGGCCTCCTCCTGGTCGTGCGTGACGAAGACCGTCGTGATGCCCAGCTCCAGCTGGATCCGCCGGATCTCCTCGCGCAGCGTGAGCCGCACCTTGGCGTCGAGGGCGGAGAGGGGCTCGTCGAGGAGCAGCACCTTGGGCTTG
Organism: Streptomyces sp. NPDC048442; assembly: GCF_040651475.1. NCBI lineage: Bacteria > Bacillati > Actinomycetota > Actinomycetes > Kitasatosporales > Streptomycetaceae > Streptomyces > Streptomyces sp. NPDC048442. The sequence continues at coordinate 728,138 of NZ_JBEZKB010000001.1, forward strand.
ATGGCGAGCGCCCGCGCCAGTGCGACGCGCTGCTGCTGGCCGCCGGACAGCTGGTGCGGATAGTGGCCCTCGCGGCCGGGCAGTCCGACCAGTTCCATCAACTCCCGTGCCCGCTCCTCCCGTTCGGACGAGGAGACGCCCCGCACCCGCAGTCCGTACGCCACGTTCTGCGCGGCGGTCATGTTCGGGAAGAGGCTGTAGGACTGAAAGACCATGCCGATGTCGCGGCGGTTCGCGGGCACCGAGGTGACGTCCTCGCCGCCCATCAACAGCTCGCCTCCGTCGGCGGTTTCGAAGCCCGCGATGATCCGCAGCGCGGTGGTCTTCCCGCACCCGGAGGGGCCGAGCAGTGCCACCATCTCTCCGGCCGCTATGCCCAGGTCGAGCCCGTCGAGAGCGACGGTCGACCCGAACTCCCTTCGCAGACCCCGCAGTTGTACGGCAACACTCATCGTTCGGCCTTCTTCGAAGATTCATGGTCACGGGCGGCAGCAGAGGTCCGGGTGCGCCCCCCGGCCAGGGTGGTGAGCAGGAGCAGCAGCCCCCAGGTGATCAGCAGGCTCAACATCGAGGCGGCGGCGGACAGTTGGGGTTCGGCGTCGCCGACCTCGACCATCCACACCGCGAACGGAGCGAAGCCGAGCACCGACGCCACGGTGTACTCGCCGAGGACCATCGCCAGGCTGAGCACCGCCCCGCCGACCACCGCGGAACGCAGGTTGGGCACGACGACCCGCAGCAGCGTCTGGGTGCGCGAGGCGCCCAGACTGCGGGACGCCTCGACGAGCGTACGAAGGTCCACGGCGCGCAGGCCCGCATCCAGCGACCGGTGCAGGAACGGCAGCGACATCACCGTGTAGACCAGCACCAGGACCAGCGGGAAGTCCTTGTTCAGCAGCGCCTGGAAGGTCCCGTACAGCGGGGTCGCCGCCAGGTCCTGCTGCCAGGACAGCACCGTGCTGACGCCCGCGACGAGCGCGATCGGCGGCACGACGAGCGGCATCATCGACAGTACCGACACGACGCCACGCAGCTTCGGGAAGTACAGCGCGACGGCCACCGAGGTCGGCACCATCAGCAGCAGCCCGAGGACGACCGTGGCAAGACCGATCGTCACGGACAGCAGCAGGCTGCTGCCCATGCCCTCCGAGGTGAGCCCCCGCGTGTACGCGTCGAAGCTGATCCCGCCGCCGCTGTCGAGCGTGTACCAGAGCGCGGCCCCGATCGGTACGAGGAAGTAGAGCGCGGCCACCGACAGCACGGGACCGCGCGACGTCAGACCCGTACGGGTGGCGGTCATCCGAGCCATCGTGCACTCCTGCGCTGAAGCGGAATCTGGACGGCCATCACCACAAGGGCGATCACGACCATGTTGAGGCTCATCGCGAGCGCCAGGTTCTCCTGCCCGACGAGCACATTGCCGTTGAGCGCGTTCGAGATCTGGAGGGTGATCAGCAGCACCGAACTGCCGGTCATCACCGCTGCGGTGGCATGCGAGGCGAAGGCGGTGCCGAACATCAGCACTGCTCCCCCGAGCAGCGCCGGAGTGAGAACCGGAATCCCGATGTGGCGCCAGAACTGGCCCCGCGTCGCCCCGCAGGAAGCGGCCGCCTCCTGCCACTGCACCCGCAGCCCGTCGAGCGCGGGCAGCACGGTGACCACCATCAGCGGCACCATGAAGTACAGGTAGGCGAGGACGAGCCCGGTGAAGCTGTACAGGCTGAAGCCCGTCGACTGGAGCGAGAGCAGCTTGGTCAGCGTGCCCGTCGTACCGAGCGTGGCGATGAACGCGAAGGCGAGCGGCGCCCCGCTGAAGTTGGCGAGCACACCGGACGCGGAGACGACCAGCTTGCGCAGCGCGGGCCGCTTCGAGGTGACGACGGCCTGCGCGAGCAGCGCCCCGAAGACGGTCGCGAGCAGCGCGCTGAACAGCGACAGCTTGACGCTGCCGACCAGCCCGGTCGCGTACGCCCCGGACAGCGAGCCGCTCACATTGGTGAGGCTGTAGATGCTCTCGCCGCTGACCGGGTCGGTCACGACGAACGCGTTGTACGCCATGGTCCCGGCCGGCAGGCCGAAGCACACGGCCAGGAAGAGGAAGTACGGGACGACCGCGGGCCACCGGTGGCGCCGGGTACCGCGCCGCCCGCCGCCCCGGGGGCGTACCGCGGCGGGAGCGACGGGGCCGACGGGCGTGAGGACTTGTTCGGCCATGCTCAGCTGACCGCCTTGCCCCAGCCCTGGACGACGGCCTCCTTGGCCTTCGCCTCCTGCTGCGGCGTCACGGTCTTCGGGGTGCCGGAGACCTTCGGGATCTTGGCGGCGGCCGCCTTGTCGGCGGTGCCGTCCTTGACCATGACCTCCAGCATCGCGGGCCGGGAGAAGCCCTTGAGCCAGATGTTCTGGCCCTCCTGGCTGTAGACGAACTCCAGCCACAGGCGGGCGGCGGCCGGGTGCGGGGCGTTCTTGTTGACGCCCTGGTTGTAGTAGTTCGAGTACTGGCCGTCGGAGGGGACGGTGACCTTCCAGTCGACGCCCTTCGCCTTGAGCTTCTCCCCGTAGCCCAGGTTGAGGTAGTCCCAGTCGATCGAGATCGGCGTCTCGCCCTTCTCGATGGTGGCCAGCGTGGACTCGGCGGGCACGTAGTTGCCCTTCTGCTTCAGCTGCTTGAAGAAGTCGAGTCCCGGCTGGATGTCGTCGAGGGAGCCGCCGTTGGACAGGGAGGCGGCGAAGACGGTGGCGAGTGCGGAGCTGGACTCGGCCGGGTTGCCGTTCAGGGCGACCTTGTTCTTGTACGCCGGATCCAGGAGGTCCTTGAAGGTCTTCGGGCACTTGGCGACGGCCTTCGCATCGCAGCCGATCGAGACGTACCCGCCGTAGTTGTTCAGGTACGAGCCGTCGCTCTGCTTCTGCGTGGCGGGTATCGCGTCCCAGCCGGTGACCTTGTACGGGGCGAGCAGCTTCTGCGCCTTCGCGCTCTGCATGTACGCGGTGCCCAGGTCCAGCGCGTCGACGGCGCGGTCCTGGCCCTTGCGCTTGGCGGCCGCGTTGAGGGCCTGCTGACTGCTGCCGCCGGGGTTCTCGTTGTTGACCTTGATGCCGGGGTAGCGCTTCTGGAAGGCCGCGATCATCTGGCCGTAGTTGGCCCAGTCCGGGGCGAGCGCGTACACGTTCAGCTCGCCCTCCTTCTTCGCGGCCGCGACGAGCTTGTCCATCCCGCCGAGGTCCGCCGCCGACGTCGCCTGCGCGGCCTTGCTCGCGGCGGCGACCGACTCGGGCGCCGACCCGCAGCCGGTGGCCAGCGCGGCGGTCGCGACGGCCGCGGTCGCGAAGAGAAGGGAACGGCTCGGTCGGAGGGAACTCGGACGAGCTGGATGCACGGTGTACTCCTGTGTCGTCGGCCGGCCCACCTGTCTGGACAAGCCATCAGTCAGTAAGCCAGCGGAATCTAACAGCACGAGCACCCCGAATCCAACCTTCCGGAACAATAAAACCGCAGGTCAAAAGCGTTATCAGGAAGGTGGTTTAGGGGTTGGGGAAGTGGTGAGAAGTAGAGCTCGGCAGCCACCTTGGTGCGCGCTGCTGTGCACAGGTGTCATCATCGTCACTCACCGAAGAGGAGCGATGTGAACCAGCCGCAGCACCCCCCGAACCGACGGCACCAGCAGATCACCGCCGCGCTGCGCGAGGCCATCGCCGACGGCCGGTACCCGGTCGGCTCCACCCTCCCCTCGGAGTCCGAACTGGCCGCCCTGCACGGCGTGTCGCGCGGCACCGTCCGCCACGCCGTCAGCTCCCTGCTCTCCGAGGGCATGGTCGGCTCCCGGCAGGGCGCCCGCAGCGTCGTGCTGTCCACGGCCCCCAGCCAGAGCTTCGGCGAGCTGCGCAGCTTCGCCGAGTGGGCGTGGGCCTCCGGTCACACCCCGGGCGGCCTGGTCCTCTCCTCGGCCCGCGCGGAGGCCGGCCCGCAGGAGGCGGCCCTGCTGCGACTGGCCCCCGGCACCCCCGTCCTGCGCGTACGCCGGCTGCGCACCCTGGACGGCTCCCCCGTACTCCTGGAACGCACCGTGTACGCGGGCTGGGCGGCCGACGCGGTCGAATCACTGCCCGCCGACTGCGAGTCCGTCACCCGCTCGCTCAGGGACGCCACGGGCCTGGTCCTGGCGCACGGCGAGCACCACCTGGACGCGGTCGCCGCGGGCACCGCCGACGCCGCAGACCTCTCGGTCCGCCGCGGCAGCCCGCTGCTGCGCGTGCGCCGCACCACGACCACCGGCGACGGCCGCCCCGTGGAGACCTCGGACGACCGCTACGTACCCGGCTCGGTGGTCTTCACCGTCCGCAATTCCGTCGGCGCCAACCCGCTGGCCCGCACCCAGCCCGACCGCTAGGCCGGCAAGAAACCACCCGCGAGAGGTCCCCGCATGCCCGTCATCGCCCCGCCCGCCGCCCTCCTCTGCGACATGGACGGCACCCTCGTCGACACCGAGCACCAGTGGCTGGAGGTCGTCGCCGCCCTGCTGGCGGAACACGGCGTCGCCCCGACGCCCGAACACCTGGCCCCCTTCGCCGGGGCCGCGATAGCCACCGCGGCGGCCCTCTTCGCGGACACGCACGCAATCACCGGTACGGCGGACCGTCTGGACCGCGAATTCACCGCACTGGTCGCAGCCGGGGTCACCGTCCAGCCCGGCGCACTGCGCCTCCTGGACCGGGCCCGCGAGCTCGGCGTGCCCGTGGCGCTCGTCACGGCGTCCGAGCGCAAGGTCGCCGACCTGGTCCTGAAGGGCCTGGGCGTCGACCGTTTCGCCACCTCGGTCGCGCAGGGCGACACGGAGCGCGGCAAGCCCCACCCGGACCCGTATCTGGCCGCCGCGAGGGCGATCGGCGTGGACCCGGCGGACTGCCTGGCCGTGGAGGACACCCCGACGGGCGCGGCGGCGGCGCTGGCGGCGGGCTGCCGCCTCCTGGCCGTCCCTTCGGTGCCCGGCATCGACGCGGGCCCCAGGACGGTCCTGGTGGCGTCCCTGGAGGACGTGGAGCTGGACGGGCACTGAGCCCGCGGAAAGGCCCCCGTACGTCCCGCGGAACGGCCCGCGTACGTACGGAAATCCCGTGCCCCCGTACGTACGAAAACCCCCCGGGCATGCCGAAGGGGGCGCCCGTCCGGCGTATTCCGGACGGCCGCCCCCTTCGGTTCTGCTTGACGCCAGGGGGTGTTACTTACCCTTGGCGGCTTCCTTGAGCTTGGAGCCCGCGGAGACCTTCACGCTGTAGCCGGCCGGGATCTGGATCGGGTCGCCGGTCTGCGGGTTGCGCGCGGTACGAGCGGCACGGTGGGTGCGCTCGAAGGTCAGGAAGCCGGGGATGGTGACCTTCTCGTCGCCCTTGGCGACGATCTCGCCGACGGTCTCGGCGAGCGCGGCCAGCACGGCGTCGGCGTCCTTGCGAGTGACCTCGGCACGGTCGGCCAGGGCGGCCACCAGCTCACTGCGGTTCATGTTGTTACTCCCGTGTTCTTCTTGCCTGTGAGGCGTGCCACGCGGCGGAGCCGCATGATGGGTACAGCTCTAACCGATGCTGCCAGGGCCTTCGGACAGTCCCCGGACCCGGGTCTGTTGTCCAGACCCTCGCGCCCGATTACGCATCCTGCCCCCACCAGCGGCGGGAAAGCCAATCCGGCACCCGTCGGAGTCACACGAAGAGCGCCACTGCCTCGCTGTGGTGACGCTCCGTCGACTCACTGGAGCGGACTGCTTACGGGCCGCAGCGTTCAGCCAGGGAACGCTGCGTGCATTGCCCGCCACCCTAGAGGTGCCCCGGATACGCCGCGACCCACGACGCGCCGCGTGTCAGGCGGACGTGGGACCCGTCACAGTCGCGCCGGCCGCCCCAGAGCCTTGACGGCGGATCCTGCCGCGGTTGCGTGCCCTGGCACGCCCAGCCGAACCGAGCAGACAAGGTCACTCCTGCGCGGCCTGATCCGCCGTCAAGGCCTTGGCAGCAGTGCGGACAGCGCCTGCGACGGCGCCCGCGACCTTGTCGTTGAAGACCGACGGAATGATGTAGTTCGGGTTCAGTTCGTCCTCGGTGACGACGTCCGCCAGCGCGCTCGCCGCCGCCAGCATCATCTCCGTGTTGACGGTCCTGGACTGCGCGTCCAGGAGGCCGCGGAAGACGCCGGGGAAGACCAGCACGTTGTTGATCTGGTTCGGGAAGTCCGAGCGGCCGGTGGCCACAACTGCCGCCGTCTGACGGGCGATTGCGGGCTCGACCTCGGGGTCGGGGTTCGCGAGCGCGAAGACGATCGAGCCCTCCGCCATGGCGGCCACGTCGTCCCCGTTGAGGACGTTGGGGGCCGACACGCCGATGAAGACGTCGGCGCCGACGACGGCCTCCTTGAGGGTGCCCGTCACCCCTTCGGGGTTGGTGTTGTCGGCGATCCAGCGCAGCGCGGTGCCGCCGGCACCGGGAGCGTCGGCGGAGACCAGGTCCTCGCGGCCGGCGTGCACCACACCGTGGATGTCGGCGACGACGGCGTGCTTGACGCCCGCCGCGATGAGCAGCTTCAGGATCGCCGTACCGGCCGCGCCCGCACCCGACATGACGACGCGTACGTCACCGATGGACTTGCCGACCACCCGCAGCGCGTTCGTGAGTGAGGCGAGCACCACAATGGCGGTGCCGTGCTGGTCGTCGTGGAAGACCGGGATGTCCAGTGCCTCGCGCAGCCGGGCCTCGATCTCGAAGCAGCGCGGCGCGGAGATGTCTTCGAGGTTGATGCCCGCGAAGCCGGGGGCGATGGCCTTGACGATCTCGACGATGGCGTCGGTGTCCTGCGTGTCGAGGCAGATCGGCCAGGCGTCGATGTCGGCGAACCGCTTGAACAGTGCCGCCTTGCCCTCCATGACCGGCATGGCCGCCATCGGGCCGATGTTGCCCAGGCCCAGCACGGCGGAGCCGTCGGTGACGACCGCGACGGTGTTGCGCTTGATGGTGAGGCGGCGTGCGTCCTCGGGGTTCTCGGCGATGGCCATGCAGACGCGGGCGACACCCGGCGTGTAGATCATCGAGAGGTCGTCACGGTTGCGGATGGGGTGCTTCGACCGCATCTCGATCTTGCCGCCGAGGTGCATCAGGAACGTACGGTCGGAGACCTTCCCGAGCACGACGCCGTCGACTCCGCGCAGCTTCTCGACGATCTCGTCGGCGTGCGACGTCGAAGAAGCGGCGATCGTGACGTCGATCCGCAGCCTCTCGTGGCCGGATGCGGTGACGTCGAGGCCGGTCACGGAGCCGCCGGAGGCTTCGACGGCCGAAGTGAGCTGGCTGACCGATGTCCCGCTCGCGGGGACCTCCAGTCGGACCGTCATCGAGTACGAGACGCTGGGCGCCGTTGCCATGGCCGACTTCCTCTGCTTTCCCTAGCTTCATTGCTGCGCCGATCCGGCCGGAAGCCGTAGGACGCAGTCCGATCGTCGCACCTACCAGCGAGTAGCGGGTAATGAGTGCTCCGGTTTCGGAAACAGTTTTCCACCATACGAGAAACACCCGTCTCGGCGGAAGCCCCAGGCCGAATCGGTGGAAACACCAAAACGAAGAGGTCCGGAGCGCTCTGGGAGCGCTCCGGACCTCTTCTTCAACGACTGAGTGACACCGACCCGCCATGCTCGCCTCGCGGCAAGTGGTCGCTCGAAGCGACTAAGGTTGGGCCCGGGGGCTTGGATCGAGCCGGTGTCACATTCGAGACTAACAAACGCTCCCGGGAAGTGATTCCCTTGTGGCGGGTTGACTCCAAATCAATCCCGCAGCAGTGCCGGAACCCCGTCCGCGTCAGGGGCGTCCCGCTTCCCCGACACCACGGTGAGCTGCTGCGTCGCACGCGTCAGCGCCACGTACAGCACCCGCAGCCCGGCCGGGGACTCCTCCGCGATCTCCGCGGGGGACACCACCACCGTCGCGTCGTACTCCAGCCCCTTGGCCTCCAGGCTGCCCAGCGCGACCACCCGGTCGCCGAGCTCGGCGAGCCAACGCCGGGCCTGCGCACGCCGGTTCATGGCGACGACGACGCCGACGGTGCCGTCCACCTGCTCCAGCAGGCGGCGCGCCTCGTCCCGTACGGAAGCCTCCAGATCGTCCTGTCCCGGCACGAACCTCGGCACTACGCCCGTCGAGCGCACCGCGCGCGGGGAGCGCATGCCGGGCGCGGCGAGGGCCAGCACCTTCGCGGCCAGTTCGGCGATCTCCGCCGGGTTGCGGTAGTTCACCGTCAGCTCGAACTTACGGCGCGGACGCGAGCCCAGCGCCTCGTCGCGCGCCTGGGCGGCCTCCTCCGGGTCGGTCCAGGAGGACTGGGCGGCGTCGCCGACGATCGTCCAGGTCGCGGTGCGGCCGCGCCTGCCGACCATCCGCCACTGCATCGGCGTGAGGTCCTGTGCCTCGTCGACGATGACGTGCGCGTACTCGGTGCGCTCCGCCGCCAGCCGCTCGGCGCGCTCCCACTGGGTCTCCTCGCGGTGCGGCATCAGCTCTTCGAGTCCGGTCAGCGCGTCCAGCGGGTCGTACTCGCGCTTCTTCTTGGGCTTCGCGGGCGTGCCCAGGAGGAGCTGGAGCTCGTCGAGGAGGGCCACGTCGTGCACGGACAGCTCGTCGCGGCGCAGCGAGCGGGCCAACTGGCGGACCTCGCGCGGGTTGAGGATGCGGCGGGCCCACCGGGCCAGGCGCTTCTCGTCGGACATGGCGGCGAGCACCCCGCGGGGGGTGAGTTCCGGCCACCAGGCGTCCAGGAAGGCCAGAAAGGAGTCCTCGGACGACACGTCGTCGTCGAAGGAGGAGCGCAGCTCGGCGGCGAGCTCCGGGTCGGTGTGCCGGCCCCGGCCGCCCGACTTGGACCAGAGGGCGTCCAGGAGGAGCTTGCGGGCGCGCGGACGCAGCAGGTTGACGGGGGCGGTGCCGCCGAGGACGTTGTTGCGGATCCGCTGGAGGTCGCCGGCCTCCAGCTCCAGGCGGGAGCCGAAGACGACGACGCGCAGGAGGTCGGTCCGTACGGCGGGCGCCGCCTCTTCGTCCTCCTGGTCGTCGAAGTCGCCGAAGGAGAGCTGCCCCTCCGCTTCCGGGACTTCCGCGGTCACAGGGGCCTCCAGGGCCCCGCGTGCCACCTTCTGCAACAGCTTCAGCATCCGCGAGGAGCCCTTGATGCGGGCGATGCCCGGTTCGTCGTACGTGGTCGCCTCGGCGCCGTCGACGAGCGAGCCGAGCGCACGGATCGCCACCTGGCCCTCCTCGCCGAGCGAGGGCAGGACGCCTTCGGTGTACGAGACGAGCAGCGGGGTCGGCGAGACGATCAGGATGCCGCCCGCGTACCGGCGGCGGTCCTGGTAGAGGAGGTACGCGGCGCGGTGCAGGGCGACGGCGGTCTTGCCCGTGCCGGGACCGCCCGCGACCTCCGTGACGGAGGCGGCCGGGGCCCGGATGACCAGGTCCTGCTCCGCCTGGATGGAGGAGACGATGTCGCGCATGGTGTGGCTGCGGGCCTGCCCGAGGGCGGCCATCAGCGCACCGTCCCCGATCACGGCCAGCTTCTCGCCGCCGAGGTGGGCGGTCAGCTCAGGCCGCATCAGGTCGTCCTCGACGCCGAGGACCTGGCGGCCCTTGGACCGGACGACCCGGCGGCGTACGACCCGGCCCGGGTCCTTGGGTGTGGAGCGGTAGAACGGCGCGGCGGCGGGCGCCCTCCAGTCGATCACCAGCGGCGCGTAGTCGGAGTCGAGGACTCCGATACGCCCGATGTGGAGCGTTTCGCCGATCTCGGCGGTGAGATCGTCGCGCACGGCGTCGTCGGCGGGCTCGATCGACGTGAACGCGCCGTCCGGGCCCTTCTTGCCGTCCTTGCCGTGCAGCAGGTCGATCCGGCCGAAGAGGAAGTCCTCGAACTCGTTGTTGAGACGGTTGAGGTGCACCCCCGCCCGGAAGACCTGCGCGTCGCGCTCGGCGAGTGCGCCGGGCGTGCCGACCTGACCCCGCTGAGCGGCGTCGTTCATCAGGAACTCAGCCTCGTGGATCTTCTCCTCAAGACGGCGGTACACCTGATCCAGATGATCCTGTTCCACGCCGATTTCTCGGTCGCGGACCGAATCGACAGCGGCATCCTGCGCGGCCACCGAGGCCCCCTTCTGACGTGCACTGGGCAGCCGTCAACCGTACGCGAAGGGGACCGTTATGTCAGGCGTCGACTTTTCATAAGCCGGGGGTCGCTGGGCGGGCCGCTCGGCGACTTGCCCGGCGACCCGCTCGGCACGTAGCCGGGTGGGTCGCTGGGCGGGGCGCTAGGCGTCGACCTTCACGAGCCGTTTGCCGTCGAAGGTGCGGACCTCGAAGTGGTCGATGTCGTTGCGGGCCATGGCCGCGCCCCCGTGGACGTACAGCGGGCTCTTGGCGCTCTTCTGCGGGCTGTCCGCAATTCCGTACCCCCACTTGGGGACGGTCCAGCTGGACACGACCTCCTCCTCGCCCTTCTTCGAGACGGCGATCAGGCTGCACTTGAGGGGGCCCTTGACGTTCTTGAGCTCCAGGACGGTGTGGGTGCCCCAGGCCTTCTTCTCGGTGCCGACGACCGCGCTGACCCGGGTGACCGGGTCGGTGGCCTCCCGCTTCTCCTCCATGTGGTGGAAGAAGGCGTCCTCGGCGGGGCTGGTGGGATGCGGGTCGGGGAGGGCCCGCACGGGCTCCGGGCGGTCGTTGACCGCCGCCACGACGGCCGCGCCCGAGCCGCCGATCACCACCGCGGCGGCGGCCGCCGCCAGGTACAGGCCGCGGCGTTTGCGGCGGGCGCGCAGGTCCCGCTGGGCGCCGACCTCGTCGAGAAGCCCTGCGAGGAGAACGGGGCTGGGGGGCGTCAACTGCCTTGGCGGGCCCGGTGGTTCGGCGAGTGCGGCCAGCATCGGTTCCAGGCCGGCGAGGTCGTCGAGCTGGGCTGCGCAGAAGTCGCAGCCGGCCAGGTGCGCCTCGAAGGCGGTGGTCTCGGCCTCGTCCAGAATGCCGAGGGAGTAGGCGGCGACGGCGTCGTGGACGGACTCGTTCCCCTGTGCACTGCCCCTCTCCTGTGCGCTCATGCCGTCACTCCTCGTTCCTCAAGGGCCAGCTTCATCGAGCGGAGCGCGTAGAAGACCCGGGACCTGACGGTCCCGCTGGGTACGCCGAGCACCTCCGCCGCCTCACCGACCGTACGTCCCTTGAAGTAGGTCTCGACGAGCGCTTCCCGGTGGGCGGGCGTCAGGTCGTCGAGTGCATCGCTGAGCGTCATCAGCCACAACGCCTTGTCGATCTCGTCCTCCGCGGGCATGACCTCCAGCGGTGACGGATCGACCTCCACCGGCCGGGCCTGCCGGCTGCGGTGGTTGTCGATGACGATCCTGCGTGCGACCGTCACCAGCCAGGGGCGGACAGAGCCGGTCGCCCGGTTGAGCCGGCCGGCGTTCTTCCAGGCACGGATGAGCGTCTCCTGTACGACGTCCTCGGCACGCTGGCGGTCACCGGCGACGAGACGCAGCACGAAGGCGAGCAGCGGACCGGCATGTTCGCGGTAGAGCGAGCGCATCAACTCCTCTTCGGGAAGAGGTGAGTCGATGTCCCGCTCCGTGCTGCGATGCCGTGCCCGGCGCTGCGGACGGTCATCGGCCACGGCGGCATCCTCGCGCACCTGAACCTCCCGGTCGAGACCCTCTCGGATTACCTCGACCTGGAGTACGGGCGGGTGGGTGCGTCCGACTCAAAGGGGGCGCAAGATCTTTCGTCAGTCCGGATACGCCTGGGCGGCGACGGCGGCACGGCGGCGGTGGCGGGCCACGCGCTCCCGGTTGCCGCAGACCTCGCTGGAGCACCAGCGGCGGCGGCGCCCGCGGGACGTATCGAGGTACAGGCGGCGGCAGTTGTCACCCTCGCAGCGGCGCAGGGCGGCGCGGGCGACGGGATCGGTGAGCAGGCCGACGGCGTCCCGGGCGACGGCGGCGAGAAGCTGTTCGCAGCGGGGCTCGGAGGCGAGGACGTACGCAAGCGAACCGTCCGGGACGCGGACGGCGCGCGGCGCGGGAGGAGGCCCGGCGGCAAGGGAGTTGACGGGTTCGAGGGCGGCGTCGGAGCAGCCACCCTCGACCACCTCTCCGATGAGTGCGCGGAGTTGCCGGAAGGCCTGCACCCAGTCGGCGCCCATCCCATCGAGGGGGGTACCGGCGGGGACCAGCCGGGCACCGAGCAGCCAGGCGGCCAACTCACTGGGCCCGCACAGCAGTTCCTCACCTTTCACACGGGTCGCGAGGAGGTCGAGGCAGACCCGCCCGGAGTCGAACCACCAGGACGGAGAGCCCGTACCCGTACCTATACCTGTACTCGCACCTGTGCCTGTGCTGCCCACGTCGCCCGAGCCCATGCCGATGTCCTCCGGGACCGCCGGTGGTCGCCGCCTCTTTTCCAGCTACCGCTGCCTTCAGAGTGCCTGCCACCGCCCCGCACCGGAACCCCCGGTACCGGGTCCTTGCCTTGGACCAATGCGGGTGCGTTGCGCTGGTGATGGGCGTCGTACGGGTGCGTCGTGGCTGGTCGCGCCCACACGGCGGAGCCGCATATCAACACAGCCTCGCGCCCCTAAAAGCCTGCCACCAGCTACCCCACCCCCTCCCCCTCGTAAAGCACGCGCTGAAAGACCCGGTGGTCCCGCCAAGCCCCGTCGATGTGGAGATAGCGCCCCGCCACCCCGATCTCCTCGAATCCGCACTTCGCCAGCACCCGCTGCGATCCCGTGTTCGCGAGCATCGTCGCCGCCTCCACCCGGTGCAGCCCCGTCTCGTCCCGCGCCGCCTCGCAGACCCGCCGTACGGCAGCGGTGGCGAGTCCCCGGCCCACGTACGACACGTCGACCCAGTAGCCCAGGCTCGCGCTGCGGAACGGGCCGAGCACGACGTTCGTCAGGTTGAACGTGCCGATCACCTGCTCGCCGTCCGCCAGCACCCACGCCACCGCCCGCCCCGCGTCCCGGTCCGCGCACAGGGCCCCGAGCCGTTCCGCCTGGCCCTCCGCCGTGAAGAACGACTCGGGCCTGCGCGGCTCCCAGGGCCGCAGATGCTCTCGGTTGCGCCGGTACGCCGCCGCCAGCGCATCGGCGTCGGTCAGGGCCGCGGGGCGCAGTTCAATGCCGTCGGAGATCATCTCCGTACCGTACGAGCACAGGCGCCCGGACACGCGAACGCCCGCCCGCCCCCGGAAGGGGACGGACGGGCGCAGGCGGCCGCAGGAGGCCCCAGGAGGCACGGGCAGCTACTGCTTCTGTTTCTTCTTCGCACCGTTCGGCCAGAGCCTCGGCTTCCGTTTCGCCGCGACGTCCTCCGCCCAGCCGAACGAGGCGATCGCCACCGCGATCAGCGGCCACGCGAGGACGAACATCAGCACCTGGTAGAGATTCCCGAGATACGGGCTGATCAACTCGCTGATCCCGAACGGAAGCTCCCACATCCGGTCGATGACCGGGATGGCGAGCATGATCGCCATCTCGTGCCAGAGGTAGATCGTCACGGCCCGGTTGTTGGCCAGGGTGATGGGGGTGTCGAACCCCTTGAGCTTGTCCGGGAGTTCCTGCCAGGACGGCGAGTAGTGCAGCAGGATCGCGCAGAAGCCGAGCGACCACAGGGCGTTGGCCACCGCGATCTCGTCGAAGTTCCAGGGCACTTCACCGGGGTGCGTCCCCGCCCACCACAATCCCAGGACCATCAGGACCGCCGCGAACGACGGGATCATGTAGGCCTTGAGCTTCTTCAGCGTGCCCTCGTTGTGGGCGAAGCCGAGGATCCAGCAGGAGGCGAAGGTCGAGAAGTCCTTGATCGCATTGCCGGTCTCGCCGGGGATGTCGACCAGTTCCAGACCGATGACGAGGGAGAGGCCGAGCGGCGCCAGCATCGTCACCCACGGCAGCTTCTTGAACGCCTTGAGCATCAGCGGCGACAGCACCACGAACCACAGGTACGCACGGATGTACCAGAGCGGACCCGAGGTCTGCTCCGCCCAGCCGAGGCCCAGCAGACCGCCGTCGGAGCCGACCTCGGCCGGTCCCGTCGGCGCGCCCACCGGCACGAACCACCAGGCGAGCTTGATCCACCACCAGATGATGGAATCGCCGTCCTCGCCGACGGAGGGCTTCCAGCCGCCGTTGAAGACCAGCGCGAGCGTGACGATCGCGAACAGCCACACCGGCACCATCAGTCGCCGTACCCGGCTCTTGATGACGGTGAGGCCGGGCCTGCCGCCGAGCGAGCGCGCCATCAGCGAACCGGCCAGCGCGAACATCACGCCCATGGACGGGAAGACGATGGTCATCCACGCCTGGTTGTAGACGTGGAAGAGCACCACGCGGACGAGCGCGACGGAGCGCAGCAGGTCGAGGTAGCGGTCGCGGCCTGGCTTCTTCGGGGCCGCCTCGGGGGCGTCCTTCTCCGGAGCGCCGACTCCCGGAGCACCGGAATCCGCTTCCGCTGCCAGAGCCGGTTCTGCCGCCTCCGGCCAGGCCGAAGTACTCGGCCCGTACGGGTCGTCCACCGCGCCGCCTGCCTCGGGGCCACGGCCCCAGGCCGGCTGCTGCCGGGTCTGCGCACCGACCGCGGCCCGTGCGAACGCGGGAGTCTCCTCCTGCTGGCCGGCCTGGCCGCCCTGGCCACCCTGACCGGGGTGGGGCGGGAACGCCGTGGTGGCGCTCTCCGCGTAGCCCGGTTCCGCGTAGCCCGATTCCGCGTACGACGGTTGCGCGTAACCGGCGTCCGGGCGTGCGGAAGCCGCCTGCGGGGCGTAGCCGCCCTGCTGCGGGTAACCGCCCTGCGGGCGACGGTTGTTCACCTGCTGCGGCCAGCCACCAACCTGCGGCTGCTGCGGCTGGTTCCCGCCCTGGGGGTACGCCTGGGCCTGGGGGTAGCCGCCCTGCTGCCCCTGACCCTGCCCCTGGCCGTACATGGACGGTCCAGGGTTGTTGCGCACCGTCGGCCACCCGCCGCCGCCCTGCTCGGGCGGGGGCGGCGGCGCCTGACGGCCGCCCAACTGTCGCGGGAAGCCGTCCGCGTCGTACTCCGCGTCGTCGGGAAGACCGTTGCCGTTCGCGCCCGGATAACCGTGGCTCATCCGACCGGCCACCTCTCCTCTTCGCGCCGCTGGCCCGGCAGGGCCCCCGGCGCCTCGACCACACCGGTCCGGCGCAGCTTCTGCCAGCGCAGCCGGCCGCCGGTGAGGGCGGTGATCCAGGACTGGAGCAGGACGACGTACATGATCTGGCGGTACAGGATCTGCTGGAGCGGGAAGGAGATCAGATGCGTCATCTTCTCCTTGTCCAGCCTGAACGCGTAGGCCGCGCAGACCACTTGGAGCATCAGCACACCGATCCACGCGATGACGGTCTTGCCCGTCGGGCCGAAGACCAGGCCGTAGATCAGGAAGATGTCGATCAGCGGGGCGAGCAGCGGGAAGACGATCATGAAGAGCGAGACGATCGGCAGGCCGATGCGGCCGAAGCGGCCCGAGGGACCGCGCTCGATGAACGCGCGGCGGTGCTTCCAGATCGCCTGCATGGTGCCGTACGACCAGCGGTAGCGCTGCGACCACAGCTGCTGCACGGACTCCGGCGCCTCGGTCCAGGCGCGTGCGTCCTCCGCGTAGACGACCTTCCAGCCGTCGCGGTGGAACGCCATGGTGATGTCGGTGTCCTCGGCGAGGGTGTCCTCGCTCATGCCGCCGACCCGGTGCAGCGCGTCCGCGCGGAACGCGCCGATCGCGCCGGGGATGGTCGGCATGATGCCGAGCATGTCGTACAGCCGGCGGTCCAGGTTGAAGCCCATCACGTACTCGATGTGCTGCCAGGCGCCGATCAGGGAGTCGCGGTTGCCGACCTTGGCGTTGCCCGCGACCGCGCCGACGCGCGGGTCGCCGAACGGCTGGACCAGCTCACGCACGGTGGACGGCTCGAAGACGGTGTCGCCGTCCATCATCACGATGATGTCGTAACGGGCGTGCCGGATGCCGTTGTTCAGCGCGGCGGGCTTGCCCGAGTTCTGCTGGCGTACGACACGGACATTGGGCAGCCGCATCTGCTCGACGATGTCGGCGGTGCCGTCGTTCGAGCCGTCGTCGATGACGATGACCTCGATCGGATGGTCGCTGGACATCAGTGAGCGCACGGTGTTGGCGATGCACTCGCGCTCGTTGTACGCGGGGACCAGCACGGTGACCGGCCGGGTGACCTCAGGCCCCCAGCGGAAACCGCGTCTGCGGACCTTGCGGGCGTGCGCGAAGGAAAGGATCAGCATCAGCCCGAAGCGGGCGATGACCAGGGAGCCGACGATCGCGAGACCCCAGGTCAGGGCGTCGGTGATGGCGTCGGAGACGGTGATCGCGGCCAGGAAGGTCTTCGACTTCCACAGCTCGGGGCCCGTCACCGGGGTGTGCGCGGAGGGGGCCCCGAGCCCCTCGGTGAGGGTGGTGAACTTGAAGCCGCGCTTCTGCATGTCCGGCAGGAACTGGTCCAGCGCCTTCAGGGTCCGCGAGCGGTCACCGCCCGAGTCGTGCATCAGGACGACGGTGCCCTTGGTGGTCTTGGGCGTCGCGCGCTTGATGATCTCCTGGACGCTGTGCCCCTCCTTCCAGTCCTCGGAGTCGGTGTCGTTGACGACCGTGAGGTAGCCGAGCTCCCCGACGTGCTTGGCGACCGGCCAGCTGGCGTCGTCGAAGGCGTACGAGAAGGAGGAGTACGGCGGCCGGAACAGCGAGGTGTGCACCCCGGCCGCGCCGGCTATCGCGAGCTGGTTCTGCGAGAACTGCCGGTCGATGCCGTCCTTCGTCTTGAACGAGAGGTCGGGGTGGTTCCAGGTGTGCAGCCCCAGCTCGTGCCCCTCGTCCACGATGCGCTTGACGAGTTCCGGGTAGCGGGTGGCGTTGGAGCCGACGACGAAGAAGACGCCGTGTGCGCCGTACTCCTTCAGCTTGTCCAGCACCTTCGGGGTCCACTCGGGGTCGGGGCCGTCGTCGAAGGTGATGACGACGTGCTTGTCCCGTACGTGCTGGGCCTTGGGCTTCTCCGGGTCCCGGGCGTCGATGACCGGGCCGCCCTTGAGGATCTCCTGCGGCACCGTGGACTGGTCGACGGGTTCGCGGGCGCCCTTGTGGTCGGCCAGGATCTCGTTGTGTACGTAGCCGCGCAGCATCAGCATCGCCATCAGGGCGACGAGTACCAGCGAAGGCAACAGGTAACGCATGGGCAGCCGGCGCCGCCTGGGGCTGCGCTTGCGCGCGGCGGAGCGGCGGGCGCCCGACGAGGAACGCCTGCGGGGGTTGGACATCTACGTGCCGTGCCTTCTACTGGGTCGAGGTCGCGGGGTCCGGAGCGGGGTCGCCGCCGCCGCCGGGAGTGCCACCGGGAGTGCCGCCGGGGGTACCGCCGGGAGTGCCACCGGGCGTGCCGCCGGGGTCGGTGGGGCTGGGGTCCGTGGTGCCGGGGTCGGTGGCGCCGGTCGGGTCGACCGGGGGCTTGCCGCCGGCGTCGCCCGCGTTGACGTTCCCGGTATTCGTGCCGGGGTCGACCGGCGGGGGCTTCTGGCCCGCGGTCGTGTTGCCCGCTGCCGCGTTGCCCGCCGTCTTGCCGGGGTCGACGGGGTCCTTCTTGCCCGACGCCTTCGGGTCCTTCTTGGCGTCGTCCTTCTTGGCGCCGCCCGCGGGGACCTTGCCCGTGCCGGTGGGCTGCTGCCCCTGACCGGCGGGGACGCGATTGCCGGAGACCGGCGGGACATCGTCCGGCTTGGGCACGGTCGGGGAGGGGCTGGGGTCCGACTTGACCTTGTCGGACTTCTCCTCGGCCTTGACGCCTGGGAGGAAGAGGTCAGGGGCCAGGGAATTGCCGCCGATGAGGGAGGCGACGAGCATCGCCGCGTAGCAGGCGCAGACCGCGCCGAGCACCCAGCCGAGTCTGCGGAACTTCCTGCCCCGCCGGCCGCTCTCGTCGACGAACACCGGGCCGTTGCCGCCGTCCGCGGGGAGCTCGGGCAGCGCGGGGCCGGCCTGCTCGCGACGCGCGAACTGCGACCCGACGGAGTCGAGCTGCATCGTCCTGTCGTCGACATCGCGTATCTGGCGTATCTGCCGGGTCTGCCCGGTCTGGGCACCCTTTTTCATGTTGTCCATAGCTGTCCGCACATCCCCCACTGACTGATTCATCGGTGGGCGCGCGCGACCAGCAGAACACCGCCATTGATCCGGGCCCCCACCCGATCAAGCGTCCCTATCACACTGCACCCGGAGGATGAATGTAACGCACGCGGGTGACACCGCTTCTCCTGAGTGGCCCCTTGTCACAGACCAATGACATACCGACTGCCGGAATGAGGCATTCCATGTCCGTTTCGTACCATTTACCCCCTATCTCTAGGACGGATAAGACATCACGTGACGCATACGACAACGGGTCGGGCACCCGGAACGGGGCACGGACAGCGGGTGCGCGCAGATACGACGAAGGCCCGGCTGCAGTAGCAGCCGGGCCTTCGTCTCACATGGGAATTGTGGAGATGGCGGGAATCGAACCCGCGTCCAACGGTGCAAAAACAGGGCTTCTCCGTGTGCAGTCTGCTGCGATTTTCTCGGCCCCGGAGATCACGCAGACAAGTCTCCGACGGGCTCAGTCACTGTTTGATTTCCTCCCAGGCCCCGTGACCGGGTCTAGGAGTTTAGATCCCTTGATGATGCCAGGATCCGGGTCGGGATCACCCCCGGGCTGACACTTCGCAAGTCGCTACTTAGGCAGCGAGGGCGAAGGAATCGCGCTTGGTGTTGGCGATTATTGGTTGCGACATATGGTTTACGAGATCATTGCCGCTTCCTCGACACGCTTCCCCTGCTTCGACATCCGCTGTCGAAACCGATCATCCCCATGTTGATTTTTCAATGTGGCTCCGGCGGCTCTCGCCACCCTCACCGTCGCTGGCCCCATCACCACGTGGGGTGCGATGCCCATCGTACGTGACCAACGTCCGACGGTGCCAACCTATTTCCGCGCGGGCCTGCCGACCGGCCGGTGCGCGGGGCCTGACCGACCGATGCGCGGGGCCTGACCGACCGGTGCGCGGGGCCTCACCATCCGGTGCGCGGGGCCTACAGGTGCCCGCGCTCCTTGCGCTTGACCGCCGAGATCTCCCGGTTCGTCTCCCTGGTGTCCTGCTTCTCGCGGAGCGTCTGCCGCTTGTCGTACTCCTTCTTGCCCTTGGCGAGCGCGATCTCGCACTTGACCCGGCCGTCCTTGAAGTAGAGGGCGAGCGGCACGATCGTGTGGCCCGACTCCCCCGACTTGGACTCCAGCTTGTCGATCTCGGCCCGGTGCATCAGCAGCTTCCGCTTGCGCCTGGCCGCGTGATTGGTCCAGGTGCCCTGCGAGTACAGCGGTACGTGGATGTTGTGCAGCCACGCCTCGTGGCCGTCGATCTGCACGAAGCCGTCCACCAGCGACGCCCGGCCGAGCCTGAGCGACTTCACCTCGGTGCCCATGAGCACCACACCGCACTCGATGGTGTCGATGATGGTGTAGTCGTGCCGCGCCTTCTTGTTCTGCGCGATGATCTTGCGCTTGGGGTCCTTTTCCTTAGCCATAGTGCGGTCATTTTCGCACTACGAGCCCCCCTGAAGGCCACTCAATACTGTCTGGGCCCGCTCCCGGGCCTTCTCGGTGACCGCGAGGTCCGGGGTGATGCCCCGCCCGTCCAGGTTGTGCCCGGCGGGAGTGCGGTAGTGGCCGACCGTCAGCTCGGCGACCGAGCCGTCCGCCAGCCGGCTCGGCTTCTGCACCGAGCCCTTGCCGAAGGTCCGCGAACCGACGGTCAGCGCCCGGCCCCGGTCCTGGAGCGCGCCCACCGCCAGCTCGGCGGCGCTCATCGTGCCGCCGTCGATGAGCGCGACCACCGGTCTCTCGGTGTCCCCACCCGGCTGGGCGTGCAGCGCCCGCTGTCTTCCCCGGTCGTCGTACGTGGCGACCAGCCCGCCGTCGAGGAAGGCCGACGCGGCGGTGACGGCCTCGCCGACCAGCCCGCCCGCGTTGCCCCGCAGGTCGAGCAGGACGCCCTTGCCTGCCGGAGCCCCGCGCACCGCGTCCCGTACCCGCTCGCCCGAGCCCTTGGTGAAGGCGGCGACCTTGATCAGCAGGGCCCCGCCGGGCAGCTTCTCGACGGTGACGGCCTCGGTGGCGAGGGTGGCCCTGCGCAGCTCCTCGGTCCAGGTGCGGGTGCCGCGCTGGAGGCCGAGCGTCACGGACGTACCCGCTTCCGCGCTTTTGCGGTCGCCGCGCAGCAGGGAGACGACCTCCGTGACGGGCCGCCGCTCGACCCGGTGGCCGTCGACCGTACGGAGCGTGTCGCCCTTCCGTACGCCCGCCTTCGCGGCGGGGCTGCCTGGCTGCACCCGGGCGACCTGGACCCCGCCGTCGCCGCGCCGCTCGGCCCACAGGCCGACGCCGGTGTACTCGCCGTCGAGGGACTGCGCGAACTCCCGGTACTCCGCCGGGTCGTAGACCGCGCCCCACCGGTCGCCGCTGCGGCTGACCTCTTCCTGGGCGGCCTTCTTGCCTGACTTGCCGTCGGCGACCGCCTCGGCCGCCGCCCGGGACACCGCGTCGCGGTCGGCGCTCGCCGCCGCGGGCCGGATGGCCGAGGGAGGCTGCAGCCCGTCGTCCCCTTCACTCCACGAACCGGTCGCCGAGACGGTGGCCAGCGCACCCGCGAAGACCAATGTCAGGGCCGCCCCGCGGCAGAGCCCGCGGGGCCGGATACCGAACTCCGGGTCTGGCATGGCGACGAGTCTAGGACAAACCCCGCGCCCCGTACGGCGGGATGCCGTAGGGAACACGGGGTTCGAGTGGGGCGGTTGTCACACAGCAGGGGCTGTCGGTGGGGGCCGCGCCTACACCTTCAAGTACTTGCGCAGTGCGAAGAAGGCGGCAAGTGCGGGCATCAGCAGGCTGATCGCGAGGACCAGCGGCAGCTTGGTGAGGACCGCGTCCCAGCCGATGAACTGGATCAGTTCCATCTTGTCCGCGAGCGCGAGACCGTGGTCGATCAGGAAGTACCGGCCGACCGCCAGCAGCGTGCAGGCGAGGGCGCCGCCGATGAGACCGGCGACCGCGGCCTCCATGATGAAGGGCGCCTGGATGTAGAAACTGGACGCGCCGACCAGCCGCATGATGCCGGTTTCGCGCCGTCTGCTGAACGCGGAAACCCGCACCGTATTGACGATCAGCATCAGCGCGATCACCAGCATCAGGAACATCAGTCCCAGGGCCGCCACGTTCATGCTGTTCATCAGGGCGAAGAGCTGGTCCAGGATGGACCGTTGGTCCTCGACGGACTGCACCCCCGCCCGGCCCGCGAAGGCGGTGGCCACCACCTTGTACTTCTGCGGGTCCTTGAGCTTGACGCGGAAGGACTCCTGCATCTGGTCCGGCGTGATGACGTTCGCCATCGGGGTGTTGCCGAACTGCTCCTTGTAGTGCTTGAACGCCTGATCCGCGTTCTCGTAGTAGACGCTCTCCACGACGTCCATCTTCTTCAGGTCGGTCTCGACCTGCTTCTTCTGCTCGGCGGTGACGGCGCCCTTGGCGCACTGCGGCACGCCCGTCTCGGCGTCGTTCTTGTTGCAGAAGTAGATGGAGATGTTGACCTTGTCGTACCAGAAACTCTTCATCTCGCTGACCTGGTCGCGCATCAGCAGCGTGGCACCGAACAGGGCCAGCGAGAGAGCAACGGAGACGATGACGGCAAAGGTCATCGTGAGATTCCGGCGGAGACCGACACCGATCTCCGACAGGACGAACTGGGCGCGCATCGGCGTCCTTTCAGTGCTGGTAGCCGTAGACGCCGCGAGACTGGTCGCGTACGAGACGGCCCTTCTCAAGTTCGATGACGCGCTTGCGCATCTGGTCGACGATCTGCTGGTCGTGGGTCGCCATCACCACAGTGGTGCCGGTGCGGTTGATGCGGTCCAGCAGCTTCATGATGCCGACGGAGGTCTGCGGGTCGAGGTTGCCGGTGGGCTCGTCCGCGATCAGCAGCATGGGGCGGTTGACGAAGGCCCGCGCGATGGCCACGCGCTGCTGCTCACCACCGGAGAGCTCGCCGGGCATCCGGTCCTCCTTGCCGCCGAGGCCGACGAGGTCGAGCACCTGCGGGACGGCCTTGCGGATCTCGCCCTTGGGCTTGCCGATGACCTCCTGCGCGAACGCGACGTTCTCGGCGACGGTCTTGTTGGGGAGGAGACGGAAGTCCTGGAAGACGCAGCCGAGCTGGCGGCGCATCTGCGGCACCTTGAAGTTGGACAGGCGCGCGAGGTCCTTGCCCAGGACGTGCACCTGACCCTGGCTGGCGCGCTCCTCGCGCAGCAGCAGCCGCAGGAAGGTGGACTTGCCGGAGCCGGAGGAACCGACGAGGAAGACGAACTCGCCCTTCTCGACCTCCAGGGAGACGTCCCGCAGGGCGGGCCGGTTCTGCTTCGGGTAGGACTTGGACACGTTGTCGAATCGGATCACAGGTGCACCACGGTCGCCGGGAGTAGGTGTGCGTGACCATACGCGACCCGGCCGTACGCCCGCAGGCTGCTTCCCTGCGATGAGGGGTTTGCTCCGGTTTGCCGTGCGCCTGCGGGTGGCCGGCGCACTCGGGCCGCGCCGATCGGACGGCCAGCTGGCACAGTGGAGGGGAACGGATGCGTTTCCCCGGGCGTTGTAGGGAGAGAACGCGAAGTGTCGAGGGCGTTGCTCGGAGTGTGCAGCCGGTGACCGGAGAAGGAGAGCGCATGACCTATGACCGGTTGGTGTGCGCGAACTGCGCGGGGCCGGTGGCCGAGGGCCGCTGCCCGACGTGCCGGGCGATAAGGCAGCGCCTGGAGCAGCAGGAGAACCCGTTCTCCCAGCTCAGCCCGGCGGCGCTGATCGCGCTGCTGCTGATACTGGTGACGGCGATGGCACTGGTGGCCCACCAGGCCGCGTAGCGGTTCGATACGTACGAAGAGGGGCCCGGGGCGCTGGTGTGCGCCCCGGGCCCCTCTCTGCCGCTGTGGCTGCCTAAGCACTGTCGCAGTGACTGCCTGCGCTCTGTCGCGGTGACTGCCTGCCGCTGTGGCTGCGGATCAGGCTGCGTTGCCGCCGCGGCCGCTCAGCCGCGGCAGGAAGCGGAAGGCGACGCCGCCCGCGATCATCGTCGCGGCGCCGGCCAGCAGGAGCGTGGTGTCGCCCGCACCGGTCGCGGCCAGCTCGTCCTTCGGCTTGGCCTGCTCGACGGGACGGTTGGCGACGCTGTCGACGTCGGTGTTGTCACCGGCGCCACCGGTCTGGCCGGTGTTGTCGTTGCCGCCGGTGTTGCCGGGAGCCGTCGGGTCGCTGGTGGGCGGCTTCGTCGGGTCGGTCTGGCCGCCCGTAGTGGCACCGCCAGTCGTGGCACCGCCCGTGGTGGCACCGCCGGTCGTCGCACCGCCGGTCGTCGCGCCTCCCGTGGTGGCACCACCGGTCGTCGCACCGCCAGTGGTCGCACCGCCGGTCGTCGCACCGCCCGTGGTCGCGCCACCGGTCGTCGCACCGCCCGTGGTCGCACCACCGGTCGTCGCACCGCCCGTGGTCGCACCGCCCGTGGTCGCGCCACCGGTCGTCGCACCGCCAGTCGTCGCGCCACCCGTGGTCGCGCCACCGGTCGTCGCGCCACCCGTGGTCGCACCACCCGTGGTCGCACCACCCGTCGTCGCACCGCCAGTCGTCGCACCGCCAGTGGTCGCGCCGCCGGTCGTCGCACCGCCCGTGGTCGCACCGCCCGTGTCCGCGCCGCCGATGTCGCCGCCGGTGTCCGCGCCGCCGATCTCGCCGCCCGAGGCGGTGCCTCCGTCGGTGGCGCCGCCGTTGCCTCCGGTCGCACCGCCGTTCTGGCCGCCCGTGGTCTCGTCGTCACCGCCGTCCGCCACGTCGATTCCGGCGTCGACCTGTACGGCACCAAGGTCGATCTTCGCGCCCGCGTCGGTACCGACGGCCTGGGCGACGCCTGCTGCGGTCAGCGACGCGCCTGCGGCGATCACCGCGCCGGCGGCTATCCGCGCGACGCGAACCCGCATCTTGTTGGTCATCTGATTGCTACCCCCAGTAGCTGCCACTCAGTGGCTTGCTGGCTCTTCGAAATACGCTTCGGAAATACGCGTCGATGGAGCAGCTATGCAGGGGCAACGGCCGCGGCGGGGATGTCAGTTCACGGGACTGCCTCTCAAGAGGCCGCCCGCTTGCCCCCGTTCACACCCGCCCCAGACATACGCATGCTGCCCGCTACACTCCCCCAGCCCTAAGAATTACGTCAAGGACGTTCCGGGCGGGATGACGGGTTTGTGATCACTTGCCCGCCCAATGTCCACAGCTTTCTAACAAGCCCGGCCCTGCGCCGGGTACGCGAAAGCGCCGGAACCCGTGGGGGTCCCGGCGCTTTCTACTTCTCCTGCTGCTACTTCTCCTGCTGCTTGCGCCAGCGGATGCCGGCCTCCAGGAAGCCGTCGATCTCGCCGTCGAGGACGCCCTGCGGGTTGCCGACCTCGAACTCCGTACGGAGGTCCTTGACCATCTGGTACGGGTGCAGGACGTACGAACGCATCTGGTTGCCCCAGGAGTTGCCGCCGTCGCCCTTGAGGGAGTCCATGAGCGCCTGCTCCTCCTGGCGGCGGCGCTCCAGCAGCTTCGCCTGGAGGACGTTCATGGCGCTCGCCTTGTTCTGGATCTGGGAGCGCTCGTTCTGGCAGGAGACGACGATGCCGGTCGGGATATGCGTCAGGCGCACCGCCGAGTCGGTCGTGTTGACGCCCTGGCCGCCCGGCCCCGACGCGCGGTAGACGTCCACGCGCAGCTCCGACTCGTCGATCTCGACGTGGTCGGTCTTCTCGACGACCGGGAGGACCTCGACGCCCGCGAAGGAGGTCTGCCGGCGCCCCTGGTTGTCGAACGGCGAGATGCGCACCAGCCGGTGCGTGCCCTGCTCGACCGACAGCGTGCCGTAGGCGTACGGAGCCTTGACGACGAAGGTGGTCGACTTGATGCCGGCCTCTTCGGCGTACGACGTCTCGTAGACCTCGGTGGAGTAGTTGTGCCGCTCGGCCCAGCGCAGGTACATGCGCTGGAGGCGCTCGGCGAAGTCGGAGGCGTCGACGCCGCCCGCTTCCGCGCGGATGTTGACGAGGGCCTCGCGCTCGTCGTACTCGCCGGAGAGGAGGGTACGGACCTCCATCTCGTCCAGCGCCTTGCGTACGGAGACGAGCTCGGACTCGGCCTCGGCGAGGGCGTCGGCGTCGTCCTCGTCGGCGGCCAGCTCGAACATCACCGCGACGTCGTCGATCCGGCCGCGCAGCGCCTCGGTCTTGCGCAGCTCGGCCTGGAGGTGCGAGAGCTTGCTGGTGATCTTCTGGGCGGCATCGGGGTCGTCCCACAGGGACGGCGCCGCTGCCTGCTCCTCGAGCACAACGATGTCGGCCCTCATCTTCTCGAGGTCCAGGACGGCCTCGATCGACCCCATGGTCGAGGAGAGGGACTTCAGCTCTTCGGATACATCGACGACTGCCACCGCACCAGCGTAACCGGTACGGGGTGGGAGCCGGTCCGGGCGCCCTTTCCTTCCGCCCCGGACACCTCCAGCCCGTCCGGCGCTTGAGGACGCGCGGCGCAGCCGTGCACCGGGCGCAGCCCGGAACGCCAACCCCCACCGGCGCCGGCCGTACTGCCCCAGCCCTGCGGCCAGCAGTTTCGGGAAGGGGCGGGGAGGGGCCGCGCCGCAGGCAACCCCAGCCACCCACCAACCCGCACCGCGCACAGCGGCCCGCCCCGCGCAAAGCAGCCCGCTACGGCTGTGCAGGCCCCGGCTGACTTGTCCCCGGCACCGGCCCAGGCCCCTGTTCCTCGTCCGCCGAGGAGACGGCGAGCCAGCCGCCCACGCCCACCGCCGCCAGCAGCGCCACTCCCACCGTCGTCATGATCAGCCGCCGCTTCCGCACCTCCGACCGGTGCCGCGCCGACCCCGGCCGCCGGTCCCCTGCCGTCCGCGGCACCCGTGCCGTGCCCAGCGGGCCGCCCGCCAGCTCGTCCGGCGCCGGTACCCGCATCGATGTGTGGGTGTCCCTGTTGGACGAGTCGAGCGTGGTGCCGGGCACAAGCGGAACCGCTCCCCGGCGCGGCTGCGGGTCCTCTTCCCGGCCCCCGGCCGCACCCTCGTACGCCACCGATTCCGTGGGATCCTGCGGCTCCGAGTCCGGCTCGTCCACGTCCAGCGGTGGCATTCCCACCAGTAGCGGCAGCTGCTCGCGCAGTCCCGCCGCCAGCTCCGACGCCCGCAGCCGCGAGGCCGGCGCCTTCGCGAGGCACTGCACTATGAGCTGCCACAGCTCCTCCGGAATCCCCGGAAGCGGAACGACCGTCTCGGTCACGTGCCGGCGCAGTACCGCGCCCGGGTGTCCCCCGCCGAACGGCGTGAAGCCCGCGAGCAGTTCGTACAGGACGGTCGCCAGCGCGTAGATGTCCACGGCCGCGCGCGGCGGCAGGCCCTCGACGATCTCGGGGGCCAGGTAGTCCGGCGTACCGATGATCTTCGTGGCCTTGGTGCGGCGCGGGGTGTCGATCAGTTTGGCGACGCCGAAGTCGGTGAGCAGCGCGGGGTGCGAGCCGCCGGGGCCGAGCGGGCCCTGCATGTCGAGCAGGACGTTCTCCGGCTTGACGTCGCGGTGCACGATCTGGGCCGCGTGCGCGGCGGCGAGACCGTCGGCGATGTCGATGGCGATGGCGACCGCCGCCTCGGGGGCGAGTCTGCGTTCACGGTCGAGGCGGGTGCGCAGGTCGGTGCCGCGTACGAGGTCCATGACGAGCGCGAGATCGTTGCCGTCGACGACGAGGTCGCGCACCGCGACGACGTGCGGGTGGTCGAGCTTGAGGAGCGCGGTGCGCTCCTGGACGAAGCGGCCGACGAGTTCCTGGTCGGAGGCCAGGTCCTCGCGCAGCATCTTGATGGCGACGGGCCCCTCGGGGCCCTCGCCGAGCCATACCGTGCCCGCGCTGCCGCGCCCGAGGATCTGGTGGGCGGTGTACCGGCTGCCGATTTTCCGTGCCAAGACTGCTCCCTCAGCGGCTGGCGTCGGCCCTCAAAGTACGCCGCCGACGAGGCGTTGAGTGCCCAGGATGGCCCCTGAACGGCGTCATTCCGCACTCCGGGGGCGAAATCCACCCCCGGAAGTCGACATGTCTCTTCACTGAGTGCCCGGAGCCCTGTTCCCGGCGCCCTGTTCCCGGCGCCCCGTGTCCAGAGCCCCGTGCCCCGGCTACGGCTTGGAGCCGCTGCCCAGGTTCTCGAAGAAGTCCTTGACGCTGGTGAACATGGCGCCGATCTGGTCGAAGAAGCCCTTCGTGGCGCCGACCGCCTCCTTGAGCCCGGTCAGCTCCCAGACCAGCCAGGACGCGACGAACAGCAGGACGAGCGTGAACAGACAGCCCTTGAGACAGCCGAGGCCGGGAATCCGCATCGGGTTGGCGCTGCGACGGCGCGGCTCCCTCGGCGGCCGGGGCTCGCGCGGGGCGGGCGCCTGGGGCTGCTGGGGCTGGGGCGCGTACTGCTGCTGCGGGGGCGGCGCCTGGGGCTGATGGTGCTGAGGGGCGTAGTTCTGCTGCGGCGGCTGCTGGCGCTGCTGCCGCTGGGGCGGACGCTGCTGCTGCGGCTGGTACTGCTGCTGATTCTGCTGGTACTGCTGGTTCTGTTGGTGCTGCGGCGGCGTCTGGGGCTGCTGCCCGCGCTGCTGCTGGCGCTGTGGGCGGCGGCGCAGCGGGTCCTGGCTCGGGTCCAGATACTGCACGGAGGTCTGCTCGTTGCGGTCGCGGGCCGCGCGCAGCTGGTTCTGCCAGGGGTGCGGGTCCTCGGGCCCGGCCCCGGAGGGCGAACCGGCGGGCGCGCCTGCCGGGTGCGGCGGCACCGGCGGCATGACGGCGGTCGGGTCGGCGGCACCGCGCGGCCCGTTCCCCGCGCCCGTGGAGGGCAGCACGCTCGTCGCCCCGTTGGGGTCGTACGATCCCGCGTTGCTCGGCAGCACCTGTGTCGGGTCGGCCTCGTTCGTCGAGCCGGTGTCCGGCACGGGCGCCGGTGCCGGGTCGGGCGCGAGCAGTGCGCCGACGCCCATGGCCGCCTCGACCTGCGCGGCCGTGGAGTGCACGCCGATTCCGGCGGCCACGGTGCGCAGCGCGCGGGCCAGGTTCTCGGCGCTGGGCCGCTCGTCGGGCTCCTTGCGCAGGCAGCGCTCGATGACCGTCCACAGAGGTTCGGGGACGGTCGTGGGGCGGCGCGGCTCCTCGCTGAGGTGCCGGTGCAGCACCTCGAGCGCGGTGCCGCCGGCGAACGGGGGCCTGCCGGTGACCAGTTCGTACATCAGGATGCCCGCGCCGTAGATGTCGACGGCGGAGGTCTGCGGGCGGCCCTCGGCGGACTCCGGCGCGACGTAGGCCGGCGTACCGACGAACTCGTGGGTGCGGGTGAGGCCCGGGGAGTCCGCGAGGCGGGCGATGCCGAAGTCGGTGAGCATCGGGTGCATCGCGCCGTCGCGCTCGTCGAGCAGTACGTTCGCGGGCTTGAGGTCGCGGTGGACGACGCCGTCCGCGTGGCTCGCGGCGAGGGCGTCGGCGATCTGCGCCGTCAGCAAAGAGGCGGCGACGGGCGTGAAGGGCCCGTTGTCACGGAGGTAGCGGTGCAGGTCGGGCCCGTCGATCAGGTCCATGACGAGGGCGAGGAGATCGCCCTCGACGACGAGGTCGCGGGTGCGCACGATGTTGGGGTGGGTCAGCCGCAGGAGTACGGAGCGTTCGCGCAGGAAGCGCATCACCACGTCCGCGTCGTTCGCCAGCTCCTCTTTGAGGACCTTGATGGCGACGGTCTCGCCGGCGTGGCCCGCGACGGCCGCCTCGGCTCCTGCGGTCTCCCGCTGGCGGGCCCGCCAGACGGTGCCTGTGGCTCCGCGCCCGAGCGGCTGCTCAAGCAGGTACTTGCTGCCTACCGGCCGCACGTCTGCACTCCCTGCTGGTCGGTGACTGACCCTGATCGTGGTTCGCGTATCGGACTGCTGATATTCCCGGCTGTTCCCGCTGCCGGTTTTTCCGGTTGTCCAACTCTAGTGCCGCCGAACGGG
This sequence comes from Streptomyces sp. NPDC048442, assembly GCF_040651475.1. Classification (NCBI taxonomy): domain Bacteria; kingdom Bacillati; phylum Actinomycetota; class Actinomycetes; order Kitasatosporales; family Streptomycetaceae; genus Streptomyces; species Streptomyces sp. NPDC048442. Next base: position 757,358 of record NZ_JBEZKB010000001.1, read on the forward strand.
GCACCGGCCGAACGCGCGTCCCGCATTCCGCGACGAACAGCCGAAGGAGTTGCGCACGCACTGCACATGCGGCGTACGTACTGCACACGTGTTCCCGGGGAAGACGCGCACGTCCTGCGGATGGTTGCCGCACACCAGTGCGCGGTGTGTCACTGTCGTTCGGCGGACCGCCCCGGCACAGACAGCGGACCGCCCCCGCACTGTCCGAGCGTGCCTCATACAGGTTCTTTTGCGTCCACAGCCGACCATTCAAGATCACTTGATGGCGGGCGGCGGGCGGGTTGTCAGTGGCAGGTGCGAGGATGCCATCAGCACAGACCTCTGGGGTAGTCGAGGGCGCACGAGTCCCTCAACACCCCGTGGTGGGTGCCGACCTGTACCGGACGACGCGTCCGTGCCGGGTGGGGGGACTTCGCGGGGGCGGCGGGCTGGACGGCTGCTCCTCGGCCCCGCCGCCGGGCGCCGCGCGCAGAAGGGACCGCTGACGCGATGCAGATCCGGCTGACCGTCCTCGCGCCGCGCAGCGGCCAGAGCAGAGTGACGACCACGGGGGGCCCGGCACCGGGGGCCGCTCCGGGTGCCGCGGCGCCGGGGGCCTCTGGGCCCGCGCCCCGGACCGCCGCCGCGGTCTGCGACGTGCTCGTGACCGCGCCCGCCGGGACCCCGCTCGCCGCGGTCGCCTCCGGCCTCGCCGCCGCCGTGCAGGGCCAGGGCAGCCCGGAGACCACGGGCGCGGTGGTGGTGTACGCCGGGCGCGAGCGCCTCGATGCGCAGCGGTGCGCCCTGGGCGAGCCCCCGCTGGTGGACGGCGCGGTCCTCTCGCTCCAGGCCCCTGCCGACGCGGAGGCCCCCGAGCTGTCCGACCTGGCCCAGCTCCAGGTGGTGGCGGGCCCCGACGCCGGCGGCGTGCACCTGTTGCACGGCGGGCAGATCCGGATCGGCCGCTCCGCCGACGCGGACGTACCACTGGACGACCCCGATGTGTCCCGGCTGCACTGCACGGTGACGCTCACCGAGGACGGCCGGGTCACGGTCGCCGACCTCGGCTCCACGAACGGCACGACGCTGGACGGCTCGGACGTCGGCGCCCGCGAGGTCCGGCTGGCCCCCGGCGCCCTGCTGCGGGTCGGCGAGTCCGCCCTGCGCCTCGCGCCCGCGGGCGCGCACGGCACGGCGCTCGCCACGGCCCCCGACGGCGAGGGCCACCTGCGGGTGGCCAGGACCTCCGCCGCCGCCCCCGCGCCTTCCACCGGGCGGTACGGGGGCAGCGCCGCGCACCACAGAGTGAGCGGCCGCGCGGCGGAGTCCGCGGCCAACGGCGGCCCCCGCCAGGGGAGTTACGGGACGGTGCCCGCCCAGGGCGCGGGCCCCGACGTCCGCACCCACCCGGCCGAGAGCCAGGGGGCGTACGGGAACGGGCCGGGGAGCCCCGCGGCGCCCCCGGCGGGCAGCGGGCAGGGCCCCTTCGCCGGGACGGCCGACCGTACGCACGGATCGGGGCGGGTCGTCGGGACGGGCGGCCGGGGCACCGACCTCGGCGCGGCGGCCGGGACACGCGCCGAGCCCGGGGACGACCGGGGCGGCGACCGCGAGAGTGACCGTCGCGGCGACCGCGAGGGCGCCCACGGTGGTGACCTTGGCGGTGACCGCGAGGGCGCCCACGGTGGGGACGGTGGCGGTGACCTTGGCGGTGACCGCGTCAACGACCGCAGGGACGAGCCCCGGCGGCGCGGCGGCATAGGGGGCTGGGCCCGGCGCCTCACCGGCGGCCGCGCCGAGGCCACCCACGACTACGCGGGCGACGGCGCGGGCGCGACACCCCCGCACCCCGCGGCCACTGGTCCCAGAGCCGCCTCGGCACCATCCGGAATCGACGCCTCCGCCGCGCGGAGCGGCACCCGCAGCACCGGCGGCGCCACCGCCGTGGCCCCCGACGCATGGCCCGACGCGGCGACGCTGCTGCTCACCGCGCTCCAGCCGGGACGCCGGCTGTGGGAGCGCGGCCCCGTCCACCCGGAGTCCCTGGTGCTCCGGCTCGGCACGGCGGACCGGTCCGCGCCCGGCGGCGCGGGGACGCTGCCCGCGGTGCCGGTGACGGTGGGGCTGCGGGAGGCCGGTGCGCTGGGTCTCGCCGGACCACGCGCCCGGCTGGCCGGACTGGCGCGTTCCGTAGTGGCTCAGCTCGCCGCGCTGCACTCCCCCACCGATCTGGAGATCGTCCTGATCAGCGCGGACCGTGCGCGCTCGGCCGGGGAGCGGACCCAGGAGTGGGGCTGGCTCGGCTGGCTGCCGCACCTGCGCCCGGCGCACGGCCAGGACTGCCGGCTGCTGCTCGCGTACGACCGTGACCAGGCGTCCGCGCGTGTGGCCGAGCTCGTCCGGCGCACGGAGGAGGGACCACTCGATCCGGCCGGTCCGCGCACAGTGGTGATCGTCGACGGCGATCCCGGCTCTGCCGGACTGCGCGAGGCGACGGCCCGGCTCGCCGCGCACGGCGCGGCGCACGGCATCCACTTGCTGTGCCTCGCGGAGACGGCCGCCGCTTCCCCGCTCTCACCGGTCGAGGCGACGTACGGCGCGGCCTGCGCGGCGTCGCCCGCCTTCCGCGAGTGCGGGGCGGTGGCACTGCTCAGCGGCGACGTCGCCACGGCGGTACGGGTGCTGCGCACCGCGGGCGGGCAGAGCGCCGGGCACGGCACCCTCGCCTCGGTGGACGCGGTGTCGGCGGCCTGGGCGGAGCGCTTCGCCCGGGCCCTGGCCCCGCTGCGTACGGACGCGGCGGAGACCGCGGCACCGGGGCAGGGGTACGGCCCCGGCGCGGGCGGCACGGCGTCCGGCGGCAGGCCGGGCCGGCTCTCGGTCGCGGCCCTTCCCCCGACGGCCCGTCTGCTGGACGAGCTGGGCCTGGCCAGGGCGACTCCCGCTTCGCTGATGGCCCGTTGGGCCGCAGCCGCCGACGACGAGCAGGCCCCGGGCGCCACGCGCGCGTGGGCGGTGCTCGGGGCGGGCCCGCGCGGCCCGGTCTGCGCCGACCTGGCGACCGACGGACCGCATCTGCTGATCGAGGGCCCGGCGGGCAGCGGGCGTACGGAGCTGCTGCGTTCGGCGGCGGCCTCCCTCGCGGCGGCGGCCCGGCCGGACCGGCTCGGCCTGATCCTGGTCGACGGTGCGGGCGGTGACCGCGGCGACGGGCTGCGCGCCTGCACCGAACTCCCGCACGTCTCCACGCACTTGGTGGCTTCGGACCCGGTACGGATGCGCGAGTTCGCACAGGCCCTGGGCGCCGAGCTGAAGCGCCGCGACGAGCTCCTGGGCACCCTGAGCTTCGCCGACTGGCACGCGGGCCGCACCCCGCGCCCCTCTGCGGAACCAGAGACCGCCGCAGGCCACCTGGTGGGCCAGCGCGGGACCTCCGGATCGGACCTGCTCGGCAGCCGCAGCACCAGCACCCGTACGGGCGGCGGCAGTTACCCCGGCGCCACGTCCGGCACCGGCACCGGTACGGGCGCGGGGGCGGGCAGCGGTGCGGGCGCCGGGACCGGCAGCGGTGCGGGCGCGGGTGGCGGTGCGGGCGCGGCGGTGGGCGCCGGTGCCCCGTACGCCCCCATCGGCACCCAGCGCACGGAAACCCGCGCCGATGCCCGCACCGACACCCGTGCCGATGTCGAAGCCCCCGGCACCGGCACCCTGCGACTGCGGCCCGCCGCGACGCGGGAGCGGCAGGCCCAGGCCGGTGGCGGGCCCTCGCCGCTGCCCCGGCTGGTGGTGCTCGTCGACGACTTCGACGCTCTGGTCGCGCCCGCCCTCGGCAGTACCGGGCGGCCCTCCGCCGGTTCTGTCGTACGCGCCCTGGAAGCGGTGGCCCGGCACGGCGAGCGGCTCGGGGTGCACCTGGTGGCGACCTCGGCCCGCCCCGACCGTACGGCGGACACCGAACTGGCCAAGGGGGAGCGGCTGTTGCGGGTGGTGCTCGACCCGCCGCCCACCGCACCCGCACCGGAGGATCCCGCTCCGGGCCGCGGCCGGCTGCTGCACGCCGACGGTGCGGTGACGCCGTTCCAGGGCGGCCGGGTCACCGGCCGCATCCCGCGGACGGCGACCCAGCGGCCCACCGTGGTCCCGCTGGAGTGGGAGCGGATGGGTGACCCGCCCACCCGCCGCCCGGTCCGCGAGCTGGGCAACGGCCCCACCGACCTCGCCCTGCTGGCCAGCGCCCTCGACCGGGCGGCCCGTACGGTCAACGCCGCCCCGCTGCCCCCACTGGACACCCCCCAGGAGGTGCGCTGATCCACTGATAGGACGTCACGAGGCCATCACAAAAGCCAAGTTGACACCGAAGGCACTATTGCGGGCCACCACCACCGGGCGTAGGACTGACCCACGGGAACGTAAACGGGACAGTAAAGAGCGGCGGTCGGGCCGGTCAGAACGTGTACGGGAGAGACGGGGCCAGTGATGCGCACAACTTCTCGCGAGCGAAACCAACAGGACCGGCGGAGCGACGCCGGCAGGTCCGGCAGGCACGCCCGCCGGGCCGCCGTGGCCGTTGCCGCCGTGGGCGCACTCGCCCTCACCGGCTGCGGCGGCGAGGACAAGCCGAGCGGCCCCAAGGCGACGGACGGGAGCTCATCGGGCGCCCCCAAGCCTCCGGCGGAAACCCTCCAACTGCCCAAGCTGGACGGCGAGAAGCTCCAGGTGATCGCGGTCTGGACGGGTCCCGAGGGTGAGAACTTCAAGAAGGTGCTCAAGGAGTTCGAGAACCGCACCGGGGCGACGGTCAGCTATGTGCCGACCCAGGACGCCATGCTCACGTACCTCGGCTCGAAGATCTCCGGCGGCACTCCCCCGGACGTCGCCCTGCTGCAGCAGCCTGGAGCGCTCAAGCAGGCCGTCGAGAAGAAGTGGCTGAAGCCCCTCGACGCGGGCACCCAGGCCCAGTTGGACAAGAACTACACCAAGGGCTGGAAGGACATCGCGGCCGTGAACGGCACCCAGTACGGGGTGTACTACAAGGCCGCCAACAAGTCCCTGATCTGGTACAACGCCAAGGCCTTCGAGAACGCGGGCGCCACCGAGCCCAAGACCTGGCCGGACTTCCTGAAGACCGCCGAGACGATCTCGCAGTCCGGTGTCACCCCGGTCTCGGTCGGCGGTTCGGACGGCTGGACCCTCACCGACTGGTTCGAGAACATCTACCTCTCACAGGCGGGCCCGGAGAAGTACGACCAGCTCGCCCAGCACAAGATCAAGTGGACGGATCCGTCCGTGAAGGCCGCGCTGACCACCCTCGCACAGCTCTTCGGCAAGGACAGCTACCTGGTCGGCGGCGCCAAGGGCGCGGTCGGCACCGCGTTCACCAAGTCGGTGGAGCAGACCTTCACGGGCGGTGACACTCCCAAGGGGGCGATGGTCTTCGAGGGCGACTTCGTCGCGGTCAACATCGGCCAGACGAAGGCCAAGCTCGGCACCGACGCGAAGGTCTTCCCGTTCCCGGCGGTCGGCGACAAGTCCCCGGTGGTGACCGGCGGCGACGTCGCGGTGGCACTGAAGGACACCAAGGCGACGAAGGCGCTGATGACCTTCCTGGCCTCCACCGACGCCGCGAAGATCTCGGCGGGCGCGGGCGGATTCGTCTCGCCGAACAAGTCCCTGGACATGTCCGCGTACCCCAACGACACCCTGCGCGACATCGCGAAGGCGCTGGTCGGGGCGGGCGACGACTTCCGCTTCGACATGTCGGACCAGGCGCCGCAGTCGTTCGGCGGCACGCCGGGCAAGGGCGAGTGGAAGACCCTCCAGGACTTCCTGCGGAACCCGAAGGACATCGCGGGCACGCAGCAGAAGCTGGAGACCGACGCGGCCGCGGCGTACAAGAACTGACGCCGTGAAATCAGCCACCGCGGGGGGCGCGGCGAGCGTGACGCCGCCCCCCACCACCCCGGACAAGCACAAGAGCGTGACCGGCACACGCAAACTGGTCGCGGCCGGCTTCCTGCTGCCCGCGCTGGTCCTGCTGGGCGCGCTCGTGGTCTACCCGATCGGGTACTCCGTCTACCGCAGCTTCTTCGACAAGGCCGGCACCGGCTTCGCCGGGTTCGACAACTACGTCAGCCTCTTCACCGACGACACCATCCTCACCGCGATCAAGAACAACCTGATCTGGGTGGTCGTCGCCCCGACCGTCTCCACCGCACTCGGCCTGATCTTCGCCGTGCTCACCGAGCGGATCCGCTGGGGCACCGCGTTCAAGCTGGTCGTCTTCATGCCGATGGCGATCTCGATGCTCGCCTCGGGCATCATCTTCCGCCTGGTGTACGAGCAGGACCCGGACCGGGGGGTGGCCAACGCGGTCTGGGTGGGTGTGCACGACACATTCGCCGAGTCCTCCGGCTTCCCCAAGGCCCGGCCGCTGCCGGTGCATCCGCTGAAGGCCGCGGGCGGCGGTGCGTACATCACCAAACAGCCGGTACGGGCCGGGCAGCAGGTCAATCTGCCGCTGATCGGTGTGGCTCCGGCGCAGATGCCGGGCGACGCACAGCTCGCCAAGGCCCCGCCGACGGCTCCGGACAAGATCACCGGGACGGCGTGGCTGGACTTCACCAAGGGCGGCGGCGGCAAGCCGAACGTCATCGACAGCAAGGAATCCGGCCTCAAGGGCATCAAGATCGAAGCGGTCAAGGACGGCAAGGTGGTCGACTCCACCGAAGCCGCAGCCGACGGCTCCTTCTCGCTCTCCGCAAAGGCCGAGGGGGCCGAACTCCGGCTCCCCGCTAGCAACTTCCGCGAGCAGTACAACGGTGTCAACTGGCTCGGTCCGAGCGTGGTGACCCCGGCCATCATCGGTTCCTACGTCTGGATGTGGGCCGGATTCGCGATGGTGCTGATCGCGGCGGGCCTGGCGAGTCTGCCCCGTGAACTCCTGGAGGCCGCGCGGGTGGACGGGGCGAACGAGTGGCAGGTGTTCCGTCGGATCACGGTGCCCCTGCTGGCTCCGGTCCTCGCGGTCGTCACCGTCACCCTGATGATCAACGTCCTGAAGATCTTCGACCTGGTGTTCATCATCGCGCCGGGCGACTCGCTTGACGATGCGAACGTCCTCGCGCTCCAGCTCTACCAGTCGTCGTTCGGAGACGATGCGGACCTCGGCATCGGCAGCGCCATCGCGGTGTTCCTGCTGCTGCTTGTGATCCCGGTGATGCTCTTCAACATCCGTCGCATGCGGAAGGAGCAGAGCCGATGACCGGGGGAAGCACCCACCGGCCATGGCTCTGCCGGGGGTCCGGGGGTTGTCCCCCGGGACAGCACAGCAACATCCGTCGCATGCGGAAGGAGCAGGGCCGATGACAGTCGCCACCGACATCGTGAAGGCGAAACGGTCCCTTCCGGCACGCATCGCGGCCGCGGCAGGCGGCGGCCTGATGCGGATCTTCCTGATCCTGGTCGGGCTGTTCTGGCTGATGCCGACCGTCGGACTGATGATCTCCTCGCTGCGCGACGCGTCCGACATCGCCGCGACCGGGTGGTGGAAGGTCTTCACCGCGCCCGCCGAGCTGACCCTCAAGAACTACTCGTCCATCCTCGAGAACGACACCGTCATCAACTCGCTGCTCAGCACGGCCCTGATCACCGTGCCCGCGACGGTGCTGGTCGTGGTGATCGGCGCACTCGCCGGGTACGCCTTCGCCTGGATGGAGTTCCCGGGCCGGGACTGGTGGTTCATGGCGGTCGTGGGGCTGCTGGTGGTGCCGGTGCAGGTGGCTCTCGTACCGGTGGCGAAGATGTTCGGCGTGGTCGGCATCTTCGAGACGACGATGGGCGTGGTCCTCTTCCACGTCGCCTTCGGTCTGCCCTTCGCGATCTTCCTGCTCCGCAACTTCTTCGCGGAGATCCCGCGCGAACTCCTGGAGGCGGCGCGGCTCGACGGGGCGGGCGAGATACGGCTGTTCACCCGGGTCGTCATGCCGCTGGGCGGTCCGGCGATCGCCTCGCTGGGCATCTTCCAGTTCCTGTGGGTATGGAACGACATGCTGATCGCACTGATCTTCGCGGACGCCACCAACCCGCCGATCACGGTGGCCCTCCAGCAACAGGTCCGCCAGTTCGGCAACAACATCGACGTCCTCGCACCGGGGGCGTTCGTCTCGATGGTGATCCCGCTGATCGTGTTCTTCGCGTTCCAGAAGCAGTTCGTGTCGGGCGTGATGGCGGGCGCGGTGAAGTAGAGCGGCGAGGCAGATCGGCCAGGTGGAGCGGCGAACAGTCACACACTGCTCCGCCGGTCGCCGGTCGCCGGTCGCCGGTCGCCGGTCGCCGGTCGCCGGTCGCCGGTCGCCGGTCGCCGGTCGCCGGTCGCCGGTCGCCGGTCGCCGGTCGCGTCAACTCTGCGGTACACGAGGGTGGTTCGGGGTCAACTTCCCGAACCACCCTTTCGGGTAAGCCCTTTTCCAAACTTCCCCCGTATGCCACATCCCGCGTAACCGTCCCCGTCCGGAGTCCGTTGCCGGGCATACAGCCCGCCCGCCTGCCGGGCGCGGCCGTCCTGCCCGCGTCGACCCCATGGATGTGCCGTGCCCCGGTTCAGCGTGATCGTGCCCGCCTACCAGGTCCAGGAATACCTGGAGGAGTGCCTGGACTCGGTGCTGACCCAGTCGTACGACGACCTCGAACTGATCGCGGTGGACGACTGCTCACCTGACGCGTGCGGCGACCTCATCGACGAGTACGCCGCCCGGGACCCCCGGGTCCGCCCCCTGCACCTGGCGGAGAACGGCGGCGTGGGCAACGCCCGCAACGTGGGGCTCGAACTGGCCCGCGGCGACTACCTCCTCTTCCTCGACGGCGACGACACCCTCACCCCCGGCGCCCTCCAGTCGATCTCCGACCGCCTCAAGGAGTCCGACTCCCCGGACGTCCTGGTCTTCGACTACGCCCGTACGTTCTGGACGGGCGAGGCCGAACGCAACCAGCTCAGCGCCGAGTTGCACGAGCAGGGCCCCGCCTCCTTCGCCCTCGCCGACCGCCCCGGGCTGCTCCGTGTCCTGATGGTCGCCTGGAACAAGGCGTACAGCCGCGAGTTCGTCGAGCGCCAGGGCTTCGCCTTCCCGCCCGGCCACTACGCGGACATCCCCTGGACCTACCCCGTCCTGATGTCGGCCTCCTCGATCTCCACCCTCGACGAGGTGTGCGTCCACTCCCGCCGGCGCCGCCAGGGAAACCTCCTCTCCACCACTTCCCGCAAGCACTTCGACCTGTTCGACCAGTACGACCGGGTCTTCGCGTTCCTCGATTCCCGCCCGGAACTGGCGGGCTGGCGGCCGGTGATCTACCGCCGCATGGTCGACCACTTCGGTACCGTCTTCACCCGGCCCGACCGCCTCCCCAAGGGCTGCCGCGCCGAGTTCTTCCGCCGGGCCCGTGCGCACTGCCACCAGTACCGCACCCGGGACGCGGTCCGCCCCCGCACCCCGGCCCGCCCCCGCGGCATCGCCGCCCGCAGCGCCACCGCCCGGAACGCCGCGGCCCACGCCGCCGCGACCGCGCTCGCCAAGGCCGCACCCGACGAGACCACCCCACCGACGAGCTCCTCAGCCCCCGGCACGACAGCGGACACCGGAGCCGGCGGAGCCGAGGGCACCGCAGCACTCCACGGAGCCACCACCGCCGAGGGCACCGCAGCGCACACCATCCCCGGCACCAGGCTCAGCACCGCGGCACGCACCACGCCACGCACCGCCCCTGGCACCACCCCCGGCACCGCCGCCGAGGACGACCACGCCCTGCGGATCGCCGCCGCGAGCTCCATGGGCACCGCCGGCTTCGGCGCCTTCGGCGTGCCCGCCGCGCCCCGCATCGCGGCCCCCTCGCCCCGCACCCGGCTGCGGCATGCACTCGTCCGGCTGGGCAGCCACCGCACGTACCGGGCACTGGCCCTCGCCCAGGCCGTGCGCCGCACCGTCACCGGCCGGACCCGCGCCGTCCTGCGCGCCGCCCGGTCGGCCGCCATGCGGCTGCACTACCGCATCCAGCTGCGGCTGCCCGTCCGTGACGACCAGGCGGTGTTCGCCGCGTACTCGGGCCGTGGCTACTCCTGCAACCCGGCCGCCCTGGAGGCCAAGGTCCGCGAACTCGCCCCGCACGTCCGTACGTCGTGGATCACCGCCCCCGCACACGCCCACACCGTCCCGACCGGCACCCGCCGGCTGCGGCCCGGCTCGGCCGCGTACTGGAGTGCGCTGGCCCGCGCCAAGTACCTGGTGAACAACGTCAACTTCGACCATCGCCTCGTCAAGCGCCCCGGCCAGGTCCTCCTGCAGACCCAGCACGGCACCCCGCTGAAGTCGATGGGCCTCGATCTCCAGGACCGCCCCGCCGCGGACATGGACTTCGAGAAGCTGCTCGCGAACACCGACAAGTGGGACTACCTGCTCTCCTCCAACCGCCACTCCTCTCTCGTCTGGGGAAAGGCCTACCCCTCCGCCTACACCACCCTCGAACACGGCTACCCACGCAACGACGTCTTCCAGACCGCCACCGCCGACGACGTCGCCCGGATCCGCGAGTCGCTGAACATTCCCGAAGGCACCACCGCCGTCCTCTACGCTCCGACGCACCGCGACTACCGGCGGACCCAGCGCCTCACGCTCGACCTCGAACGCATCGCCCAGTCCCTCGGACCCCGGCACGTGATCCTGACCCGCGCCCACTACTCCGCCAACGGCCCGCTGCACCACGCGAGTTCCCACAGCAGTGCCCGAATCGTCGATGTGAGCGAACATCACTCGATCGAGTCACTCTGTCTGGCCTCGGACGCCCTGGTCACGGACTACTCGTCGCTGATGTTCGACTACGCCAACCTCGACCGCCCGATCGTCCTGCACATCGACGACTGGGAGGCGTACGAGGCGACCCGCGGCACCTACTTCGACATCCGCGACTTCCCGCCCGGCGCGATCGCCCGCACCGACGACGAGCTGATCGACATCCTCCGGACCGGCCACTGGCGCGGCTCGCGCTCCGCGCAGCTGCGTGCGGCCTTCCGCGCCCGGTTCTGCCCGTACGACGACGGGTTCGCGGCGGAACGCGTCGTACGCAGCGTGTTCCTCGGCCAGACCGAGGGCCTGCCCCGCTTCGTACCGATGGAGGACCGCACTCCGGCCCCCGCGTCCGGACCGGCGGCCGCCACGTCCGCGCTGACCGGCGCCACGTCCGTACTGCCCGCCCAGCAGGACGCACAGATGACCGCGCAAGCGACCGCACAGGCCGTCTCCGACCTCCTGCCCGCCGAGCTGCGCTGAGCGGCGGCGCGCATGCAGAAGGGGCCCGAACGCAATCCACCGGGCCCCTCCCACGCGCTCAACGCTTCACGCGCTCAACGCCTCACGCACTCAACGCCTCACGGCTTGATCGCGATGCGCCCCTCGTCCATGCGCAGCAGCAGGAGCTGCTCGCCGGTCTCCTCCAGGAACTCGTCGACGGCCTGCCGCGAGCCCTGCCAGTACCCGTAGTCGTCGATGAGCAGCACGCCGCCGCTCACCAGGCGCGAGTAGAGATGCTCCAGCTCATGCTTGGTCGAGGCGTACCAGTCGGTGTCCAGGCGCAGGATGGAGATCTGCTCAGGTGCTTCGCCGGGGACGGTGTCCTCGACCTTGCCCTGCACGTAGTGGATGCGCTCCTCCGGGTAAGGCACCTTCTCGAAGCCGGACTTGACGTCGTCCAGGGTGGCGACGGCCCAGATCGGCCGGTCCTTGCCCTGGATGTCGAGGAGTTCCTGCGCCGACTTTCCGTCGAGGCGCTTGTCCTCGTCGGTGGGCGGTGTCATCCCTTCGAACGTATCGAAAAGGTAGAGATCGCGGTCCTTGACCCCCTCTGCCAGCAGGGTCTTTGCACAGGCCTGCATGCTGCCGCCGCGCCACACACCGCACTCGACGACCGCACCGGGGATGTTGTGCTTGACGATGTGGCGGGTGGCCAGGATAAAGGCGTTGAGACGCTCCGGGGAGGTCATCGAGTACGGCTTCACCGCACGGATGATGTCCTTCGCACCGTCGTCGTAGTCGGCGGGGAAATTGATGCCGGGATTGGATTTCGGCTTGGGCGTGGAGGCCGCAGCGACAGGCGCGGGACGCGCCGCCTGACGGGGACGTTGGCCGGGAACCGGGACGCGTCGCAGCTGGTAGCCGGTCAGTTGCTGAAGGACGCCATTCACGGCGTTACGCCATACCATGCGCACGGACAGTACGCGGAAATGTGGTCCCCCGCCTATATCTCGTCAACATTTGGCCACACGGTTTACCCGGGTCAGCAGCGGAGAGTGACCCTTACCAACCGCACCCCGTCGGGACTTGTCGCTGCCTGAACAAACCCCTGACCAGGGGGAATTGACTGTTCCCCGGTCAGGAGGAGCCAGTCGGCGCCCCAGCTGCACACCGATTTCCTTCTTTTCCTACCGTCTACTCTCACATCCAGGGCCCGAGCCACATCGGCGGTCCGTCGCATGCTCTCCGGCCTGGGGATCTCCGGCTGGGGCCAGGCCGGCATCACCGTGTACACGCCGTAACCCGGGAGCATCCGCAGAGCTTCGTAGTCATTGGTCAGTACCACGTCTCCGTAGCGGAAGTGGCGGGCCGCCCAGTCGAATCCCGGCCAGCTGGGCAGGTGGTACACCCTGGCGGTGAAGGCCGCGGGCAGCCGATGGGCGGGCACCGCGTACAGCAGCGCGCCCGCCTGCACTCGGGCGCCGTACGGCAGTGCGACGGCGAGGGCCGCGACGAGCAGGCCGCGGCCCACCCGGGCGGGCACGCCGCGCGGCCACGGGGCGCACAGTTCGACCGCCAGCGCACACTGCAGCCCGAGCAGCAGGTGGGGAAGGACCCGACCCCAGGTGTAGTGCCCGGTGAACCAGCCGCAAGCGGCCAGGGTGACGGTGCCCAGACACAGCAGCGCCAGGGGGTCGCGCCGGGAGCGGCGCAGCCTGAGCAGCAGGGCGGGCAGGCCGAGCAGTGCCAACCCGTAGTGCTGCGGGATCAGTTCGTAGGCCGAGACGTGGAAGGCGTCCAGGGCGGAGGAGTCCGGGAGCGACAGGATGTTGCCGTACGGCCAGACGACCACCGGCAGTGCCGCCGTGGCCACGCCTGTGGAGCAGCGCGCCAGGGTGCGCGGACCGATCCGGCGCACGGTCCCCGCGAACATCGCCAGGCAGCCGGTCAGCGCTCCCATGGCCATCACGGGGTGGATCAGTACGAGGCAGCCGGTCAGCAGCCCGGTCACCGCCCAGTGGGCCGCTGCGGTGTCCTCGCGCCCCGCCCTCAAGAGGCGCGACCACAGGTACAGGCCGAGAGCGAAGGCGAACAGGCTCGGGTACGACAGCGACAGGCACAGTGCGGACAGCGACAGGTGGCCGCTCCACAGGAACAGCCGCGTTCCCCACAGGAAGAGCATGCACAGTGCGGTGAGGGCGGGCGCCCAGCGACGGTCGGTCAGTGTCCTGACGAAGATCCGGAGTCCGGCCAGCAGCGCAAGGGAGTTGACCATCCCGCAGACGCTCATCACCGACAGCGACGCCGCACCTGTCGCGCGGGCGAGGAGTGCGGCCGCGACGGTGTAGGGGGTGTAGTACGGGCTGCCGCTGCCGGGGCGGTCCACGAGGGGGCTGCCGGGGTCGGCCAGGTCGTGCCGCAGCCGGTCGATGACCGCCACGTGCTGGCCCAGGTCGCCGACCCAGGGCAGCCGCCAGGCGACGCAACAGAGGAAGCAGAGGATGCCGCCGAGGACCAGATCGGGCGCCGTCACCCGCCACCGGGGGCGGCTCCGAAGCCCTTCCTCGGGGTCGTTGCCGACGCCCGTGCGCGAGCGGCTGTCCCGCACGCCGTCGCACCCCTTTGCGGGGGCGGCGGGATGTGTGGTGGCCATGCTGCGCCGCCCTCCGGAGGGGATTGCTGTCCTCCGTCACCCTGCAACGGCCCGGCGCGCGCCCTCGGCCTTCGACGTGCGGGCGTTCGGGTGACTGCGGGGGCGGCACCTCGGGGGGGGATGTGAGCGGCGCCTCGGGCGGATGTGAGCGGCACCACGGGCGGATGAGGGCGGCACCACGGCGCCTTGATGCAGACGGCCGGTGCGGCGAGGGCAGCCGGTACAGCGACAGCGGCTGATGCGGCCGAGGGCGGCGGGCCAGGGCTGCTCGAAGCGCTCCCGGACCGCCGACCCAGTGCACGGCCGCTGTTGCGCCGGTGTCCTACTTCGTCGCCTCGGCCGGGGCCGGCACCTGCTTGGGCCTGCCCGCCAGTTCACGGCCGGCGATCGCACCCGGAACCGGGATGCCCTCGACGCCGCCGATGTGGTTCGCCCAGCGGATCGTCACCTCCCGCACGACCGCGCGCGAGATGCGGTACGGCAGGTGGGCCGCGCGGAGCGGCTTGCGGAAGACGCCGACCGAGTCGCCCCAGTAGGCGTGCTTGGCGTCGATGGCCTCGTAGTCGTGCCGGATGCCCTTCGACGGCGGGAAGTCGGTGAACGCCTCACGCAGTTCGAGACCGCAGTACGCGGCCATCGCCCGGAAGCCGTCCGGGTAGTAGCGCCAGCAGTCCTGGGCGTCGTGCGCGTTGCCGCGCGAGGGCGCGGTGATGAAGGCGTGCCCGCCGGGACGCAGCACGCGGCCGATCTCCATGATCGAGGCCCAGAAGAACGGAATGTGCTCGAAGGCTTGGCCCGAGAGGACGATGTCGGCGCTGCGCGACTTGAGCGGAATGCGGTACGGGTCGGTCATGACCCGGTTCACGTTCGGCCCGTCGAGGACGTCGACACCGACGTAGTCGACCTTGTGGTCGGCCAGCAGGGCGCGGTGGGTCAGGCTCTGACCAGGTGAAATGCGCGAACCGAGGTCGACAACACGGTGTCGCTTCGATACGGGCATGTACTCCTTCACGCAGAGGGCCATCTGGTCGTAAGCGGACTGGTGCATGGTTTCTCTCCCTGTGACGTCAGCCCAAGGAGGATCTCTCAACGGGGCTGGTTCTTCACCCTTGTTGTCAACATTGTGCCGAAGGTGGCACTCGTTCAGGCGGCGAGTGCGGCGACGGCGGCGTCCGCGAGGCCGTCCAGATAGGCGGCCTGGCCGACGGGCGGCTCGGTGCGGACGACGACCAGCCGCCAGTAGAGCGGCCCCACGATGAGGTCCAGGGCCCGGTCCACGTCGGCCCCCTCGGGCAGTTCACCACGTGCGACGGCGTCCCTGACGACCCCGGCCGCAACTCCGTGCTGGGGGTCGAGCAGGGCGGCCCTGATGGCCTGGGCGATCTCCGGGTTGCGTACGGATTCGACGAGCAGGTCGGGGATGACCTGTGAGGCGACAGGGTGACGCAGCGCGTGCGAGGCGACTTCAAGGAGTGCGCGCACGTCGCCGCGGAGCGAGCCGGTGGCGGGCGCGGGGAGCCCCTCCGCGGCGAAGGCCTGCACCAGGTCGAGGACGAGGTGCAGCTTGGAGCGCCAGCGCCGGTAGACGGCGGTCTTGCCGACTCCCGCACGACGGGCGATGCCCTCGATGGACATCCGTGCGTAGCCGACCGCGGCCAGTTCGGCGAAGACGGCGGCACGGATGGCGTCGGTGACGTCCTCCCGCAGCACCGCCGCACCCGCGGGCGCCCTCTTTGAGGCGGCGGCCGGCCCAGTCGGTCCAGTCATCTCGGAGGAAAGGACGGCGGCGGAAGGCAGCGGTCCGGTCTGGTCGCTCGTCCGTCCGGTCTGGTCGCTCGTCATGGCCTGCATCCTAGCGCCACGACGGAACGGTTGCGTTTCGACGTCGATACGCCCTACTGTCGACGCCACGACGATACGGCCCCGTCCCGACGTACGCTCGGTCCCGACGTCACCTCCGGTCCCGGCGAAAGCAGCCCGCATGAGTCGTCAAGCAACGCTCCCGTCCGATCTCGGCGCGTACGCCGTCCGGCACGGCCTCACCGTGAGCGGCGCCCGCGTCCCGCTCCCCGAGTACGCCCGCCTGCTGTGGTCCCGCCGCCATTTCGTGGCGGCGTTCGCCACCGCCCGGCTGACCTCGCAGTACAGCCAGGCGCGGCTCGGCCGGCTCTGGCAGGTGCTGACCCCGCTGCTCAACGCGGCCGTGTACTACTTCGTGTTCGGCGAGCTGATGCACACCAAGGACGGCGTCGCCGACTTCGTCCCGTACCTGGTCACCGGCGTCTTCGTGTGGTCGTTCACGCAGAACACCCTCACGGCGGGCACCCGGGCGATCAGCGGCAACCTCGGCCTGGTGCGCGCCCTGCACTTCCCGCGCGCCGCACTGCCCGTCTCGTACGCCCTGCTCCAGCTCCAGCAGCTGCTGATCTCACTCGGGGTGCTGGCCGCGATCCTCGTCTGCTGCGGTCAACTCCCGCAGCTGTCCTGGCTGCTGGCGGCCCCCGCGCTCGTACTCCAGGCGCTCTTCAGCACCGGTCTGTCGCTCGTCCTGGCCCGGCTGGCCGCCCGGACCCCGGACCTTGCGCAACTGCTGCCGTTCCTGCTGCGCACGTGGATGTACGCGTCCGGGGTGATGTGGAGCATGGCGCACCTGCTCAAGGACGACAGCATCCCGGCGGGTGTGCGCCTGCTCCTGGAGTGCAACCCGGCGGCCGTCTACATCTCTTTGATGCGGTACGCCCTGATCGACAGTTACGGCGCGGCCGGACTCCCGCCGCACGTCTGGGCGCTGGCGACCGGCTGGGCGCTCGTCGCGGGCATCGGCGGCTTCGTGTACTTCTGGCTGGCGGAGGAGCGGTACGGACGTGGCTGAGCACATGGACCCCATGGGCGAGGCCCCCACGGTCGTCGTCGACGGCCTGCACGTCGTCTACCGGGTGCACACCGCGGGCACCGGACGCGGCAGCGCCGTCTCCGCGTTCCGCCGGCTCGTCTCCCGCGCACCGTCTCCGTCCGTGCGCGAGGTGCACGCCGTGAAGGGCGTCAGTTTCGTCGCGCACAGGGGCGAGGCGATCGGCCTGATCGGCTCCAACGGGTCCGGCAAATCGACCCTCCTCAAAGCGGTGGCCGGGCTGCTCCCCGCCGACCGGGGCCGGGTGTTCACCCAGGGGCAGCCCTCTCTGCTGGGCGTGAACGCCGCCTTGCTGAACGATCTGGCGGGCGAACGCAACGTCGTGCTAGGCGGCCTCGCCATGGGCATGACGCGCGGGGAAATCAGGGAGCGCTACGGCTCGATCGTCGACTTCTCCGGCATCAACGAGAAGGGCGACTTCGTGTCGCTGCCCATGCGGACGTACTCCTCGGGCATGGCGGCCCGGCTCAAGTTCGCCATCGCCGCGGCCAAGTCCCACGAGGTGCTGATGATCGACGAGGCGCTGTCGACGGGTGACGCCCGGTTCCAGCGCCGCAGCCGGGAGCGGATCAACGAGCTGCGCAAGGAGGCGGGCACGGTCTTCCTCGTCAGCCACCACAACCGGACGATCACCGACACCTGCGACCGGGCCCTGTGGCTGGAGTCGGGCACGCTGCGGATGGACGGGCCCTCGAAGGACGTCGTCGCCGCCTACGAGGAGTCGACCGGAGGGGGCGGCGGATCCGGAGGGGCCGGAGGAACCGCCGGATCCGGAGGAACCGCCGGAATGTCCCGGTGAGCCGGGTTTCCGGGCCGCCGGACCGGAAACCGGACGCGGACGTTTTATGATCCCGGCGATGACGCCCCAGCAGCTCGCCTCCAGCGCTCCGGCCGCTCCCCCGGCCCCTGCCGCCCTTCGCCGGCCCTCCCCCGTCCCCCTCGCCGCCGTCTGGTGCGTCACCCGCCTCCTCCAGGTCGCCCTGGTCGCCGGTCTGTTCGGCCGGGTCGGCGACGAGATCAACGGCGAGGTCCACCGCATCTACTTCGGCTGGTACGAACAGCTGATCACCGGCGCCTTCCCGCTCGACGACGTCATGTGGCAGTACCCGCCGGGCGCCGCCCTGGTGATCCTGTCCCCCGCCCTGCTGCCGGGCCTCAGCTACTTCCAGGCGTTCGTCGCCCTCACCCTCCTCGTCGACGCCGTCGTCACCGTCGCACTGGCCCGGTCCGGCGACCGAACGCCGGCCGGCCCGGAAATCACCGGCGCCCCGCGTGCGCGTACGCGCGCGTGGCTGCGGCACACCACGCTGTCCGGCGCCTGGGTGTGGGTCGCGGGCCTGCCGCTGCTGCTGCACGTCCCCCTGGTCCGCTACGACGTCCAGGTCACGGCCCTGGCCGCCCTCTCGCTGCTCGCCCTGCGCCGCCGGCCGCGGCTGGGCGGTGCGCTCGCCGCAGCCGGTGCGCTGGTGAAGGTGTGGCCGGCGCTGGCGCTCCTGGGCACGCCCAGGGGACGTACCACCAGAGCGGCCTGGGGGTCGGCCGTCGCGGCGACGGTGGTGCTTCTCGGTGTCCTGGCGCTGGCCTTCTCGCACACCTTCGACTTCCTCCGCCAGCAGGGCAACCGGGGCGTGCAGATCGAGTCCATAGGCGGCACCCTGCTCTCCCTGGCGCGCCTGACCGGCCTGCCGAGCAGCGGGGCCTACCGGGTCGAATACCGGTACGGCGCCATAGAGTTCATGGGCCCGTACGTCTCCACGGTCGCGCACGCCTCTTTGATGCTGACCGCGGTCGCGTTCGTCTGGCTGCTGGTCTGGCGGGTCAAGGCGCGGACCTGGACTCCGGCGACGGCGTGCGACGCCACCCTGTGCGCCGTGCTGCTCTTCGTCGTCACGAGCCGAGTCATCAGTCCGCAGTACATGATCTGGCTGATCGGTCTGTCCGCGGTCTGCCTCACCGCACGCCGGACGGTGCAACGTCCGGTCGTCGCCCTGCTGTTGGCGGCCGCCGCCGTCAGCACCCTCGCCTATCCGCTCGCGTACGGACAGGTCACCTCGGGCAGCGTCTACGGATGCCTGCTGATGGTCGTGCGCAACGGACTCCTGCTGGCCGCCGCCCTGTTGTCGTGCCGCCGTCTCTGGGTCTCCTCAATGGCCCCTCCCGCCGCGCGGTAGGCTCCCCTCGCGCCGACCACGGGTGCAAGGGGAGTTGGGCATGCGCGACGGGGAAAGCAGCACGGACAGCAGCCGGGAAAGCAGCCGGGTCGTCGGCAGGGGCGAGGGCAGGGCCGGACAGAGCGCCGGCAGCACTGCGCTGGTGCCACTGCGGGCGGACGATCCGCGCGAGCTGGCCGGTTACGTGCTGGAGGCACGCATCGGCGAGGGCGGCATGGGCACCGTCTATCTGTCCCGCACCCGCGGCAACCAGCCCGTCGCCCTCAAGCTGATCCGCCGGGAGTACGCGGACAGTGCGCAGTTCCGGCAGCGCTTCGCCCGCGAGGTCGAGGTCTCGCGGCAGGTGCACGGCTACCACATCGTCCCGGTCGTCGACCACGACAGCGGCAACTCCCCGGGCAGCGGCGGCGGTACGCCCCCGTGGCTGGCCACCCGCTTCGTGCCGGGCATCGCCCTGGACGACGCTCTCGACGCGCACGGCCCGCTGCCCGTCCCGGCCGTCCTGCAGCTGTTGTGCTGCACCGCCCGCGCCCTCGACGCGATCCACACCGCCGGAGTCATCCACCGCGACGTGAAGCCGGGCAACCTGCTGCTCGCGTCCGACGGGCCCTGGATGCTCGACTTCGGCATCGCGCGTGCCGCCGGTGCCCTCACCCTCACCACGGTGGGGCGGCTCGTCGGCACTCCGAAGTTCATGTCCCCCGAGCACGCCCTGGGGCGGCGGCTGACGCCCGCCACCGACGTGTTCGCGCTCGGCCTGATCGGTGTGCTCGCCGCCACCGGCCACCATCCGTACGGCCGCGGCAACGGCCTCGCGGTCGCCGCCCGCATCGCCGGCACCGACCGCGAGCCGCCGGACCTGAGCGCCTGCCCCGAGCCGCTGCGCACCGTCGTGGGGCGGTGCCTCGCCGCCCCGCCCGAGGACCGCCCGTCCGCCGCGGAGGTGGCCGAAATGTGCCGCACGGCCGTCGGACGCGACGTACGGGACTTCTCCGGGTGGCTTCCCGCGCCCGTGGCTGCCGCTGTACGGGCTCGGGAGGCGGCCGTACGTCCGGCAAGCCGTACTGCCCTCGCCGAGGCGCCCACGGTGACCGCTCCCGCTCCGCAGGCGCCCCGGCTGCCCGCCCTCGCGCCGACGGTGCCGATGACCGTGAAGGACCCCCAGGCGGGCGAGTGGTCCCGCCGGGTCCGCCGTACGACCTGACCCGCTCCACCGATCGACAACGATCAACACCGATCCGCCTCTCGATCGACCTCATCGATCGACCTCATCGATCGACCTCATCGATCGACCTCATCGATCAGCCTCATCGATCGGCCCCGCCGATCGCCCCGCCGATCGACACCCCGCGCGTACCTACCGCGTGACACCACCCCGACCGTCCCCACCCTTCGACCCGGGAGGCTCCCCATCAGCAACTCCGTCGGCGACATCCTCAGCCCGCTCGGCCCGGAGGACCCGCGCGAGACCGCCGGTTACCACCTCCACGCCCGCATCGGCGAGGGCGGCATGGGCACCGTCTACCTCTCGCACACCCGCGGCAACCAGCCCGTCGCCCTCAAGGTCATCCGCCGCGAGTACGGCCAGAACCCGGACTTCCGGCGCCGTTTCGAGCAGGAGGTGCAAGCCGCCCGCCGGGTGCAGGGCTACCACATCGTGCCGGTCGTCGACCACGACACCAGCGGTACGCAACCGTGGCTGGCCAGCGCGTTCGTACCCGGGCTCGCCCTGCACGAGGTGCTCGGACACTTCGGTCCGCTGCCCGAGGCCGCCGTCTTCCAGCTGGTCGGCTGCGCGGCGCTCGCGCTGTCCTCGATCCATGCCGCCGGGGTCGTGCACCGCGATCTCAAACCGAGCAACATCCTGATCGGTTCCGGCGGTCCGTTCGTCATCGACTTCGGCATCGCGCGTGCCGCCGACGCCACCCAGCTCACGGCGAGCGGCGGCCTCATCGGCACCCCGCAGTACATGTCGCCGGAGCACGCGCTGGGCGAGCAGGTCGGCCCGGCGAGCGACGTCTTCTCGCTCGGCCTCATCGCAGCCGTCGCCGCCACCGGACGGCACCCCTTCGGCGACGGCGGCGCGATCACCGTGGCCGCTCAGATCGCCAACGCCGGCCACCGGCCGCCGGACCTCACCGGCTACCCGGACTCCCTGCGCCCGCTCCTGGAGCGCTGCCTGACGGCGGACGCGGCGGAACGCATCACACCGGGCGAGCTGATGGCCCTCTGCGAGCAGGCGGCGGGGCGTCCCCTGAGGGAGTTCGGCGGGTGGCTGCCGGAGCCGGTCGCCGAGGAGATCGTACGGAGGGAACAGACGGCCCAGTACGCGGCCCAGCAGGCGCAGACCGCACAGGCGGCGCAGGCAGCACAGGCGGCGCAGTCCGCCCAGCAGCCCCCGGTGCCGCAGCAGCCCCCGCAGGCCCCTCAGGCGCCGCCCACGCTGCCGCCGTACGCCCAGCCGACGCACACCCAGGGGCCGCCCCCTCAAGAGGTGCCCCCACAGGCACCCCAGACCGGCCAGTTCGGGGCGCCGGTCAACCCGCCGACGTATCAGAACACCCAGCAGCTGCAGCAGCCCCAAGGTGTCCAGAGCACCCCGACGTTCAACCTGGGAGCCCCCCAGCCGCCCGCCCCGGGCACCCCTGCCGCCCCGGCACCGGCCGCGAAGAAGCGCGGCAAGGCGAAGGTGATCCTGCTCGCCGTCACCCTGGTGGTCGCCGTCGGCGCGGGCGCGGGGGCCGCCGTGTACTTCCTCGGCAACAAGGACAAGGGCGCTGCCTCCGTGGCGAACGGCAAGTCGTCCTCCCACCCCACCGGCGCCGCCTCCACCCCCGCGCAGCAGCCCTCCGCCCCGGCTGCGGAGGAACCCGCGGCCGACACGAGCGGCACTCCCGTTCCCGCGCCGCCGGAGACCGCGACGTACACGGAGGTCTTCAAGAACAAGCCGCTGACGATCCGCACGCCGAACACCTTCTCCACCACCTATGTGGACCTCGACCTCCCCAAGACCGTCGCCGAAGGGGACATGACCTCCGACGTCCGCGACCTGACGGTCCGCCACTCGGAGTGGGACTTCGAGGCCACGATGGGCAAGAGCACGGGCATCACTCCCCAGGAATGCCGCACCGGGGCGGAGACCAACGCCCTGCCGGACTCGATCGGCTCCCGGGACTTCGGGGAGCGCGGCACCGTCCCCAAGGGGACCCGGCTGTGCATGGTCACCCGGGACGGCAACCTCGCCATGTACGAGATCACGCAGATTGCCGCCGCCAGCAGCACGTCCGACGTGCCGACCGTCGTGGGAAACCTGACGCTCTGGAAGATCAGCCAGTAGCGCGTCCTCATAGAGGAGGGCCCCACCGCAACGGCGGTGGGGCCCTCCTCTATGAGGTCTGCATCAGAGACCGTGGTCGGACCTCGGTCAGACCCTGTTGCGCAGCAGCGTGCGCATCGTCCGCATCGCGACTGACAGGTTCGCCAGGTCGAAGGCGTCCGAGCCCTGGATCTCCTCCAGGGTGGTGCGCGAACGTCCCAGCAGGGCCGCGTTCTTCTCTTCCCACGCCTTGTAGCGCTGCTCCGGCGTGAAGCCGGCGTTCCCGGTGGACAGGACGTCCTGGGTCAGGCCGGCGTGAGCGGCGTACAGGTCCTCGCGGATGGAGGCACGGGCCATGGACTGCCAGCGGTCGGCGCGCGGCAGCTCGATGATGCGGTCCATCAGCTGCGTGATGCCGAGCCGGTCACCGAGGTCGTAGTACACCTCGGCGACGTCCATCGGGTCCTTCTGGATGCGGTCCGCGATGGCGACCACGTCGAGGATCGGGAAGGCCGAGGAGAAGCCCGCCACGCGCAGTGCCAGGTCCTCCGGCACGCCCGCCGCGGTGAGTTCCTCCAGGATGCCCTGGTACCACTCCAGGTCGGCACCGCGCAGCAGCTTGGGCAGGTCGGCCCAGACGTGCGCCACGCCC
Organism: Streptomyces sp. NPDC048442; assembly: GCF_040651475.1. Lineage (NCBI taxonomy): Bacteria > Bacillati > Actinomycetota > Actinomycetes > Kitasatosporales > Streptomycetaceae > Streptomyces > Streptomyces sp. NPDC048442. The sequence continues at coordinate 780,316 of NZ_JBEZKB010000001.1, forward strand.
GCGCTGAAGAACTCGATGGTCTCGCCGATCTCCAGCGGCTGCGGGCGATTGCCGAGCAGCCAGCGGGTGCCGCGTTCGACCAGGCGCCGCGAGTGCAGCCGGATCTGCGTCTGGACATCGGCCGGGACCTCGTTGTCGAGGGCCTCGACGGCGTTCCAGACGTCACTGAGACCGAAGATCGCGCGGGCCGCGAACTGTGCCCGTACGACCTCCTCGATAGAGGCGCCGGTCTCCTCGCGCAGCCGGTGCAGGAAGGTCGAGCCACCAGTGTTGACGGTGTCGTTGACCAGCACCGTCGTGATGATCTCGCGGCGCAGTGCGTGCGCGTCGATCTGCTCGGCGAACTTCTCGCGCAGTGCGTGCGGGAAGTACTCGTGCAGCAGTACCCGCAGGTGCGGGTCGTCCGGCAGGCCGGTGGAGATCAGCTCGTCGGCGACGGTGATCTTCGTGTACGCGAGGAGGACGGCCAGCTCGGGCTGCGAGAGGCCCTTCCCGGTGTTCAGCAGTTCCCTGATCTGACGGTCGTTGGGCAGGAACTCCAGGGCCCTGTCCAGGTGACCGTCCCGGGTCAGGCGCCGCATGAAGCGCTGGTGCGCGTGCAGCAGCGACGGCGACTGGGCGACCGCGTTCGACAGTGCGGTGTTCTGCGCGTAGTTGTTGCGCAGCACCAGGGTGCCGACCTCGTCGGTCATGGCCGCGAGCAGCTTGTTGCGCTGCTTCACGGTCATGTCCCCGTCCGTGACAAGGGCGTTGAGCAAGATCTTGATGTTCACCTCGTGGTCGGAGGTGTCCACACCGGCGCTGTTGTCGATGGCATCGGTGTTGATCCGGCCCCCGGCCCGCGCGAACTCGATGCGTCCCAGCTGCGTCGCACCGAGGTTGCCGCCCTCGCCGACGACCTTGACCCGCAGGTCCTCGCCGTTGACGCGGATCGCGTCGTTCGCCTTGTCGCCCACGTCCGCGTTGGACTCGACGGACGACTTCACGTACGTACCGATGCCGCCGTTCCACAGCAGGTCCACCGGCGCCTTGAGGATGGCCTGCATCAGGTCGGCGGGGGTCATCTTGGAGACGCCCTGCAGCCCGAGCGCCTCGCGCATCGCAGCGTTGACCGGGATGGACTTGGCGCTGCGCGAGTGGATGCCGCCGCCCTGCGACAGCAGTTCCTTGTTGTAGTCGGCCCAGGAGCTGCGGGGCAGCTCAAAGAGGCGGCGGCGCTCGGCGTACGAGACGGCGGCGTCGGGCTTCGGGTCGATGAAGATGTGCCGGTGGTCGAAGGCCGCGACGAGCCGGATGTGCTCGGAGAGCAGCATGCCGTTGCCGAAGACGTCGCCGGACATGTCGCCGACGCCGACGACGGTGAAGTCCTCGGTCTGGCTGTCGTGTCCGAGCTCCCGGAAGTGCCGCTTGACGGACTCCCAGGCGCCGCGGGCGGTGATGCCCATGCCCTTGTGGTCGTAGCCGACGGAGCCGCCGGACGCGAAGGCGTCACCGAGCCAGAAGTTGTACGCGACGGCGATCTCGTTGGCGATGTCGGAGAACGTCGCGGTGCCCTTGTCGGCGGCGACCACGAGGTACGTGTCGTCCTCGTCGTGCCGTACGACGTCCCTCGGGGGTACGACCTCGCCCGCCACCATGTTGTCGGTGATGTCGAGCAGCGCCGAGATGAACGTCCGGTACGAGGCGATGCCCTCGGCCAGCCATGCGTCGCGGTCCACCGACGGGTCGGGGAGGTTCTTCGCGACGAAGCCGCCCTTGGCGCCGACGGGCACGATGACGGTGTTCTTCACCATCTGTGCCTTGACCAGGCCGAGCACCTCGGTACGGAAGTCCTCACGCCGGTCCGACCAGCGCAGACCGCCGCGCGCGACCTTGCCGAAGCGCAGGTGCACACCCTCGACGCGGGGCGAGTACACCCAGATCTCGTACGCCGGGCGGGGCGCGGGGAGGTCGGGGATCGCCTGGGGGTCGAACTTCATCGAGACGTAGGAGTGCGGCTTTCCGTTGTCCGCCTGCTGGAAGAAGCTGGTCCGCAGCGTCGCCTTGATGACGGTGAGGAAGGACCGCAGGATGCGGTCCTCGTCGAGCGAGGCGACCTGGTCGAGCGCCCCGTCGAGCTCTTCGAGCAGCCCGTCGGTGAGCTCCGTGCCCGCCTTCTGGCGGCTCGGCGACATCCGCGCCTCAAAGAGGGAGACCAGCAGCCGGGTGGTGTGGACGTTGTTGCGGAGGGTGTCCTCCATGTAGTCCTGGCTGAAGGTGGAACCGGCCTGCCGCAGGTACTTCGCGTACGCGCGCAGCACCACGGCCTGCCGCCAGCTCAGCCCGGCGCGCAGCACCAGGGAGTTGAAGCCGTCGTTCTCGGCGGCACCCGTCCAGACGGCCGCGAAGGCGTCCTGGAAACGCTCGCGGGCATCGTCGGCGAGGTAGTCGCCGCCGACCAGGTGCTGCGGCAGCCGCAGCCCGAAGTCGTAGATCCACGCGTGCGTACGGTCCGCGCAGCGCAGCTCGTACGGCCGCTCGTCGACGACCTCGACGCCGAGCAGCTGGAGGACCGGGAGCACGGCCGACAGGGAGACCTGCTCGCCGGTCCGGTAGATCTTGAAGCGGCGCTCGCCCGCTCCGGCGCCCACCGGCTCGTAGAGGCTGAGGGCGAAGTCCTTCTCGTCCTGGCCGAGCTGCTCCAGGTGAAGCAGGTCGGCGACGGCGGAGCGCGGCGAGTGGTCGGCCTTGTAGCCCTCGGGGAAGGCGTGGCCGTAGCGGCGCAGCAGTTCGGCGGCGCGCTCCTCGCCCAGCTCGGCGTTGAGGGCCTCGGCGAAGCCGTCGGCCCAGGAACGGGCCGCTTCCGCGAGGCGGGCCTCGATGCGCTCGACGTCGGCATCGGTGAGGACGGTCAGTTCCGTACCGGTTTCGACGCGTACGACGAAGTGCAGGCGGGAGAGGATCGACTCGGTGTTCCACGCCGTGAAGTCGACGCTGGTGCCGCCGAGCTCCTCTTTGAGGATGTCGATGAGCCGCAGCCTTACACCGGTGGTGTAGCGGTCGCGGGGCAGGTAGACGATCGCCGAGTAGTAGCGCCCGTACTCGTCCTGGCGCAGGTACAGCCGCAGCCGGCGGCGCTCCTGGAGGTACAGCACGGACGTGACGACGGAGCGCAGCTGGTCGACGGGCGTCTGGAACAGCTCGTCGCGCGGGTACGTCTCCAGGATCTGCAGCAGGTCGCGGCCGTCGTGGCTGTTGGCCGTGAAGCCCGCGCCTTCGAGGACTTCGGTGACCTTGCGCCGGATGACGGGCACGCGGCGTACGGACTCGGTGTACGCGGCGGAGGAGAACAGCCCGAGGAAGCGGCGCTCGCCGACCACGTTGCCCTCGGCGTCGAACTTCTTCACACCGACGTAGTCGAGGTACGAGGGGCGGTGCACGGTGGCACGGCTGTTGGCCTTCGTCAGAACCAGGAGCTTGTGCTCGCGGGCCTTCGCACGTGCGTCCGCGGGCAGCCGGCTGAACGAGGGCGAGACGGGGTGCGTCTCGTCGTCCTCGTGGTGCTGCGGGTCGGAGCGCAGGACGCCGAGGCCGGTACCGGGCACGGCTCCGAGGGAGTCGTCGCCGGTCAGCTCGTACTCGCGGTAGCCGAGGAAGGTGAAGTGGTCGGCGGCCAGCCAGCGGAGCAGCTCGCGGGCCTCGTCGATCTCCTGGTCGGGGAGGTCGGAGGCCTTCGGCTCGTTCGGCAGCTCGTCGGCGATGCGCAGCGCGGCGTCGCGCATCTTCTCCCAGTCCTCGACGGCCTCGCGGACGTCGGACAGGACGCGCAGCAGATCCGCGGTGATCTGCTTGAGGTCGGCGCGGTCGGTCTCGCGGTCCATCTCGACGTGGATCCACGACTCGACGATCGCGTCGTGCGGCAGATCGCCAGTGATCTGCTTGGAGAGCACCTCGATGAGCTTGCCGGTCACGTCACGGCGCACCAGTACCTGCGGGTGGATCACGACGTGGATGCCGCGGCCCTGCCGGGACAGTTCGTTCGTTACCGAATCAACGAGGAAGGGCATGTCGTCGGTCACCACTTCGACGACGGAGTGGCTGCATGTCCATCCGTTCTCCTCGACCGTCGGCGTGTGCACCCGTACGTTCGCCGTACCCTGCGGGCGGTTGGCCGCGAGGCGGTAGTGCGAAAGTGCCGCGCCGAAGACGTCGACCGGATCGCGGCCGCCGATGTCCTCCGGGGCGGTGTGCAGGTAGTAGCGCTGGAGGTACGCGAGTAGGGCGTCCTGGTCGGGCGCCCCTTCACTCTCGGACCCAGTCGGAGTTAGTCCCCCCGCCGGGCTGTTCTCAGCTACCCGGGCGGCCCGTTCGAGCAGCTCGGCCTTGGCTTCGTCCAGCTTGGTCTGCATGTCCTCTGGCTCCTGTCGCGCGCCGTTGCGTGACGTCGGTGAAGAAGGAGACACAACGCCACGACGCGGGGTTTCCGGTCGATGTCGACGTTATGCCGCGATGAGAGATACCGGTGACACCCATGACGATTTTCGGCATATTTGGCGTCGCGTCCGGGTTCGGAAAACCAGCGAGGACCCGGGCACGGTAGTGCGCCGGGCGAGGGCCGGGGGCTGCACCGCCCCCGAGGCGTATCGCGCTGATCACGGGACCAGGCTATCCCCCCTGGCCCGGGAGGCGTTATTCGCCGGCCGTTGGACATAACGCGGAGGAGTTCGACGCTTTGTCCATTTCGGCCGCACGGGGCCTCGTGCAGCACGGGGGCCACAGCTGGGCGCACCGGGTTGCCCCGGGGCGTACTGGGTTGCCGCACGCCCTCTTGGCAAAAGCCGCACCCGGGGGCACGTTGGCCGGACCACCGTCCGTCCACTCCCCCGGAGAGCCGCCATGTCAGCGAAAATCCTGATCGTCACGGGCGATGCCGCCGAGTCGCTGGAAGTGCTCTATCCGTACCAGCGGCTGCGCGAGGAGGGCTACGAGGTCCACATCGCGGCGCCGTCCCGCAAGCAGCTCCGCTTCGTGGTGCACGACTTCGAGGCCGGGTACGACACGTACACCGAGAAGCCCGGGTACACCTGGCCGGCCGACCTTGCCTTCTCGGAGGTGGATCCCGGAGATTACGTCGCGCTGGTCGTGCCCGGCGGGCGGGCCCCGGAGTACCTGCGCAACGACCCGGAACTGCGCAAGATCCTCAAGTCGTTCTTCGACACGGACAAGCCGGTGGCGCAGATCTGCCACGGCCCGCTGCTGACGGCGGCGGTGGGCGCGCTGAGCGGGCGCAGGGTCACCGCGTATCCGGCGCTGGAGCTGGACATGCAGAGCGCGGGGGCCACCTTCCAGGATGCGGAGACGGTGGTCGATGGCACGCTCGTGTCGGCCCGTGCATGGCCGGACCACTCTCGGTGGATGCGGGAATTCCTGACGGTGCTCCGCGCGAAGGCCCCGGTGACCTGAGAAACCCGACGCGGCCTGCGCCCGGCTCCCGGCTCCCGGCTCCCGGCTCCCGGCTCCCGGCTCCCGAGGCACCGTGCCGGGCGGGTCTCAGGCGCCAGCCCCCGGGCCCTGACGCAGGCACTCGGTGCTCGGGTGCAGGTACTCGGTGCTCGGGTGCAGGCTCAGGCGCTCGGGGTGCAGGCTCAGGCGCTCAGGCCGCCGATATCTCCTCGGCCACCCGCACCGCGTCCGCGAGCGAGTCCACCACCGGTACCCCGGCCGCCACCAGGGCCGCCCGGCTGTGCGAGCCGCCGGTGTACAGCACCGCGCCCGCTCCGACGTGCGCGGCCGCCAGTGCGTCGTCGACGGCGTCGCCGATCACCACCACCCGTCGGGGGTCGACCCCTTCCAGCGCCGCGAGGTGTCGCACCATGTGCGCCGCTTTGGTGCCGCCCGACGGGCCGGTCCTGCCGTCGACCCGCACGAAGTGCCGCTCGATGCCGTATCCCCGCACCACCGGGACCAGTTCGTCGTGTCCGTACATGCTCAGCAGCGACTGGCTGCGTCCTGCCGCGCCCCATCCCGTGAGGAGTTCCTCGACGCCCTCGGTCAGCCCGCAGGCCTCACGCAGTGCGACGTAGTGCCGGTGGAAGGCGCCGTCCATCACCAGCCATTCCGCTTCCGTGGGCAGCCGGCCCATCATCCGCTCGTAGAAGCGCGGGATCGGTATGCAGTACAGCTCGCGATACCGCTCCAGGGTGATCGGCGGGATCCCGATCTCCTCGAAGGCGGCGTTGGTCGCCCCGACGACCGCGCGGATGTCGTCGAGCAGTGTGCCGTTCCAGTCCCAGACCAGGTGCGTCCTCATGAAAGAAC